>JAUZQE010000055.1 GCA_030733815.1 Yanghanlia caeni
GGCACGAACAACCGTGCGGCCGTGGCATTCGCGCTCTGGGTCGGCAACTGCGGCCCATGGCACTGAGCCTTCAGACGTTGGCGCCAATAATACAGGCTGGAGACGGCAATACCCTCACGTTGGGCGTAAGCCTTGGTGCCGATCCAACACCGATACGATGCCGGAAGGCCCGCGAGCGAACAATTATGGAGGAGATGGACCGCTTACGACGGCCCGGCTTCACGACGGTACTTTACTGAGCCTGAACCCTTATGGATAAAACCGACGCGGATAGAGTCCCTGACTGACAAACAACACGCGACGAAACACTGTAGGCCATACTGCGGCGATGCCGCTCAGATTGGTTTCCATTCGGTTATCCTGAGACCGAAAAAGGAGCGCTTAATGCAAGTACCGCTGTGGAAGCAAGCATCCACTCACTCTCTCTGGCGCAGAGGAACGCTCCGTAGGGCGCATATCCTCGCGGTGCTGCTTTTCTGCGTCTGTGCCATCCACTCACCCCCGGCCAGATCGGAAGAAAACCTGATTCTGGAAGCCGCCCGACAGGCCGAAAAGCAGCTTGATGCCCGCGTCGGCGTGGCAATCTACGACACGGGTAGTGGTGCAAGCTGGCAGTACCGGGCCAACGAACGCTTCCCAATGACCAGCACTTTCAAGGTTTTGGCGTGCGGGGCGCTGCTCGCGCGAGCCGACAATGGCCTGGAAGACCTGAACCGCTCAGTACAGATACGTCCGACTGATTTCGTCGCCTACTCGCCGGTGACCGAAGGGTGGTCAGATCAGCACGTACCTTTGTACAAGCTATGTGAGGCGACCCTGTTAACCAGCGACAACACCGCTGCCAACAAGGTGCTCGAAGCGCTGGGTGGGCCGCACGAAGTCACGGCCTTTTTACGTTCCATAGGCGACGAGGTGACGCGTCTCGACCGCTGGGAAACGCAGCTCAACGAGGCCACGCCTGGCGATGCCCGCGATACGACTACCCCGGCGGCGATAGCGACTTCGTTGCGGAAGCTGGTCTTGGGCGATGTGCTGTCCCTTTCCGCGAAAACGACACTGACGCAATGGCTGGTGGATAATAAGGTAGGCGGGCCGCTGCTGCGGGCGGGCATTCCCGCTGATTGGCAGATAGCCGACAGGACGGGAGCCGGTGGACATGGGTCACGAGGTATCGTCGCAGTCGTCTGGCCCCCTGATCACGCTCCAATGACCGTTGCGGTTTACATCACGCAGACACGGGCGGCAATGGAGCAACGCAATGAGGCAATCGCCTCAATTGGCAGCGCCTTGGCTGAGACGCTGCGGCTCAAACGGGAAACGTCACGGTGAGCGCCCGCGCGGCCAGCTGGCGTAGCAGAGCATGGATAAAGAAAAACTCCGTCAAATCAGCGAACTGACGCTTGCACACTATGACCGAAACGCCGAGGCGTTCTGGTCCGGCACGCACGATCACGACGTGAGCCAGAACATCAACGCCCTTTTGCGCTACATCGAAGCTCCCGAGCCGTATGTCATTCTGGATTTCGGATGCGGGCCGGGCCGCGACCTTAAAACCTTTGTTTCGCTTGGGCACCGGGCAGTGGGCCTGGATGGCTCGGCCCGTTTTGTCGAGATGGCGCGCAGGAACTCGGGCGCCGAGGTATGGCATCAGGATTTTCTCGCTCTCGACTTGCCAGCCGAGCATTTCGACGGCGTATTCGCCAATGCCTCTCTCTTTCACGTTCCAACGCAAGAATTGCCGCGTGTGCTTGGCGAACTGCATCGCGCACTCAAACCCGGCGGCGTACTTTTCAGCTCTAACCCGCGTGGCCACAACGAAGAGACATGGAATGGGCAGCGCTATGGCGCTTACCACGACCTCGAAAGCTGGCGTGCGCTGGTGACTGCCGCCAGGTTCACGGAACTCACGCATTACTATCGCCCCGAAGGGTTGCCGCGCGAACAACAGCCCTGGCTCGCGACGGTTCTCCGGCGGATCTGATCTTCTGCGGATGCGGCACGGCCGTGACGGCTAATCCCGCCGCAAAGGCGGCACGGGCGGAAGGGGTGAAAGTCGATCGCTACGGCGGCGGCAACTTCCGTTTCGAGGCCAACTGGTGGGTCAAGATCAAGCACCAGAGTACCGTCGTGATCGCCGTTGTATTGCTTACGGGCATGCTGACGCTCGTAAGCGCCTTGCTCAACATCATCCAGGCAGCACCGTACATTGCGCGGTGGATACGTCAGTCGAAATGACCGGCCCTATTTAGTTGCAGAAGAGCCAGCGAGTACCGGCCTGCCCGATCCACTCGTCTCGCTCAACGCATGTCGAACGCCTCCCGGTACAGACGCACGCCGCGGCCCAGCACGGCCTGCAGGCCGGCCTCAAGACTCTTTGCGAACGCTGCCGGTCCGCAGAACCAGACGTCCATCCGACCATCATCCGGTTCGCAGCTATCCAACACACTTGCGGCGTCGAGCCGTTGTGCTGCGCTTTCATCATGAATGTGCAGCGTGACGTTCGGTGCGGCGGCGCACAGCGTGCGCACCCGGTCAATCAACGGGTCTGTGGCGGCATCGCGCACGCAGTAATGCATCTGTACCGGCGTTGCCAGAGGCTCATGACGCAGGTTTTCCAGCCACGCAAGAAAGGGCGTGATGCCAATGCCGCCAGCCACCCAGACCTGCGCCGCATTGCTGCGACCCTTGCGGTAGTCGAGTCGCCCGTACGGGCCTTCGATCTGTACCGGTTGCCCCACCCGCAGGCGGCGCGCGAGCATACGCGTGTAGTCACCCAGCGCCTTGATCTGAAACACGAGCTGGCGCGAACCGTGCCGCGGCGCACAGGCAATGGTGAACGGGTGTGCCCCCTCGGCACGATCAAATGTCAGGAAGACGAATTGCCCCGCACGGTGGGTTGGCCAATCATCGTCCGGCTCACAGGCCACTTCCAGCACGTTGCCGCGCTCAGTGATCGAAACAATACGGCCGGAATGACGCCGATTTCGACCAATGCGCTGTGCAAGCGACAGCACGGCCGCGGTCGAACCGCCAAAAAGCAGCACGGTCATCAACGCACCTGTGGCGCCGACCCAGTAATCGGCCGGCATCAGGGCCACGGTATGGAACACCAGCACCAGGTAGATCACCGGCATCGCTTTGTGCAGCACCCGCCACGGGCGATACGGAAAGCGTTTCCACAACGCGAGCACTAACAAACCTAGCAACACATAAATGGCCCATTCGCCCATATCCTTTGCTGGTGAGCGCCACGATTGTGCGAAGAATAATGCCGCCGCCTTGGCGGGCCGGCCATCTTTGCCGATCAGGTCGGCCAGTTCGCCACCCCCGAGCTTGATGAACCAATGCGCCGCACCAAAAAGAACGGCAAGTATCCCCGCCCATTTGTGCACGTTGTAGATTTTGTCCATGCCACCCAATGGCCCTTCCAGCCAGGTGGGCCGCGTCGCCAGCACCATCACCAGCGACATCAAGCCAATCGACCCTATGCCGGTGAGGTACAAAGCGTGACGCTGCATCAGCCAGGGCCAGGTGCCGGACATGGGATGCACGTAAAGGGCATCCCATGCCCAGGCAGCCGTCAGTATGGCGATGAAAATACCGAGAACGTTCCGCGTCTTCATGATCAAGAGCCTTTCAAGAAGGTGGGTCGGGAGGCCTCCGATGCAGCCCTGGTACGACAGAACCAGAGGCTATCCCGGGGTGATTCGAGCCGGCTGTTGCAGCGATCACGCTGCACGTTGCCGCACGGAATCAGTCGTCGTCGCGCACCTTCTCCTTCACGATTTTTCCTTCCACGGGTTCCATGTAAAGTTTCACCGAGCGCCCCTGGGCGTCTTTCGCCTTGACTTCATAACCGTCTTTTTCGCGTTCGATTTCGCGCACGTCGGTATAGCCGGCCGCCACCACCCGTTCGTAGATTTGGCCCAAATTCAGCCACTGAGATCGCGCTGCCGCGCCACCTGTCGAAGGCGTTGTGGCTTGTGCAACCAGGGTGGCGGCAGTGCTGGAAACGGTATCGGCCTGTGCGAACGTGAGGCCGGCCATGGCGGCGGCGCCACCCAAAACAATGGCGATTGCGGATTTCTTGATGAGGTTGGACATGATGCGCTCCTTCTGGGTTGAAAATGGCCGTACCGGAAGTGTTGAGGTCGTGCCGTGGGTATGTGCAGCCATTGTGCGATTCGGCACATGAACGCTCCGTGAAGCGGCCGTTCATGTGCCGTTCATGTACCAGCCGTTACAACAGAATTCAGCGCCGGGCGATTCGCCCCACCCCACACAAGGAGTCGTCATGAAGACACCCCGCCCATCTACGTACGCCAGCCGCAACGAACGTCGCCGCCTCGTCGCGGGTGTGGCGGCCGTGGCAATGGCCGTACCGTTGCTGAGCCTGCCTGCGGCCGGCATCGCGCACGACCACGAACGCCGCCAGCGCAGTGATCACGACGAGGCGCGCCGTGCCCTGCTTTCCGGGAAAGTCCTCTCGCTGCGTCAGGTACTGGACATCGTCGCGCGCGAATACCCCGGCGAGCCGGTCGAAGTCGAGTTCGAACACGACGACGGCATGTATCGGTATGAACTGAAACTCTTGCAGGCGTCGGGAAGAATCATCAAGATGAAGGTCGACGCCTCCAGCGGCAAAATCATTTCCGTCAAGGCCCGCGACAAAGAGGATGACGACTGATGCGAATTCTGGTGGTTGAAGACGACCCCACGCTGGCCGCGCAATTGCGTCAGGCCCTGACCGACGCGGGCTATGCGGTTGACCTGGCGTCCGATGGCAGCGAGGCGCATTTTCAGGGTTCGGTGGAAACCTACGATGCCGTGGTGCTCGACCTGGGTCTGCCCGTGATGGACGGCCTGACGGTGCTGCGCAAATGGCGCAGCGAGCGCCGCGACATGCCCGTGCTCATTCTCACTGCGCGCGACAACTGGCACGAAAAAGTAAGCGGCATCGATGCCGGCGCCGACGACTACCTCACCAAACCCTTCCACATGGAAGAACTGCTGGCACGTCTGCGTGCGTTGATTCGCCGCAGTGGCAACCATGCGAGCGCACAATGGACATGCGGCTCCATCGTGCTGGATACGCGCCAGGCCCGCGTCACCGTTGACGGGCGGGCACTCAACCTCACGGGTCACGAATACCGCGTGCTCGCGGTCCTCATGCAGCGCGTCGGCGAAGTCGTCTCACGCAACGAACTGGTGGAACACATCTACGCGCAGGATTTCGATCGCGACTCCAATACGATCGATGTCTTTATCGGCCGGCTGCGCAAAAAGCTGCCGCCCGGCACGATCGAAACGGTACGGGGCCTGGGCTACCGTATGCGCGAGGCCGGCTGATGCGCGGCCTGCTCCATTCACTACGCGGCCGCCTGCTGCTCGGAACCATCGCCTGGGTGCTGGTATCGGTGGTGGTTGCCGGCCTCGCACTGACGGATCTGTTTCGACAACACATCACCCGCCAGCTGGCCACCGAGCTTGCGGTCTATCAGAACCAGCTCATCGCCTCGATGTCAGTCAATGAGCAAGGGGCGGCCACGCTGCGCACCGAACCATCCGACCCACGCCTGCAGCTGCCCTATTCCGGTCTGTATTGGCAGATCGACCGACTCCAGCCGGGTACCCCGCCCGAGGCCGGTGTGTTTCGTTCGCGCTCGCTGTGGGATCAGACGTTGCAATTCCCCTCCGATGCGCCACGGCAGCAAACCAACAACACGCTGCAGGAATTCACCGACCCGCGTGGCCTTACCCTCCTCGCGTTGGTGCGTACCATTACGCCGCCAGAGGGTACATCCACATACCGCGTGACGGTTGCGGTCGACGGCGAAGCGCTGAGCGGCCCCATGTCGCAGTTCGGCGTCATGCTGGCCCTCTTCCTGGGCGTGCTCGGGCTCGGCCTCACGGCGGCCACGGTCGTGCAGTTGTATGTGGGCCTGCGCCCATTGGCAGTTCTGCGTGCACGAGTCAGCGACGTGCGCGCCGGCAATGCCGGCCGTATCGAGGGCTGCTTCCCGTCGGAACTGCAACCGCTGGTGGAAGAGTTCAACGCCGTTCTCGAAAGCAACAGCGAAATCGTGCAGCAGGCACGCACGCAGGCCGGCAACCTCGCGCACGCCATCAAGACCCCGCTTTCCGTGCTGGCCAACGCATCCGAACGCGAAACCACACCCTTCGGCAACCTGGTGTCGGAACAGGTCGGCCTGGCCAGGCGGCAGGTCGAACATCATTTGGCGCGAGCACGGGCTGCAGCCACCGTGCGCACCCCGGGCATGCGTACGGAAGTGCTTCCCGTACTGCAGGGGATCGCCCGGGTACTGAACCGGCTGTACGCCGACAAGGGCGTGCAGCTGAATCTCGGGAACGTGGAAGATGACTGGACGTTCCGCGGCGGCCAGGAGGACCTGCAGGAAATGCTGGGCAACCTGATGGAAAACGCATGCAAGTGGGCGGATCGTCAGGTGCGGGTGTCGGTGTGTGCGAGCGCACCAGATATGATGCTGTTGCGGGTTGAAGACGACGGCCCCGGCCTGCCCGAAGCGCAACGTGAAGCCATTTTCCAGCGGGGCGTGCGCATGGACGAGCGCATGCCGGGTTCGGGGCTGGGCCTTTCCATCGTGCGCGACCTGGCGGGCACCTATGGCGGTTCGGTGCGCGCCGAGGCCTCGGAACTGGGGGGCCTGTGCATGCTGCTGGCGCTGCCGGGTGGTCGGGCCACACCTCAAGGGTAGCGCACCGGCTTGCATACACACCCGCGCAGGCAGCCATTGAACGCAATGCTCGTCTCAGCCCCGCGGCAACAGCGGATTCAGGCCCGATTGTGCCACGCGGCTGTGCAGGGTTCGACCCAATGCTTCTTCGCATGCCGGCGAATCGACGATCTCGCGGGCAATGCGAATGGCGTCGCGGTCGTCCTCGGCGAGGTAATCGCCCAGGCCCGATATGGATGCGTGCATTTCGGCACCGCCGAGTTCTTCTTCGGTGGCGATTTCGCCGGTTGCGGCCTTGAGCAGCGAGGGACCGGCCAGGAAGGCCTTGGAGCGGCCGCGCACCAGCACAATGTAGTCGGACAGGCCGGTCTGATAGGCACCACCCGCCGTGGACGGCCCGTGCGTGACGGTAATGACCGGAATGCCCGCAGCCGAGAGCAATGCAAGATTGCGGTATTTTGCGCCCCCGTCGACGAAGTTTTCGACCCGATAGTTCAACAGGTTGCCGCCGGCGCTTTCGATCAGCTGGACGAACGGCAGCTTGTTCTGAAGGGCGATTTCCTGCATGCGCAGCAGCTTTTCCAGCCCCTTGGGCTGAAAGGCACCGGCGTCGATGCCCGAGTCGGACACCACCACCATGCAGCGCACACCCAACACGTACCCGATACCGGCGATCAGGCCGCCGCCTGCGGTCTGGCGCCCCTGGGCGTCGGCCGGTTTCATGCCATAGCCGGCCAGAGTGGCCAGCTCAAGGAAGGGGGCGCCACGGTCGAGCAGCAGCGCGAGGCGCTCGGCGGGCAGAAGTTGTTTGCGTTTTTCGAAGCGGGGCTTTGCTGCGGCCGACACGGCCTGCGTGTCCTGCTCAATGCGCCGCACTCGCTCCAGCTGAGACAACATAGCCTGCCGGTTGCGCTGAAAATCGGCGCTGGCGGACGAGATACGGGTTTCAAGTATTGCCATGGGTGTCACATTCAAGTTCCGGGGTGACAGAATGGTTGCACTGTACGCAACCAAACTGCCTTGCTTGTTTTTATAATAGTAATCTGTTGCGCACATTGCAATATGTGCGATACATTTCCCCTATGAATTTCGTAGGTTTTTATCCAGCTTTCCAATTTAGTTGCATAGAATGGAACTTATGGAGACAAAAGCAGTTCCAAGCTACGCAACTAGTTGGGGAATAGAAATGACAAAAAAACGATCAGAAGCGCTCGACAACGACGCAAACCGCTCGGGCTCGGTGGAGAAGGCATGCCGCATCCTCAAGGCCATGACCGACCCTTCCAATCAGCGGCTGACAGATATCGCGGCGCATTGCGGCATGGGCAAATCCACCGTTATGCGCATACTCGATACCCTGATCAGCGAAGGCCTTGTTCTGCGCGACCCGGAAACGAAGCGCTATTGTCTGGGCCCCGAAATGGCCCGCATCGGCGCAAGCGCGCGCGAGAAGGTCGACTGGCGCGACGTGGGCCGCGCCAGCCTCATGCGCCTGGCAGACGAATTCCAGGACATGGTGATTCTTGCCGTACTGAATGGCGTCGAAACGGTATGTGTTGATTTCCAGAAAGGCAGCTACCCCATCCAGGCCAATTTCCAGGAACTGGGCAGCCGACGCACGCTGGGCGTCGGCTCGGGCGGTGTCGCGGTGCTGGCCGCAATGAGCGAAAGTGAACGCGAAACCGCCTTGCGGCTGGTACGGCCGCGGCTGGCGCGTTACCCCCTGATTACCGACAGCCTGCTTCGCGACCGTGTCGACGCTGCCATCCGAAACGGCCATGCCGTTTTGCTCGATGTCGTGGTCGAGCACATGGGTGGCATCGCCGTGGCCGTACTGGCGCCCAACGGCCGCCCGCTGGCGGCGCTGTCAATCGCGGCCCTGAGCGACCGCATCCAGTCGCGTGAAGCCGAACTGGCGGCGTCGCTGAAAAAGGAAGCGGCTGCCATCGGTGCGCGACTGGCTGAACAGGATTGGGGCCCCACTGCAAGTGTGGGCCTGTAAGCTCTTTCACCCTGCATCGGTGCAAAAGCCGGTACTTTTCACTAAACAGAAAACTTCAATCAGAAACAGAGGATATTCATGTCGTTACCCGAGGTCCTGAACGGCCGCCTGCGTTTACCGGTCGTGTGCTCTCCCATGTTCATCGTCTCGAGCGCCGAGCTCGTCATCGAACAGTGCAAGGCCGGCGTGGTCGGTTCGTTTCCCGCGCTCAATGCACGCCCCGAAGCCGCACTCGACGAATGGCTGCACCGCATCAAGAATGAGCTTGCCGCATACGACGAGGCCAATCCGGACCGCCCTTCCGCGCCCTTTGCCGTGAACCTGATCGTGCACCGCTCCAATACCCGGCTCGAACATGACCTGGAAGCCTGCGTCCGGCACAAGGTGCCCATCATCATCACCTCGCTGGGTGCGCGCGAAGACGTCAATGAAGCCATACACGCATACGGCGGCATCGTGCTGCACGACGTCATCAACAACCGGTTTGCCCGCAAGGCCATCGAAAAGGGTGCCGACGGTCTGATCGCAGTGGCAGCCGGCGCGGGGGGGCATGCCGGCGCGCAGTCGCCGTTTGCGCTCGTTCAGGAAATCCGTGAATGGTTTGACGGCCCCCTGCTGCTCGCAGGCGCGATTGCCAACGGCAATGCCATTTTGGCCGCCCAGGCCGCAGGGGCCGACCTCGCCTATATCGGGTCGGCCTTCATTGCCACCAAAGAAGCCAATGCACACGACGACTACAAGCAGATGGTCGTCGACAGCGACGCATCGAAGATCGTGTACACCAATTTCATCACGGGCGTTCACGGCAACTACCTGCGTGACAGCCTGGTGCGCGGTGGCCTCGATCCCGACAACCTCCCGGTCGCCGACCCGTCGAAAATGGATTTCAGCGCAGGCAGCTCGCGCCCGAAGGCCTGGAAGGACATCTGGGGCGCAGGCCAGGGTGTGGGTGCAGTCAAAGAGGTGTTGCCCGCCGCGAAGGTGGTGGAACGGCTCACAACGGAATACCAGGCGGCACGCGAGCGCCTGCAGTGGCTGAGCGCATAGTGGCAGTGGCGTAAAGGCGCGCCTAGCGCGCCTGCGCCAGCGCCCACTCGACATGTTCGCGCACGAGCGCACTGGGGTGCTCGGCGCGACTGTGCAAAGCGGCACACAGTACGTGCGCGTCGTCGGGGTGAGCCTGGCGCAACGCATTGCCCAGCGCCACGGCGATATTGCGCAGCCAGCGCTCGTGACTGATGCGCCGCACCGGGCCACCCTCGGTATTCTTCAGGAAGGTTGCCTCATCCCACGCGAACAGTGCCACGAGCTGTTGGCCCACCAGGGGCGAACGCTCATCGAAATCCGGCAGCGAGGTAGTCTGCGCGTACTTGTTCCAGGGGCAGATCAGCTGGCAATCGTCGCAACCATAGATCCGATTGCCCATCAGCGGACGCAGCTCTGGCGGAATGGGGCCGTGACTCTCGATGGTGAGGTAGGAAATGCACCGGCGCGCGTCGACCACGCCCGGCGCGACGATGGCGCCCGTGGGGCAAATATCCATGCAGGCGCTGCACGTACCACAATGCGCGCTCACCGGCTGCGTCGGTTGCAGCGCGAAATCCACGAAGATCTCGCCCAGGAAGAACATCGAACCCGCGTCGCGCGACAACACAAGTGAATGCTTGCCACGCCAGCCCAGGCCGCTGCGCACGCCCAGCTCCTTTTCGAGTACCGGTGCGGAATCTGAAAAAACGCGGTGGCCGAATGGGCCAACCAGTGACTCGATGCGGTCGCACAGCTTGCGCAAACGCCCGCGTACCACCTTGTGATAATCGCGCCCTCGCGCATAGAGCGACACCACCGCCTCGCGCGGTTCGTCGAGCCGCGACAGCTCGCGTTCCTGCCAATCGGGGGAAGTGGTGCGGCCCGGCAGGTAGGGCATGCACACGGTAATGACGCTCACCGTACCCGGAACGAGTTCGGCCGGGCGCGCGCGCTTGAGGCCATGCCGTTCCATGTAGTGCATGTCGCCGTGGTAGCCCAGAGCCAGCCACTGCAGCAATTGCGGCTCGGCCGAGGAAAGGTCTACGCCCGCAACCCCCACCTGGGTGAAACCCAGTTCGTGCGCCCAGGCCTGTATCTGCTGCAGCCACTGGCTGTTGTCGGCGTTACTGCGTAAGGACCTCGCCATGGCACTACCCAATTCCACCATACGTGGGTGTCATTCACCCTTGCGAACGAGTGCAACCAGTGCATTCAGCGCATCGGTGGCCGTGAAAATGCCCACCAGATTGCCCTCGTCATCAATCACTATAACGCTGCCCACCTTCTTCTGCGCCATCAGGTCCGCCACGTCGTCCAGCGGCGTACCGGTTTTCACCACAACCGGCTCCGGCGACATCACGTCGGCGGCCTGCACCTGCATTTTCTCGGCAGCCGACAGGCCAAGCACGACGCGTACGTCGCGATCGCTGACCACCCCCACCACTTCACCGTCACACGTAATGGGCAGATGCCGGACACCGTGCTGCTCCATCAGACGCCACAGATCATCCACCATCGTCGTTACGGTGGCGGTGATGGGATCGGGCGTCGTGAACTGTTCCACGGCTACACGCATGGACATGGGTGATCTCCTTTAGCTCGCAAATTTTGAAAATGACAAAATGTTACCCCGAATGGGGTGCCGCCGAGGCGTGACACACGGTGACGGCGCAAATCCGATCGCAGCAGTATAGTGAACTGCGGTGATACCCCTTGAAAATGCCCTGAATTCACGGAGGCAACGTCATGCTGAAAACGAAATCCATACTGGCTGGATGTCTGCTTGCCCTGTGCGGCGCGGCCATGGCCCTGGAAGTCGGAGACATGGCGCCCGATTTCCAGCTACCCGGGGCCGACGGCAAGACCTATCGGCTATCGGATTACACCCATAAGCAGGCCGTTGTAATCGCATGGTTCCCGAAGGCCAACACATACGGGTGCACCATCGAATGCAAATCGCTGGCAGAGAACGGCGACCGGATCCGCCAGTTCGACGTGACCTACTTCATGGCGAGCGTGGATCCGCTCGCCACCAACGTCGATTTCGCCGAGCAGACGAATGCCGATTTTCCGTTGCTCAGCGACGAAGACAAGTCGGTGGCGCAGGCCTACGGCGTGCTTGGCCCCAGCGGCGTGGCCAAGCGGCATACGTTCTACATCGGCAAAGACGGCCGCATTCTGAAGATCGACCGCGAGGTCACGCCCGAAACCTCGGCCGAAGACATGGTGCGCACGCTTGAGGAACTGGGTGTGGCGCGCACGACGGCGGCAGCACGCTGACGCTGGCGCCGCTATAGACGACGCCTGCGTGGCCGGCAAGACTGCGCGCCGGGGATGCGTTTGACATCCTCCCCCGCCTAAAGTCGGTGGATTCCTACTGCGCCCACCCCGGCATCGAGCCGGAATGAGTCGCTTCG
>JAUZQE010000056.1 GCA_030733815.1 Yanghanlia caeni
CGCCAGTACATCGAACAGCAGCAGACGCCACACTGACCGCCCAAAGGACGCCTACGGCGTCCCCGCTATCCTTCCCCGGCTTGAAGGCCGAGGCTTGCCGCGCACCGGGTCAAGTAAGCCCGTGAGCCACACACCGTCGGGCAAACGCCCAAAGTAATGCGGCCTGCGCATACTGTGTATGCATGTCATCGCGTTCCTGATGCCCGCTATCGGGATTGAGTAAAAGCAGGGCAGGATTGCGGCTCGTGGAGTGCGCCCGGATAGTGGCCACCAGCTTGGCGGGTTCCCAATAGGGCACACGATCATCCTGCAAACCGGCCGTACACAGTAGAGGCGGGTATGCGGCCTGCGTCACGTTCTCGTAGGGCGAGATCGCGGCAATATGGTCATAGGCGTCCGTATCCGCCAGCGGATCGCCCCAGTCGGGGCGCAGCAGCGGCACGAGGGGATGGTCTGCATCACTCATGGTGTTCAGCATATCGACGAACGGAACCTGGGCGATCACGCCCGCCCACAGTTGCGGCGCCATGTTCATGGCCCCGCACACCAGCAGACCGCCGGCCGAGACGCCGTGCGCCACGATCGCGTCAGCCCGCGCGCGGCCCGTGTCGACAAGATGCCGGGCACACGCGATGAAGTCCGTCATCGAGTTGCGCTTGTGCTCACGGCACCCACTCCGATACCACCCGGGGCCTTTCTCCGCGCCGCCGCGTACATGCGCAATGGCATAGCGAAACCCGGCATCCACGAGTACGCAGGCCGGCAGCGAAAACTCTGCCTCAAAGGCAACCCCATAGGCACCATAGCCGGCAAGTACCAGAGGCAGCGGCGCGTCGGGGGGCGTGTCGCGGTGGGCCAGCACCGTGATCGGAATCGATTCGCCGTCATCGGCGCGCGCATACAGACGCTCAACCCGATACGCACCCGGGTCGAACTCCCGCAAGTGCATGCCCCCCACCTCATGCCACGCGCCAGACTCCAGGTCGAAATCGATCCAGCGTGGAGGTTGCGCGGGCGTCTGATGCACGAGACGAACGTGCGATGTCTGGTACGCCTGCATGGGGGCGATCCCCAGGTGATACGCCGGCTCATCGAAGGCAATGATGTGCTCGCCGCCGTCGGGCTGCATCAGCACGATTTGTAATTGCTCGGCCACGCGTTGCAGTCGCAGGACGCCACGGGCGAAGGGCGTCAACGCAATAATGTGCACCCCGGGACGTGGCGGCACACACTCGCCGAGCACGGAAAAATCGTGGGGATCAAGCGCCGCTACGCGGCCACCCGGCGCACTGTCGTCATGAATCAGCATCAGCAGCGCGTCGTTTGATTCGACGACCTCATAGCGCGTGCCGCGTTGACGCGGGCGAAGCACTTCGGGAACCCCTTCCTCGTCGTCGGCCCGGATGAGGCGCACTTCGCTTGTGTCGGGCCCGGCCACGGACAGCACGACAAAGCCATCGGCTGCGGTGCGTCCTACCTGCATGAACAGGGCCGGGTCATGTTCCTCATACACGAGCTCGGGCGCGCCGCCGTCGACGCGGCTGCGGTACAGGCGCGTCGGCCGGCTGTGAGCATCGCGCCACAGCCAGAACACATGCCGCGAAGATGGCGAAAACGTGAAACCGCCATAACCGAAGGCATCGGCCGGGGCAGCCACATGCACCTTGCCGGTGATGGTGTCGAGGACACAGATACGATGACGGTCATCGCCTCGCACGTCTTCGGCCCAGGCGAAGTAGCGCTGGTCCGGACTGGGCTGATGACCAGTGGCCCGGTAATAAGCGTGCCCTTGCGCACGCTCACCTTCGTCGATGAGTGTCTGTTGCGTGCCGTCTGTCGAAACACGCACGAAAACGCGGTGAGCGGCACCGGGCGGTTGCCGCGACGCATAGCGCCAGCCCGGTGCAGCCGCCGTGGCCGGTTCACCGGCCACGGGAGCTCGTGCAAGCATTTGGTCGCGCAGGTACGCGGCGTCGGCAGATAATGGCTCGAGCACCTGCCGGGCGTAGTGCATTTCCGCCTCGAGGTGCCTTCGCAGGCGTTCCGGCAACGCCGCCATGCTGCGCCGGCCACCCGGGGCAATGAAGCGCATCCAGGCATACGGGTCGATGCGAACCCGACCCAGTTGCCGGATCTGCAGCGGTTCTTGTGGTGCCACGGGCGGCACAACGTCGGGCCAGCGCGGTGATGGCTGAAAAAGCGGCTCGTTCATCGGAGCACTATAATGCAATGTGTTTTCCATGGGTTCCCTAACCCCATCCATCAAAAAGGCCCTTCATGAGCTTCCCTTCCCTGCCGCAGTCGCGGGTACCGTTCTATCTCGCGCTGCTGGTTGCGTTTCACATCATCGTCATCATCGCCAGCAATTACCTGGTGCAGATTCCCATCAGCCTGTTCGGCTTTCACAGCACCTGGGGCGCGTTCAGCTTTCCGTTCATCTTTCTGGCCACCGACCTCACGGTAAGACTGATCGGCAAGGCGCAAGCACGCCGGGTAATTCTGCGCGCCATGATCCCGGCGCTCATCGCCTCATACATCGTGTCGGTACTGTTTCAAGACGGGCGCTTCAGCGGCGTGGCCGCACTGGCGGAATTCAACACATTCGTGTTTCGCATTGCCGTGGCGAGCTTCACCGCGTACGTTCTGGGGCAACTGCTCGACGTGCAGGTGTTCGATCGCATGCGCCGCAACTTCGCGCAATGGTGGGTCGCCCCGGCCGCCTCCTCGGTGCTGGGTCAGGCGCTCGACACCGCCGCCTTCTTCAGCGTCGCATTCTGGCAAAGCAGCAATGCGTACATGGCACAGCACTGGATCGAAATCGCCTGGGTTGATTACGTGATCAAGCTCACGGTGAGCCTGCTGCTCTTCGTGCCGATGTACGGCGTAGCACTCACGGCCATCGTCAACATGCTCAAGCGGCGTGAGGCGGTCGGCATCGCCGTCTGAGCCGATACGGCGCTGGCCCGCCTGCCTGATCGCAGCTAAACTGCCCGGGCAAAGGGCTGCGCCACCGGCGCAGGTTCGCAACGCCTCTGAGGACGCACTGTGACCGATCTTTCCGCCTATCCCATCACCCGCAAGTGGCCGGCACGGCATCCCGAACGCATCCAGCTGTATTCGCTGCCCACGCCCAACGGCGTCAAGGTGTCGATCATGCTCGAGGAAACCGGCCTGCCCTACGAGGCGCACCTGGTCAGCTTCGATACCAACGACCAGATGTCGCCGGAATTCCTGTCGCTGAATCCGAATAACAAGATTCCCGCCATCATCGATCCCAACGGGCCTGGCGGCAAACCCTTGCCGCTGTTCGAGTCAGGCGCAATCTTGCTGTACTTGGCCGAGAAAACGGGCCGCTTCATCCCGGCCGACGCGGCCGCCCGCTACGAAACCATCCAGTGGCTCATGTTCCAGATGGGCGGAGTGGGCCCCATGTTCGGGCAGCTCGGCTTTTTCCACAAGTTCGCAGGCCGCGAATATGAAGACAAACGACCGCGCGACCGCTATGTGGCCGAATCCAGCCGGCTGCTGGGGGTTCTGAACACCCGTCTGGAGGGGCGCCAGTGGATCATGGGCGACGACTACACCATCGCCGACATGGCCATCTTCCCCTGGGTGCGCAACCTTATCGGGTTCTACGAAGCCGGCGACCTGGTGGGAATCGATCAGTACCCGAACGTCACCCGGGCGTTGCAGGCTTTCGTGGCGCGCCCGGCCGTGGAAAAAGGCCTCAACATTCCCCCCAGGCCCTGATACACCGGTTGCATTCCGGTGGGCCGGGGCACGCGTTCATCGCCAAGGAGCCTCGCCATGCCTGAGTTCTCGAGCAGCGCCGCACCGCCCGCCCCGCCTCTTCAGGTTGCCGAGTGGCTGAACACCCCAGCGCCCCTTGCGCTCGCGGCGCTACGCGGTCGAGTGGTGGTACTGCACGCGTTTCAGATGTTGTGCCCCGGCTGCCTGAGCCACGGGCTGCCACAGGCCGAACGGGTGCACCGCGTGTTTCGAAACGAAGGGGTAAGCGTGATCGGCCTGCATACGGTATTCGAGCACCACGACGTCATGGGCCCCGACGCCCTGCGGGTCTTCATGCATGAATACCGCTGGAGCTTTCCAGTGGGCATCGATCAGCCCGCACAAGGCACGGGCCTGCCCCGAACCATGCAGGCCTACCATCTCGACGGTACGCCCAGCCTGGTGCTGATTGACCGTCGCGGCCATATTCGCCTGCAACACCTGGGGCACATCGATGACCTGCGGCTGGGCGGCCTGATCGGGCGGCTGCTGGCCGAGCCGCTACCGCCGCCCGACCATTCCGAAGGCTAAGCCGTGCGTGGCAGCGCATAGGTGCCCACCGCATGGGCCACGATCTCGTCACTGCCTTCCGAATACAGGCTGACTTCGCCCGTGGCAAGTGTGTGCCCCAGCTTCAAAAGCGTGCATTTGCCGATCACCGCGGCATCGGCCGCGGGTCTGCGCAGAAAATTGAAGTTCAGGCTGGTCGTGACCGCCATTGCCACGTTGCCGATCTCGCCAAGAATGGCCACGTACAGCGCCACATCCGCTACGGTCATCAGCACCGGCCCGGCAACCGTGCCACCCGGGCGCAACTCGGCAAAGCCCACTTCGTGACGCACTGTCGCGCGGCCGCCGCCCACCGCCAGTATGGTGCACTTCATCTGCGGAAACTCGCGGGCCAGGAAGGCCGTGATCTCGTCTTTTCGTGTCATGAACGGGCAGCCCGAATATATGGAAAAAAAGCAGTGGAATCGTCGGCCCGCGCACCATTTTCGCTGGCGCCGGGCGAACATCGTGGTCACAAAGTATAACGAGCTCCATGCACAGCCCGCCCGAGATGCGCTACTTTCTACCCTGAACCCCGCCGCCGCAACGCATTCTGAAGGAGATCTCGATGACCATCCGACGCAGTTTGATCCTTGCCACGGCCGTGCTTGCCGGCGCCCTCATGGCGCCCGCCACCGCCCAGACCGACACCTCAACGCACGACGGCGCATTCGTTCCCGAAGTGGGTCAATCGGGGAAAGACGTGATCTGGGTGCCCACGCCCCAGGCGCTGGTCGACCGCATGCTCGACATGGCCAGTCTCACCGCCGACGACACGCTGGTCGATCTGGGTTCGGGCGACGGCCGCACGGTCATTACCGCGGCCAAACGCGGTGCCCGGGCGCGCGGCATCGAATACAACCCCGACATGGTGGCCTTGTCGCGCAGCGCCGCCCTGCGCGAGGGGGTGGCCGATCGCGCGACCTTCGAACAGGCCGATATCTTCGAATCGGACTTTTCAGATGCCACGGTGGTCACGCTGTTCCTGCTGCCCGGCCTGAACATGCGGCTGCGGCCAACACTGCTCGACATGGCGCCCGGCACACGCGTGGTGTCGAACTCGTTCACCATGGGTGACTGGGAACCCGACGAAACCAGCAAGGCCGAAAACTGCCAGAATTACTGCATTGCGTACATGTGGGTCGTGCCGGCGAAGGTGGAAGGCACCTGGAAAACGCCTGCCGGCGAGCTCACGCTCACGCAGACGTTCCAGATGGTGCAGGGCACGTTGCAGAAAGGCGGTCAGACCGTGCCCCTCGAAGGGCGTCTGAACGGAGCACAGCTTACGCTCAAGGCCGGCAACGACGAGTATGTGGCGCAGGTATCGGGTTCGAAGATGCAGGGCACGCTGAATGGCGAGCCCTGGAGCGCCGCCCTTTAGCTTTGTGTATAATCATGGGCTACCCAGGGTTTGCAGCGCTACACGCCTGCCAGCCCCTGCAAGGCGCAATGGCAGAGTGGTTATGCAGCGGATTGCAAATCCGTGTACGTCGGTTCGATTCCGGCTTGCGCCTCCACTTCACGTCGTGCTCTATGGACCCTTCCGTCCTCGCCGCGATGGCACGCTGGCCGAATGTTCCGGCCGTCTATGGCTGGCTCTCTCTCACCGAATCCGGCCAATGGCGGCTGCACCCGGCGGGCGACGCCGTGCAGCAGCCCGAAGCCGCGGGCGAACCCATCACCAGCGCACAGATCCTCGCCTTCATCGATCGCAATTACGAGGTCGACTCCGCAGGGCAATGGTTCTTCCAGAACGGCCCCCAGCGCGTCTACGTGCGCCTCGATGCCGCGCCCTACATTCTGCACACGGTCACCGATACGCAAACAGGCCGGCTCGGGCTTCGCACGCACACGGGGCTGGATGTGTCCGAGGTCAAAGCCCTGTATCTCGATTCCGAAGGCCGCCTTTACGTGGCCACCGAGCGTGGCGGTGCGCTCATTGCGGGCCGTGACCTGCCGGTGGTGATCGACGCACTGCAACCGGCGCAGAATCCTTCTTCGGTCCGCGGCGAGACTCGGCACGCACCTGAAACCATGGACGACGCCATTGCAAGCTGCCTGGATTCCGGCCGCACGGTCTGGGTGCGGGCACCCGGCATGCGTGGCTTTGCGGAACATGGCGTACCGCTGGCACCGGTTGCCGACACCCAGCTTGAATCCCTTCTTGAGTTTCGACGCTTGCCCCGGGGCGACGCGTAACGGCGCGCCCCGACGCTTCCCATAAGCGCCCATTGCGGGTCGTTGCCCCACTGCTGCGGGATTTCGTTAGAATTTCGCCATGACCTCGCAAGCGCCGACCTTCTATTTCCCAGCGCCCAGGGCGCAGAAGTACTGCTCCCTATGCGGTACGCAACTCAGCCGCCGGGTGCCCCCGGAAGACAACCGGGTTCGCGACGTGTGCGACCAGTGCGGTGCCATCCACTATCAGAACCCGCGCAACGTCGTCGGTGTGGTGCCCGTCTATGGCGATCGCATTCTGCTGTGCCGGCGCGCGATCGAACCCCGTCTCGGCAAATGGACGTTGCCGGCCGGATTCATGGAACTGGGCGAAACCACGGCCCAGGGCGCGATGCGTGAAACCCAGGAAGAGGCCGGTGCCCAAATCGAGCTGGGGCAGCTTTACACGATCATCGACGTGCCCCAGGCCGAACAGGTGCACTTCTTCTATCTGGCGAAGGTGGTCAGCCCCGCGCTCTACCCGGGCCCCGAAAGCAGCGAAGCGGCGTTCTTCCGCGTAGAGGACATCCCGTGGAACGAGCTGTCGTTCCGTACGGTGAGTTCAACCCTGCGTCACTACGTCGAAGACGCGCGCACGGGCGTGTTTCCCGTGCATCACTATGACATTCCCGACGCAGAATCGAATTAGCAGGCACCGAGTTGAGCGGTCTGATCTGGCTGGACGCCGACACCCCCATTCCAGAGCCCGAGTTCGCGATGCCGGAAGGCCTTGTGGCGGCAGGCGCCGACCTGGGGGTGCCCCGGCTGATCGAGGCCTATTCCAAGGGTGTGTTCCCGTGGTTCAATGAAGGTGACCCGGTCCTGTGGTGGAGTCCCGATCCGCGCATGATCCTCGGCTGCGACGCCTTCAAGGCCTCGCAGTCGCTCAGAAAGAAGCTGCGGCAGATCGCCCGGCACGAGCGCGAGCCCGGCGCAAAGGTCGTGGTCACCACCGATCTGGCATTTCGCGACGTCATACGCGCGTGTGCGGGGCCGCGAGCCACCCAGGCGGGAACCTGGATCTCCGGGCGCATCATCGACGCCTACACGCAATGGCACGATCTGGGTCAGGTGCATAGCGTCGAAACCTGGATCGACGGTGAACTGGCCGGTGGTCTGTACGGAGTGTGCCTGGGCGGTTTTTTCTTTGGCGAATCGATGTTCTCGTGGGTGCCCGACAGCAGCAAGATCGCGCTGGCGTATCTCGTGCGGTTTCTGGGCCGCCACGGTGTGATGCACCTCGACTGCCAGCAGAACACGCGCCATCTGGCCAGCCTGGGCGCCCGTACCATGCCGCGGTCAGAGTTCCTGGCACTGCTGCGCGAGGCCCTTGACCGCCCTTCACCGCCATGGCGGGCCGGGCAGTTGCTGCATGACGGGCAGCTGATGGCATCGGGGACGCAGGCCCCCCAGGCAGAGAACGAATGAGCGATCCCAAAGACCTTCCCGTAAAGACCCTGCAGTTTTACACCACTGCCGAGTACCCGTGCAGCTATCTGCCGGAACGGGCGGCCCGCTCGCAGGTCGCGGCGCCCACGCATCTGATCGACACCGGCGTATACGGAGACCTGGTTCAGCAGGGATTCCGCCGCAGCGGCCTCTTCACCTACCGGCCGCATTGCGATCGCTGCAACGCCTGCCTGCCCATTCGCATCGACGTCGCGCGCTTCGAGCCCAACCGCACACAGCGGCGCACCTGGGCACGGCAGCCCGAGCTGAAGGTACGCATTACCGGCCTGCACTGGGATGAAGAACACTTCGCGCTGTACCAGCGCTACCAGCTGACCCGCCACCCCGGTGCCGGCATGGATGACGACATGCCCAGCCAGTACCGGCAGTTCCTGCTCACCAGCCGCGTCGACACACGCCTGGTGGAGTTCCGCAATGCACAGGGCGAACTGCAAATGGTCTCGGTCATCGACATCCTGTCCGACGGGCTCTCTGCGGTGTACACCTTCTTCGATCCGGACGCCCCGGGCAGCCTGGGCACGTGGGCCATACTGTGGCAGATCGAAGCGTGCCGCAACGCCCGCCTTCCCTGGCTTTACCTCGGGTACTGGATACAGGAAAGCCGTAAAATGACCTATAAATCCGCCTTCCGCCCCCATCAGATCCTGCGCGCGGGTACATGGGTGGAAGCCCAGCCCTGAAATTTCCAGCCTGAATGTCCATTCTGCTCAACGCCTACCCCCTGGCGCGTGCCGCGCTGTTCACCCTGGATGCCGAGACCGCGCACGAACTCACGTTGCGGCGCCTGCAGCAGGCCTACGACTGTCGCCACACCCGCCGCCTGTTTCCCAAGGTCGTGCAGCGCCCGCGTACGCTCATGGGCCTGCAGCTGCGCAATCCCGTGGGTCTTGCCGCCGGGCTCGACAAAAACGGCGCGCATATCGACGCGCTGGCCGCGCTCGGCTTCGGCTTCGTCGAGGTGGGCACGGTCACGCCCCGCCCGCAAGCCGGCAACCCCAAGCCGCGGCTGTTCCGCCTGCCCCGGGCCCAGGCGCTCATCAACCGCTTCGGCTTCAACAACCTGGGGCTGGACGCCTTCATCGCCAACGTGCAGCGCAGCCGGTTCCGCCAGGAAGGCGGGGTACTGGGCTTGAATATCGGCAAGAACGCCGCCACCCCGATCGAAAACGCGACCGACGATTACCTTGCGTGCCTGGATGGGGTGTACGAACACGCCGACTACGTCACCGTCAATATCTCATCGCCCAATACCAAGAATCTGCGGGCACTGCAGTCGGGTGACGAACTCACCACACTGCTGCAGGCCCTGCAGGCACGTCGCGAGGCGCTGGCCGACCGGCATGGTCGCAAGGTGCCGCTTGCCGTGAAAATCGCACCCGATCTCACGGGGGAACAGGTCGATGCCGTGGCGCAGCTTTTGCAGCGCCACGGCATCGACGGCGTGATCGCAACCAACACCACGCTCGAACGCGGGGCCGTTCAGGGTCTGCCCCATGCCGATGAAGCGGGCGGTCTGTCAGGCCCACCCGTCCACGCTCTGTCGCTGCAGGTCATTCGCCGACTGCGGGAGCGACTGGGGCCAGAGACGGCCATCATCGGCGTGGGCGGCATCAACGCAGGGCAGCAGGCACGAGAAAAGATCGAAGCCGGCGCCGACGCCGTGCAGCTGTACACCGGCCTGATCTACCGAGGGCCGGCACTCATCCCTGAATGCGTGCAGGCACTATAGAAACCATAATCCAGAACGAAATACAGCCCGAATGCCGGGATCTGGCATTCGGGCTGCAGGGCATCAACACGCCGGCGGATAGCCGGCGCGCCGTGTTTTACAGGTAGCTCAGGCTTCGGATGCAGGGGCGCGGCGCGCACGCGTCGCGGTCTTCGTTGCTTCGGCGGCGTCGTTGGCAGCCTTGATCGTGGCGTTGGCGGCCGCAGCGAAGTTCGACTCAGCGGCATCAGTAGCCTGACGCGCCACCTTGGCAGCCGATTCGTAGGCGCTGGTTGCCGTGGCCAGCGAGCTCTTCATCAGTGCAACGGCACCTTCCGAGCCCGTAGGCGCGTTCTTGGCGATCTGATCGATCGTTTCGTCGAGTTGACGCTGTGCCTGGGCGATCTGCTCTTCGGTCAGCTTGGTAAGCGTGGACTGCACGCCCGACACGATGTCGTATACCTGCTTGCCGTAAGCCGTGATCTTGTCGCTGCCGGGCTGAACCAGACCGGAGGCGAAGTTGACCGCTTCCTGGACGTCTTTCACCGACAGGGCTTCCTGCGTTTTCTGGCTGGCTTCGTCGAGCGAAGCGCGAGCTACCTTGAGGTTGAGGTCGACCAACTTCTCGAAACCATTGAATACCGCTTCCTGGATTGCGAGAAAGTTATCGACCGTGGCTTTCTGGTTGGCGAGAATGTGTTGGGGGACCGAGCTCATGTTCAATTCCTTTACCTGTAATGATGGGCGGGTAGCCCGTAAGCGGACAACAACTTTGTTGCACCGCACAAGATGTATTTTCTCCCAAGGGACGGTGTGCTGTCAACAAGAATATTGCGATGCAGCATGAATGTTGCAAAGATGGGCGAAGATTGAGAGATGTCAAATGCAATGAAATGCAACCGCCTTTTTCCGGGTAAGCCCGGAAGGACGGCTACGGGTGTTTGACATAGCATCGTGAGTTCACGGTTCCCCGTCTGGCCAGAAGCCCGCGGGGTCTGTTTTTCAACGCTTTTCAGGAACCAAGAAGACTATGAAAGCATCCGCCCTGAAGCTCACCTCCGCCTTCGCCCTGGGCGCGGCTCTGGTCGCCGGCTCGGCCGTCGCAGCCGAATACCCCACACGCCCGGTCAATATGGTTGTACCCTTCTCTGCCGGGGGGCCCACCGACACCGTGGCCCGATCTCTGGCCGAAGCCATGCGCCCCACACTGGGCGAAACGGTCGTGGTCGAGAACAAGGGCGGCGCAGGCGGCACCATAGGCGTCTCCCACGTGGCGCGCTCCAAGCCCGACGGTCACACCATCCTGCTCATGCACATCGGGTTCTCCACTGCCCAGTCGCTCTACAAAGACCCGGGCTACACGTCCGAAAGCTTCGACCCCATCGGTCTGGTGCTCGACGTACCCATGACCATCATTGCGCGCTCCGATTTCCCGGCCAACAACATCACCGAGCTCGTCGAATACCTCAAGGCCAACAAAGACAAGGTCTCGCTCGCCAACGCCGGCATCGGTGCCGCCAGCCATCTGTGCGGCACCATGTTCATGAACGCCCTGGGCATCGAGCTGCTCACCATTCCCTACAAGGGCACCGGCCCGGCCATGAACGACCTCCTCGGCAAGCAGGTCGACGTCATGTGCGATCAAACCACGAACACCACGCAACACATCAAGGCCGGCACGGTCAAGGCCTACGCCGTCACCAGCAAGCAGCGCGTTCCCACGCTGCCCGACCTGCCCACCATGCAGGAATCCGGCTTCGATGGCTTTGAAGTGGGTATCTGGCACGGGCTCTGGGCCCCCAAGGGTACGCCCAAGCCCGCTCTTGAAAAGCTGCAGGCGGCCCTGCAGGCAGGCCTGGCCGACAAGGCCTTCCAGGAACGCATGAGCGGGCTGGGTGCGAATCTTCTGCCCGACCGCGCCAATCCCGAGGCCCTCGCGGCTCACGTGAATCAGCAGGTTCCGCAGTGGGCCGAACTGTTCAAGAAAGCGGGCATCCAGCCGCAGTAAACGTGGCACGCGCCGCGCACGGCGCATCATGAACCACAACGGGCCCGCGTTATGCGGGCCCGTTGTCATCTGACCTGGTGCGCGGCATGCCCCGCCGTTTGAGGGCTCGAATTGTTCGATTGAATCATTATTAAATGTATGCAATACTCTCCAATATGGAGAGATTAGTTAGCATAGGTGAAGCCGCCAAGGCGCTGGGCGTGTCCATCACGACCCTGCGCCGCTGGGAGGCGTCGGG
>JAUZQE010000057.1 GCA_030733815.1 Yanghanlia caeni
TTCTAAATGCCGGAAATGCCCTGGCTCCTAAATGCCGAAAAATCCGTGGCCTCTAAATGCCGAAAACGAAATGGCTCCTTTATGCCGAAAGATGACACAATGCGCAAGGGAGGCCATTCGACGCGCTATCCCTTGTCGGCCACAGTGGGCGATGCTGTGATTTCCTACCTGCAAGCTCGGCGCAGTGATGTTCCTCACCGCCAAGTCTTTCTCACCGCCAGGTCTCCCTACATTCCCATGCGCCACTGGACCGTTTCGGCCATGGTTGGGATACGCATGCGAGACATCGGCATCCAAGTGACACGGGCGGGCTCGCACACACTGCGCCATGCCTGCGTACAGCATCTTGTGGAAGCCGACATGCCCTTCAAGGTCATCGGCGACTATGTAGGCCATCGCCATCCGTCTTCCACGCTTGTCTATGGCAAGGTAGCGGTACACAAGCTGCGTCAGATCGTTCTCTTCCAAGGGGAGGACGTGTTATGACTACCCTCTGGAATGGTTATCACAGCGCGCTGGCCACGCATATCGAACAATACCTTCGGGCCAAGCGCGCCATGGGTTGCAAGTTCGCATGCGAAGACCGCCAACTGAGACTACTTGATCGGTTCCTCGCTGAGCACGGCGTTGACAGGATAGACGTCATCGACGGCGCATGCTTGCAGGCGTTTCTGGACTCACGTCACCGAAGCAATCCTCGCAGTTATAACAATCTGCTCGGAGATGTCCGGCGATTGTTTGACTGGATCGTTGGTCAGCAGATGCTGCCCGCATCGCCATTGGCTGCACAGGCCAAGCCGCAGAGAGCCCGGCGGATTCCCTTCCTGTTCTCACCCGAGGTAATCAGGCGGTTGCTGGCCCTGGCCAGGGCCCTGCCGGATAATTCCCGCGCGCCACAGCGCGGCATCACCTACCAGATGATTTTTGCACTGCTCGCCGGCCTTGGGCTACGAGTGAGCGAGGTGGCCGGTTTGCGGTGGGGGGACGTGGATCTGGAGCGCGAGGTCCTGGAGATATCCAACACCAAGTTCGGCAAGGACCGGCTGGTGCCCTTTGGCCCCAAGCTAGCAGCCAGGCTACGCCAGTATCGGCTGGAACGCGAGCGGCGGGACCATGTCTGCACAGGCGCCCACCATCTGTTTTCATGGAACGGCCGCACACCGATCAGCACCAATAGCATCCGCAACACCTTCAGGGACGATCTGCTGCCACAGCTACACCTCACGGTGCCGCCTGGGTGCTTTGGCCCGCACGTCCATGGTTTGCGGCATTCTTTCGCGGTGCGAACGTTGCTGGGCTGGTACCGCCAAGGAATCATTCCCAGTGACCGCTTGCATCACCTGTCCACGTTCCTGGGACACGTCAATCCCAAGAGCACGGCGGTGTATCTGACGATCACCAACGAGCTGCTCGATGCCGCCAATGAGCGTTTCGAGTCATTTGCACCATTGTTGGCTGCGGGAGGTTCATCATGAAGGACTTCAACCTTCCGTCGATCATTCACCGCTACTTTCTGGAGTATTTGCCTCGGCACAAGGGGCTGCAATCGAGCACAATCCGCAGCTATCGGGATAGCCTGCGCCTGTTCCTGATCTTTGTGGCGGGCACACACCGGCTCGGCGTCAGCGAACTGGTATTGGAGCACCTTGATTATCCCGCCGTGCAGGCGTTTCTGCACAGCATGGAGGCCGATCGAGGCAACGCCATCAGTACCCCGGCGTCTGTCAAGGTAGTTGGAACATGAGTTATGCAGCTTCTAATACTTTCTGATCGTGGGTGATTGATATTTCCTTCTCGGGATTCAGCCAGACGGTGCCGATGGGTTGCCAGTTACGGGTGTTACCCGACCAGCGCGCAGGGTGTTGAGCACGAGCCACCTGATACAGCGCATGGCGTCGCGCAAGTATGGCGCGATCCTGGCCAGCATGGCGCTGAGCGGGCGTGACGTAACGGATCTCGCTATGGCGATGCTGTTCGTTGTACCAAGACACGAATTGCCTCACCCACTTTCGGGCATCGGACAGGTCGGTAAAGCCGGCCACAGGGAAGGCGGGATGGTATTTGCAGGTACGGAACAAGGACTCAGAGTAGGCGTCATCGTTGGAGACGCGGGCCCGGCTGTGCGACGGTGTGACGCCGAGCTCTTCAAGTTTGGCATGGATGGTAGAACCCTTCATCGCAGCGCCGTTATCGCCATGCAGGACCAGCGGCCGGTGCCCACATTGCTCACGCAGTACCGCTCGTTGAATGACCTGAGCGCTGTTGGCCATGTTCTCGGACTCAAAGACTTCATAGCCCACAATCTTGCGGCTGTAGATATCAACAATCAGGTACAGGTAAAAGAACTGGCCACGCACCAAGGTCGGCAGATAGGTCACGTCCCAACTCCACACAGCGTTGGGGTGGTCGGCACGATGACGGCGCGGCGGTCCTTTATGTCGAGGCGCGGATTGGCGTCCACGACGACGTTGTTCTCCCGCCGCGTGCAGGATGCGGTAGAAGGTCGATTCCGAGGCCAGGTAGGTTTGTTCATCGTCCAGCAATCGAGCAACGATCTGCGCGGGTGGCAAGCTGGCAAACTCCCGGCGGTGGCAGGCATCCAGAACCGCCTGACGTTCACTCTGAGTCAATGCATGCGATGGCGTGGGCCGGCTGGCATGGGGTCGCTGGTCTTCACTGCCCGTCGACCAACGCCGATACGTATTCAGGCCGATTCCCAATTCATCACAGATACGACGCAGACGCGCTCCCGCCGTTCGGGCTTCGTTGACCAACTCCACAATTTGACGGCGATCTGTGGCATTGGTCATTTTTCCTCGTCCCCCCAGATCGCCTGGACTTTTTTTCGCAGCGCCAGCAATGCCGCTGTTTCAGCCAAGGCGGCGTCCTTGCGGCGCAGCTCTCGCTCTAGCTCCCGAATGCGTTTGCGTTCGGCCTTGGTCGTTTCTGATTGCCGTGCAGCCACTTGGTCAGCCCGGTCATTGGCCTGTTCACAACTGGCGCGCCAGCGTCGGATCTGCTCAGCATACAAACCACGGCGGCGACAGTATTCGGCTAGCTCTTCTTCTGTGAGAGCTGCGGTTTCCAGCACCGCATTGAACTTCTGCTGGGAGCTCCAGCCTTCGGTCGTGGCAGACGCATTGGGCAACAAGCGACCTGCGTTACGGGCTTGCTTACGCCAGTTGTATATTGTGGCTGTTGAAATGCCTTCCTCGGCAGCCAGATCATTGACTGTACGGTTATACGGCGCTTCCAGCTTGGCCAATATGGCTTCACGGCGCTCGGGGGAATACTTCATGTGAACGGTCTCTCTGCCCCAGGTTGGAGATTCAAACTCTAACATCTGTAGAGGTTCCAACTATTCTGACAGCGGGGGACCCGCAACCAGCGCTTGGCGGCACTTCATGTATTCTACGAATACGTGGGCCGGACCGTTCCAGAGATGTTGCCTACCGGTGCCAAGGTCGCTGCCATCCCGATGAAGCGCTGCCCACGGCCGGAGATGACGTTCCTTGGACGTGACGAGGTTCAAGCCATGTTCGCCTGCATTCCTGCTCAGCATCGCCTCTCATCACGGGATCGGGCGCTGCTTATGCTGCTCTACAACACCGGCGCGCGTGTTTCAGAGGTCGCGCATCTGAAGGTCGAACAACTCGACCTGCGCTCACCTGCGCGCGTCAGGCTATTGGGCAAGGGGTCGAAGTGGCGCACGTGCCCACTCTGGAACCAGACGGCCAAGGCGCTGCAGGCGATGCTGGATGAGCGCGGAACGAACTTGCCTCCCGAATCGCCGGTATTCGTTGGAGCTTCGCAGGCGCCGATGACCCGGTTCGGTATTTACAAGCGCATCCGCCACTATGCCACGCTCTGGGAAGCATCGGGGCACACAGCTTCCGCAGCCAAGGTAACGCCTCACGTATTTCGACACACCACAGCGGTTCATCTACTTGAGTCGGGCGTGGAGGTCAATGTCATCCGAGGCTGGCTGGGACATGTCAATCTGGAGACGACCAATCGCTATGCGGAAATCACCATTCGCATGAAGGCCGAAGCCCTGAAGTTGTGCGATCCGATCGTCGCAGATGTTCCACGCAAACCCGCCTGGAAAGACGATGCTGCGATGATGGCCTGGCTGTCGTCCCTCTGACGCGACCACGATGCTGGGCGGCTAAGGCACGCTGCCCAGTGTCCAAAACAATCATCTCTCTATCGAACGGGCGAGAATATGCGTACCCAGTCGGGCTTCCATTATGTGCCCATCCAGTGCTTGGAGACCATTGCGGTATGCCATGTTTCTGATGCCGGGCCACATAAGAAAACAGGGCACATAAGGCGCATAACCATCCGTCAGGTTCATCTGACAGGACGCTACCATGCAACCGAGAATGAACATCGCCCAACTCGCTCCTGACCTCTATCGTTCGGTCGCAGCCCTCGACGGTGCCGTGAAGAATTCAGGCTTCGACGGTCGCCTCCTACACCTCGCCAAGCTGCGCGCTTCGCAGATCAACGGATTTGCATATTGCGTCGATCTGCATGTGAAGGAGGCGCTAGCAGATGGGCCGACCCCGCAGACGCTATACCTGCTGCCCGTCTGGCGTGAATCGCCCATTTTCGACCGTAGGAATCGCGCTGCACTAGAATGGACCGAGAGTGTCACGCTAGCCGCTCAGACCGGCATACCAGACGCTTCGTTTGAAGCCGTCAGAGCGGTTTTCTCAGATTCAGAGATTGCGCAACTTACCATCGCCATCGGCACGATCAACATCTGGAACAGGATTGCCGTAAGTTCGCGCCTGCAACATTCAGTGCAGGGTGAGCAAGCATCTCAAAGTAACTAGAGACTCGGCTCGGCTCTCAAATAAATGGCGAAAGATGCGCAGGCGACAACCTCCAAATGCGTCTAGTGAACAACTGCCACAACTTCTTGGCGATCGTATTTCTATGACGTCTTTGCTCCAGACATTGGCAGTGGCCGAGCATCTGAATTTCCGTCATGCGGCGAAGGCGCTCAGCGTCAGCCAGTTGAGTGTCAGCGCCCGCGTCAAGATTCTGCGTTGACAGTTGGTCGACACCGTCGCCTGAAATCTGTGGTGCTGGGGCACGATCCCAATGGGGCGTAAACCAGTATAAACATTGAGCCTTTTGAAAAGCGACGGGAGTCGAGGGAATAGTTTAGGGGACAGGACGGCTGTAGGAAAGTATGAAGATGGTAGTTTCGTTTCATGGTTGGAATGCGCTGACTTAGCGATATATGACTAGATTTGGGCCAAGTCCTGTTCGGCGCTGTCGGTTAGTTCGAGCGTACGGCTAATAAGCTGTTTCGCTCGCGCCACGTTTTCCATTCGTGCAGAGCCTTCCGCACGATCTCACTGGACGAAACCATTCATTTGTCCTCATCGACGGCTTGCTTGAGGGTAGCGGCCATTTTCGTGGGAGAGTGACCGAACCGCAGACCATACAAACTGATACAGGATGGATTATTTTTGAAATAAGGCATGCAGTATGCTGACGCCGTCCTGTTGATAAAAGGAAAACAATGATGAAACCAGGTATCGCATTAGCCACTTCTTTAATTACTGCCTGTTCACTGGTTTTAACAGTTCAAGCGGCACCACCCGAAGGTAAGGGCCAAGGCAACAGCGCAAGCGGTCCTGGCAAGAGGAATGGTGGGAATGGCAACCCGCATGCCTCAGGTAACCCTGGTAAGGGAAGCTCGGACAAGGGTAATTCCGGCCCCGGGAATCCGGGTAAGGGTGGGCCGGATATGTACGACAATCACGCCAAAGGGTCTCACGCCAGTCAACACGGGGGCTCCGAGCGCGATTACGATTCTGGTCGTCGTTACGACGATCGAGGCCGCTATTACGACTATTTCGATGATCATAGGGATCAGCATGGCCATTTGCGCGGTGATGATTTGTTCGGCGATCTCGTGTATGCGGGTATTACTGCTGCCTTGGCGCGCGAGTATGCACTAGATTTCGGACTGGGAGGCTACGCCACGTTGCCGCCCGGCATACGAAAGAACTTGGCCAGGGGCAAACCTCTGCCTCCTGGAATTGCGAAGAAAATGGCGCCTGGGCCACTGTTGGGCCGTCTGCCAAGATACCCCGGCTATGAATGGCGTATCGCCGGCACGGACTTGATCCTGATCTCTGTTGCCACAGCCGTCATCGCCGATATTCTTTACGACGTTTTTGATTAGCGATGTTCGGATCGACCCGCATACTCTTAGGTCGTGTCTTGATAGTGTCTGGAGCGAATGACACTTCTTACGTTAACGAAGATCTTACAGTGTGTTTGACGACGCGGTCAAGCGGGGACGCCCACGTCAATGTGCTGGCAGGCCGGGATAACGTTAATTGAGCTACCTCTCATTGAAACCAATAAAGTACCAGGTTGACAGCGTTGTTGGAAGAGGCCGGACGCCCTTGACGGCATAGGATTGATGCACGCTCAATCCGAACTGGTCCATTTGGCTACCACTTCGGCTGCCGGCTCATCGGCTTGGCTGCCGTCCGCACTGACACGCACCGGTCTGTGATGCACGCAGATGACCGTCATGTGGTGCATGTTGTCGTTATAATGTGCGGCTATTCGGTCACCGGGGGACGGCAAAGACACGAAGGCATAGTCGCCCCAGTTCTGGGATTTGTCATGTATTGATCCCCTTTCGACGAGCAGTCTAGCGATAAACATGGGTGTCCTCCGGCGATGACCTCGGTGAAGTCCGAGTAGACCGATTTTACTATGTCGAGCCAGGGCGGTCAGGAGGTAGTTTGCGAATGGCATTCATGTCTGTGCGCTCTGCATCGCCATTTGGTTTCATATTGCGGCATTCGGTAGAGTTGCTTATAGACCTACAAGAGTATCTTCGATGAAAGTGATTGTTTGCGGCGCCGGTCAGGTCGGAACCACCATTGCCAGGCATTTGGCCTCCGAGGGTATCAGTGTAACGGTCATCGACATCGATCCTCAGCTTGTTCGCCGCGTGGACGAAAGCTATGACGTGCGAGGGGTGGTGGGCCACGCTTCGTACCCGGCCACCTTGAGAAAAGCCGACGCGCGCGATGCCGACATCATCATCGCGGTCACCGGCTCGGACGAAGTGAATATGGTGGCCTGCCAGATGGCGTATTCCTTGTTCGGCATCAAAAGGCGCATCGCCCGGCTGCGTCACGCCGGCTATCTTGCGCAGGACAGTTCGGGGCTGTACACCGTCGAGCACCTGCCGGTTGACATCATCATCTCGCCCGAAATAGAGATTGCCGACGGGATTGCTTGGCGCTTGCGCACTCCAGGGGCCTTCGACATGGTGCCCATGGCGGGCGGGCTGGTAGAACTGCTGGGCATACACGTCGAATCGACCAACAGCCCGGTCGTTGGCGAGCGCATCTGCGATATCGCTGGCCAGGCCGATTTCGAAGGCATGTCCGTGGTGGCCTGCATACGGAAGGGACGCAGCTTCGTGCCGGACGCGCATGATCGCATCGAGGTGGGGGACGACGTCTACGTTATTGTCAGCGCCGACAAAGCCAAGGACACTATGGCGGCGTTCGGCCACCGGGATCGGGAAGCGCGAAATCTGGTCGTCGTGGGCGGAGGCAATGTTGGCTTGCACTTGGTCCAGAAATTACGGCGCACGACGCCCAGTGTCAATATCAAAATCATCGAGCACAATCTCGAACGTGCGAGGTACGTCTCCGACGAGTTGGGCGGCGGGGTCATTGTGCTGCACGGCGATGCACTCGATCAGGAGATGCTTGAGGAGGCGCAGACGAGTCTTGCGGAAACCATTGTGGCGGTGACCAACGACGATGAAACGAATATTTTTGCATCGGTGCTGGCCAAGCAAGTCGGATGCAAGCGGGCAATTACGCTCGTCAATAAGCGCAATTACGAAGCGTTGACGCCGGCCTTGGGCATCGATGCCGTCGTCAGTCCCAGCGCGGTCACCATTTCAACGGTGTTGCGGCACGTGCGCCGTGGATCTATTGCTGCGCTTCACACGCTACGCGAAGACTTTGGCGAAGTCGTCGAGGCCGAGCTTACCGAAGAGTCCAGACTGTTGCGCCGGCCTCTCGGGAAGCTCGGGCTGCCGCCCGGAATGAGAATTGGAATGGTGGTTCGGGACAAGCAAGTCATCGTTCCGACGGCGGAAATGCAATTGCTTGCCGGAGACCATATCGTGGCGCTGGTCACCTACAGTTATCTTCGTTTGGCCGAAGCTTTGCTGGGTACGCGGAGAGACCGCCTTGGTTGATCCGATCCTGCATCGCAACCTGGCGCTTCGCTCCAAATCGTCGCCCGGCATCAAGGCCATCCTTTTTCTGGTGGGTCAGGTATTGTTGGCAACGGCAGCGATGATGCTGTTCCCCATGGTTGTTGATGTCTACTACGGAAGCGACGACTGGCGGGCATTTGCGGCATCGTCGATATTGACTGCGTTGATCGGCGCTTCTTTAATCTATAACAGTCGGCGCGCTTTGAAGACGGGGCTTACCCTGCGCCAGGCTTTCACGCTGACGCCTTTGAGCTGGTTCAGTGTGGCGGTGGTCAGCGGGCTGCCTTTTTTCTTCTCGGATTACGGCAGCGTCAGCGGCAATGCGCCCAACGCTTTTTTTGAAGCGGTGTCGGGCATCACCACCACAGGTGCGACCGTCATCTCTGGCTTGGACCATGCGCCTCCGGGCTTGTTGCTCTGGCGGGCCGTGCTGCAGTGGATGGGCGGTATTGGCATTATTGCGACCGCCATTGCGATTCTTCCCGCGCTGGGAATTGGAGGGATGCAGCTCTTTCGCACCGAATCATCGGACCGGTCCGAGAAAGCCATGCCTCGCGTGCGCCAGATAGCCACCACCATCGGGCTGGTGTATTTGGGGCTGACCGTCCTGGCGGCGTTCGTCTACTGGCTCGCGGGCATGCCCCCTTTTGAAGCTATTGCCCATGCCTTGACATCGATAGCGACCGGCGGCTATTCCACTTCCGATGGTTCATTCGGAACGTGGGAAGCAAATGGCATACAGTGGTGGGCCGCGGCCTTCATGCTGTCGGGCAGTATTCCGTTTGTGCTCTACGTTCGTTTTTTCGCCGGCGAAACCAAAGCGCTTTGGGACAGGCAGGTTAAAACGATGCTGGCTTTTATTGCGGTGGCGGCGTCGATCCTGGGACTATGGCTGGTGTTTTCGGGACAATACGGCGTAGAGGCCGCTTTCCGGCACGCCACCTTCAATGTAGTGTCGGTGGTCACCACGACCGGCTTTGCGAGCGCCGACTACGCGTCATGGGGCAATGCAGCAGTGGGCGTGTTCTTCGGACTGCTTTTTGTGGGTGGCTGCACAGGATCGACCTCTGGCGGCGTCAAGATATTCCGGCTCGAAGTCATGGCGGTCATGCTCAAAGCGCACTTCATGCGCCTGCTCTATCCCAACGGCGTGTTTCCCCGCACTTACGGAGGACGGCTGCTGGACGATGACGTGGTCGGTTCGGTGGTAGCCTTCTTGAGTGTGTTCGTGCTGTTTTACTCTGCCGTTACCATCGCCCTCATGGCCTTTGGGCTCGACTTCTTGACCAGCGCCTCGGGCGCGGCAACGGCCTTGTCCAATGTGGGGCCGGGACTAGGCGAGATCATCGGTCCGGCCGGCAACTTCTCCAGCCTTCCCGATGGGGCCAAATGGGTCATGTGTATCGGCATGCTGCTCGGGCGACTTGAGCTGTTCACGGTGCTGATTTTATTCGTGCCGAGGTTCTGGCGGGGTTGATACGCGCAACAGTTTCACCTATGCATCCTTTCTTGGGCCCGCATGCCAGCGCAAGGCCTCGATCACCAAGGACAGCGCTGGCGCGATGTGCTTGCGATTCGCATAATACAGGTGATGCCCCGGAAAAGTCGGTCACCAGTCCTGTAGCACTGGCACCAGCCGACCTGCTTCAATATGCGGCTGCATGATGTCCAACGGCACGAAAGCAAAACCCATTCCGTCCAATGCTGCCTGCAGCATCAGGGAGATATTGTTGAACGTGGTCTGCCCGCTCACGCGCACATTGACCGACTGACCTTCCTTATCGAAGTCCCAGCCATATAGCCCACCGTGCGCAGGCAATGATGTCTTTGCCCACGCGGTCACCTATGAGCACACCCGCGTTTGGGCGCAGGTGCGCTCGCCACTTCAGTGCCAAGGTCGCTGCCATCCCGATGAAGCGTTGCCCACGGTCGGAGATGACGTTCCTTGGACGTGACGAGGTTCAAGCCATGTTCGCCTGCATTCCTGCTCAGCACCGCCTTTCGTCAAGGGATCGGGCGCTGCTTATGCTGCTCTACAACACAGGCGCGCGTGTTTCGGAGGTTGCGCATCTGAAGCTCGAACAACTTGACCTGCGTTCACCCGCGCGTGTCAGGCTATTGGGAAAGGGATCGAAGTGGCGAACGTGCCCACTCTGGAACCAGACGGCCAAGGCGCTGCAGGCGATGCTGGATGAGCGCGGCACGAACCTGCCACCCGAATCGCCGGTATTCGTCGGAGCTTCGCAGGCGCCGATGACCCGGTTCGGCATTTACAAGCGCATCCGCCACTATGCCAAGCTCTGGGAGGCATCGAGCCCGGCCGCTTCCGCAGCCAGGGCAACGCCCCACGTGTTTCGGCACACCACGGCGGTTCATCTACTTGAGTCAGGCGTGGAGATCAATGTCATCCGGGGCTGGCTGGGACACATCAATCTGGAGACGACCAATCGCTATGCCGAGATCACCATTCGTATGAAGGCCGAAGCTCTGAAGTTATGCGACCCGATCGTCGCAGGTGCTCCACGCAAACCCGCTTGGCAGGACGATGCCTCGTTGCTGGCTTGGCTGTCACCCTCTGACGCGGCAAAGACGCTGGGCCGCATGTTCAAGCGGCTCAGTCTCTAAAAACAACCATCCTTCTATCGTATCGGCAGAGATATGCCTGTCCAGTCAGACTTCCATTATGTGCCCATCCAGCGTTTGAAGAGCGTGGCAATACGCCGTATTTCCGATGCCGGGCACATAAGAAAATAGGACACATAAGTCGCATTATGTGCCGCGACACATAATGCGCCATGATCAGAGCGGCGGCATTCAACCGTAACGCCGTTTTCACGATCTCGCGGGGGTACACGCTGGCCTGGCTCAACGTGCCCGGCCCTTGCTCAATGTAGCGAATCGGCTTCAATCGAGAATCAAGGTAAAGAAACGCGGCGCACTCGTGCCCGAGTCCGGCCAGTTTGGCCTGAAAAAACTTCCTGACCTTGGTGGGCTGATCGACCGGCGACGAATGAGAAACAAGGCTTTCCGCTGCCATACGACCGGCGGCCAGAATCTGCTCATCGCTGGCCAGCTTGTAGCGGCCTGCAGGGCTGCGCACGTACAAAGCGTGCTCGTTGTTCATGTTGTCATAGCTCAGCGCGGCGGTGCTGTTGTTCATGGTGCTCTCTATATGACCGCCTCCCGGTTTGCAAGGGTTTTCGTTGTTGATGACAGACGAGGTAGGGTGCAGCTCTATATCCGG
>JAUZQE010000058.1 GCA_030733815.1 Yanghanlia caeni
TGAGCGAAAACACGACGGAAAATCGGGATTTTGGACGTTTTTTTCTGATTTTCTGAAATCAGGCGACAAGCAGTGATCAATTTGGGTCGGCTGGCTGATTGTTCAGACCGTCCTTATGTTTAATTATGTGAATGGGCAGCCTTATTCGTCTTTCCATTTCAAGACCCATGCTTCAACAAGCTGAACTGCTGTGGCCAGCAAGGCTGACAGCACGCCAAGAATGATGAGGACGGCAAAGGTTTCGTTGATGGCGAAGGTCTGAGCGTATTGGGAAACGACCACGCCAAGGCCGGCCTGCGAAGCGATCATCTCCGCGACGACCACGCCGAGCAGGGAATAGACAGCGGCCAGTTCCAGGCCAGAGAAGATGGCCGGGACTGATATGGGCACTACCACCGTCAGGAAAGTCTGCAATTTGGATGCGCACAGGGTTCTTGCCATCAGAAGCAAATCGGGATCGGCGTTCTTCAGGCCGGAGCGCGTGGTGATCAGCAGAATGAAAAACACCAGACTGAAGCCCGCGAAAGCCTTGGATTCGATGCCGATCCCAAACCAGAGAATGAAAAGCGGCGCGAGCGCGACACGGGGGATGCTGTTCAAGCCGACGATGATCGGGTCGAGGATGTCATCCAGTAACGGCCAGGCTGCCAGGACCAGCCCGCATGCGATGCCCAGAATCGACCCAATGAAGAAGGCCAGTATCGTGGCAATGATGGTTGAGCTGGCGTGTGTCCAGATGGTCGGCCCGGTCATGATTTCATAGAGAGCGTGGCCGATTCCGCTGGGGCGACCGACGAAGCGGTGGTCAAGAAACCCCGTGTTGGCTCCCCATTCCCACAGCAGGGCCAGAACAATGATGACCGCTATACGCCAAAGATAAATCTGCCATCGCGCGGGTGATGATGACTTCTTGGTGGGTGTTGTCTCTTCAAAGAACTGGACATTGGGTTGGCTGCTATTGATGCTGTGACTCATGACATCAGCCCCTTTCTTACAGTGTGTCGGATTTCACGGTAGTCGGCTTCATCGAGAAGCGAGTTGACATCGCGAGGGCGCTTGAATGGAACCGGAACATCCATGACGATTCGTCCGGGGAGTCGTCCCATGACGACTACACGATCGGCCAGAGCGATGGCTTCGTCGATATCGTGGGTGACCAGAACGATGGTGGTACCGCTTTCCGCCCATAGTTGTGCGAACTGCGGCATGATGTCCTGCTTAGTTTGGGCATCCAGAGCGGCGAAGGGCTCATCCAGCAATAGGACATCGGGTTCCAGTGCCATGGTCCGGCCCAGGGCTACCCGTTGACGCATGCCCTGTGAAAGCTGAGCTCTGAATCTGTCGCCGGCGGCTTCCAGACCCAGTTGCCGCAGCCAGTAGCGGGCCTTTTCATCGCGAATCCGCTTTGGCACGCCTCGTAGCTGTAGCCCATAGGTGATGTTGTCGTTGGCAGTTCGCCAGGGCAGGAGAGCGTCGCGGGCAAACATATAGCCGGTGGATTTTCGAGGGCCATTGACGGTTGCGCCCGCGATTTGAATCTGTCCCCGGCTGGGGTTAGCCAGGCCCGCGATAAGATTCAGCAGCGTCGTTTTGCCGCATCCGCTCATCCCTACCAAAGCGATGAATTCTCCTTCTTTGATCTGAAGGTTTACGTCTCGAAGCACTTCAGTCTGACCGAACCGCTGGCTGACCTTATCGACGTGTATCTTTGTTTCAGTGGAAACGTTTTCTGCAAGCATATCTACTCCGCCCGCCTTGGGGAGGTTTCGAGGATGGTCTTCGAGTATCTTCAGATTGGACATGTTGATCGAAGGCTCCAGGTTGAGTCTTTATGGCTTCCTGCTTCAGCTGTTACATGCAGAGTGGATGTAGGTGTCTGGCGAGACTTCTTCTGAGATGTAGTTCAGACCCAGCAGAAGCTTGTTGGCGTTTTCCACCGCAGTTGGCGTGATCTGCCCCAGCGTTTCCCCGTTACCCATCATGGCAGGCATGGCTTCCTTCAAGGCGGCGGCCATGACGCCCGGGGGGTTGCCAGGCAGCGCGGCTTCCAGAATTTCGACAGTACGGTCGAAGTTTTCCGGCTGCTGAATCCATTGCAGGGCCTGCTGGATCGATTTGCACATGGCTTGAGCGATCTCAGGGTTCTTTGTGATGTATTCCTCGGTGCTGGCCAGGTGATTGAACAGATTGATGCGCAGCGATTCGGGGAAATCCTGTGCGTTGAAGATGATCTGATACGAGCCTGGGTAGTTCAGGTCGAGTAGTTGGTTGATCGGCTGATAAGCAAGATAGGCGTCGATATTATTGGTGGCCAGCGCGGATATTGCCGTGTTCACGGCGCCCGCCGGCACAATGGTGATGTCCTCCCCGGGGGTCAGTCCCGCATCGCGAATCATGTTTTCAACCATGGCGGCTGTTTGGGCGCCAAGGGCTGTCACACCGATACGCTTGCCTTTGAGGTCCAGCAAGGGGGTAGGGTAGGGCTTGCCTTTATTGGGGACCGGGATATCGCTCTTGGCGATGAGCATATAGAAGTTCTCGGACCAGAAGTTCGCAATGCCGCGGATATTGTGGCCTTTCGCCACTTGAGGGAAGGTGATCAGGGCGCCGCCGCCATCAATGAACTGGGTGGAGCCGCTCAGGAGTGAGCTCAAAAGTGCAGGCCCGTTGGTGAAAGCGATGAGCTCAACATCAAGGCCGTTTTTTTCGAAGAATCCTTCAGCTTTTGCAACGAATGAAGGGGTATCGACGAGCGCCGGGAAGTACGACATTTTTATCTTTGTCAGTGACTGACTGTTTGCCATACTGGCAAAAAATAGTGTCACGATGAACAAAATCAGTTTTATCGGATTCATTCCCATTGGGTGGGTTTTCATTTTCTGTCTCCTTTTTCCACTTTGATGGTGGTTAAGGTTTGAGTCTGTGGATCAGACTCGTAGCTTTTCAAGGTTGCTACGAATATCTTTAGGGCGTTACGAGATCTCCTCCTTCCTGGGATTTACAACGGGTTGCTATAGAACAAGGTACTTATGAAATTTGACCAATGCTGCCTTGGAATTACGCATTGATTCGCGTCGCAGTTCCTCGGCTTTGTAGGCGTCGTTGTTTCTCATGGCGCGGAGCACCTCTGTGTGTTCCCCCAGCCCCTGCAGGGCACGGCCAGGAAGAATCACGAGTCTTCCCACCAGCACTCTGGTCTTGTCCCAGTAGTTTTCAACCGTTTCGGTCAGGGCTGGGTTGTCAGCCGCTGCGAGGATTTTCAAACGGAAATCCTCGTACCCGGCTAGGTAGGCGTCATAGTTTTCATCCGCCACGTATTGCTTCATTGGGCCTTCGAAATATTCCAGCATCGGCTGCCATGAGTCGGGGTCGGCATTCAGTGTGGCGAGCCGCACCGTCAGAGCTTCGATGACCTCGCGAATATCGTAAATCTGGAACATCTGGGACACTTCAAGGCGAGCGACGATGGCGCCATGATTGGGGACGCGACGAATCAGACCTCGCTGTTCAAGAGCTGAAAACACTTCGCGTATCAGTGTGCGGGGGACACCGAACTCCTGAGCGAGTTCCTGCTCTCTCAGGTTTGAGCCGGGCGTGACCTCGTAACGGGAAATCCGCCGGCGCAGGGCATCCAGCACTTCTGCTGCGCGGTTCGCCGATCGGGGAGAGGCCTTTTTTCCAGGTTTGGCGCTGGCTGGTTCTGTCTTCTCGGTGGAAGGTGTTGTCACGCTGAGGACGTTTTCAAAATCTTTCTTCATGACGGGTTCTGGATATATTCAAATGCGTTCGACCAACACGGATACACCTTGGCCGACCCCCGCACACATGGTAGCGATGGCGCGTCGCAGGGCGGTGTTCTCCATGTGATTGATTGCGGTCAGGACAAGGCGAATGCCCGACATGCCGGTGGGGTGCCCCAGCGCGATCGCGCCACCGTTGGGGTTGACGTGCTCGGCATCATCCGGCAAACCGAGTTGTCGCAGCACCGCGAGGGCTTGTCCGGCGAAGGCTTCGTTTAGCTCGATTACGTCAATATCGCTGATGCTCAGGTCAGCCTGTGTCAGCAATCTTTGAGTGGAAGGGACTGGGCCGATGCCCATCACCCGGGGCGGCACGCCAGCTGCAGCGACCGAAGTAATGCGGGCACGCGGCGTCAGTCCGTGTTTCTGGACGGCTGCGGCGGATGCCAGGATCAGTGCGGCTGCGCCATCATTGACACCAGACGAGTTGCCCGCTGTGATTGTCCCATTTGGATGGGTGATGGGTTTGAGTCTGGCTAGCTGATCCGCTGTGGTGGCGGGACGCGGGTGTTCATCTTGGTTGAAAATCAGGGGCGGGCCTTTTTTCTGTGGCAGGGTGACAGGAATGATTTCCTTGTCAAAAAAGCCCGACTCTATCGCACGCGCGGTACGCGTCTGGCTACGCAGGGCAAACGCGTCCTGGTCAGCCCGTGAGATGCGGTTTTCCGCAGCGACGTTCTCGGCCGTTTCCGGCATCGTGTCCACCCCATAAAGGTCCCGCATCCTGGGGTTGACGAAGCGCCAGCCAAGCGTTGAATCGTGCATCTCCAGAGTACGGTCATATCCGGTATCCGCCTTGGGAATGATGAAGGGCGATCGGGACATACTTTCTACCCCGCCGGCGATGACCAGGTCCATTTCGCCACTATGAATCGCCCTGGCAGCAATGCCGATGGCATCCAGCCCTGATGCGCACAGGCGATTGACGGTTGACCCGGGAACGTTGGCGGGAATCCCCGCCAGCAGCAATGCCATTCTTGCCACGTTCCGGTTGTCTTCCCCCGCTTGATTGACGCAGCCGTAGATGACGTCGTCAACGGCCTCCAGGTCAAGTTTCGGGTTGCGTTCGATGAGTGCTTGCAAGGGGAGGGCTGCCAGGTCATCGGCCCGGATGCTGGCCAGCGAGCCTCCGTAGCGGCCAATCGGGGTACGGACCCCATCACAGATGAAGACATCGTTAAGCATAAACGCCTCGCTTGAGAGGGGCTGCGGTGTATTGGCACAGTTCTTCAAAACTGAGACCGTCCACCCAGTCGGTTGCCACCAGGCCATCGGGGGTGACGTCGATCACGGCCAGGTCGGTGTAGATTCTTGAGACGCACGCGATGCCGGTCAAGGGATAGGTACATTGTTCAACGATCTTGCTTTCCCCCGATGAGGCGCAATGGGTCATCATGATGAAAACCTGCTTGGCGCCGATGGCAAGATCCATTGCCCCACCAATGGCGGGAATGGCGTCGGGATCGGCAGTCCGCCAGTTGGCCAGATCGCCTTTTTGAGAGACCTGGAAGGCGCCGAGAACGCAGATGTCCAGATGGCCGCCTCGCATCATGGCGAATGAATCCGCATGATGGAAGAATGCCGTGCCTGGCAGCTTGGTTACCGGCTGCTTGCCGGCGTTGATCAGATCGTAGTCTTCTTCCCCTTCGGGGGCCTTCGGGCCCATGCCAAGAATTCCGTTCTCGCTCTGAAGGACAATCTCACGGTCTTCAGGCAGGTAATTCGCCACTAACGTGGGAAGACCAATTCCAAGATTGACGTAGGCGCCGTCAGGAATGTCCTGAGCCAGCCGTTGGGCGATTTCCTCGCGTGTGCGTTTCTTGAACATGTTTCCCCCTTAATTCGATTTGGGTGTCGCTTGCTGTTTGACCTTCACGACACGGTCAACGTAGATGCCTGGCGTGACAATGCATTCCGGGTCAAGGTCACCGAGCTCAACCGTGTCATCCACCTGGACGATGGTCGTCTTGGCGGCGCTGGCCATGACAGGACCGAAGTTTCTCGCAGTCATCCGGTAGGTCAGGTTGCCCCAGCGGTCCGCCCGCCACGCTTTTACCAACGCGAAGTCCGCGTGCAGCGCGTGTTCGAGGACGTAGTTCCGGCCATCGATCGTGCGGGTTTCTTTGTTTTCAGCCAGTTCGGTGCCGTAGGCGGTCGGCGTGAAAAACGCACCGATCCCAGCTGCTGCCGCCCGGATCCGTTCTGCCATCGTCCCTTGTGGAACCAACTCGAGTTCGATCTTTCCGCTGCGGTACAGCTCGTCAAAGACATAGGAATCAACCTGGCGTGGGAAGGAGCAGATCATTTTTCTGACACGCCGCTCTTTCAGCAGGGCGCCCAGACCATATTCAGCGTTCCCGGCGTTGTTGCTGATCACGGTGAGTTCGCGGGCTTGCTGTTCAATGAGGGCGTCGATGAGCTCAGCCGGAATCCCTGCTGTGCCGAAACCGCTGATCATGATGGTGGCGCCATCATGAATACCTTGAACTGCTTCCTGAAGAGACGAAACGAATTTATTGATCATTTGAAGCCTTTACGCAGTGATGGGTTGCGATCAACTACACAGCCGTCCAGCCGCCGTCGACCACTAGCGAAGCGCCTGTCACGAAAGAGGCGCTTTCCGAGGCAAGGAACAGCGCAGGACCGATGATTTCGGAGGGGCGACCCATGCGTCCCATGGGTGTGTCCCGAGCGACGCGTTCTCTGACCTCTGGCGCATGTTGCAAGGTCAGAGGGGTTTCGATATAACCTGGCGAAATCGCATTCACGCGTACATTCCACGGGGCCATTTCCAGAGCCAGAGTCTTCGTCATCTGAAGCAGGGCGCCCTTCGCGCTGGCATACGCGGAAACGTTTTCGATTCCCACATGGGCGGTAATCGAGGTGATATTGATGATGGACCCGCTACGTCGTTCACGCATCCTCGCACCGACGGTTCTGCATGTCAGAAAGGCCCCCTGTACGTGAACGGCATACAGAGAATTGAATTCATCGACGCTGAAGTCGACCAGGGGCTTGCGGATGTTGTGACCTGCGCCATTGACGAGGACATCGCATTCTCCCACCGCCTGTCTTGCGGTCTGCAACGCCGCTTCCACAGATTCCTCCTGAGCAATGTCGACAGGAAGCGCAATGACCTTCCGGCGGGTCTGGGTGGACATCAAACCCGCTAGTTCTTCTATGGCTTCCGCCTGCTTGTCCAACAGGACAATATCTGCGCCCGCATGAGCGAAACCCCAGGCGATGGCGCTGCCCAGACCTCCGCCGCCACCCGTTATGTAGGCTGTTTTTCCACTCAGGTCACAGAGACGGCGCACGCTTTCTGCGCTGATGTCGTCTTGCATTGCCCGGTTAGCGGAATCATCGAGTTTCGTCATTCCAGGTCCTCCTGTTTACGCAGAGGTCAGAGAGGCGCCGTTGTCCTGGACGGATCCCGGATTCTCTTTCAGCGTGATGTTCAAACCCTTGCCCGTGATATGGATGGAGTTCCAGTTGCGGCGGGTGGAAAGTTCCTTTAGCAGTTGCGGCAAGGGGCGGTAGATGGATATATCTGTTCGCATTGGGCCGGCTTCCCGTATCAGGTCGACTTCTCGTCCAGCCAAGCAGAATCTCAGCAGGCGCTCATCATCGGTGGCAGATGGATATTTCTTACGCAGGGTGTTCACCATGGGGGGCTGCTCGGGCGGGTCCAGTTTGATCCGGTCGGAGCCGTTGCGAACGATACGATCCAGTATGTCGGGATCGACCGGCGCAGGCAGCTTGCCGTAATAACCCAGAGCGTATTTCTTTACCTCGTCGGGCACGACACGGTAGCGTTCACCGTGGACGATATTCATGACGGCTTGGGTCCCGACCAATTGGGCAAATGGGGTGACCATGATCGGCCAGGCGAGTTCCTGGCGAATCTGGGCGCATTCATGCAGGACTTCGTCGTACTTGTCAGCCAAGCCGCTGGCATCCAGCTGAGCCTTCAGGTTGGTCAGCATTCCGCCGGGCATCTGGTGCTCGTAGTGGAAAGCGTCGTAGGCCATGGGCACCCCTTTGGGCAAGCCCTCCTGTTCGGCGACGGTGTGCCAGTGACTGCTGATTTCATCAACAATCTGCTGATCAATGAAGGTGTCGTAACCCATCGATTGCAGATTCCGGATCATGGTCTGGGTAGAGGGCTGGGCGGGGCCGTTGCTCAAGGGGTCTATGGACGTGTCCAGTATCTTCACCCCCAGCTTGACGGCTTCAAGGTAGACCAGCGGGGCCATCCCGGTCATGCAGTGACTGTGCAGTTCAATCGGCGTGTTTCCGATCACTTTTCGCAGCTCGGGAATCAAGGTGCGGATACGATCGACGGTGAGCAGGCCGCCGGAATCCTTCACCATCAGCCAGTCGACTTCCGCGCGTTCAACCAGTTCTTTCGCCTTGCCCGAATAGAACGCATCGGTGTGGATAGGGCTTTCGCAGAATACGAGGGCGCCGCAGGTTTTGGCACCCAGACGCTTCGCGAGCAGGAGATTGGGCACGATATTGTCGAGATCAGCCAGCGCGTCGAAGGCGGCGACCATGCCAATGCCGTTAGCGACCAGCCTTTCCACCCAGAGCGCATTGACATCATCCGGCAATACGTCGAATCCAATCAGGCTTTTTGAGCGCATGTAGGCTTTCAGCGGCGCTTCTGTCACAAGCTCGCGAATCCGGCGGATTCGTTCCCAGGGATCTTCGCGCAGATAGCGGACGCAGACGTCGAATTGCACCATGCCCATCAAATCGATGGCGGCATATCCCCCGCGATTGAGCTGCTCGCAGATTGGCAGCATCATGGCTGTTGTCATGCGGGTGGCCCAGAGGCACTGGTGGGCATCACGCAGAGTCGTATCTACGAATAGAACGCTTTTGTCCGTCTTGTCAGTTGCCATTGAGTAGTGTCTCCTCGACCCATCGAGTGGTTACATTTCCAGTCGTGAAATCTTCGTGTTGAAGGGCGCGAATATGAAACGGAATCGTGCTGGGTACACCTTCGATTTCGAATCTCGCCAACGCGTCGCTCATGAGCCGGATGGCTTCCTGACGACTGCTGCCATGAACAATCAGCTTCCCCAACAAAGAGTCGTAGAAGGGGGGGATCCGATAGCCCGTGTAGCAATGTGAGTCCAAGCGAATCGCCTCTCCCGAAGGCGGGTCCCATCGGGTGATCACACCGGGCATGGGCATGAAGGCGTTGTCAGGGTCTTCGGCATTGATGCGGCATTCGATGGCGTGTCCATCCAGGACGATGTCTGCCTGGCGCAAGGAAAGCGGATAGCCCGCCGCAATGCGTATTTGCTCTGCGACCAGATCACTGCCGGTCACCATTTCCGTTACCGGGTGCTCGACTTGAATGCGAGTGTTCATTTCCAGGAAATAAAAATTCTGCGTGTTCGCATCAAAGAGGAACTCTACGGTGCCTGCCCCTTGATAATCGACTTGACGGGCAAGCTTGACTGCCGCCTCACCCAGTCGGTTTCTCAAGTCAGGGTGGATGACTGGAGATGGGGATTCTTCGATCAGCTTCTGGTGTCGGCGTTGGGTGGAGCAATCCCGCTCGCCCAGATGAATGATATGGCCCTGCGTGTCGCCCAGCACCTGCACCTCAATGTGCCGGGCATGTCGGATGAATTTTTCCATGTAGAGCGTCGAATCGCCGAACGCCGCCTGAGCCTCTGCGGCCGCCGCGCTCATTGCGGTCGACATCTCAGCGGCGCTTTTTACGATCCGCATGCCGCGTCCGCCGCCGCCGGCTGATGCCTTGAGCAGTACGGGATAACCGATTTTCTTGGCGATGGCTCTTGCCTCATCCGCCCCGTTCAGTTTGCCGGAGCCCGGGACGCCGGCCACGCCTGCGGCCTTGGCAATGCTGACAGCGGTGATTTTGCTGCCCATCGATTCGATGGTTTTCGCCGACGGGCCAATGAATTTCAGGCCGGCTTCTTGGCACAGATTGGCTAACGTGGCGCTTTCGGCAAGAAAGCCATAGCCTGGGTGGATGGCCTGGCAGCCGGTTCCCAGCGCTGCCATCACGAGCGTGTCCGGTCGAAGATAGCTGTCGGTTGCGCGTGACGGGCCGATGCAAACGACTCTGTCGGCCAGGGTGGCGGCCAGGCTGTCCTTGTCGGCTTCGGATACGGCGACCACCGCTTCGACCCCAAGCTCATGACACGCCCGGATAATGCGGACGGCGATTTCCCCTCGGTTGGCGACGAGAATCCGGGTGAACATTTCCACGTCAATCAACCTGTATCAGAAACAGCGCCTGCCCGAATTCCACCAGATCCGAATCATTGGCCCGGATTTCCTTGACGATGCCTTCCACCCCCGCTTCAAGGGAGTTGAACAGTTTCATCACTTCGATAATGCAAAGGGTGTCATCCGCTTTGACGCGTTGCCCGACTTCAACAAAAGGTTTTTCGCCCGGAGCGGGGGAGCGGTAGAAGGTGCCAAGCAAAGGCGCTTTGATGACGTGGATGTTCTCTGATGTTTCTATGGGCGCGGCGGCCGGGCGTGCGGTGGTGGATGGCGTGGAAGCGGTTGGCTGAGCAGGCGTATTCGATGGATTATCGTTGGGTAGCCGTGCCGGGGGAGCAACCGTGGATTCTGTGGCTTGCGCAGACCCTGCTTGCCTGACAATGCGCAGGCGCAAGCCGTCCAGCTCAATGTCAACTTCGGCAAAACGTTCTGTTTCATCCACCAACTTCAAGATTCTGTGCACATCATTTCGGTCTATCGACATGGGTTTATCTTCCGAAAGTTGAAATTGCAGTGTCGGCTTGGTTCAGGCTAGCCGATTTATTGTTTACATAAATGAATACAAAATAATTATTCTATTGACGTTCATATAATAACCGTGAACCCAGAGCCCTGTTATATAGGTGTAATCCCTGGTTTCGGTCATTGTTGTAGGGCATCCTCGGGTAATCCCCCCGCAAAAGCGGTGCGTTCAGAAGTAGAATTTTCTCATTGAGGAGTTCTACAAGATGAAGCGGTCGA
>JAUZQE010000059.1 GCA_030733815.1 Yanghanlia caeni
AATGGGCTCTCAAGTCGGCTGAAAACCGATGTGCATGCTGATGGCGTTGCGTTGATGTACATTTTTTCAACGGCCTGTTAAGCCAAAACAGTATAGGGAGATACAGACTGCAAAGTTTCGCCCTTCTATAGTTGACGCGTGAACCAGTGCGGGTGCCGCCATGTCACATAACTGATCAGAAAACTTCCCTGAGGTGGAAATAATGAAACGGATAATCAAGCTCGTCTCCACTGCCCTGTTGGGTACGGCAATCATGGGCACTGCTGTTGCGAACCCCGAACCGATCAAGGTCGGAAGCGTACTTTCCGTGACAGGCGCTGCCGCATATCTGGGCACACCGGAACTGCAGACGTTGCAGCTGTATGTCGACAAGCTGAACGCTGAAGGCGGCGTGCTCGGTCGCCCCCTGCGCCTGTATCACTACGACGACGGCAGCGATGCCGCCAAGGCAAACGGCTTCACACGCCGCCTGATCGACGACGACAAGGTCGATTTCATCGTGGGCGGCACGACCACGGGTTCCACCATGTCGATGGTGCCGCTCGTTGAGCGCGCGGGTGTCCCGTTCATGTCGCTGGCCGGTGCGGTTGTGGTGATCGATCCGGTCAAGAAGTGGGTCTTCAAGGCATCGACTACCGACCGCCAGGCGGCGGAGCGCGTGTTCATGGACATGCAAAAGCGCGGCATCCAGAAGATCGCTCTCATTTCCGAGACGAGCGGTTTCGGCCAATCGGGCAAGAAGCAGTCTGAGGAAGTCGCCGCGAAGTACGGAATCCAGATCGTTGCCCAGGAAACCTACGGGCCGAAGGACACCGACATGACGCCGCAGCTGACCAACATCCGCAACAATCCGGACGTTCAGGCCGTGTTTGTGTTCGGTTTTGGCCAGGGCCCCGCCATTCTGACCAAGAACTTCCGCCAGCTGGGTCTGGACCTGCCGCTGTACCACGCGCATGGCGTGGGCTCTGACGAGTTCATCCGCCTGGCAGGCGCTGACGCCGAAGGCGCATACGCGCTGGCGCCGGCACTCATGATCGGCGAATCGCTGGCTGCGGACGACCCGCAAAAGCCCGTGGTGGACGCCTACACCCAGGAATACACGACCCGCTTCAAGGAAGACGTTTCCATGTTCGGCGGGCAGGCTCATGACAACTTCTTCATCGTGATCGACGCGATCAAGCGCGCCGGCACGACCGACAAGGCCAAGGTTCGCGATGAAATCGAAGCCACCAAGGGCTACATCGGCACGGGCGGCGAGATCAACATGAGCCCGACCGACCACATGGGCCTGGCCGTTGAGTCGCTGCGCCTGCTGCAGGTCAAAGACGGCAAGTGGGTAGAAGCGAAATAAAGATGTAAATGGCCCTGCCGCGCGCCTGCAAACCTGCGGGCCTGCGGCGGGGCGCTGTTCTGGTTTCTCCGGCGGAGCCCCGCATGCTTTCGACCTTATTGCAATTCCTCATCTCCGGCCTCACCGTCGGCGCGGTGTACGCGCTCGTGGCGCTCGGCTTCACGCTCGTCTACAACGCCAGCCACGTGATCAACTTCGCACAGGGCGAATTCGTCATGCTGGGCGGCATGCTGTCGGCACTGTTCATCCATTCCGGGATCCCGCCGGTGTGGGCGATCATGCTCGCGATCATCATTCCGGCGCTGGTCGGCATCCTCATGGAAAAGCTCGCCATCGAGCCGGTGAAAGGTGCCGACACCATCACCCTGATCATCATCACGCTCGGTGTCTCGCTCATCATCCGCGGCCTCGTCCAGGTCACGCTGGGCAAAGGCACCCACACGATTCCAGCCTTCTCGGGTGAGGCACCCCTGCGCGTGCTGGGCGCCACCCTGCCAACGCAGAGCCTCTGGGTATTCGGCGGCACCGCCGTCACGGTACTGCTGCTCTGGTACTTCTTCACCCGCACGATTTCCGGCAAGGCAATGCTCGCCACCGCCTACAACCGCGTGGCCTCTGAGCTGGTCGGCATCAACACCAACTGGGTGCTCATGATGAGCTTCGCGCTGGCCGCAGCCATCGGCGCATTCGGGGGCGTGCTGGTCACTCCGATCACCATGACAAGCTTCGACGCCGGCATCATGCTGGGTCTCAAGGGCTTCGTAGCAGCCGTGCTGGGCGGCATGGGCAATGGCCTGGGCGCCGTGATCGGCGGCCTGCTGGTCGGGCTCATCGAGTCAACCGCCGCCGGCTACCTTTCGTCGGCCTACAAAGACGCAATTCCCTTCATTCTTATTCTCTTCATCCTGTTTTTCATGCCCAACGGGCTGATGGGCGCAAAGACGACGGACAGAGTATGACCACCAGAACGAATTCCTACGCCGGACTCCTGCTTATTGCGGTCATTCTGGCCGTCCTGCCGTACCTGCTGCCAAACAGCTACTACGTTGACCTGGCGATCCGGATGATCATCAATGCGGTCATCGTGCTGGGCCTGAACCTGCTGATCGGTTACGCGGGCCAGATCAGTCTTGGGCACGCCGGCTTTGTGGGCCTGGGTGCGTTCGCGTCGGCGATCCTGCCCATGCATTTCGGCTGGCCGCCGCTGCTGGCCATGTTTGCCGCCGCGGCCGGCACGGGTCTGCTCGCTGCAGCCGTGGCGGGGCCGATCCTGCGCCTCAAGGGGCATTACCTGGCCATGGCCACCCTGGGCCTGGGCATCATCATCAACATCGTGCTGCGCAACGAATCGCAGTACACCGGCGGCCCGGATGGCATGCCGGTGCTGCCCATGAGCATCATGGGCACCGAGATCACAAGCCTGCAGGCCTGGTACTGGATCGTCGCGGTGCTGCTGTGCTTCAGCATCTGGGCGTCGCTGAACCTGATCCGCTCCCCCTTCGGCCGGGCATTGCGCGCCTTGCACGGATCCGAGGTCGCCGCCCAGGTGGCGGGCGTGAAGGTGGAACGCTACAAGGCGCTGATCTTCGTGATGTCGGCCGTATTCGCCAGCCTCATGGGCAGCATCACGGCCCACTACATCGGCTTCATCACACCCAGTGTGTCCGACTTCCCGCACTCAATCGAACTGCTCACCATGGTCGTGGTCGGCGGCGTGGCGTCGGTGTATGGCTCGGTGGTGGGCGCAGTGCTGCTGACCGCCCTGCCCCAGGCGCTCGCCAACTTCGAAGGCTGGGAAACCGTGGCCTACGGTGTGATTCTGGTCAGCTGCATGATCTTCGTACCCAAGGGCATCGTTCCCACGCTCGCGAACCGGTTCAAGAAGGGGCACTGAACATGATCCTGCTCGAAGCATCCAATATCTCCAAGTCGTTCGGCGGCGTTCAGGCCGTGCAGGGCGTCAGTTTCAATGTTCAGGAAGGGCATATCTTCTCGGTCATCGGCCCCAACGGCGCGGGCAAGACCACGCTGTTCAACCTGATCACCGGGGTGTACACCGCAGACACCGGCAGCGTGCTTCTGAACGGCAAGCCCGTGCATGGCCTGCCGCCATCGGAACTGGCCACCAAGGGCGTTGCGCGCACGTTCCAGAACCTGCAGATCTGCATGAACATGTCTGCGATCGAGAACGTGATGGTGGGTGCCCACCTGCACCTCGACCGCAATCTGATCAAGGCCGCGCTGCGCCTGCCTTCCATTCGCAACGGCGACCGCCGCATGGCCGAGGAAGCGGCGGCGCTCATGGAATCGGTGGGCCTGGGCAACTACATTCAATCGCACGCCGACAGCCTCTCGTACGGCGTGCTGAAGCGGCTGGAGATTGCCCGCGCGCTGGCTATGAAGCCCACGATTCTCTTTCTGGACGAACCCGCGGCCGGTCTGAACCCCAACGAAACCGACGAGATCGCAGACGTCATCCGTCAGGTACGCGATTCCGGCATCACAGTGGTACTGGTGGAACATGACATGAAGATGGTCATGCGGCTCTCTGACCGCATTCTGGTCATGGAGTCGGGCAAAACGCTCACCGAGGGCACCGCCGACGAAGTCCGCCACCACCCCCAAGTCATTGCTGCATATCTGGGAGCCCAGGCATGATCGAAACGGCTCATCACTCTGCCGCCGCCACGCAGGCCGCGGCGAACGCCACGCCGCTGCTGAGCGTTACCGGCATGGAAAGCGCCTACGGGCGAATCAAGGCGCTCAAGGGAATCAGCCTGCAGGTTGGCCGGGGCGAAGTTGTCGCCCTGATCGGTGCCAACGGCGCGGGCAAGACCACCTTCCTGCGCACGGTGTCGGGCGTTCAGCCCATGACCGCCGGCACCATTGAGTTCGAGGGGCAGAACATCAGCCGGCTGCGGCCCGACCAGCGCGTCGTCCGCGGAATCTGCCAATGCCCGGAGGGGCGCATGGTGTTTGGCCCGATGAGCATTGAAGACAATCTTCGACTCGGCGCCTACACCCGTAAGGACAACGAGATTCTGGCCGACATGGAGAAGGTGTACGACCTCTTCCCGGTGCTCAAGGAGAAACGCCTGCTTCCTGCGGGCTCGCTTTCCGGCGGCCAGCAACAGATGTTGGCGATCGGTCGCGCGCTCATGGGCCGGCCCAAGTTGCTGCTGCTCGATGAGCCTTCCATGGGCCTCGCCCCGATTCTGGTGGAAGAGATCTTCAATGTGGTGCGCAACCTGAAGGCCCAAGGCATGACCATTCTGCTGGTGGAGCAGAATGCCTTTGGCGCGTTGGCAGTCTGCGATCGCGCCTACGTGCTGGAAACCGGCACGATCACGCTGACGGGCACCGGCGCTGAACTGGCGGCCAACGACCAGGTGCGCGCCGCCTATCTGGGCATGTAGCGGTTTACCGCCGCACACGCTCTACGAACCTCCGCACCGCCTCCTCATACTCGGGCCGGCGCACTGAGCCCGAATGTGACGCGCCCTCGATCTTGACGAGGCGCTTCATGCCCGGCGGCACACTGACCGCAGCGGCGTAGAGCTGGTCGCTCATGGTGTGGGGCACGACGCGGTCGCCCGTGCCATGCAGAATGAGCAGCGGCTGCGTGACCGCCGCCAGCTTGTGTTCAGATGCAAACGACTGGGTGACAAACAGGCCCACACCGGGAAAATCGCCCCATTCCAGCGTGGAAAGCATGCCGCGGATGCTGGTGAAGCTCGATTCGACGATAATGCCCGCCACGGCGACGTCAGAGGCCCGGGCAGCCAGATCGATGGCAATGGCCCCGCCCAGGCTGTGGCCGAAGATGAAGCGGCGCGCCGGATCGGGCTGACGGCGTGCCAGTTCGTGCAGGGCGGCCACGGCGTCTTCGTACACGCTGCGCTCCGATGGCAGTAACCGAGTGGATTCGCCAAAGCCCCGGTAATCGATCGCCAGCACCGAAAACCCCATGTCGATCCAGCCTTGCATGCGGAACACGCTGCCGTTCAGGTTCCAGCGCGAACCGTGCAGATACAGCACGGCGGGCGCGTCGGTTGCCGGCTGCTGCCAATACCAGGCACGCACCGTGTGGCCGTTGTTCAGCTCGAGGTCGAAGATTTCGGTGCCCTCGGGCGCTTCGCGCCACCAGCGCTGAGTGTCTTCCACCGAAAAAATGCGTTCGCGCTGCCAGGTATCGAGCTGGGCGTAACCTGTCACGCCGGCTGCAGCAAGAAGGCCGGCGGCAATCAGCGACCGCGGGTGGCGTAGCAGGCGTTTGAAGACCATGGAAAAAGCATATCATCACAGGCAGCCGCGATGAATCCGCCCTGCGAACGCCCACATACATGAAAGCACCCAACACAAAGAAACGTCAGCCCGAACTCGAAGCCGGCATGCGCACGGCGCCCCTGCCCTGGCCGGTGATCGCCGTGGTGGCATCGGCGCTGTTTTACATGTTCCACACGCGCATCCACGAACACATCCCCGCCATCGAACTCGACAGCCTGCACACCATTGCCGCCATTACGCTGTTCTATGCCTCGGGGTGGCTGCTGGCGCGCTCGTTCCGCGCCGTGCTGATCCGGCAGGGCCGTACAAAGGGGCGGCGCAAACCGCCGAAGCTGCTGAGCGAGCTGGTGTCAGTCACGCTGTTCACTATTGCCACCATGCTGGCCATCGGCCTGCTGATCGGCAAATCGTCGGGCGGCGTTCTGGCCAGTTCGGGCCTGGTCATCGCCATTCTGGGCTTTGCCATTCGCAACGTGCTGGCCGACGTGCTGGCCGGCATTGCCCTGGGGCTGGAAGCGCCGTTTCGCATCGGCGACTGGGTGGAGTTCGACACGAAGACCACGGGCCGCGTCACGGAGATCGGCTGGCGCACCACCCGCATACTTACCGCCGACGACACCTACATGATTCTGCCCAACAGCCAGATTTCGCGGCAGATGCTCACCAATTACAGCGCGCCGCGCAAGCAGTATCAGGCGGGCATCGAGATCACGCTGGGCCATGCTGTTTCGGCAGAACAGGCCAGGTTGCTGCTGCAGGAGGCGGCCACGCTCGCACAGCAGACACCAGGCATGGTCGAGACACAGAAACCCATCATCCGGGCCACGCATTTCGGGCCGGAAGGCATCACGTACAGCGTGAAGTACTGGGTCAGCAATTTTGCGTACGACGCGGAATGCCGCGATGCCATGCTGGCGGCCGTGGACGCAGTGCTGCGCAAGCACGACGTCTCGCCCGGCCGTGAGCGCGTGAAGCTGGTGCTGGGGCAAGACAAGGTCGTCAGGGGGGAATGAGCCGTGCCCGTGTCCATGGCCACACAGCGCCACCGGCAAGCCGGCGTGGGCGACCCGTGTACGGTTGTCGCACTTCCTTATCACGCTGACCCGGCCCATTATTTCCGGCACGTTTGCGGTGAGCCGGGCGCCGTACTGCTCGACAGCGGTCGGCCCACGGCCGCCCGGGGTCGTTACGACATCGTCAGTGCATGGCCGGTGGAAACGCTGGAACCCGCCGCCGGTGAAAGTGGTGCATCCTTTCTTGGCCGGCTGCGGCGCAGCGTGCAGGCACTGGGGCCCGCGAGGTTGGAAGGACAGCACGACCTGCCCTTCGTGGGCGGCCTGATCGGCTATCTGGCGTACGATTTCGGGCGCCGGCTCGAAGACCGGTTGAGTGCGTCGCCGCCCAGTGGCGACGCAACGGGCACGGCCGACGCGCGATTCGGGGTGTACGACTGGGCGCTCATCAGCGACCACACGCTGCACACCACGCTGGTTCTGTTCCACCCGCGGTGCCCGGAATCGAAGCGGCGGCGGATTGTCGCGACGCTCAACCGCGCGACACCGCCACCCGTTAGGCACCTGCCACCCGTGGAGCACCCGCAGCCCGTCGGGCACATCGAGCCCAGTGCACCGGAACGCACCGCCCGGCACTTTCAGCTTACTTCCCCCTTCGCACCGGACATGCCGCGCGCCGCATACCGGCAGGCCATCGCCCGCGTTCACCAGTACATTCAGGCGGGCGACTGCTATCAGGTGAATTTCGCGCAGCGGTTTCAGGCGGGCTACCGCGGCGATCCCTGGGCGGCATACGTGGCCCTGCGTGCGGCCTGCCCCACACCCTTTGCCGGGTATGTGAGTCTGGGCGGCGACGACGCCATTCTGAGCCTGTCGCCCGAACGCTTTCTGCGCCTGAACGACCGGCAGATCGAAGCCCGGCCTATCAAGGGCACTCGCCCACGCGGGGCAACGCTGCAAGCCGATGAACGCGAGGCACGAACGCTGCAGGAAAGCACGAAGGATCGCGCCGAGAACCTGATGATCGTCGACCTGCTGCGCAACGATATCGGGCGGGTCGCCCGCATCGGCACCGTGCGCGTGCCGGAACTTTTCAGCCTGGAAAGCTACCCGAACGTGCACCACCTGGTGAGCAGTGTTACGGCGGAACTGGCCCAAGGGCTGGATGCCTTCGACCTGCTTGCCGCCAGCTTTCCCGGGGGGTCGATTACCGGCGCGCCCAAGCTGCGCGCCATGCAGATCATCGACGAACTCGAGCACCATGCGCGCAGCGTGTATTGCGGCTCGCTGCTGTATATCGACGTGCGCGGGCAGATGGACAGCTCGATCATGATCCGCAGCCTGCTCGCACGCGACGGGCGCATTCACTGCTGGGGCGGCGGCGGCATCGTGATGGATTCACACTGGGAATCGGAATATCAGGAATCGCTGGACAAGGTAAAGGTGCTGATGCGCACACTGGAAGCGCTTTGACGCACACTGGAAACGCTTTGAATGCGCCGTGTCGGACTTAGAATATGTGGCCGTTGCACTGGACCCTGGCCATTCCCGTAAACCCTCGCGAGCACCAAACATGACTTCTCTTGCACCGCTGGAACCCGTCACCCTTACCGGTAAATACGTTGAATTGCAGCCGTTAAGCAGAGCGCACGAAGAAGGATTGATTGCAGCGGTGAAGGACGGCGAGCTGTGGAACCTCTGGTACACCAGCATTCCGCGGCCCGAGGGCATGGCTGCGGAAATCGAACGCCGCCTTGGTCTGCAGGCGGCGGGCAGCATGTTGCCCTTCACCGTGATCGACCCCGCAAGCGGACGGATCGTGGGCATGACCACCTACATGAACATCGACCTGGCCGGCCCGCGGGTGGAGATCGGCTCGACCTGGTATGCACGCAGCGTGCAGCGCTCGCCGCTCAATACGGAAGCCAAGCTGCTTCTGCTGAGCCATGCGTTCGATCGGCTGGGCTGCCTGGCGGTGGAATTCCGCACCCACTTCTTCAACCACCAGAGCCGCCGCGCCATCGAGCGGCTGGGCGCCAAGCTCGACGGCATTCTGCGCTGCCACCAGCGCACGCCCAACGGCGCGCTGCGCGACACCTGCGTCTACAGCATCGTGGCGGCGGAATGGCCGACCGTACGGCAGCACCTGGAATACAAGCTGGGCGTGCCGCAACGCTGAATTCCCGGAATCGTTCACCCGCCACCCGCCCGCAGGCGGGCTTCCCGGCCATGTAGATCCCTCGACGGCCATCGCCGCCCGGCAATGCACCCCTCATTGACCGCACATAATTAAACACCGTTCATTCAGATTCACTAGGGATTACACTAGTTAAGCCCCGCATCTGCGATTTTTATATTGTCCGGCCAAACTCAATCTGCTAGCCTCTTTGTACGCACAAATATAAGGCAGTACACAAGGCGGTTTTGACACGGGTTCAACCCCTGAAACACCGGCCTGAATCAGGCCACCAACGGAGCGAGAGACCGATGAAAATCAATGATTGCGGGGGCTCAGCCGTAGCGTCCGTAGAACTGTGCCTCGACAATGCACGCAAGTGGAACCCCCATATCAACGTGGTGATCACGCTGGACGCCGAGGGTGCACGCAAGGCTGCGGTTCAGGCCGACCGCCTTGCGGGCGAAGGGCGTGCCACCGGCCTGCTGCACGGCGTGCCCGTGCTCGTGAAAGACAACATCGATACGGCCGGCCTTCGCACCACCTATGCGTCCGGCTTCTTCACCGATCACGTTCCCCAGCATGACGCTACGGTGGTGCGCCGCCTGCGGGCGGCGGGCGCGATCATTCTGGGCAAGGTGTCGCTGCACGAATTCGCCTTCGGCATTCGTACCAACAATCCGGTCATCGGCCAGGGGCGCAACCCCTGGAACCTGGAACGGATTCCCGGCGGCTCGAGCGGCGGCTCGGGCGCGGCCGTCGCGGCGGGCATGGCCCCCATGGCGCTGGGCACCGATACGGGCGGTTCGGTTCGCCTGCCGGCCGCCTTCAACGGCATTACCGGTCTGCGCCCCACCACCGGCCGCGTGTCGAACCACGGCTGCATGCCGGTAAGCCCCACGCACGACACGATCGGCCCCATGGCCCGTTCCGTGAATGAAGTCGCCCGCCTGTTTGCGGTGATGGCCGGCTACGACCCGGCCGACCCGATCAGCGCCGACCAGCCGCTGGAGAACTTCCTGCCGCGCCTGGGTGAATCGATCGAGGGCATGCGCATCGGCATCCCCACGAACCATTACTTCGAGAACGTCGACGCCGCCGTGGGCAAGGCCGTGGAAGAAGCCATGCGGGTGCTGGAAAAACTGGGCGCGCGCTTCATCGACGTGCGTGTTCCGGGGGCGGAAGACGCCCATACGCACGCCACCACCATCATCTACAGCGACGCCTGCGCCGTGCACGAAGAACGCCTGGAAGCGGGCGGCCCGCAATGGCATCCGCACACGCTCGAGCGCATGCGCATGGGCCTGGCCTACACGGGCCGCGACTATGCGCGCGCGATGCGCGAGCGCGAAGCCTGGCACCGCACGCTGCAGAAGGTGTTCAGCGAAGTGGACGTGCTGCTGAGCCCCACCTCGCCCACCACCGCGCCCACCATTGCCGACGACCGCAGCCTGTTCGAAGCGACCCGCGCCGCCACCCGCAACACCTACGCCGGTGCCTTCGGCAACTTGCCCGGCCTGTCGGTGCCCTGCGGCTTTTCGCCGGATGGCATGCCGATTGGCCTGATGTTCGAAGCGGCCCCCTGGCAGGACGTGACCGTGCTGCGCGCCGGCGCGGCCTACCAGGCGCAGACCGACTGGCACCTGCGCACACCCGGACTACCCGTCAACGAATAACCCTCAACACCACTGAGCCCGAGGAGAATGAAATGACCGCCTCCCATCCAGTATTCGAGAGGAAGTGATGCGTCAGAGCGTGGGGATGAGCAGGGAGG
>JAUZQE010000006.1 GCA_030733815.1 Yanghanlia caeni
GAAAGAGCATGTCGCAGCACCTAAAGAATTGAGTCACGCGGCATGAAGAAAACGGACATCATTGTTGACAAACACCGGATGCCGTGTCTGGTCGGCTGGACTCTGGACAAACGGCTGTCCGAGTTGGCGGTTTCCTTGGGTATCTGCTACCCGGTGCGCGTCAAGACGCAGCCCGAACGACCGGCACGTGATGCTTCGCGAAATATTGATTTATAAGGGGTATTCTGATGGTGGGCGGTACTGGGTTCGAACCAGTGACCCCTGCCGTGTGAAGGCAGTGCTCTACCACTGAGCTAACCGCCCATGCTGCTAGCGTTGCGCAATACCCTTAAAGCAGAACCCGGGCGGTTCAAGGCATGCCGCTACAGATGAGAAGACAGGCATTATACAAAAAATCAGGCGTCCCGCAAGGCAACCCCGGCCCTACGCCTCGGCCTCCGCCTTCACCGGTTCATACCGCCGCCACACGCTCTCGCCCTTCACGGCCTTGTCGAGCAGCGCCAGGTATTCTTCGTGCGCCGCCAGCTCTTCAGCCGAAGGTTGCACCACGCGCAGCACGCTGACGTCGACCCGCGCCTGCCCTGCGCCATTCGCCACCGCCTGCGCCGACGAGTCTTCCTCGAAATCCATGAGCAGGGCATCCTGCCCGCGGGTCATGGCCAGCCACACATCGGCCAGCAGCTCAGAGTCGAGCAGCGCCCCGTGCAGGGTGCGATGGGCGTTGGAAATGCCGTAACGGTCACACAGCGCGTCAAGCGAATTGCGCTTGCCTGGATGCAGCTCGCGCGCATACAGCAGCGAGTCAGTGATCTTTTCGCACAGCGATTCGACGGGCGGCAGGCCAATGCGCGCCAGCTCGGCGTTCAGGAAGCGCGTGTCGAACGCCGCGTTGTGAATGATCAGCTCGCTGCCGCGGATGAAGTCTACGAACTGTTGGGCCACCTCTTCGAATCGCGGAAACCCCGACAGAAACTCGGTGGTGAGGCCGTGCACCTCCAGCGCCTCCGGGTCGCTGTCGCGATCGGGGTTCACGTACAGGTGCAGATGATTGCCGGTAATCGTGCGGTTCATCAGCTCGACGCAGGCGAGCTCGACGATACGATGCCCTTGTGCCGGATCCAGGCCGGTGGTTTCGGTATCAAGAACGATCTGCCGCATGAATCTGTATTCCTTTCCGTCAATGTGTATCGTGGGGCGCGCGGGGGGCTGCCGCCACGTTGCCCCCTGTGGAGCTTACGCCGTATTCGCCCGTAAGAATCTCGGCCTCGGCGGCCGTGATGATCTTCTTGCGCCTGCCGGCGATCAACGTATAAGCCACCGGAACCACGAATAGCGTCAGCACCGTGCCCAAGGTCAGGCCGCCCACCAGCACCGCACCGATCTGCTGGCGCGATTCGGCGCCCGCACCCGTGGCGTACGCAAGCGGCAGCACACCCAGCACCATGGCGCCCGTGGTCATGAGAATGGGGCGCAGGCGCATCACGCTGGCTTCAACCACGGCATCGAGCATGGCGTGGCCCTCGTCGCGCAGCTGGTTGGTGAACTCCACGATCAGAATGCCGTGCTTGGTGATCAGCCCCACCAGCGTGATCAGCCCGATCTGGCTGTAGATCGACAGTGTACCGCCGGTGAGCCACAGTGCTAGCAGCGCACCCGTCATCGACAGCGGCACCGACAGCATGATGATGAGCGGGCTGCGCCAGCTTTCGAACTGCGCAGCGAGCACCAGGTAAATGAAGGCCAGCGCCATCATGAACACCAGGTAGATGTTGCCCGAAGCGTCGCGGAACTCGCGCGACTGGCCGTCGAGATCGGTCTGCACGGTGGGCGGCAGCAGCTCGCGCGCGACCTGGTTCATGTGTTCCAGTACCTCGCCCATGGCGTAGCCCGGCGCAATGGCTGCCTCGATCTTCACCGCACGCAGGCGGTTGAAGTGGTTCAGTGATTGCGGCGCCACTGATTCTTCGACCTCAACGAAGTTCACCAGCTGCACCATGCTGCCGTCACGCGTACGCACGTAGATATCGTTGATGTCCGACGGCGTGGCGCGATCCTGGCGCTTGACCTGAACAATGACGTCGTACTGTTCGCCACTGTCGCGGAAACGCGTGACCTTGCGCCCGCCCAGCATGGTTTCCAGTGTGCGCCCCACTTCGCCCACATCGATGCCCACGTCGGCCAGCTTGTCGCGGTTCACACGTACCTTCAGTTCAGGCGTGTTCAGTCGCAGGTCGGTGTCGAGGTTCTGCAGACCGGGGTAATCGGCCAGCCTGTCCATCAGCAGCTGCACCATGGCGGCCATTTCCGGGTACGAAGCCTGGCTCATGACCACGAAGTTGATGGGTTTGGAGGTGGCCCGCTGCCCGAATGACGGCGGGTTGCTGGGGAAGGCCCGCACACCGGGCACGGCCGCAAAGTGCGGCTGCAGCGACGCGGCAATGTCCTGTTGGCTGCGGTCGCGCTCTTCCCAGGGTTTGAGCCGAAGAATTGCGAAGCCGTCGGTCACCGTGGGGAAGCCCACGATCGTCTGCACCCCACCCTTTTCGGGAATATCGTCGTACAGCGCCTCGATCTGCAACAGACTGCGCTGCGTGGCTTCCAGCGTTGCGCCTTCGGGTGCCGTGACCACGCCAAACACCACGCCGCGGTCTTCCAGTGGTGCAAGTTCGCTTTTCACCACCTTGAAGAGCACGCCGCTGCACGCCGCCACGGCCAGCCCCACCAGCACGACCATCAGGCGATGCCGCAGCGCCACACCGAGCGCACGGCGGTAGCCGCGCGTGAGGGCCTCAAGCAGGTTCTCGATGAACACGTAGATGCGGCCGTGCCCGCTCTGATGCTTGAGCAGCACCGAACACATCATGGGCGTGAGCGTAAGCGCAACGAAGCCCGACACCAGCACCGCGCCGGCCAGCGCCAGGGCAAACTCGATGAACAGCCTTCCTGTACGCCCGGTGGCAAAAGCAAGCGGCGCGTACACCGTGACCAGCGTCAGGGTCATGGCCACCACGGCGAAGGCAATTTCCTTGGAACCCAGCAGCGCCGCCTCAAGCCGGCTCTTGCCTTCTTCCATGTGCCGGTAAACGTTTTCCAGCACCACGATGGCGTCGTCAACCACCAGGCCGATGGCCAGCACCATGGCCAGCAGCGTGAGCGTGTTGATGGAAAAGCCAAACAGGTACATGAGCCCGAAGGCGCCGATGAGCGACACCGGTATGGTGACGATGGGAATGAGACTGGCGCGCACACTGCGCAGGAAGAAGAAGATCACCAGCACCACCAGCACGATGGCTTCCAGCACGGTGGCGTACACCGAATCGATCGAGCGCTGAATGAAGACCGAGCTGTCGTAGGCCACCTGCAGCGACATGCCTTCGGGCAGGTTCTCGTTGATGAGCTCGATCTCGCGACGCACCTCGCGTGACAGGTCGAGCGGGTTGGCGGTGGATTGCTTGGTGATGCCGATGGTGAGGCTGGGCTGGCCGTTGAAACGCGCCGACACCCGTTCGTCGGCCGGCGCCACGCGCACTTCGGCCACCTCGCGCATGCGTACCGGGTAACCGTTAACCGTGGCCACCACAATGTTTTCGAACTGCTCGACCGTTTGCAGGTCGGTGGTGGAAACCACAGAAAATTCGCGGTCTTGTGACTCGATGCGCCCGGCCGGTATCAGCACGTTCTGCTGTCGCAGGGCGTTTTCCACGTCCTGCACGATCAGGCCATAGCCCGCCAGCTTGTGGCGGTCGACGTAGATGCGCATGGCCGGCAGGCGTTCACCGAACACCCGCACTTCGGCCGCACCGGGCAACACGGACAGGCGCGTCTTGATATAGCGGTTGATGTAGTCGGAGGCCTCCATCTGCGACAGGTTGCCGGTGATCACCCCCACATACACGATCGGGGTCGAGTCGGCTTCCACCTTGCTGATGACGGGCTCTTCCACCTCATCCGGCAGAAAACGCCGGGCGCGCGAGACCTTGTCACGCACTTCGGCAGCTGCGGCGTCGGGGTCGCGCGAGATATGGAACTTGACGTTGATGTAGCTGACCTCGCTGCGGCTGCGCGAGGTCATGACGTCAACTCCTTCGATACCCGACAGCTGGTCTTCCAGCGGCTTGGTGACCTGTGACTCGATCACTTCGGGCGAGGCACCCTTGTACTCGGTACGCACCGAAACGACCGGTTCGTCGATGGCGGGGTATTCGCGCACCGTAAGCCGGTCGTACGAGATCAGGCCGATGAGAATGATGATGAGCGACAGCACCGATGCGAACACCGGGCGTCGTATGCATATTTGCGGCAGCTGCATGGCGGCCTCACTGTGGAAGAATCACGTCTCAGGCTCCCGGGCCCGGTAACGCGGCACCGCCCGGCGACGGCAGAATCTCGACCAGGCTGCCGTCGCGCACTTTCTGCAGCCCCGACACCACCACCTGATCGCCTTCGGCAAGCCCCGAAACGATTTCGACATGGGCGCCCAGACGCTGCCCGAGTTCGACCATCACGCGCCTGACCACGCCTTCTTCCACCTTATACACGTATTGTGCATCGCCGGAGGGCGCCAGGGCACTTTCCGGCACGATGAGCCCCATGGTTTCCGCCAGCTCGAGCCGTACCCGGGCGAACAGGCCGGGGCGCAGCACGCCGTCGGGGTTCGGCACGTGGGCACGCAGCAGCAGCGAACGCCCGCCAACGTCGATTTGAGGGCTGATGGCGCCGACGCTGCCCTCGCGCTCGAGGCCCGCAATGGCGTCGAAGGTTACCACCAGACGTGCACCCACCGATACGGCACTGAGAAACTGTTCGGGAATGCGAAAGTCGACGTTCAGGGGGTCGATGGCTTCGATGGGCACGAGGTCGGTACCCGGCCCCACGTAATCGCCCACAGAAACGGTGCGCAGGCCCACCAGCCCGTCGAAGGGTGCCCGAATGGCGGTTTTTTCAAGCTCGGCCTCGGCCAGCGCCACGGCCGCCTGTTGAACTGCAAGGTTGCTGGCCGACTCGTCGTGCGCCTGGCGGCTGACGAAGCCCTGCTTGGTGAGCTGAACGGAACGGCGGTGCTGGCTGCCGGCCAGCTGCAGGTTGGCGCGGGCCTGTTGCAGCTTGGCGCGCGCCACGCTGTCGTCAAGCCGTACCAGCACATGGCCCTTTTCCACCTTGCCGCCTTCGGCAAAGTTGATTTCGGCAATGCGCCCGCTGATTTCGGGGCGCAACACCACCGAATCCTGCGAACGCAGGGTGCCCACGGCCGAAACGGTGCGCTCGAGCTTCACACGCTGCACGACGGCGGCTTCGACCTTCACCCGCGCAGGGGCCGCCTGCGTTTGAGGCGCCGGCTGGGGGGCTGCCGCAACCGCGTTACCGCTGTCGCGCTGCAGCCACCAATGCGCGCCCCAGGCGCCCAGACCCGCGCCCACAACCAACAAGAGCAAGACTGCCGCCTTTGACTTCATTGAATGAACTTCGCTGGAAATTTTGGGTGGTCAATGACTGTAGCATTGAAGGTTTGCGATGCGTAACCCGAAATTACATACTTATTTCAGTGTGCTTCGCAGCCTTTGCCACGCCCTGGTTGGCCAGGGCGTCGGCGCGCTCATTGCCCGGGTCGCCGGCATGCCCGCGCACCCAGCGCCATTCAACCTGGTGAACGCCCACCAGTTCATCGAGTGCCTGCCACAGCTCGGCGTTGCGCACCGGCTTTTTGTCGGCCGTGCGCCAGCCGCGGCGCTTCCAGTTGGGCAGCCATTCGCTCATGCCCTTCTGAACATACTGCGAGTCGGTATGCACCACCACATGGCAGGGCCGTTTGAGCGCCCTGAGCGCCTCGATCACGGCAGTCAGTTCCATGCGGTTGTTCGTGGTTGCGGCTTCGCCGCCACACAGTTCTTTTTCGTGGCGACCCTGGCGCAACAGCGCACCCCAACCGCCCGGGCCCGGATTGCCCTTGCAGGCGCCGTCGGTCCAGATTTCCACTACCTTGCTGCTCATTTCCCGATTTCTCTTTGACTCGTGTTGAACTGGCGACCCGTGGCCACGGCCGCCATGCGGCGTGCACGCCGCGAACGCTTCCATGCCGGGCCCACCAGCCGCGGGCCGGCCACGCGCTTGACGGCCGACACCACGTATACGGCGCCACACACCGGCCACCAGCGGTCGCCCGCCTTTTCCATGAACGCCCAGCGCGCCAGCCAGGCTTCGCTGAAGCTGGGCACGGCATAACAGCCAAAGCGGCCCCGGTCGAGCTCGAACGACAGCAGCTTGAACCAGTCTTTGAGCCGCGGCAGCGACACCTGCAGTGGCGAGGGCACGGGCACCAGCGGGTCGAGACCGGGCAGGCGCCCGCGCGCGCCCCACAGGCTCCAGGGATTGAACCCCGAAATCACCACCCGGCCTTCGGGCACCAGCACCCGCTCGATCTCGCGCAGCACCTGGTGCGGATTGGACGCACATTCGAGCCCGTGCGGCAGAATGAGCAGATCGATGCTTTGTGAATCGAAGGGCAGGTTCTCGGGTTCGGCCACCACCAGGGCATGTGGCGGTTCGGGCGTTTGGACGATGGACGTGCAGGCCTTGTAGGGGATGCGATTGGCTTGCAGCAGGTTCCAGTGCGGCAGGCCGATTTGTATGGCATGATACCCGAACGCATTGGCCACCATGCCGCTGAATTGAGCCGTTTCCCAGGCCGCCACATAGCGGCCTTGCGGCGTGTCCAGCCATTCCTCCAGCTCAAGAATCAACGGTTGTTCCACCCGTTCATGCTCCATTCCATGGTAACCAGCCAGCTCATTCCCCTGCCCGCTCTTTCCGACAACTACATCTGGCTGCTTCAGCAAGGCAGCAACGCGGTCATCATAGACCCTGGCGAACATACCGTCGTGCAACGCCATCTCGAACAGCATGGCCTGACTCTTCAGGCCATTTTACTGACCCACCATCATGGCGATCACGTGGGTGGCGCCCTTGCCCTGCACGAGGCGAGTGGCGCTCCGGTGTACGGCCCGGCCACCGAGCGCCTGCCAGTATGCCACCACCGCCTGTCGGAAGGCGATACGGTACAATTGCCCGATTTTGGCTTGACCCTGAACGTGCTCGACGTGCCGGGCCACACGGCCGGGCACATTGCATATTACGGCCGGCCACACAACGGCGCACCCATGCTGTTCTGTGGCGACACGCTGTTTGCAGCCGGCTGCGGGCGCCTGTTCGAAGGTACGCCCGCACAAATGCTCGCTTCGCTTGGCAAGTTCGCGGCATTGCCCGACGACACGCTCGTCTGCTGTGCACACGAATACACGCTTTCGAACCTGCGCTGGGCGCTGGCGGTCGAGCCCGATAACGCAAGCTTGCAGGAACGCTGGAAGAACGACTCGGCCCTGCGCGAGAAAGGTCTGCCCACGCTGCCGTCCACGCTGGCACTCGAACGGGCCACCAACCCTTTCCTGCGCACGGCGCAGCCGGCCGTGGCGCAAAGTGCCGCGCGCCATGCCGGGCAGCCGCTCGCCTCGGAAGTCGACGTCTTTGCCAGCCTGCGTGAATGGAAAAACAACTTTTAGCAATGCTCTCATGAACTGTCTGCGGCTATTCATCGTGTCGATCGTGCTGGTGCTGGCCGGCTGCGCAACGCAGCCCGATCGCCACGCGCGGAACACGGGCCTGACGGCCGCAGACACGTCGCGCACCATCGATCTGACCCACCCGCCACGCGACATGTGGGACCGGATCCGCCGCGGCTTTGCCGTGCCCAACCTGCGCAGCGAACTGGTCGACTACTGGACCCAATACTACGCCGCCCGCCCCGAATCGCTTTACGTGATGAGCCAGCGGGCCAGCAAGTACCTGTATCACATTGTCGACGAGCTCGACCGGCGCGGCATGCCCAGCGAACTGGCTCTGCTGCCGTTCGTGGAAAGCGCCTACAACCCCACCGCCCTGTCGCGCTCGCAGGCATCGGGGTTATGGCAGTTCATACCCAGCACGGGGCGGCACTACAAGCTCGAACAGGACTGGTGGCGCGACATGCGCCGCGATCCCATCGCCTCGACCAGCGCCGCACTCGATTATCTGTCGTATCTGTACGAGTTCCAGGGCGACTGGTATCTGGCGCTGGCTTCGTACAACTGGGGCGAAGGCGCGGTACGACGCGCGTTGGAACGCAACGAAAAGAAGGGGCTGCCGCTGGATTATCAGTCGCTGCCCATGCCCGAAGAAACGCGCAATTACGTGCCCAAGCTGCAGGCCATAAAGAATATCGTTGCGAACCCTTCCAAGTACGGCATCACCCTGCCGCCCATCAGCAACACCCCCTACTTCACCACCATTCGCAAGCAGCGCGACATCGACGTCGAGGTGGCCGCGGAACTGGCGGAAATGACGGTCGATGAGTTCCGTGAACTGAACCCGGCCCACAACCGCCCCGTCATCAAGGTTGAACCGGAGCAGGTAATTCTTCTGCCGGCTGACAAGGCAGACATCTTCATGGCCAATCTGCAGGCCTACAAGGGGCGGCTCAGTTCCTGGACAACCTACCGCAGCAAGCAGGGCGAATCGTTCACCACCATTGCCCGCAAGTTCGGCATGCCGGTGGAACAATTGCGCGCCGTGAACGGCATCAGCAAGCGCCAGACTAAGGCCCGCCGACCCACCACGCTGCTGGTGACGGCTGCGCCCAAACCCCAGACACCCGTGCGGGCAACGCCGGCGCGACAGACGCCCGCCCCCGCGGCCGCAGAACCCACGGTCGTGGCCACAGCCGTGCCGGCCCCAGCGGCGGCCGCTTCGGGCAGTGTGCGCGGCGGCATCCGCCCGGTTTCACTCGATACCGGTTCCGCCAGTGCAGACGCTGCCCCGGCTGCCCGCAACCGGGGCGCCGGTACGGGCCCGCAACGCGATATTCGTGTACTGCGACGCGACACCGCGTCGGTCACGCACACCGTGAAACGCGGTGACACCCTGTATTCACTCGCCCGGCGCTATAACACTACAGTAGACACACTGCGCAAGCTGAATAATCTCAAGGGCAACAAGCTGGCCGTCGGCAAGCGTCTGCGGATTCCGGGCTCCAATATTCGCGGCTGAACATTTTCATACCAGTTGATATAACAAAGGATCATTCAAAAATGGGTTTCCTACAAGGCAAGCGCATTCTGATCACAGGGCTGATTTCCACCCGATCGATTGCCTACGGCATTGCACAAGCCTGCCACCGCGAAGGCGCTGAGCTGGCCTTCACCTACGCCGGCGACCGCTTCAAGGAACGGGTCGAAGAATTCGCCCAGGAATTCGGCAGCAATATCGTGTTGTCGTGCGATGTGTCGGAAGACGCGCAGATCGAACAGACCTTCAAGTCGATTGGCGAAAAATGGGACGGCCTCGACGGCCTGGTGCACGCCATCGGCTTTTCGCCGCGCGAAGCGCTCGAAGGCGACGTGCTGCATGGCATGACCCGCGAAAACTACCGAGTTGCCCACGACATCTCGGCGTACAGCTTTCCGGCCATGACCAAGGCTGCGCTGCCCCTGCTGGAAGGTCGCAACAGCTCGGTGCTGACGCTCACCTACCTGGGTGCCGAACGCGTCGTGCCCCACTACAACATGATGGGCCTGGCCAAAGCGTCGCTGGAGGCCAGCGTGCGTTACCTCGCCGCAGCCCTTGGCCCGCGCGGCATCCGGGCCAACGGCATTTCGGCCGGCCCCATCAAGACCCTGGCCGCCAGCGGCATCAAAGACTTCACACTCATTTTCAAGTTTGTCGAGCAGCACGCCCCATTGCGCCGCAACGTCACAATCGAAGACGTGGGCAACACGGCGGCCTTCCTGCTGTCTGACCTGGCTGCCGGCATCACCGGCGAAATCACGCACGTCGACTGCGGCTTCAATGCCGTGGTGCCCGGCATGGAACGTTAGACGGGCCCGCCTTCGGCATGCCCCGACGCTGCTGCAGCCGCCGCTGCGGCAGCGCGACGCGCCGCCAGCCTGGCCTCGCGGCGTGCCTTGGCCTCGGCCAGCGCCCGGGCCTTTGCCTGCTTTTTCAGCTCAACCCGCTCGCCGATGTGGCGCTCGGCGCGTGCCCGCGCCAGTTCCACCTGGCGCTGCCGTTCGGCAAAACGCTGCTTCTGTTCGGGCGTATGCTTGTCGTGGCAGTGAATGCAGCTCACCCCTTCGATGTAATGGCCGGCCGCCTTGTCTTCGGGGCTGAGCGGCTCGCGGCAGGCGCGGCAGAACTCATAGTTGCCCGGCTTCAGGCCATGACGTACCGAGACGCGCTCATCGAACACGAAGCAGTCGCCGCGCCACAGGCTGCCGTCTTCCGGTACCGTTTCCAGATACTTGAGAATGCCACCTTCCAGGTGATAGACCTCGTCGTAGCCCAGCGTGCGCATGTAGGCCGTGGATTTCTCGCAGCGAATGCCACCCGTGCAGAACATGGCCACCTTGCGCTTGCCGTGCAGCACGCCGCCTTCCTTGCGCTGGGCTTCGACCCAGCCGGGAAACTCAGTGAAACTGCGGGTTTCGGGGTTGATGGCGCCTTCGAACGTGCCAATGCGGTATTCGTAGTCGTTGCGGGTGTCGACCAGCACGACGTCCGGGTCGGAAATCAACGAATTCCAGTCTTCGGGTTTCACGTAGATGCCCGCCATGGTGGCTGCCTGCACATTGGGAATGCCCATGGTGACGATTTCGCGCTTGAGCTTCACCTTCATGCGGTAAAAAGGCATACGCGGCGCCCAAGATTCCTTGTGCGAAAGGTCTGCCAGCCCCGGCTCATCGCGCAGGCGCTGCAGCACCGCACGTATGCCCGCCTCGCTTCCGGCAATGGTACCGTTGATGCCTTCTTCGGCAAGCAGAAGCGTGCCCTTCACCCCCTGCTTTTCGCAAAACTCGAGCAGCGGGGCGCGCAGTGCGCGGAAGTCGGGCAGATGAACGAACTTGTATAGTGCGGCAACCAGAAAATCAGCCATGGGAAAACCTGTCAGCAAAAGGAGCCACATTTTAGTATGGACTCGGTGACTCAAGCCGTACTCGGTGCGGGCATAGCAGGAGCCATGATGGGGCGCCGATACGGGCGCAAGGCGCTCGTGGCCGGTGCGGTGCTCGCCACGCTTCCCGACCTGGATGTCGTGATCGACTATGGCAACCCGCTGGCACAGATGATCAACCACAGGGGATTCTCGCATTCACTGTTCGTACTCACGGCATTTGCCCTGTTGCTCGCATGGCTGGCCCGGCGCTTTCGCCTGCACAAAGACGGCAACGATTACGGCCGGCTCACGCTGACGCTCTGGCTGATTCTGATCACGCACCCCATTCTCGATGCCTTCACCAGCTACGGTACCCAGCTGTGGTGGCCGCTACGGCCCACGCCGGCGAGCTGGTCGAGCGTATTCATCATCGACCCCTTCTATACGCTGCCGCTGCTCGCCGGCGTCGTGGCCGGGTTCGTCATGGGAATGCGGCCTGCCACATGCCGGGCCCTCGCCTGGCTGCTGGTGGTGGGCGCCAGCTACCTGCTCGCATCACTGGGCGCCAAACATTGGGCCGAACAGCGCGTGCACGCCATGCTGACGCAGCAGGGCCGCACGCCGGTGGCCATGTTTTCCGTTCCCCAGCCGTTCAATATCGTGCTGTGGCGCGTGGTGGCACGCATGGAAGACGGCAACTACGTGGAAGCGGTGACGGGCATGCTCGACCCCGACGAGCGCGAACCCGAATTCATCGCCTTCCCGTCGAACGCGGAATTGGGCGAGGCCCTGACTCCCCAGACCTGGCTCGACGGCCTGCGCTGGTTCACGGGCGACTGGCTGCGCTATGACGACATCGGCGGCAAGCTGGTGGTGTCCGACCTGCGCATGGGCATCGGCACCGGGCACTATTCATTCCGCTTCCTGGTGGGTGAACGCGACCCGCACACGGGCGAATGGCAGGCCGTGACACCCGAGTACTGGCAGGGTGGCCCGGCCCGACGTGACATGGCCGCGCTGAGCGCGACGCTGCAACGGGTGTGGGAAACGGGCTCGCCCCTGCCACTGGCGATGTGGAATCAGCGCATGACGCAGCCCTGAGCCCGGCCGCCTGTTTCATGTGCTTGCCGATTGATGCAGCGCTGTAATGCGTACGTCATGCAAGACCCGCACAATGCGAGGCATGAGACAAACACAACGACCTGATTCCACTGCAATCAGCACCGCCACGGCCACCATGCTGGAGCGGGCCCGCCACGTACTGGAACTGACGCATCAACACTGGCAGCTGCACGAGGCCGCCGCCACGGGCAAGAAGACCCGCCGCAAGAGACGCGCGCCCCAGCCCTACACCGGCCTGCGCTGCCCGCTGTGCGCTTAACCGCCGCAGCCGCCGCAACACGCACCATCTTCGCCGTGCACGGGCTTGGCGATGGCATAGCCGGCCTCTTCAACGGCAACCTTCAGGCGCTGCAGTGACACCACTTCCTCGTTGAACGTGACCGACGCCTTGGCATTTTCAAACGACACCTCGGCGCTGTCGACGCCGTTGACCGCCTTGAGCGCGTCAGCCACCTTGGCGGCGCAATGGTTGCCCTGCAAACCTGCGAGTTTGATCATTCCGACCTGCATCTTCTGAACCTTTATCGAGAACGTTGCGACGGGAACGCCCGCCGAGCAAAGATGCATATTAGGTATACCTTTAACTGTGCGCAAGCCAGACCGGCGACATCCTTAAGATGGATCAATGTTGATGAAGGCCTGACTCTGGCAGGCGACGCATTCAACGCCAGAAATTCAGCGAACCCGATTCAGGATTGCGCCGCCTTCATGCGCAGGTGGCGGCGCCGGCGCGCAGCCAGCCACTTGCCGGCCGCGATGACGAGCACTGCACCAGCCAGTTCGGCCGCCAGCTTGGTTGTGGCCGCCGGTTCGCCCAGGTGTTCGACCAGGAATACGTCGGTAATGAACATGCCGCCGGCGATCCAGCCCAGCAGCCCCGCCCCGAACGTAACCACGAGGGGAAAGCGGTCGATGAGCTTGAGCACCAGGGTGCTGCCCCATACGATGATGGGCACACTGACGCACAGCCCGAAGATGACGTAGTAGAGCTGATGGTCGGCGTGTGCGTTCTGTGCGGCGCCCGCAATGGCGATGACGTTGTCGAGGCTCATGGCGAAATCGGCCACGATGATGGTTTTGATGGCCGACATGACCGACGTGCCACCGGTTATGTTGCCGTGTTCATCTTCTTCGGGCGCCAGAAGCTTGATGCCGATCCAGAGCAGCAACACACAGCCCACCACCTTCAGAAAGGGAATGTCGAGCAGCACCAGAGCGAACGCGATGAGCAGTACGCGCAACAGGATAGCGCCGGCCGTACCCCACAGAATGCCCTTCATGCGCTGGCGATGGGGCAAATTGCGGCAGGCGAGCGCAATGACGACCGCGTTGTCGCCCCCCAGCAGAATGTCGATAAGAATGATCTGGAAGATGGCGCCCAAATGCAGCGCCTCGATGAACTCGGACATAGGCGTTTTTTTCCCCGTGAATGGGGAACGCGCGACTGTTCTTGTAAGGTGCGCCCCGCGAGGACGCGTTCCTTTTATTATTCTAAAGACCCGATGGGCGGTAAGGGCAATACCGGCACTTGGGTAAGGGTTTTAATGGGCCTCGTTACCCGACCGGGTTTTCGCAGCGTTCGCCTCGGCACCCAGCCTGCTTTGCTCGCAATGCAGCGTGCGCAGATACTGGGCGTTCTTGCGCAGCCAGTCGGGCAGATCGGGCCCGGGCATGGGCCGCGCGATGAGGTAGCCCTGGCCCAGCACGCAGCCGAAATCCTGCAACAGCCGCCAGTCTTCGAGGTGCTCGACGCCTTCGGCCACGGTAACCAGATTCAGACGATTGGCCATTTCGAGTGCCGACTGAAGAATGACCCGCAGATGCTCGCGCTGGGCCGCCCCATGCACGAACGAGCGGTCGACCTTGAGTTCGGTGAAGGGAATGCGCGCCAGCTGCTGCATTGACGAAAAACCGGTGCCGTAGTCGTCGATGGACAGGCCGAAGCCCTTGAGCCGCATGCGTGCCAGCACCCCCAGCGCGGTGCCGAGATTGGCCACGACCGAGCTTTCGGTGATTTCCCAGACGATCTGGTCGGCCCGTACCGCATGACGCTCGATGAGCTTGGTGATGTCGTCGACAAACTGATCGGAGTCGAGCTGCTGTGGCGACAGGTTGATGGCCATGGATAACCGCAGACCGCGCTTGTTCCATTGCGTGGCCTGGGCGCAGGCCTGTTCGACGATGCGCAGCGTGAGGTCGTGGATCATGCCGTACTGCTCGGCCACCGGAATGAAGCGGTTCGGCGGGATCACACTGCCGTCGGGCCGCACCCAGCGGGCCAGGGCCTCGACCCCCTTGATGACGCCGGTGCGAACGTCGAGCTTGGGCTGATAATGGGCCTGTATCTCGCCGTTCTGGATGGCCGTGCGCAGATCGTTCAGGCTGAATTTGGCGAGGTCGGGAGCCGGGGCCGGCTGCTTTCTGTTCAACCCGCTCAGCGCCGACGCCACCTGGGGCAGATTCAGCGGCTTCTGCAGGCTTGCCAGCACCTCCATGCCCAGCGATTGCGTCATGGTTTCCACTGCACTGATCAGCGGGCTTTCGCGACTGGATGCGAGCACCACCGGCACATGTATGCGACGCTTCTTCAGGTTCTGAATGAGCTCCACCCCATTCATTCCGGGCATTTCAAGGTCGACCATGAGCACCGCCGGCAGCACCGGCAGCGTGGCCAGCAGATCGAGCGCTTCGGCGCCATTGCTGGCTTCGTAAATATGCTCGACGCCGGCTTCACGGCACAGATCGACCGCATGGCGGCGTTGCACGGCACTGTCGTCAATGACCAGAACGGATTCAGGAATCGACGGCATAAGCGAATGGAGTGTCGTCATGGGTTCACGGGTTTCCTGTAGATCGCCGAGGCCACCGCTTCGAGCGGAACGCACACGCCATGCAGTGATTCGGAATGGCCCGTTATAAGGTAGCCGCCCGGGCGCAGGTAGCGCAGCACCGATTCCAGCACCCGGATTTTGGTGGGCAGATCAAAGTAAATGATCACATTGCGCAGAAATATGACATCGAACTGCCCCAGCGTATCGGGAAGCCGTGTCAGATTCATTGAAACGAACGATACCCGCTCACGAAGCGAACGCTCTACCAGCAATTGCCCTGTGTATTCATCGACGCCACGCAGGCAGTAGCGTTTGAGGTAGGGCTGCGGGATATGCTCGCAACGTGAAAGAGGGTACATGCCGCGCCGCGCGCTGCGCAATACGCGCTGGCTGACGTCGGAGCCAAGCACGCGCCAGGGGGCGTCGCCCAGCGTGTCGTGCAGCACCATTGCGATGCTGTATGCCTCTTCGCCGCTGGCACTGGCCGCGCTCCATACGCTGAACGGCGCGTCTGCTCGCGTTGCCGGCACGATGCTCTGGCTCAGAAACTCGAAATGCGCCGGCTCACGAAAGAAATAGGTTTCGTTCGTGGTGATGAGGTCAATCGCCTGCTGCAGCTCTTCGGCCGCCGCCTCGCCGGGGCCCGTGATGAACCGATAGTAATCATGGAAACGGCTCAGGCCCAGCGCCATCAGCCGGCTCTCCAGCCGGCTTGCAAGCAGCGCCTTCTTTTCATCAGACAGGTGCAGGCCGATCTGCTGCTTGAAAAGCGTCTGAAACAGCGCGAGTTCGCTGTCGCTGACCACGAAGGGTTGGAAAATATGGGGGGCATTCATTGCAGCATCCGCTGCTTGAGGTCGTCGACCGACAAAAGCAGCGCCCGGTCGAGCAGCAACGTGCGCACACCGCCCAACATCAGCGCGCGCTCGACGTATTCGGGCGGCAGCGGCGCACGCACGCTGCCCGCTTCCGCAACCTCGGCAGCCACATCACATTCGTCGGCACTCAACACCGCCTGCACGGCATCGACCAGCACGCCCACCAGCACGTCGCCCGAATCACGCCTGAGCTCATGCACCAGCACGCAGCTGCGGCGGGTGAGCGGTGCCGTTTCGTACCCCAGTCGTGCGCGCAGATCGAGCACCGGAATCACCGCACCCCGCACGTTCATGACACCACGCAGGAATGGCGGCATGCCGGGCACGTCGGTAATCGGCAGGCTGCCGACCACTTCACGTATGCCCTCAATCGGCAATGCGTACACGTCGCCCCCCAGCAGGAATGTGAGGTATTCCGGCTGAAAGAGGGGCGGCAGCCCCGCTGACTCTGCCGGGTCGGTCATGGCGGTGACGGGGTCGGGATGCGGCAATGCGGGTGTCTCCGTTGTTATGTATGGATGCTATGGATGCGAACCTCAGAATCGTGCAAAGCGTGTTTCATCGGGCGGTGCATCGGGCGACGTATCGGCCCCCGGGGCGGGTGACCCGCGCGGCGGCGCCGTAGCGGCGGCCCGCCCCCCGGATCGTTCGGGTGACCGTTGCCATACCGGTGCCGCATCGTTGCGCGCGGTGTCGTGCATGACCCACTCTTCGGATTGCCGCGGCTGCGCCTGCAGCATGGATTGCTCGATGCGAAAGTAGCGGATCATCTCCTGCAACTGCATGGCCTGCGCACTCAGCTCTTCGGCGGTGGCACTGAACTCTTCGGCCGTCGACGCGTTGACGTGCGTACTTTGTGCCAGTTGCCCCATGGCGGCGGTAATCTCGGCGAGCGCCGACGCCTGTTCACGTGAACTGGCCGCAATGTCCTGCACCAGATCGGCCGTACGCACGATCGAGGGCATCATCTTGCCGAACAGATCGCCCGCCTGCTCGGAAAGCGTGAAGCTGCCCGATGCAACCTCCGAGATCTCCTGGGCCGCCAGCTGACTGCGCTCGGCCAGCTTGCGCACTTCTGCCGCCACCACCGAAAAGCCACGGCCGTGCTCGCCGGCGCGCGCGGCCTCGATCGAGGCGTTGAGCGCCAGCAGGTTGGTCTGGTAGGCAATGTCGTCGATGATGCTGATTTGTCGGGTGATCTGCTGCATGGCCGCAACGACTTCTGCCACAACGCGCGCACCGCCGCCGGCGCATTGCGTTGCAGCATCGCGCCCATGGCTTCTTCCAGGCGCGCCCGTTTTTCCGGGTCGGGTTCCGTGTGTTCACGTTGGGCAGCAATGGCGTCGACCAGTTCGGCGATGTAGTCGCCGCACTCGACCAGCAGCGCGACAGTGGGCGTGTCGAGCGCCAGGCTTTCGCTGCGAATGCGCTCGAGCATGCTTTCCAGCAGGTGAGTGAAGCTGACGAGCCGTTCGAATGAGAACAGGCTGGCCGACCCCTTGATGGTATGCGCGACGCGGAAGATCTCGTTCACGGAATCGGAGTGCTCGCCCTCTTGCGCCACACGCGCGAGGGTGTGCTCCATGATTTCGAGAAGCTCACGAGCTTCCTGTATGAGCGCGTCGCGCGCCTTGTCCATACCGATTCCTCTTGAAACCCATGTCGCGCAGAGATACACCGCTGTTTCAATACATGTCGCGACTTTCGATCATAGGCTGTGCGGCCCGGGGCCGCAATCAGGAATCAGCAACGATCCACCGCGCTGCCTTTTCAGCGATCATGAGTGTCGGGCTGTTCGTATTGCCGCTGGTAATGGTGGGCATGATGCTGGCATCGACCACCCGCAGGCCGGCAACGCCGAACACCCGCAGGCGCGAATCGACCACTGCTCCCGGCTCGCCGGCCTTGCCCATGCGCGCCGTACCCACTGGATGGAAGATCGTCGTGGCGATATCACCGGCCAGGCGCGCCAGCTCGTCATCGCTCTGATATTGAACGCCGGGTTTGTATTCTTCGGGTTGATACGGCTGCAGCGCGGGTTGAGCGACGATGCGGCGCGTCACGCGCAGCGAATCGGCCGCCACCTTGCGGTCTTCCTCGGTGCTGAGGTAATTGGGCGCGATGGCCGGCGCGTCATCGGGGTTGGCGCTCTTGATCTGTACATGACCGCGGCTGGTGGGATTGAGATTGCACACGCTGGCGGTAAACGCGTTGAACCGGTGCAGCGGCTGGCCAAAGGCTTCCAGGCTGAGGGGCTGCACGTGGTATTCGATGTTGGCGTACGGCTGAGTGGAGTCGCTGCGCGTGAAGGCCCCCAGCTGCGATGGTGCCATGCTCATTGGCCCGCTGCGCTTCAATGCGTATTCAAGCCCGATCATGGCCTTGCCCCACCGGTTGCCGGCAATCGTGTTCAGCGTCTTGACGCCCTGCACCTTGTAGACGCTGCGAATCTGCAGGTGGTCTTGCAGATTCGCGCCCACCCCCGGCATGTCGGCGAGCACCGGGATCTGGTGGCGCTGCAAAAGATCGGCCGGGCCGATGCCCGAAAGCTGCAGCAGCTGCGGCGAACCAATGCTGCCCGCGCTGAGCACCACTTCCTTGTGCGCCTTCACGTCGACAATCTGGCCGTTGCGACGCACGCGCACCCCGGTGCAGACGAGCCCGCCATCGGGCCGGCGCTCGATCTGCAGGCGCAGCGTCTGGGCGTGCGTCCAGAGCGTGAAGTTGTTGCGCGCCATACAGGCCGGCCGCAAAAACGCCTTGGCGGCGTTCCAGCGCCAGCCAAGTTTCTGGTTCACCTCGAAGTAGCCAACGCCTTCGTTATCGCCCGAATTGAAGTCGTCGCTGGCGGGAATGCCGGCCTGCTTCGCGGCTTCGGCAAAGGCATCGAGAATGTCCCAACGCAGGCGCTGCTTTTCCACCCGCCATTCGCCGCCATTGCCGTGCAACGCGGCAAACCGTTCGCGCGCTTGCGGATCGGCAAACTGGCCCTGACCGTTCGGGCCGTCGAGCCGGTAGTGATCTTCGTGGGCCTTGAAGTCTTTCAGGCAGTTTTCCCACGACCATGCGTCGTCGCCTACCACGCTCGCCCAGTGGTCGTAATCGCGCGCCTGACCGCGCATGTAGATCATGCCGTTGATGCTGGAACAACCGCCCAGGGTCTTGCCACGGGGGTACAACAACGACCGCCCGTTCAGGCCGGGATCGGGTTCGGTCTTGAACAGCCAGTCGGTACGGGCGTTGCCGATGCAGTACAGGTAACCCACCGGGATGTGGATCCAGTGATAGTTGTCTTTTCCACCTGCCTCGATCAACAGCACACGCCGGCCAGGGTCGGCGCTCAACCGGTTGGCCAGCAGGCAGCCTGCCGTACCCGCCCCCACAATGACATAGTCGAATTCCAGACCGGACATCGTCTCCCCTTTTTCCTTCTTATGGTGTGTGCAACTTCGCAAACTTTACATCAGCGCCCCGCCGGCCGTCTGCATCTGCACGGCCAAGACGCCGCCGCAAGGCCGCTGCGAACGGAATGCCCTTAGATCGGCCAGGGTTCCTTGCCGATGCACGGTGGTACGGGAGTAAAATTTTGCGGTTATGCCCGCACCATTTGCCCAGCCGTGAACTCATTCTCTACTGTTTTTCTTGCCTTTGCCATGTCAACCGACGCCTTTGCAGCCGCCGTGGGCAAGGGCATGGCCCTGCGTCGGCCCCGGTTTTCCGAGGCGCTTCGAACGGGCATCATCTTTGGCGTCATCGAGGCGCTCACGCCGCTTGCGGGGTGGGCGCTGGGCACCCTGGCCGCCGAGTTCGTGGCGGAATGGGATCACTGGATCGCCTTCTGCCTGCTGGTGTTTCTGGGCCTGGTCATGCTCACCAAGGGCATACGCAATGGTCACGAAGAACCGCCGCCCGTGGCGCGGCATTCCTTCTGGCTGCTGGCCGCCACGGGCTTTGCCACCAGTATCGACGCCATGGCTGTAGGCGTGAGCCTGGCTTTCGTCGACAACAACATTCTGATCACGGCCGCCGCAATCGGCTGTGCCACCTTGCTGATGGTAACGCTGGGGGTAATGCTGGGGCGCATCATCGGCCACGTTGCCGGCCGCTGGGCCGAAGCACTGGGCGGCATTGCCCTGATCGGCATCGGTTCGGCAATTCTTTACGAACACCTTACCCATTAGGCGCCCTGAACGATTCGAACCGATCGTTCAACGTACCGTTAGTGCCGCATCAGCACAGCAATCTGGGAAACCGGCAGGGCATCATTGGCGTAGTTGAACGTGCCAGTATCGCGTACTTCCTGCGCCGAGCGCACCAGCGCCCCCAGCGCGGCACGGGCCAGTGAGCCGCCGACACTGATGCGCCGCACTCCGGCAGCGGCGAGCTCTTCCACGGAATACACCGGGCCACGCAGGCCCATCACCACGTTCACGGGTTTATCGAGTGCACTGCATACGGTTCTGATTGCTTCGAGATCGGGCAGGCCCGGAGCATACAGCACATGGGCCCCGGCTTCAGAATACGCCTGCAGGCGGCGTAAGGTGTCGTCGAGATCGGGCCGGCCGTTCAGGAAGTTTTCGGCGCGCGCCGTTAGCAGAAAGGGCAGGCCCTGCGCCGCTTCAGCCGCAGCCCTTACCCGTGCAACAGCGTGATCGAACGCGTAGATGGGTGCGTCAGCATTGCCACTGGCATCTTCGATCGACCCCCCCACGAGACCGTGGCTATAGGCCAGACGGATGGTTTGCGCGCAGGTTTCGGGTTCAGGCCCGAAACCGTTACCGAGATCGGCCGATACCGGCAGATCGGTGGCCGCGACGATTTCGGCGGCATTGGCCAGCATCTCGTCGCGATCGAGGCAGTTGAAGGAATCGCGCTTGCCCTTGGAAAAGGCGAAGCCCGCGCTGGTCGTGGCAAGCGCGCGAAACCCCATGCTGGCCAGAATGCGTGCCGAGCCGGCGTCCCACGGATTCGGAATGACGAACGCAGCCGGGCCCTGATGCAGGGCCACGAAATGCTGGAATTTTTCGACTTGCGTAAGCATGGCGGCGACTCAGACGAACAGGTCGAGCTGCTGAATGGTGCCTGCGCGACCATCTTCGCGCAAATATACGCCGCTGCTCAGAATTTGGCCATGCTGCTGGTTGTGTGCATCTTTCAGATCGAAAGGCGTGGCAGCACTGCCCAGGTACAACGCACCGATGTCGTGCTCGGCAAGCGTGCTGAGCTGATCGGCACCGCTTGCGTCTTTGGTCCAAATGCGCAGCTGCGCGAAGATGGCGTCGTTCTCGTCGATCCAGCCATTGCCGTCGCTGTCGAAGGCGGCCAGTTCCGCAAAGCCGTTGCCGGTGCGCGCGCCAAACAGTTCGCTGCCGTCGTCGATGCGCCCGTTGCCATTGCGATCGAGGGCCAGAAAGCCGCTTGCTCCGCCCACAAACGCGATGCGGTCGGCTTCGCCGTCGGCGTCGATATCGAAATCGAACTTGAAGTCGCTGAGTTCGGCTGCCGTGCCATCGAAGTTGATGACAAGCGGATCCTTGCGCACGGCGTCGCCCGCCCGGAAGGAAACCGAGGTCTGCTGATAGAACTCGCGACTCATGTGCAGGGCGAGATCGAATTGCAGTACGCGGCCATCCGCAGTACGGATCTCGCCACGGGCAACGAACGAGGTCTGTTCGGATTCGTAGATCTCTTCGTGGTAGTCGTATTCCACGCCCCAGCCCTGCGGCTGCTCGCCGCCTGCCGGCTGGAGCGCCTCGGCCTCCCGGGCGAACTCTTCATTTGCGGCGGACAGCCGGCTGATCTCGCCTGAATCCATGACCCTGATCTTGCGCCCGGTGAGCGCTTCCACGAGCCGGATCAGGAGATCGAGCCGGGGATCGTCAACGGGTTCGCCGAAAATCGGCTCGACATCCGAGGCCGCGCCAGCCCCATCGGTTGCATCGGTGCCAGATGCAGCGTCGCCCGAGGCCTCGGCAGCGGCCAGCGCCTGCCTTGCCGCCTCGGAAATCGCCACACGCGCCGAGCTCGCAGAGGTTTTGTCGGATGGCACGGCTTGCGTGCCTTCGAAGTCGGGCCGCTCGCCCACCCAGGCGCGCAGGGTTTCGGTGCGATTCGTGTAGTGGGTCGCGCGGTGTTCGCTGGCCAGGCTGACCTGGTAGTGTTCGATCTTCATGGGGTGCCGCCACAAAAGTCTCGATACTTCTGTTAACGGCACCGCCCCATGAAAGGTTAAGCGCTTGCCTCAAGCGCTTCCCGCAGCAGACGGCCGGTGGGCCACCATCAGCCCCAGCAACGCCAGCCCCACCCCCGCACACAGGTATGCCAGCCGCCCGAATTCGTGGTCGGCCAGCCAGGCCACCCCCATGATGCCCAGCGACTGCCCCACGAACAGGCAACATGCGAACAGCGACATGGCCGCACCGCGGGCGGCCGGCGCCATCTGCGTCGCCCGGGTCTGCAGCGTATTGTGCAGCCCATAGAAGCCGAATCCCGCAAGCAGGCAGGCCACCGGCGCCCACTGCACAAGGGGAACGTAGGCAAACGAAGTCAGCCCTACCAGCAGCAGCGCTCCGCCCAGGCGGGCCAAGCCGGTTTCACCGAAGCGACGCAGCAGATGCACCGCCGTGCGGGTATAGAGAATTCCGCCCAGGCCATAACAGGCGGCAATGGCACCCGCCGTGGCCAGTGAAAGGCCGTGCTGACGCTGCAGCAAGCTCGGCATGAACGCCAACGCGCCAAGCGCCAGTGCGCCTTCCAGGGTGACGAACGCGAGAATGCGACGGCTGGCCGGCGCGGCGGCGATCGTGCGAAAGCGGCCGGACTCCGTGGGCCCCGATGCGGCAGGCGGCGGCTCGCCACGCTGGGCGCGCCACAGCAATGCACCAACCACGAGAAAAAGCACGGCAATCACGAGAAACACCGGCCGCCAGCCCACCCATTGCGCGATCAGGCCACTGAGCCATTGGCCGCCCAACATGCCCATGACCCCGGCACTCACCAACCGCGCCAATGCCGCCTGACGCGACTCATAGGGCACGTTGTCGCCCAGCCAGGCCATGGCCAGCGGGAAGATTCCTGCGGCAAATGCGCCCGATACGATGCGGGCAGCAACCAGCCAGTCGAGATCGGGCGACAGAAAGGCCATGCCGTTGCCGATGACGCCTGCCAGCGCACACAGCGCAATGACCCGTGCCTTGCCGAAGCGGTCACCCAGCGGCCCGAACACCAGCTGGAAGATGCCATAGGCGACGCCGAACACCAGGATCACACGTGCGGCTTGCCCCAGCGTGACCGAGAACTCGGCCGCCAGCGCGGGCAACAGGGTATCGCAGGCCCGCAATGAGGCCATGCTGGCGAAGCAGCACGCGCCAAGCAGCGTCGGAATGCTTGCGACTCCGGCGCGCGAATCTGTACTGCGGCTGTGCTGCATGCACTGCGTCTCCCTCTGCCAAGGGCGAAATTGTACCGTTACCCGGTTTCGGCAGAGGGCGAGGTCAGCGCCCCGACAGGGGTACTATGCGAAAAACTCGTTCACCGACACGGCATCCGACGGGTTTCCGATGACCTGCAGGCCCGCGTCTGACGCCCCCCAGACGGAGGCGTCACCTTGATGCGCTGCGCCGGCCTGCGCATCTGCACCCCCATTCGACTTGAAGAACAACGCACCCCACTCGTCATCAGCGACGTCGTACGCCGCAATGCCGCGCGGCGTCGCACTTGCGTATATACCCGCAGACGCATACATGTCGAGGTAAGGAGCAAACAGCTCCATCGCGAACGATTCCAGCATGTCCCACGTCACGCCGACATCCGCCGGATTGACCATGTAATGCTTGTATTGCTCCGGAATGTATTCAAGCAAGCGCTGGTAGAACTGATTCAGATCTTCAAGCATGTATGCGTTGATCAGTACCGGATCGTAGGCAATCGCAAACCAGTCTATGGACGCGATCATGTCCAGGTACTCTGTAATCATGGGGTCCGACGGGTTGATCGGATTCACGGGCATGATCGGTTCGGCCGGCTGCACCGGCTCAACGGGCAGGATAGGCGTGATCGGTTCGCCGGGTTCGGCCGGCAATGTGTCGGACGGAGCCGGCGGTGTCTCGGGCGCCACCCCGGTTTCCCGCCATTGGGGCACGGTCGGCGCGATCGTGATGATTTCAAGACCCAGAATCACTTCCTGGATCATGTATTCGACCACCGATACGCCACCGTCTGACAGCAGCTCACCCAGCACGGGCCGCCCCGAAACGAACGCCGCCACATCGTGCCCCGGCAGGAAGTCACGGTTTTCGGCACTGCCGTGGAGCACGAAATGCTGCACTGCGTTCGTGCCTCCGGCCGCCACCGCCTCGGCCACGTCGGGGTTACACGCCAGGTAGTATTCCGGCTCGAAGGCTGCAAATGGTTTGCGTCCTTCGGCTATTCCGTAATGCACGAAATGGTCATACGCCGTGATGAGCCCTTCCTCTACCGCCGCGGCCACGTCGGGGTACATGGCAAGATACTCGCGGGTGTTGAACAGAGGGGAGGGGTCGCGCCCTTCGTACTTGCCCCAGCGATCAAAATGCTCGCGTGCAGTCAGTGCACCGGACTGAACGGCGGCATGAACGTCGGGGTTACGGGCCAGATAATAGGTAGCGTTGAAAATATCGAGCATTACTGTCGTTCCTCTTTTGGTAGATGGTGACTCCTGGTGATAGCCGGAGGAATAGTAGCATTCCGACATTTCTTATTACGTTATTTAACAACGCCGGGAAATTCCCCATGGCAACCAGACGTCGTCATGCAAGCGGGAATAACAGAAGTGCTCGCTTTCGAAGCGAATGCAAAAAGCCCCTGACAGACATCAGGGGCTTTTGGAATCCTGGCGGACAGAGGGGGATTCGAACCCCCGATACGCTATTAACGTATACACGCTTTCCAGGCGTGCGCCTTCAACCACTCGGCCACCTGTCCGTGCGCATCTGAACACAAAAAATGCCGGCCTCGAGGCAGGCACTATTCAGTATGTGCGAAGCTCGCCATTATAGCACGGTACTGCCACTCAGACGCTCAACCCCCGCGCGCCCAGCAGCCGCTCGCAATACCGCGCAATCATGTCGACCTCGATGTTGACCCGCGCCCCCGGGGCGAGGCGCTTGAGCGTAGTGACCTGCACGGTATGGGGAATGAGGTTGATCCCGATCTCGCAGCCCTGCTCGGTGTCTTGCACGCTGTTCACGGTAAGACTGACGCCATTCACCGTGACCGAGCCCTTGTATGCCATATAGCGGCCGAACTCCTGTGGCACCCGAATCTTCAGATTCCACGATTCGCCCACCGGCTCGAAGCGGGTGACCTCTCCCGTTGCATCGACGTGGCCCGATACGATGTGGCCGTCGAGCGTATCGCCCAGACGCATGGCGTGCTCGAGGTTCACCTCGCCCGGTTCGCCCAGGCCCACGGTTCGGTTCAGGCTTTCGCGCGAAACGTCCACGCAGAAGGTGTCGCCCTGCAATGCCACCACCGTCATGCACGCGCCCTGAATGGCAATGGAATCACCCAGTTTGGTGGATTCACGCAGGAAACCCGGTGCATGAATGGTGAGGCGCACCCCGGCTTCGGCGTCACCCGCCGCCAGGGGCGTGACTTCGGTAATGCGGCCAACGGCCGTCACAATGCCTGTAAACATGATTCTTCCTGAGTGAAATCAGCCGGCGAGCCGGTGCTGCACCGCCTGATCGAGCGCCTGGGTGAGCGCGGCCCAGTGGCCGGGGTGGCGCAGGCGCAGCCGCATGTCGGTGCCCACAGGCATCGCGTCGATGAATACGAACCGTTCAGCGGCTTCAAGCGATGCCGCCGCCGGCATGCGGGCCATGCCGAGCCCCTGCCCCAGCAGCATGGGTGCCATGTACACCAGCAGCTCGTCGACGCAGCCCGTTTCCAGAAGCGCCCCCGAAAGGCGCGCGCCGGCCTCCACATGCACTTCGTTGATCTCGTGGGCCGCCAGCCAGCGCATGACCGAAGGCAGATCGATACCCGAGGACATGCTGGGCATGACGACGACTTCGACGTTGCGCGCCGCCAGCCGCTCGGCCTTGGCCGGATCGTTCTGACATACGAATACCCAGACCTTGCCGCCGTCGAACAGGCGGGCGTTTTCATCGATCTCGAAACGGGTATCGACCACCGCGCGCGCCGGCTGGCGCGGGGTGGGAACGTCGCGCACGGTAAGCAGCGGGTTGTCGGCGCGCACCGTGCCGATGCCGGTGAGCACGACGCAACTGCGTGCGCGCCACTGGTGGCCGTCGGCCCGGGCAAGCGGCCCGGTGATCCATTTTGAATCGCCCCCGGGCAGCGCGCTGTGCCCGTCTAGCGAAACGCCACTCTTGAGCCACACCCACGGCAGCCCCCGCGTCATGCGCGAAACGAAGCCGGCATTCAGGGCGAGGGCTTCATCGGCGCACGCACCCAGCGTGACGGCAATGCCGGCCTCGCGCAGGCGAGCAACGCCCTGCCCGCCCACCAGCGGGTTGGGGTCACACAAGGCAATGACCACCCGTTCGGGCCGCGCCTCGATGAGCGCATCGACGCAGGGCGGAGTACGACCGTGATGGCTGCAGGGCTCGAGCGTGACATAGACGGTGCTGCCTGCGATGTCATGCCCCTTGGCATGCGCATCGCGCAGGGCAACGACTTCGGCGTGCGGCCCGCCGGCCTGCTGCGTGGCACCCTGCCCCAGCACCGCGTCGCCCCGTACGATGACGCAGCCCACGCGCGGGTTGGGCGAAGTGATGTAAAGCGACGATTCGGCCAGCGCCAGCGCGTGGCGCATCCAGCGCGCGTCGGTTTCGGCGTCGTGGCTCATTGCCCGCCTCCCGGCGACTGGAACTCGTGAATGGCCTTCACGAATTCACCCACGTCTTCAAAACTGCGATACACCGAAGCAAAGCGCACGTAGGCCACTTCGTCGAGCTCGCGCAGCTCGCTCATGACCAGGTCGCCGATGAAGCGCGACGAGACCTCTTTCTGGCCGCTGTGCAGCAGCTTTTCGCGAATGCGCTCGACAGCGGAATCCATTTGGTCGGTGCTGACCGGCCGCTTGCGCAGCGCCAGCTTGAGGCTGGCGCGCAGCTTGGCGATGTCGAATTCGGTTCGCGTGCCGTTGCGCTTGACCACGGCGGGCATCACCAGTTCGGCACGCTCGTAGGTGCTGAACCGCCGCTCGCACGCCGGGCATTTGCGCCGGCGGCGTATGGCGGCGCCGTCTTCCTGCACCCGCGTATCGATCACCTGGGTATCCGGGCGGTTGCAGAAGGGGCATTTCATGGTGAACCTGCCGTGGTGTAACGACGCTTAGCGGTATACCGGGAAGCGCGCCGTGAGCGCATTGACCCGTTCGCGCACCGATGCCAGATTTGCCTCGTCGTTCGGGTTGTCGAGCACGTCGGCAATGAGGTTGGCGGTGAGCTCAGCCTCGGCTTCCTTAAAGCCGCGGGTGGTCATGGCGGGCGACCCGAGACGGATGCCGCTAGTGACGAACGGCTTTTCCGGGTCGTTGGGAATGGCGTTCTTGTTGACCGTGATGTGCGCCTTGCCCAGGGCGATTTCGGCGTCCTTGCCGGTGATGCCCTTGGCACGCAGGTCGACCAGCATGACGTGGCTTTCGGTACGGCCCGAAACGATACGCAGGCCGCGCTTGACGAGCGTGTCGGCCAGCACCTTTGCGTTCTTCACGACCTGCTGTGCGTATTCCTTGAACTCGGGTTGCAGCGCTTCCTTGAACGACACGGCCTTGGCGGCAATGACATGCATGAGCGGGCCGCCCTGAATGCCGGGGAAGATCGCGGAGTTGATGATCTTTTCGTGCTCGGCCTTCATCATGATGACGCCACCGCGCGGGCCGCGCAGCGATTTGTGCGTGGTGGAAGTGACGAAGTCGGCATGCGGCACCGGGTTCGGATACACCCCACCCGCGACCAGGCCGGCGTAGTGAGCAATGTCGACCATGAACAGCGCGCCGTTGTCGCGTGCGATACGGGCCATGCGCTCGAAATCGATACGCAGTGCGTAGGCCGACGCGCCGCCCACGATGAGCTTGGGCTTATGTTCGCGCGCCAGCTGCTCGAGCTGGTCGTAATCGATTTCTTCCTTTTCGTTCAGGCCGTAGGAAATGAAGTTGTACAGCTTGCCTGATGCGTTGACGGGCGAACCGTGCGTGAGGTGCCCACCCTCGGCCAGATTCATGCCCAGAACGGTGTCGCCGGGCTGCAGAACGGCCATGTACACACCCTGGTTGGCCTGCGAACCCGAGTTGGGCTGCACGTTGGCCGCTTCGGCGCCGAAAATCTGCTTGAGCCGGTCGATGGCAAGCTGCTCGACGATATCGACGTATTCGCAGCCGCCGTAATAGCGCTTGCCCGGATAGCCTTCCGCGTACTTGTTGGTGAGCTGCGTGCCCTGCGCCTGCATGACGGCCGGGCTGGTGTAGTTTTCGGAGGCGATCAGTTCAATGTGCTGTTCCTGGCGCTCGTTCTCCTTCTGAACGGCGCTCCAGATTTCGGCATCGACCTGATCGAGAGTACGGGAGCGGTCAAACATGGGGCGTTCCTTGAACACAAGAAAGATAATCGGCCATTTTAGCCTGAAGCCCCCCGGCGGGCCGGGGCCGCCCCGGCAGCGCGGCCCGTTCACGCGCACCCGCACGAACAGGCTGCGGCACGGCCCGGTAGCCGGCGCGCCGGCCGCCCGCTTATTCGGCGCCCTGCTCGATGAGACGCGGGTTCAGCGTGTACAAGCCGGTGATCGACGCCTGCGCAAGAATATGGCCCTGCATGGCCTCGATCACGTCTTTGCCCGTGAACTTGCCCTCGACCGGCAGTTCCTGGATATCGAGCGCGTACACCGTGAAAACATAGCGGTGCACGATCGAGTCGTTCCAGGGCGGGCACGGGCCGTCATAGCCGAAGTAATCGCCGCTCATGTCGCGATCGTTCGCGAACCAGGCGGTGTAGTCGTTCAGGCCCTGACGGGTGCCGTCGAGCGCAAGCGGGCCGGCCTTGCCGCGCGGCGTGATGCCGTTGGAGTAGGCGCCTTCTGCAATGTGTGTGGTGTGCGCCGGAATATCGATGAGCACCCAGTGATAGAACTCGACCCGCGGCAGGGTATCGGGAATCTCGCGGCCTTCCTGGTTGACGTCGTCGGGCTTGCTGGGCACATCGGGGTCGTGGCAAATGACGACGAACGATTGCGCGCCTTCGGGCACGTCGGACCATGCCAGATGCGGATTCGCATTCCCCGCGAGCGCCACGTGGTTCTGGGCGTCGGGCTTGGCGAAAGCATTGCGCTCGGGGATCTTCCCGTTGTCTGCAAACGACTCACTGGTTAGCTTCATCGCGTACTCCTCAAGGTCATTCTGTTAGCGTGACGCGGGCAAACTTGCGTTTGCCGACCTGCACCACGTAGGTACCCGCATTCAGATGCAGGGCCTTGTCGGCGACGCGCTGCCCGTCGACGCGCACGCCACCCTGTTCGACATTGCGCTGCGCCTCGGAGCCTGATGCGGCCAGCCCCGCTTCACGCAATATTTTGAGTATACCCATGGGCGCCTTGCCCACATTAACCTCGGGCATGTTTTCCGGAATGGCACCGTCGCGGAAGCGCGCCTCGAACGTTGCCAGCGCATCTTCGGCCGCCTTGCGCGAATGAAAGCGCTCGACGATTTCCTGAGCCAACGCCACTTTCGCCTCGCGCGGGTTCAGGCCTTCGGCGACCTGCTTCTGCAATGCCTGGATCTCGCTCATGGAACGGAAGGACAGCAGCTCGTAATAGCGCCACATGAGCGTATCGGAGATCGACATCAGCTTGCCGAAGATGGAGTCGGGCGACTCGGTGATGCCAATATAGTTGCCCTTGGACTTGGACATCTTGTCGACGCCGTCGGTGCCTTCCAGCAGCGGCATGGTCAGAATGCACTGGGGCTCCATGCCGTATTCCTTCTGCAGCTCGCGCCCGACCAGCAGGTTGAACTTCTGGTCGGTGCCACCCATTTCGAGGTCGGCCTTGAGCACCACCGAATCGTAACCCTGCAGCAGCGGGTACAGGAACTCGTGCACCGAAATCGGCACGCCGCTCTTGAAGCGGCGGGTGAAGTCGTCGCGTTCCATCATGCGCGCCACGGTGTAGCGCGAGGCGAGCTCAATCATGCCCCGGGTGCCGAGCTTGTCGCACCATTCGGAGTTGTAGCGGATTTCGGTGCGCGCGGGATCAAGCACCATGCTGGCCTGCGCGTAGTAGGTCTTGGCGTTTTCGTGGATCTGTTCGGCGGTAAGCGGCGGGCGGGTGGTGTTGCGGCCGCTGGGGTCACCGATAAGGGCGGTGAAGTCGCCGATCAGGAAGATGACCGTGTGGCCGAGTTCCTGCAGCTGGCGCATCTTGTTCAGCACCACGGTGTGTCCCAGGTGAATGTCGGGTGCCGTGGGATCAAGCCCCAGCTTGATGCGCAGCGGAATGTTCTGCTCGCGACTGCGGGCAAGCTTGCGGGCGAATTCGAATTCCACCAGCAACTCGTCGCAGCCCCGCTTGACCACGCTCAGATCATGTTCGACTTCGGGAGGGATGGGGGCTTCGTTGGGCGACATAGGAAATTGTTCTGCAGACGGATGAACTGACGAAAAATAAATGTATCAGTGAAAACACTGAAAAGACCTCGAAAACCTTGCGGTAATCGGATAGCATAGCGTGCTAACTGCAACCCTGCATGCAGCAGGGCGAGCACGCCGGCAACGCTGCATCTTATCATTCAGGTTTTTGTCCATGTCCGAGAAAGGGATCCCCGAAACGCCCTCGCTACGCGCCGCCGCGCGCGCGCACCGGAAACCATTTCACCTCGTTCGTAAAGGCCTCCTTCTCGTTGCGCTTGGCCTGTTCGGTACGGCCGGCGCGCTGGCAGTGGTTCAACCCGCTGAAAAGCCGCAGGTCTACACCGCGCAAAGCGTACTGCCACTGCCCAAAATCGAAGCCCTGTCTGACACCGTCTCCAGCGACCCCTTCATCAGCGAAACCGTCATCCGCCGCGGCGACACCCTCGCCGATCTGCTGCAACGCCTGCATGTGCAGGAAGCGGGTCTGCTGCCCTTCCTCATCAAGGAACCCGCCGCCCGCTCCATATACAAGCTGTATCCCGGCCGCGTGATCCGGGCGGCACTCGATCACGAGGGCCGGATGGTGTCACTGCGCTACGACCACACGCCGGGCGTGCGTCACGAAGGCAAATTCCTCAGCCGCTGGCTCGAAATCACGCCGAACGACGACGGCGGCTTCACGGCGGTCGAACACGAAAAAGCGGCCGACACCCAGATCCGCGTGGCCGAAGGCGAAATCAGCACCTCGCTGTTTGGCGCCACCGACGCCGCCGGCATCCCCGATCACATCACCTTCCAGATGGTCGAGATCCTGAGCAGCAAGATCGACTTCATGAAAGATCTGCGCAAGGGCGACCGCTTCCGCATCGTGTACGAAACTTATTCGCACGATGGCCGCGAGGTGGGTGCGGGGCGCGTGCTGGCGCTCGAATTCCTGAACAAAGACAAGGTGTACGACGCCGTGTGGTTTGCGCCCGAATCGTCTTCGGGCGGCTATTACGACTTCGACGGGCGCAGCCTCAAAGGTGCGTTCCTGCGCAATGCACTCAAGTTCACCCGCATCAGCTCCACCTTTGGCGGGCGCCGTCACCCGGTGCACGGCGGCTGGCGCCAGCACAAGGGGGTCGACTACGCCGCGCCCAGCGGTACGCCCATCCATGCCACGGCCGACGGCGTAATCAAGTTTGCCGGCTGGCAGCGCGGGTACGGCAACACCATCATCATCGAACACCACAACGGCATCAGCACGCTGTACGCGCATCAAAAAGGCTTTGCCAAGGGCATCAAGAAAGGCACCCGGGTCAGCCAGGGCGACCACATCGGCTATGTGGGCTCAACGGGCTGGTCCACCGGCCCCCACCTGCATTACGAATTCCGGGTGAACAACAAGCCGGTCGATCCGCTGTCGATCGATTTGCCTGTGGCCCGTACCCTCGAACCGGCAGAACGCAAGCAGTTCGAAGTGGTCATGGCCCAGTACCGCGACCACATCCAGCTGCTGCGCGGCCCCTCAATCAGCGACACCGAAGGCGACGTCGACTCCGTTCAGGTTGCAAGCGCCGAGCCCTGACATGGCAGCCGCCGTAAAGGCCTATGTCGGCATCATGTCGGGCACCAGCCTCGACGCCATCGATGCGGTGCTGTTCGAATGCGACGACTCGGGGCGCGGTCGTGCCCTCGCAGCGGCAGCCGTAGCGCTGCCGCCTTCCTTGCGCGAAGAACTTCTGGCCCTGAATACACCCGGCCCCGACGAACTGCACCGCTCGGCGCTGGCTGCCACGCAGCTTGCTCAGCTGTACGCACAGGCCGTGGAAGCACTGCTGGCACGCGCAGGCAGGCCGGCTGACACGATCGCGGCAATCGGGGTGCACGGGCAGACGGTGCGCCATCGGCCCGATATGGGCTACACGATCCAGCTCAATGCGCCGGCCCGCCTGGCGGAACTCACCGGCATCGACGTCATCGCCGACTTCCGCAGCCGCGACATTGCGGCCGGCGGCCAGGGCGCCCCCCTTGTGCCGGCCTTTCATGCCGCACAGTTCGCAGCCGGACACTCGCGGGTGGTGCTGAATCTCGGGGGCATCGCCAACGTCACACTGCTCGGCGCCGACGGGAGCGTTCGCGGATTCGATACAGGCCCCGCGAACATGCTTCTGGACGCCTGGGCCCGGCGCCACCTGGGCCGCCCCTTCGACGATCAGGGTGCATGGGCCGCAACCGGCACCGTTGTGCCCCGCTTGCTCGGGCACATGCTGGCCGACCCCTGGTTCGCCCTGGCGCCGCCCAAATCCACGGGTCGCGATGATTTTTCGGAAGACTGGTTGCAGCGCCAGCTGACGGCCACGTTCGGCAATGCGGCCCCCCCCGCCGCGGCCGACGTTCAGGCCACCTTACTGGAATTGACGGTGCACAGCGTGGCCCACGCCATCGCGCGTTACGCACCCGATGCGCAAGATGTTCTGATATGCGGGGGTGGCGCACGCAATGCGGCGCTGGTGGCAGCGCTGGGCCGGGCACTACCCTGCCCGCTGACACTTACCGACGCTCACGGCCTGCCCTCGCAGTGGGTCGAGGCCGCCGCCTTTGCATGGCTGGCGTGGTGCCACGATGCAGGCCGGCCCGCGGCGCTGCCCGCCGTTACGGGCGCACGCCGGGCAACCGTACCCGGTTGCCGCTACCCGGCCTGAACGGGGTTTATGGCGCGAACGATGATCCGCAGCCGCAGGTCGTGGTGGCGTTAGGGTTGCGAATCACGAACTGCGCACCTTCCAGATCGTCTTTGTAGTCGATTTCAGCGCCAACCAGATACTGGAAGCTCATGGGATCGATCAGCAGCTCGACACCGGCCTTGGTGATGGTGGTGTCGTCGTCGTTCACGGTCTCATCGAAGGTGAAACCGTACTGGAACCCGGAACAGCCGCCACCCTGTACGAACACCCGCAGCCTCAGATCGGGATTGGCCTCTTCCTCGAGCAGTTCCCTGACCTTGGCAGCCGCCGCGTCAGAAAAATGAATGGGGGTGGGAGGAACCTGAAGATCAACGGATTCGATGATATTGCTCATGAATGACTCCGGCAGGCAGATCGCCTGCACATAAACTATCGTTTAATACTATAGCATTCGGTGGTTCAGCGCTGAACGGGCAGTTCGACGCTGCGCGACACACGCACGCTGCGACCTTCCAGCACGTTCACGGTAACCGATTCGGGCACAAAGCCCGCAGGCAGCCCGAGCAATCCGCTGCTGCGCTGAAACTCTGAAAACTCGATGGCAAGCGGTGCGCCCTCATTGCCTTGCCCGCCCGCATCTGCGCCCTCTTTCCCGGCGGCCAGCGGCGGCAGCAGCGTTTGCTCGGCCGGCTCGCCGTTCAGGCGCCCCTTGGCAACGAACTGCAATTCGCCTTCGAACGGCTTGTCGTTGCGCCCGCTGCGCATGAGCAGCATTCTGTACTTCAGATGCGGGCCTTCCGGCTCGATATCAAGGGCCCTGATGCTGATGGCGCCATCGGGCCCCGGCGGCATGAGCTGTTCATAGAAAGCCAGCGTGTCGCGCGCCCGGCCCAATTCGGCCTGAACCTCACGCAACGTGGTCTCCAGCCCGCGGCGCGTGCTTTCCTCGACGAGCAGCTGCCCTTCGAGCGCGGCTGCGCGGGCGTTCACTTTGTCGTGGCGCTCGCGCAGCGCGGTCAGATCATCTTCATAGCGCTGAATGCTGGCCTGCGCGGCCTCGAGTGCCGGGCGCTCGAACCCGAAGTACACCAGTGCCGCGCCCGCGAGCCCGCCCGCGATGAGCGCGGCAAGAGCGTAGGCGTGGCGCCGCACGGGAAGAACTCAGGGCAGCACGGCAACGTGCGTGAGGCCGGTGGATTCCGGCAGGCCGAACATCAGGTTCATGTTCTGAACCGCCTGCCCTGAGGCGCCCTTCACGAGGTTGTCTTGAACCACCAGCACGACCAGCTGATCACCACCTTGCGGCCGGTGCACCGCAATGCGCAGATGATTGGATGCGCGCACACTGCGGGTGTCGGGCAGACTGCCTGCCGGCATTACGTCGATGAACGACTCGCCCGCATAATGTTGCTCGTAGAGTGCCTGGAAGTCGGTATCAAGCGCTTCGGGCAGAATGCGCACGTAAAGCGTGGAGAACATGCCGCGGATCATGGGCACCAGATGCGGCGTGAACGTCAGGCCCACCGGTTTACCCGCAAGCCGCTCGAGCTGTTCGGCGATTTCGGGGTGGTGACGGTGCCCCAGAACGCCGTAGGCCTTGAAGTTGTCGCCCGCTTCGGAAAACAGCGTGCCGACCTCGGCCTTGCGCCCGGCCCCCGATACGCCCGATTTGCAGTCGGCAATGATGTGATCAGTGCCGATAAGTGGATTGCCACCCTGCAGCAGAGGAGCAAGACCCAGCAGCACCGTGGTGGGGTAGCAACCCGGATTGCCCACAACGCGCGCCTTGGCGACCTGCTCGCGATTGAGCTCGGTAAGCCCGTAGGCCGATTCCTTCAAAATAGCGGGGCAGCTGTGCGGCATCTTGTACCAGCGCTCGAAGTTCGCGAGATTCTGCAGACGAAAGTCGGCGGCCAGGTCGATGATGCGCACACCGGCATCGAGCAGCGCCTGGGCCTGGCTCATGGCCACGCCATGAGGCGTGGCAAAAAAGACCACGTCGCACTGATCGAGTTGCGCTGAATCGGGGGTTTGGAATTTGAGGTCGACGCGCCCGCGCAAGCTGGGGAACATTTCGGCCACCGGCATGCCGTCTTCCTTGCGCGAGGTGATCGCGCGCAGCTCGACGTTCGGGTGCTGCGACAGCAGGCGCAGCAGTTCCACCCCCGTGTAACCCGTGCCCCCGACGATTCCAACCTTGATGCGCGTTTGTGCAGCCGAACTCATGACAATTCCTGAATGAAAATGTTGGGTGTCTTTCAATTATGCACCAAAGACAAAGCCCCCGCGCGAAGCGCCGGGGGCTTTGAGGCAGCATGGGCCGCAAGGGCCCCTGCGCGATGCTTAGCGCTTGCTGAACTGCTTGCGGCGACGTGCCTTGTGGAAGCCGACCTTCTTGCGTTCCACTTCGCGGGCGTCGCGCGTGACGAGACCAGCCGCCTTGAGGGCGGGCTTGAGGGTTTCGTCGTAGTCGATGAGCGCGCGGGTGATGCCGTGACGCACAGCACCGGCCTGGCCGCTTTCACCGCCACCATGAACGTTGATGTGGAAATCGAACGATTCGAGATGGTTGGTGAGCACCAGCGGCTGGCGCACGATCATGCGGCCGGTTTCACGGGCGAAGTATTCGTCGACGGGCTTGCCGTTGACGACGATGTTGCCCGACCCCTTCTTCAAGAAGACACGAGCGACCGAAGTCTTGCGGCGGCCGGTGCCATAGTTCCAATTACCGATCATGACCTGTCCTTAGATTTCGAGCGGTTTGGGCTGCTGAGCAATGTGAGGATGCTCGGCGCCGGCGTAAACCTTGAGCTTCTTGGCCATGGCATAACCGAGCGGGCCCTTGGGCAGCATGCCCTTGACGGCCTTCTGGAGCGCACGACCGGGAAAACGCTGCTGCATTTTCTCGAAGTTGGTTTCGGTGATGCCGCCCGGGTAGCCGGAGTGACGATAGTATTTCTTGTCACGCGACTTGTTGCCGGTCACGACGATTTCGGCGGCGTTGATGACGACGATGTAATCGCCGGTGTCAACGTGCGGCGTGTATTCTGGCTTGTGCTTGCCACGCAGACGGTGTGCGACTTCGCTGGCCACACGCCCGAGGACCTTGCCCTTTGCGTCGATCACGTACCAGTCACGCTTGACTTCATGCGGCTTGGCCACAAAGGTCTTCATGATGGTTCCTAATGAATGAAATTAGCCCGGCGGAACATCCGCACCATGCAAAGAACGGGCTCGCTTCCTGGTAAGCCTGCCGCACTGATTCAGCCGACGCAGCCGGCACAAGGTAGTTCGCCAAAGCGTTGTTTCCCGCCCGTGCAAGCCTACCCATTACCCGGAAAAGCCTAGCATTCTAACACAAAGGGGCGCGCCCGGTGGCGCGCCCCGTATGAAGCAAGGCCGAATTACCCGCGCTGCGACGCCAGGGCGGCAGCCAGATAGTTGTTGTAGGCGCCTTCGGCCACGCGGTACCAGGGCATGCTGCTGTCGCGGAATGCCATGTAGCTGTCGTGGATCTTCTTGAAGCGCGCGTCTTTCTCGCCGAATTCCTTGAAGAGCTCATTGGAGGTCTTGAAGGCGGCGTCCATGACATCGCGCGGGAAGGTGCGCAGCACGGCGCCCGAGGCAATGAGGCGGCGCAGGGCGTCGGGGTTGTGTGCGTCGTAGTCGCCCACCATCTTGCTGCCCGCAGCGCGCGATGCCATGTCGATGAGGGTCTGGTACGCCTTGGGCAGCTCGTTGTAGGCCGCGTCGTTCACATACAGCGAAACTTGCGCGCCGCCTTCCCACCAGCCCGGGGCATAGTAATACTTGGCGACCTTCTGGAAGCCGAGCTTTTCGTCGTCGACCGGGCCCACGAATTCGACCGCGTCGAGTGTGCCCTTTTCGAGCGAGGGATAGATGTCGCCAGGCGGAATCTGCTGGGGCACCACACCCATGCGCGACAGCACTTCACCAGCGAAGCCGGCCGTGCGCATCTTGATGCCCTGCAGATCGGCCACGGAGTTGATTTCCTTGCGGTACCAGCCGCCCATTTGCGTGCCGGTGTTGCCGAGCGGGAAGTTGACGATGTTGCGCTCGGCAAAGAGTTCGCGCATGAGCTGCATGCCGTCGCCTTCGTACATCCAGGCGTACATCTGGCGTGCGTTCAGGCCGAACGGCACAGCCGTGTCGAAGCAGAACGAAGGGTCTTTGCCGTAGTAGTAATACGAGGCGGTCTGACCGCACTCGACGGTACGGTTGCCCACGGCTTCCATGACTTCGAAGCCCGGCACGATCTCGCCGCCCGGATACAGGCGGATGGAGAAATTGCCGTCGGTGGCTTCGCTGATGAAATTGCAGAACATCTGCGCCGTGCTAAAGAGCGGCGGCAGCGACGGCCCATAGGTGGAAGTCATTTTCCAGCTGATCTTCGGGTTGCTTTGCGCGAACACCGGAGCGCCGATAGCGGCCGTGCCCGCAACTGCTCCGAGGCCGGCCTTCTTTAGAAATGAGCGACGCTGCATTGTTTTGATCTCCTATTTCCAGCATCCGTTTATGAATATTCTGTTGACGGAACCGCCAAGGTTTCCGTCCGTTTCGCGATACTACACCGCCCACGCCCTCTTGTGGCGACGGACATTCCCTAAGCATGCTTAACAATGCGCCGGAACGCGGGCTACCGTTCGGATGGTTCAGGGTATCGCCAAGCCGCTAAGCGCCGGCAATCGCCATCTGTTCGATCAGGATCGAACCACTGGATTTCGCGCCGCGCACCATGGTGTCGCTGCCCACGGCCACGATCTGGCGGAACATCTCGGCAAGATTGCCGGCAATGGTGATTTCCTGTACCGCGTGCTTGATTTTGCCGTTTTCGACCCAGTAGCCGAAGGCACCGCGCGAATAGTCGCCGGTAACATAGTTCACGCCCTGCCCGATGAGCTCGGTGACCAGAAGGCCCGTACCCATCTTGCGCAGCATGGCATCGAGATTGTCGCTGCTGCGCGTCAGGCGCGAACGCAGCTCGAGGTTGTGCGAGCCGCCCGCATTGCCCGTGGTGGGCAGGCCCAGCTTGCGCCCAGTGTAGGTCGACAGGAAATAGCCCTGCAGCACACCGCCGGTGACGACCGAGCGCGGCTGAGTGCGTACGCCTTCGGAATCGAATGCGCTGCTGCCCGCCGCGCCCGAAATCCAGGGGTTCTCGTAAATATCCAGATGATCGGCCATGACCTGTTTGCCGGCGGCATCCACCAGAAAGCTGGCCTTGCGGTACAACGCGCCGCCGCTGGCCGCCTGCACCAGTGCGCCGATCAGCCCCACCGCGAGCGGGGCTTCGAACAGCACCGGGAAGCGGCCCGTCTTGATGCGCCGTGCCGACAGGCGCGCCAGCGTGCGCTCAGCCGCGTAGCGTCCCACCTCTTCGGGGTCGGCCAGCACCCGCCAGTCGCGTGCCGCGCTGTACCAGTAGTCGCGCTGCATCGAATCGCCCTTTCCGGCGATGGGCGACACACCAATGCTGTGGCGGCTGTAGGCATAGCCGCCCATGAAGCCGGCGGTATTGCCCAGCACGAAATGACCTTCGTGCGTATCGAGGGAAGCGCCATCGGTATTGGTGATGAGCGGGCTGACGTCGCGCGCCGCCTGTTCGGCCCGGATCGCAATGGCGGCCGCCTCGTCGGATGACAGCGCCCATGGGTGATGCAGATGAAGCTCGGGATACGGTTCATGCGCGAGGCGGTCGGCGTCGGGCAGGCCCGCGCAATCGTCTTCGGCCGTGAAGCTGGCGATATGCCAGGCCGCTTCCACCGTTTCGCGCAGCGCCTGTGGCGAGAAGTCGGATGTCGAGGCCGAACCGCGCCGCTTGCCGGCATATACCGTGACGTCAAGCGAACGGTCGCGCGTCTGCTCTATGGTTTCAACGTCGCCGGTTCGCACCCCCACCACGAGCCCCTTGCTCTCCGAGACCTCGGCCACCGCATCGCTTGCGCCCAGTTTGCGGGCATGGGCCAGCGCATCGGAGACCAGCTCGCGAAATACGCCCTGTTGTTCGGCAATCTGCAAAGAGGATGCATTCTGTTCGCTCATTGACGCCCTTCCATCTTCAATTTGGCAGTTATCATAGCTGCAGGAAACGCCCATTGTATTCAGCCCATGTCCCTCTCATCGCCCACCGATCTTCCCAACGACAGCGCCCCGCAGTACGACCGCCCCAGTAAATCGCAGGTCAAGCGCGACATGCTCGCGCTTACCGCGCTCGGCAAGCAACTTGTAGACCTGTCGCCCGAGCGGCTGCGCCAGCTGGCACTGCCCGACGCGCTTCACGAGGCGATCCGGCTCGCGCAGCGCACAACGGCACGCGAAGGCCGGCGCCGGCAGATCCAGTACGTGGGCAAGCTGATGCGCACGGCCCCGATCGACACCGACGCCATTCGCCGCCAGCTCGACACCTGGGCACATGGCTCGCGCGAAGAGGCACGCCAGCAGCACCGCCTGGAAGCGCTGCGCGAACTGCTGCTGCGCGACGACGACGCCCTGACCGAGCTGTTGGCCCACCACCCCGTACCCGACGTGCAGCAATTGCGCGCCACGATCCGGGCGGCGCGCAAGGAAGCGCGTCAGAACGAGGCCCTGCCGCCCGGCAGTGAGCCACAACGCAAACACTATCGCGCCCTCTTTCAGGCGCTCAAGAACCTGAATCTGGAACCATGAACGACATCGCAAGCAAGGTACTCGACAACATCGAAATCGAAACGGGGCCCGAACCCCGCTACGCCGTCATCTGGCTGCACGGTCTGGGTGCCGACGGCAACGACTTCGTGCCGGTCGTGCCCGAGCTGGGCCTGGGCGATCTCGGGCCGGTTCGCTTCATCTTTCCGCATGCCCCCATGCAGCCGGTCACCATCAACAACGGCATGGTCATGCGTGCGTGGTACGACATCGTCATGGCCGATCTCGTGCGCCGTGAAGACGAGCAGGGCTTGCGTGCGTCTCAACAATTGGTCGAAGCGCTGATCGCGCGTGAAAACGCCCGCGGCATTCCCACCGAACGCATCGTGCTGGCCGGCTTTTCGCAGGGCTGCGCCATGGCCTTGCAAACGGGGTTGCGCCACCCCGAGCGCCTGGCCGGCATCATCGGGTTGTCGGGGTACCTGCCGCTGGCCGACCTGGTCGACGCAGAGCGGCACGCGGCTAACGCCGACACGCCGATTTTCCTTGCGCATGGCACGATGGACCCGGTGGTACCCTTTGAACGCGCCCAGGCCAGCCTCGAGGCGCTCGAGCGCATGGGCTATGCCGTGCGCTTCAAAACGTACCCCATGCCGCACTCGGTGTGTCTGGAAGAAATCCACGACATCGCCGCTTTCCTGCGGGAAGTGATCAGCTGACCACCCTGCCGGCGCCCGAGGTCTCGCCCAGATCGAGCCAGACGCGCCGCATGCCCGGGTCTTCCTCGTCCGGGTCGATACGAAAGCCCAGGTACGACATGAGCCCGAGCATCGGCCGGTTGGTGCCCAGCACCAGCCCGTCGATGTACGTCAGGCCCTGTTCCTGGGCGGCTTCGATCAACGCACGCATCAGCTGCGAGCCCAACCCGCAGCGCTGCCACGCGTCGCCAATCACCAGAGCGTATTCCGCCCCGCGCCCATCGGCATTGCGCAGGTAATGTGCAAAGCCGATGATGCGCTCTCGCATTCGGCCCCGCTGCTCGGGGTTCGGTTCCTGTATGGTGGCCACCAGCGCCAGTTCGCGGTGGTAATCGATGCGTGTGTAACGCGCCAGCATGCGCGGCGTAAGCTCGCGCAGCATGGAAACGAACCGCATGTAACGCGACTGATCGGAAAGATCACGCACGAATTCCTGCAGCGGTGCGGCGTCTTCCGGGCGGATCGGCCGCAACAGCCATTCGGTGCCGTCGCGCATCTGGCGCGTCTGAACCATGTGGCGCGGGTACGGATGAATGGCCATGTGCCGATACCCGGTGGTTTCGGGCAGCACCAGCATCGACACACTGGCCAGCTTCACTTCGAGCCGTTCGGCCACCAGGGCATCGTCGACCACATGCAAGGGGTCGATATCCAGTGACTCGACGGCCGGCACGTCAGACACCAGCAACGAAATGCGTTCAAGCGCCTCGCGCAGAAACTCGAAGGCCGTTGGCGTCAGCGTGCGCGACAGCGTGTTCTGCCAGAAACCGCTGCGTTGCACCAGCTGGCGTGCCAGATAGCCGTTCAGGGGCGGCAGCTCGATTGCAGCTTCGGCGCGCTCGAACGGTTCCTGGCCACGCCCGAAACTGATGCAGGGGCCGAACTTGGGGTCGGTACGCACCCGTATCGCCATGGGCGGTGTGTCGTCGGCGCGCTCGCCCAGCTGAATGGGCACATGAAAGCACGACAGCAGCTCGACAGTTTCTTCAGGCGACAGCACCAGCCGGCCGCGCCGCTGCGCCGATTGCACCACGCTGCGCGCACGCTCGACGTCGGGCGGAGTGCTGAGCGGTTCAGGCGGCAGAATCTGTTGCGCCAGATTCTGGTTGTAATGGTAAGCGGCCAGAATTCCGAATGCGTTTGCCGCGCTCTCGGGCGTGCGAAACGCGGGCGTGCCTGCGGCATCGAGAATATGCCGCAGGCGACGCACCGTGGCGTCGCCCATGAGACACGTGACGATGGGCTTGGCAGAGGCCGGCGCAATTTCGGCCAGCTCCTGGACCACGCTTTCGTGGTCGGCCAGGGGGTCGGGAGCCAGCAGCACCAGCACACCGTCGACCGACTTGTCGGCGACCAGCACGTCGAGCATTCCGCGCATGCGCTGCGCCGTGAGCGGCGCATAGGTGACGACGGGGTTGTCGACCTGCGCTCCCTTCTCGAGCAGCGCGGCAATACGCTCTTTGCTGGCAGTGGCCAGCTCGGCCCGGTACACGGCCGACGCGGTGCCCATCACGTCCAGCGCAAGGCGCGCCGCACCGTCGCCGTTCGAAACGAGGGCAATGCGCTTGCCCCGCGGCCGGCGCGTATGCACCAGCACCTTGATGGCAGAAAACAGCTGAACGAAGTAACGGATGCGCACCGCGCCCACCCGCTGCAACAGGGCATTGAAGCCCGCCAGATGTACCGGATCGCGGTCGAGCGGCTCGGCCACCTTGAGCACGATGAGCGGCTTCACACTGGCGGCAGCACGGGCCGCACTGGTGAAGCGCCGCGACGAGGTGGTTTCTTCAAGGTACAGCGCAATGCTGTCGGTGCGCGGGTCCATGGAAAGGTAATCAAGCACCTCGGCCACGTCGATCGCGCCTTCATCACCCACCGAAATCACGGCCGAGAAACCCAGGCTGACGTCGGCCGCCCAGTCGAGTACGGCCGCCGCGATGCTGCGCGACTGGGTCACCAGCGCCACGCGGCCCGGTAACGCACGCTGCGGATGGTGACTGAAATTCATGTGCAGGTGCGGGCGCTGCACCCCGAACGAGCGCGGCCCCAGCACCAGGCAGTCGTTCAGCTGGCTCCAGCTGCGCACGTAAACCAGTTCCTGCATGGGGTCTTCCGACTGCTCGGTGTGAGCCAGCACGATGACGGTATGGGGCCGGTACCGGCGCAGCGTATCGAGCACCGCAGGCAGCGAGTCGGGCGGCACACACACCAGCGCCAGATCAAGCCGCGCCCCGGGCCGCAAGCCATTGAGCTGGTATGGTGCATCGCCACGCACGGCCGCTTCAACGGGAATGTGCGTGATGGCGTTGGCAAGCTTTGCAGGGGTATGTGCCTCGACAGGTAAGGGGCGGTCTGAAACGACCGCCAGCACTCGAGGCTCGAACAGGGCAGCGAGTCGGTGACGCAGCATGGTTTCCTTTTCGATGGGTGCCACGGAAGCTTACTCTAAAATACCGTACGCTCCTTGCCAACCTTGCCGTGGCGGCCACGCTGCTGCGGCGCTCTTGATTGCCATGACCACACACACTGCCGTACGTACCCGTTTTGCCCCGTCTCCCACTGGTTTCCTGCACCTCGGAGGCGCACGCACCGCGCTGTTTTCCTGGGCCTTTGCGCGTCACCACAAGGGCACCTTTGTGCTGCGCATTGAAGACACCGACCTCGAGCGCTCCACGCCCGAGGCCGTTCAGGCGATTCTCGACGGCATGCAATGGCTGGGGCTCACCCCCGATGAAGGGCCCTTCTACCAGATGCAGCGCATGGACCGCTACCGCGAAGTGATCGCGCGCATGCTCGAAGAAGGCACGGCCTACTACTGCTATTGCACCCCGGAAGAGGTCGACGCAATGCGCGAACGCGCCCGCGCCGCGGGCCTCAAACCCCGTTACGACGGTACCTGGCGGCCCGAGCCGGGCAAGACCCTGCCGCCAGTGCCGGCCGACCGGCGCCCGGTGGTGCGCTTTCGCAACCCGCAAGACGGCGTCACCGGCTGGAACGACCTGGTCAAGGGCCCCATCAGTTTCGACAACAGCGAACTCGACGACCTGATCATCGCCCGGCCCGATGGCACGCCCACCTACAACTTCTGTGTGGTGGTCGACGACTGGGACATGCGCATCACCCACGTCATTCGCGGCGACGACCACGTGAACAACACGCCACGCCAGATCAACATTCTGCGTGCACTGGGCACCGAGCCGCCGGTTTATGGCCACGTGCCCATGATCCTGGGGCCCGATGGCGAAAAGCTGTCGAAACGCCACGGTGCCGTCAGCGTCATGGAATACGATAAGGCCGGCTACCTGCCCGAGGCCATGATCAACTATCTGGCCCGCCTGGGCTGGAGCCATGGCAACGACGAACTGTTCACCCGCGAACAGCTGATCGAATGGTTTGACGCCAGCAACCTCACGAAGTCGGCAGCGCAGTGGGACCCGAAAAAGCTCAACTGGGTGAATGCGCACTACATCAAAAATACGGCTGACGCCGAGCTGGCGCGGCGTGTTGCTCCGCGCATCTCGGCACGGGGCGGCAACCCGGAAGCGGTGGACCTGACGGCCGTAATGGCCTTGCTGAAAGACCGCGCCGAAACCCTGAACGACCTGGCCGAAGGCGCCCTGCTGTTTTGCGCACCCTTCACCGGCCCCGATGCCGAGCTGCTGCAAGCACACGTCGACGACGACGCACGCACGCTGCTGGCCGACTTTGCGGCCCAGGCACGCGCGCTGCCCGAATGGAATACCGAAGCGATCGACGCGCTCATCAAATCGGTACTGGCCACGCACGGCGTCAAAATGCCCAAGCTGGGCATTCCGCTGCGTGTGGTCGTCACGGGCCGCAAACAGACACCTTCCATCGGCGCCGTGCTTGCCATTCTTGGCCGCGACACGGTGCTGCAGCGCCTGGCCGCCGTTTGAAAGTACCCTAAGGCCCCTACCAGGCCAGGCGGAAATCGGGCGGCATGCGCCGTGCGTCGAGCTGCACACCGTCTGGAGCCGCAAGCCGCAGACGCTCGCCCGATTCACGCGTGATCTGATACCGGTTGACGTAGATGGGGTCGTCAAGATCGACCGGCGAACCGTTTGATTCCACCGTGCGCAGCACCAGCGTGGCGCCTTCGCGGTGCCAACACCCCGTCTCGGCCAGCCCCTGCGGGGGGTGGCCGGGCCGGCGCAGCTGTTCGGCATAGCGCATAGTGCCGTCGGGCTGCAGGGCGAAGAACGTGCGCAGTTCACCCGCCACGCCTTTTTCGCGCCGCACGCTCAACCAGTTGCCCGTGAGCGCATCGCCCGGGGCGGCCGCCTTGCAGGTCGTATCGGGCGGTGCGGCGGGGCCTTCCGGCTGCAAGCCTGCGCAGCCCGCCAGCGCCGCGAGCAGCGTCAGGGCGAATACCTGACGGGAATACGGAATCACTTGCCGCATATCGGAAACTCCTTGGGTCAATCCTTGATGGGAAGCGTGGTTTCGTTTTTGATTTCACGCAATGCCACGATGGTGCGCGTCTGGCGCACGCCGGGCAGGTTGAACAGGAAGTTGTGCAGAAAAGCGTCGTACGCTTCCGGGCTTTCGACCAGAATCTTCAGCAGAAAATCCGAATCCCCCGTCACCACGTGGCACTCGAGTATTTCAGGCGAGCTCAGCACGGCGCGCTCGAAGTTTTCCACGACTTCAGCCGAATGCCGATCGAGGCTGATCTGTGTGAACATGCAAGCGCCGAGCCCGACCTTGTGACGGTCGACGCGGGCATGGTAACCCTGAATCACGCGCCCGGATTCCAGCGCCTTGATGCGACGCCACACCGGCGCGGGCGACAACCCCACCTTGTCTGAAACCTGTTGGGCCGAGGCCCGGGCGTCGGCCTGAAGGGCGTTCAGGATCCGTCGATCAATTTTGTCCATGCCTCCCCCTTGATACGAAATATTCATTTCGATTTAAAGGGATTCTACGCGATCAAAACGCAATAAATGACAGTCGGAAGATGCCTATCATGGGATGAAGGAGACACACCATGGCAGCCATTCCCGCAGCCCGATCGTATCGGCTCGACGACAATCTCACCGCACAACAGCAGCGCATTTTTCTCACCGGAACGCAGGCTCTGGTGCGCATGCTGCTCACACAGCGCAGGCGCGACCGTGACCACGGCCTGAACACCGCCGGGTTCGTGAGCGGCTATCGGGGCTCACCCCTGGGCGGCGTCGATCAGGCCCTGTGGCGGGCCCAAAAGGCGCTCGATGCGCACGACATCCGCTTCGTGCCGGCCATCAACGAAGATCTTGCAGCAACCATGGTCATGGGCTCGCAGCAGGCGGGTCTGCACCCCCAGCGGCGTGTCGATGGCGTATTCGGCATGTGGTATGGCAAGGGCCCCGGCGTCGATCGCGCAGGCGATGCACTGCATCACGGCAATGCGGCCGGTGCCTCGCGCCAAGGCGGTGTACTGCTGGTGGTGGGCGACGATCACACTGCGGCCTCGTCGTCCATTGCGCACTCGAGCGATGCCACCCTCGCCTCGTGGCGTATACCGGTGATCCACCCGGCAAGCGTCGAAGATTACGAATATTTCGGCCTGTGGGGGTGGGCGCTTTCGCGTTTTTCGGGGGCATGGGTCGCGTTCAAGGCCATTACCGAAACCGTGGAAAGCGGCCGCAGCTTCGTGCCGGCACCCGTGCCGAGCTTCGCCATGCCGGCCGAGGCCATGCTGCGCCATCGGCGCGAATACAGTGCGCGCGAATTCCTGACACCGGCGATCGAGGAACGCATGGAGCAGCGGCTGGAAGCGGTGCGCCTGTTCAGCGAACACCATCCGCTCGACCGTGTTTTAGAAGACGCGCCCGACGCACGGCTCGGCATCGTCAGTGTGGGCAAGGCCGCGCTCGACGTGAACGCGGCGCTGCAACGGCTGCGCGCGGCGGGCAGCAACCTGCCGCCCCTGCGTCACGTGCAGATCGGGCTCGTATGGCCGCTAAGCACGCAGACGCTCACCCGGTTCGCACGCGGGCTGGATCACATTCTGGTCATCGAGGAAAAAAACCCCATTGTCGAAGAGCAGATTCTTGCCCACTTTTACAACGCCGCGCAGCGGCCGTCGGTGCACGGAAAGCGCGACGCCAACGGCGCCGCTCTGGTTCCGGCCGGCGGCCAGCTTTCACCGTCGCTGGTCGGACATGCACTGCGCGTATGGATGCGCCAGGCGGCCGATACGCACCTGCCCGAGCGCGACGCACACCCGGCCCCGCTTCCCCAGGACATCACGCTGCGCCGCCCGTATTTCTGTTCGGGTTGTCCGCACAGTACGTCCACCCGTGTGCCGGAAGGCAGCCATGCCATGGGGGGCGTGGGCTGCCACTACATGGCCACCTGGATGGACCGCGATACGTCAGGCCTGACGCAAATGGGTGGCGAGGGCGTCGACTGGGTGGGCCTGACCGCATTTGTCGACAGCGGGCACGTGTTCCAGAACATGGGCGAAGGCACGTACTTTCACTCCGGGCTGCTCGCAATCCGGCAGGCCGTCGCGGCCCGGGTCGACATGACCTACAAAATTCTGTTCAACGACGCCGTCGCCATGACGGGCGGCCAGCCGGTCGACGGCCCCATTTCGGTGCCTGGCCTGTGCCAGCAGTTGCTGGGCGAGGGGGTACGCCACGTCGTGGTGACGACCGATGAGCCGCAGCGCTATCGCAACGTGCGGCTGCCCGACGGCATACGCGTGCACCATCGCCGCGAACTCGATGCCCTGCAACGCGAATTGCGCGAAATGAAGGGCGTGACGGTGCTGATTCACGACCAGACCTGTGCCGCCGAGAAACGCCGGCGCCGCAAGAAGCAGCAGATGCCGGAACCGTCGCGCCGTATCTTCATCAATACCGAGGTGTGCGAGGGCTGCGGCGACTGCGGAGTGCAGTCGAATTGCCTGTCGATCGTGCCCGTGGAGACGCCCTTCGGCCGCAAGCGCGCGATCGACCAGTCTTCGTGCAATAAAGATTACACCTGTGCCGATGGCTTCTGCCCGAGCTTCGTATCGGTGGAAGGCGGCAGACCCCGCAAGGGGCACAGCGCCGTGTCCGACTCGCACCGCGCACGGCTCGACGCCCTGCTGCAGCGGCTGCCCGATCCTTCGAAGTCGGCGCAGCGCGACTGCAACCTGCTGGTGGTCGGCATCGGCGGCACCGGCGTCGTCACGATCGGTGCGATCGTATCCATGGCCGCGAATCTCGAGAACCGCGCCGCCTCGGTACTCGACGTGACTGGACTGGCACAAAAGGGCGGTGCCGTCATCAGCCATGTACGCCTGTCGGCCGGCGACACGCCCACCGGGCCCGTCCGCATCGACGCGGCCGATGCCGATACGGCCATTCTCTGCGATGCGGTCGCAGCAATGAAGCCGGAAGCCTGGCGTACATTGGCGCAGCACCGCAGCACCGTCATCGTCAACACGCATCTGGCCCCGCCCACTGAATTCACCCGCGATCCCGAGGCTCGCCACGATGCCGCATCCATACGTCATCACCTCGAGCGCGCGGTGGGCGCGCACCGGCTGCACAGCATCGACGCGCATGCGCTGGCGCGCCAACATTACGGCGACACGATTCTGGCCAACATGATCATGCTGGGCCACGCCTGGCAGCGCGGTGCCGTTCCTGTCAGCTGCGCAGCGATCGAACAGGCCATTGCGCTGAATGGCGTCGCCGTACAGGCGAACCTTGCGGCATTTCACCTGGGGCGCCTTTCGGCCTGGCGGCCCGATGCACTGCAGGATACCGGCATGCCGGAACCCGAGTACGACCCCGGGCGCGACACCATCGATGCCGTGCTCGAACGCAATGCTGCGGCGCTTGCCGCGTATCAGAATGCCGCCTATGCACGCCGCTACGAAGAACTGATCGTGCGCGTGCGCGATGCGGAACAGCGCGTGCGCCCCGCAGCGGCACCCCGGCTTGCACTGGCCGCGGCGCGCTCGCTATACCAATTCATGGCGATCAAGGACGAATACGAGGTGGCGCGCCTGTACACCGACGGAACGTTCCGGCGCCGGCTGGCCGAACAGTTTGAAGGTGACTACACGCTGCGCTTTCACATGGCACCGCCGCTGTTTGCCCCCAAAGATGCCCGTACCGGTCGCCCCCGCAAGGTCGCGCTGGGGCCCTGGGCCGAAACAGTGATGAAAGCCCTGGCGCACGGGCGGCACGTGCGGGGCACCTGGCTCGACATTTTCGGCATGCAGGCCGAGCGACGCATGGAGCGCCGGCTGCTACGCGAATTCGAAACGGTGCTGGAAAGCATCGTGACACATCTTGACACGAAAAACTATGAGACCGCCGTGGCCCTGGCTGCACTGCCGCAGACAGTGCGCGGATTCGGTCACGTGAAGGCGGCTGCTGCGCAACGCTACACCGCGGAACTGGCACGCTTGCGGCCCCTTTTCATGCACCACGACACCCCTCATACCGCGCTGCAACACGCGCTGCCCTGAGCCCGTTTCCAACCTCCAATTCTGTACCGCCCGGCGCCCACAAGGGCGTTCCGGGCCGTTGCCTTTCGCCAAGCCCGCCCCTACAATTAGTTCCGCTTATGATCCAGACCACTAGATATAGTATTCAAGGGGCCGATATGCTGAACACCACCCTCTCCGACTCTCTCGAGGCCGGCCTGCCGCCCGCCGCCCCGGAGACGCATGCGGAAAGCGAAAATCCCTGGTCGCAGTACCATGTGATCCGCCGCAACGGTACAGTCGTACCATTTGAACCTTCAAAGATTGCGGTCGCCATGACGAAAGCCTTTCTGGCAGTGCACGGTGGCCAGGGTGCAGCATCTGCCCGCAATCGTGAAATAGTAGATACATTGACTAAACAGGTGATCGCGAGCCTGCAGCGCAACCGCGCCGGCGGCGGCACCTTTCACATCGAAGACATTCAAGACCAGGTCGAACTGGCGCTGATGCGTTCGGGTGAACACGATGTCGCACGCGCCTATGTGCTGTACCGCGAAAAGCGTGCGCAGGAACGCGCCGCCACGCGTCAGGCCCGGGCACCGGAACATGCTCCGGCGCTGAACGTATCGGACAACGGCGTACTGCGCCCCCTCGACCGTGAAAAGCTGCGCGCCACCATCGCGGAGGCCGCCGCCGGCCATGATGCCGTGGACGTCGACGCCATTCTGGAAGAAACCATCAAGAACCTGTACGACGGCGTGCCAGTCGATGAAGTGTTCAAATCGGCGATTCTGGCCGCCCGCGCGCGCGTCGAGATCGACCCCTCGTACAGCCGCGTCACGGCGGGCCTGTTGCTGCACACCATACGCAAGGAAGTGCTGGGCGAGGAAGTGGCGCAATCCGCCATGGGCCAGCGCTACGCCGAATATTTTCCGCAGTACATCCGCCTGGGCGTGGAAGGCGACCTGCTTGACAAGAATCTGGCACTGTTCGACCTCGAGACCCTGGCCGGGGCCCTGAAGGCCGAGCGTGACACGCAATTCAACTACCTCGGTCTGCAAACCCTTTACGACCGCTACTTTCTGCACCTGAAGGGCCGCCGCATCGAGCTGCCGCAGATCTTTTTCATGCGCGTGGCCATGGGCCTCGCGCTCAATGAAATCGACCGCGAGGCGCGCGCCATCGAGTTCTATGAAGTACTGTCGTCGTTCGACTTCATGAGCTCCACACCCACGCTGTTCAACTCCGGCACCCTGCACTCACAGCTGTCGTCGTGCTACCTCACGACAGTGGCCGACGACCTCGCCAGCATCTACGACGCAATCAAGGAAAACGCGCTGCTGGCCAAATATGCGGGCGGGCTGGGCAACGACTGGACACCGGTACGCGCGCTGCGCAGCCATATCCGCGGCACGAATGGTGAAAGTCAGGGCGTGGTGCCCTTCCTGAAAGTCGTGAACGACACGGCCGTGGCGGTGAACCAGGGCGGCAAGCGCAAGGGTGCCGTCTGCGCCTACCTCGAAACGTGGCACCTGGATATCGAAGAGTTCCTGGAACTGCGCAAGAACACCGGCGACGAGCGCCGCCGCACGCACGACATGAACACGGCCAACTGGGTGCCTGACCTGTTCATGAAGCGGGTCATGGAAGAAGGCGAATGGACGCTCTTTTCACCCTCTGACGTTCCCGACCTGCATGATCTGTACGGTCGCGAATTCGAAGCCGCATACCTGCGCTACGAAGAAAAGACCCGCACGGGCGAAATCACGCTGTTCAAGCGCATTCCAGCCGTCTCGCTGTGGCGCAAGATGCTGTCGATGCTGTTCGAGACCGGCCACCCCTGGATCACGTTCAAGGATCCGTGCAACATCCGCTCGCCGCAGCAGCACGTGGGCGTGGTGCACAGCTCCAACCTGTGCACCGAGATCACGCTCAACACCAGCGACACCGAAATCGCCGTATGCAACCTGGGATCGGTGAACCTGGCCGCACACATGAAGCCCGGCCCCGACGGCACCTACGTACTCGACCACGACAAACTCGAGCGCACCATCACCACCGCGATGCGCATGCTCGACAACGTCATCGACATCAACTATTACGCCGTACCCAAGGCGCGCAATGCCAACCTGCGGCACCGCCCGGTTGGCCTGGGGGTCATGGGCTTTCAAGACTGCCTGCATCTGATGCGCGTTCCCTTCGCCTCGGATACCGCCGTGGAGTTCGCCGACCGTTCAATGGAAGCCGTGTGCTATTACGCATACTGGGCCTCCAGCCGGCTCGCCGTAGAACGGGGCCACTACTCCAGCTTCAAGGGTTCATTGTGGGACCGCGGCATTCTTCCACAAGACACGCTGGCGCTACTTGCCGAGGAACGCGGCGGACACGTCGAAGTCGACACCAGCGCCACCCTCGACTGGGACAGCCTGCGCGCGCACATCCGTCAGCATGGCATGCGCAACTCGAATTGTGTGGCCATTGCCCCCACGGCCACGATCTCGAACATCATCGGCGTGTCGCCGTGCATCGAGCCGCACTACCGCAACCTGTACGTGAAGTCGAACCTGTCGGGCGAATTCACCGTGGTCAACGAATACCTGGTGCGCGACCTCAAGGCCCTGAATCTGTGGGACGCCGTGATGGTGTCGGACATCAAGTACTTCGACGGCAGCCTCGCCCGCATCGACCGCATTCCCGCACACCTGCGCGAGCTGTACGCCACGGCCTTCGAGATCGATCCGAAATGGGTGATCGAATGCGCTGCACGCCGCTCGAAGTGGATCGACCAGTCGCAGTCGCTGAACATTTTCATGACGGGGGTGTCGGGCCGCAAGCTCGACGAAACCTACAAGCTTGCGTGGCTGCGCGGGCTCAAGACCACCTATTACCTGCGCGCCATGGGTGCGACCAACGCCGAAAAATCAACGGGGCGCGGTGGCGAACTGAATGCCGTATCGGCCGACGCCGTTTCAGGCATGGCCGCAGCCCATGCACCGATCGCGCTGCCGGCGGCCGAAACGGTGGGCGACGTCTGCACCTTGCGGCCGGGCGACGACGGCTTCGAATCGTGCGAGGCCTGCCAGTAAGCGAACTGCCGCCGCAACACGACCGACCACACTACACAGCAAAGGATTCGACAATGCTTGACTGGAACGACACGCCTGCGCCCCGCCCGCAAACGGCCACGCCAAAGCCGCGGCCTGCGATGACGCACCCCCACCCCACCACACTGAACCCGGGCATGGGCCACCCCGGCGCGGCGGCGGGCTCCGCAGCCCACGCCACAGGCCCGGCCGGCATGCACAGCGTGGCCAGCGGCGACACCAGCCGCGTGCGCGCCGCCGACAAGCGCATCATCAACGGCACCACCGACGTCAACCAGCTCGTGCCCTTCAAATACAAATGGGCCTGGGAAAAATACCTGGCCACCTGCGCCAATCACTGGATGCCGCAAGAAATAAACATGTCGCGCGATATCGCGCAATGGAAGAACCCCGACGCGCTTACGGAAGACGAACGCCGCATCGTGAAGCGCAACCTGGGCTTCTTCACCACCGCGGATTCGCTTGCAGCCAACAACATCGTGCTGGGCACCTACCGCCACATCACCGCGCCCGAATGCCGCCAGTTCCTGTTGCGCCAGGCATTCGAGGAAGCGATTCACACGCACGCCTACCAGTACATCGTGGAAAGCATCGGGCTCGATGAATCGGAGATCTTCAACGCTTACCACGAAATACCGTCGATCCGGGCGAAGGATGAATTCCTTATTCCGTTCATCGACGCGATTTCCGACCCCAACTTCCAGACCGGTACCGCGCAAGCCGACCAGACGCTGCTCAAATCGCTGATCGTGTTCGCCTGCCTGATGGAAGGGCTGTTTTTCTATGTGGGCTTCACGCAGATTCTGGCGCTGGGCCGTCAGAACAAGATGACGGGCGCGGCAGAACAATACATGTACATTCTTCGCGACGAGTCGATGCACTGCAATTTCGGCATCGACCTCATCAACACCATCAAACTCGAGAACCCGCATCTTTGGACGCCCGCCTTCCGCGAAGAAATTGCGGAACTGTTCAGAACAGCCGTCGAACTCGAATACGCTTACGCGGAAGACACCATGCCGCGCGGCGTGCTGGGGCTGAACGCTGCGATGTTCAAGTCGTATCTGCGCTTCATTGCGAACCGCCGCTGTCAGCAGATCGGCATCGATACGCTGTTTCCACAGGAAGAAAATCCCTTCCCATGGATGGCTGAAATGATCGATCTGAAGAAAGAACGCAACTTTTTTGAGACACGTGTCATCGAATATCAGACGGGAGGCGCCCTGAGCTGGGAATAAGGCTTGGTGCTGATTTATCGTTCAGTTAGACTTGAGGCGACTCACTCTACCAAGGAGCACTACCATGGCAAAAGCCAAAGTGGCAGCCAAAGTAGCAAAAAAGAAGAGCACCGCCTCCAAGTCAACTGAGGCCGACACTAAAACGGCAACGGCCGGTATTGGGGTAGAGACGAGCAGCCCCGCCAAGGCCGCAGCCAAAAAGGCAAGTAAGGCTGCCACCAAGGCCGCCGCGAAGAAGTCTGCTGCAAAAACCGCTGCCAAGAAGTCTGCCGCCACCAAGGTCGCAGCGAAGAAGTCGGCGGCAAAGAAGGCAGCGACGACTTCTGCAAAGAAGGCTGTGGCAAAGAAGGCTGCAACCTCGGCCGCAAGCAAGGCAAGCACGTCGGCGGCCAAGAAAGCCGCCAAGAAGGTTGCCAAGAAGGCGGCCGCCAAGAAAACGGCCGCCACACCCGCAGCAGCCAAAAAGGCTGGTGCAAAGAAGGCCGCGGCAACCAAGGCTCCTGCCAAGTCTGCGGCCAAGGCTGCGACCAAAACCGCAGCGAAGGCAGGCGCCGCCAAAGCGGCGGGCGCCGGCTCTGCAGCCAAAACCGCGGCAAAGAAAACCGCTGCAAAGGCTGCGGCCAAGGCCACCAAAGCAACAGCAAAGTCGTCAAAGAAGGAAACCACGGTGCCAGAAACATCCACCGCCAGCAAAACCGCCAAGAAGTCCGCTGCAAAAACCGCAGCCAAAAAGACCGTAACGAAGGCGGCCGCCAAGGCCGCCAAGAAAACGGCCGAGGCGACACCCGCCAAGAAAACGCGCAATCCGGCCGCCTCCTGGCCCTTCCCCACCGGAAACCGTCCTTAACGATGCTCTGAATAATCCTGACGCTCAGCGCATCCGTACAGCCGGTCTTGGGTGGCGCGCAGCGCCACGCCGGAACCTCCGGCGTGCGTGGTGTAACCCATGTGCCTCAACAAGCCCGAAGCCTTCGGGCTTTTTCATTTGTGCGACAATGGCGCTTCGCGATTTTTCAAGTAGACGACCATGTTCAGCGATGTCCTGTACTTCCTGCTAAATATTCTGTTCTCGCTATTTGGCATCGCACTCATCATCCGCGCATGGATGTACGCCATTCGCCTGCACCCGTTCAATCCGTATTCGCAGGCCGTGCTGCGCGTCACCAACTGGCTGGTGGGCCCGCTACGCAATGTGGTGAAACCGTCGAACCGGATCGACTGGCCCAGTCTCGTGGCCTGCTGGCTCACTGCCCTGGCCTATCTGCTGCTTACATGGGTGCTGCTCACGGGTCAGTTTCCCTCGGTCGAAGGCCTGACCCGCTCGCTGGTAGCCGCCGTGATCACCATGGCCAAATGGGCATTCAACGTGGTGCTGTGGGTCACGCTGATCCAGGCCGTGTTGTCGTGGGTCAACCCGCTGGCACCCGTCATGCCGCTGCTGCACACGCTTACGGCGCCGCTGCTCGATCCGATCCGCCGCCTCATGCCGAACCTGGGGGGGCTCGACCTGTCGCCGCTGGTTCTTTTGATTTTGGCGCAGGTCGCAATCATGATGCTGCAGCGGATCGCCTTTTCACTGTTCGGGGTCTGAACCCCGCCCTGCTCTTACATTGGCACGACGCGGGTGGGGCCCCCGCCACTGATCACGCGCACCCGCTGCCCGACATTGAGCTGCACGTCGGCTTCCTGTGCAATGACACGCGTCTCGCCGTTATCGAGCCTGACGGTGATTTCAAGACCGGCACTCTTGCCCATGCCGTGCTCGACGGCGTCGCCGGCCATGGCGCCCAGCAGCCCGCCGCCGATCGCCGCCAGAACCTGACCGCGACCGCCGCCGATCGAACTTCCCGCCACGCCGCCCAGCGCACCGCCAGCCAGTGCACCTGCGCCGCTCGTGCGGTCACGTTGAATCACGACATTGCGCACGGCTTCCACCGTGCCGAGTCGTACGATCTGTTCGCGTTGTGCCTGACCATAGGTGTACACCGAGCTGGACGCGCTCTGGTGCGCACAGCCGGCCAGCACGGCCAACGAACCTGCCAGCGCAACCATGGCCAGCAAACGTCGCGACGCGGGGCGAACGCCCTGTTGAGTTGAGATGTTCATTCGGTACTCCTGTTAGCCCGACCCGGCACGAGCCGATGTCGTTCAATTCGTGTTGACTGAGGCGCCCGGCAGCGTGAGGCCATAGTGGGCGCTGAGTACGGCTTCGATTTCGGCGCGGCTCGGCCGATGATTCTGGGGGCCGCGCGAGGCCACCTTGAGGCTGCCCATTACATTGCCCAGTTTACATGCGTCGGCAAGTGTCCAGCCACGCGCCAGACCAAAAAGCAGCCCCGCCCGATGCGCATCGCCACACCCGGTGGGATCGACCACCGCCGAAGCGGGAACGACCGGCACTTCGGTGAACTGCCCGCCTTCGTACACGTGCGAGCTTTCGCTGCCATGTGTGACCACCACGCCCTGCAGCCCCTGCGCAAGTTCCCGCATGGTGGCACCGGTGCGCTGCTCCACCACGCTTGCTTCGTACTCGTTCACGCACAGAATGGACGCCATCTCGAGCATGCGGCGGATATCATCACCGTCGAACAGCGGCATGGCCTGCCCCAGATCGAATACGAAGGGAATGCCGCTGCGGTGCATTCTGCCGGCATGCGCGAACATGCCGTCTTTGGAATCGGGCGCTACGATACCCCAGGCGGCTTCCTGCCCGCTGATGTCGTTGTCAGCCGACTGCTCCATGGCGCCGGGATGAAACGAGGCGATCTGATTGTTGTCGAGATCGGTGGTGATGAAACACTGCGGCGTATAACGGTCGGGCAGCATGCGCACCAGGCTGGTGTCGATGCCGACCTGCTTCATGTAAACGAGGTAATCGGCGGCGTCGCCCCCCACGGTACCCACGGGAACGGCGTACCCGCCCAGCAGTGCCAGGTTGTAGGCAATGTTGCCGGCGCAGCCACCGTATTCTTTGCGCAGGCTCGGCACGAAAAACGAAACGCTCAGCGACTGAATGCTGTCGGCCAGAATATGGTCTTTGAAATGGCCTTCGAATACCGCGATGGTATCGAACGCAATTGAGCCGCAGATCAGAATTCTTTCAGACATTGCCTTGTTCACCCTCAGGGGAAAAATTTGTCGAGTTGGTAGCCATTCGCCTGCAGGCCACGCACCGCCACAGGCAGCTCCACGGTCAGTTCACGCCCTTCGGGAAACGGCCCGTCACGCAATTGTGGCGGCACCCACGTGCCGGGTGGCAGATTGCGCCGCACCACCACGGCGCCCGAGGCGTCTTTCAGGTCGAGCACCAGCGTGGGCCATTCCTGCGGGCGGTCGAAGGTATTGCGCAACGTGACCTCAAGTGTGAGGTTCGAGACGTCGTCTTGTGGCGCGGCGCTGGCGCGCAATGCCGAACGGGTAATGGCAATTGCATCGATCTGCCGGTCGTATGCCACATAGCAGCCAAGACGTTCGCACGCCTGTTCGAGCATGGGCCTGAGCTGCGGAAAATTGTTGGCCAGTTGGGCGCGGTAGACGTAGACGCCCTGCAGCAGCAGGGTGGCCAGCCCGATGATGCAGAGAATGCCCCACACCAGCGTGAGCCAGCCGCGTCGGCGCTGCACGCCGTCGAACAGTTCGGGCCGGCCGCGGCTGCGATGCCCGGCACGCGGCTCGATGTAGAGCGCATCGTCGGAAGAAGCGTCAATCGCCCCGTCGACCGCATCGGCTTCGGAGTTGCCAATCGCGAAGCGTTCAGCATCAGGTGCCTGCACACCCGCCGCACGCTCGGGCACATACGGGCCGGAGGGCCGCCCGGTGTCGGCGGCCACGGGGATCACGGGCGTGCGAAAGGCCGGTTCACCATCGGCCGCGGGCGCCGCCGACCCCACGGAAAACGGACGGGCGGGCGTACGGGTCTCGAGCGGCGTCTGCTCGGGTGGCGGAATATAGAACGGATCGGGCGAAGGAGGCGCAGGCGCACGGCTGCCTGCTGGCGCCACCGGAGGAGGAACCGCCGATACTGGCTTGGCTACGGACAGATGGCGCTGCTGCGGCGGCCGCGATTCGGGCAGCCGGGATTCCGGCACGACGGCTTCATACGCATCGAAGATGTGCGCACACTGAATGCAGCGTATGTACCCTTTGCGCAGCTGCAGCTGCTCGAGGGTGACCGCAAAGGCGGTATGACAATGGGGGCAACGGGTGGTCAGTTCCATGATCGCACCCCGGCCTCAATGTGCGGCGCGCCGACCATGCAGGCACACCCAGCCATCGCGCGCCTGCCACACGTTCAACTGCAGCCACGGTGCATACGCGGCGGCAACTTCCCCGGCCTGGCGCTCGAGCACACCCGAAAGCACCAGATGGCCGCCCGGCGCCACCCGGTTTGCCAGCATGGGCGCCAGCACCTTCAGCGGGTTCGACAGAATGTTGGCCACAACCACGTCGAACTGCCCTGCCCCGAAATCGTCGGGCAGCCAAGCATGAACTTGCACTGCGTTCACCGCTGCATTGTCGCGCGTGGCCTGTACGGCCTGGGCATCAATATCGACGGCGTCGATGCGACCCGCACCCAGCATCGCGGCGGCAATCGCAAGAATGCCCGAACCGCAACCGTAGTCGAGCACGGTGGCACCCCGAGGCAGTTCGTGCGCAAGCCATTCGAGACACAAATGCGTGGTGGGGTGGCTGCCGGTACCAAAGGCAAGCCCCGGGTCAAGCTGTATGCGCACGACACCTTCGCCGTCCCGGGCGGCATCTGCCACCGGCAGGTCGGGGTCGGCACTGTGCCAGCTGGGAATGATCCAGATGCGCTCGCCTACTTGAATGGGGCCGAATTGCGATTGCGTGAAGCGCACCCAGTCTTCATCGGGTACCTCGCGCAGCGACCAGTCGTGCTCGGCAGGCGCATGCCCCAATTCGTGTGAAATCTGTTCGAGCACCTGCTGTGGATCGAGCCCGTCGGGCAGCAGCGCCACCACGCGGTTGTTGCGCCAGGCCTGCACGGCCGGCTCGAGGCCCGGCTCGCCGTACAGCGGCGATTCCCTGTTCGTGTCGCTGTCGGCGTCTTCCACGGAAACGGCCAGCACGCCCGCTTCCAGCAGAGCGTCGGAAAGCGACTCGGCCTGGGTTTCGGAACAGCTCAGAACCAGTTCACGCATACGTTCTTCCAAGGCAAAGCCCGGGCTATTCACCCGGGCTTCTGTGCAAACCCGGCCCGCCGGGTGTCAGGGCCGCTGGGCCAGTTTCTGTTCGAGATAATGGATGGAGGTTCCGCCTTCGACGAAGCGGGCGTCGTTCATGAGTTCTCGGTGCAGGGCAATATTGGTGTTCACGCCTTCGACCACCATTTCGGACAGCGCAATGCGCATGCGGGCGATGGCCTGCTCACGCGTGTCGCCATACGTGATGAGCTTGCCGATCATGGAATCGTAATTCGGCGGCACGGTATACCCGGCAAAAACGTGGGAATCCATGCGCACGCCGGGGCCGCCCGGCACATGCCAGTTGGTGATGCGACCCGGGCTGGGAATGAACTTGAATGGATCTTCGGCGTTGATGCGGCACTCGATGGCATGCCCGCGGAACTGCACGTCGCGCTGGCGCAGCGCGAATTTTTCGCCTGCTGCAATGCGAATTTGCTGCTGCACCAGATCGATGCCCGTGATCATTTCGGTGACGGTGTGCTCGACCTGGATACGGGTGTTCATTTCAATGAAATAGAACTCGCCGTTTTCGTACAGAAACTCGAACGTACCGGCACCGCGATACTGCAGGGTGCGGCAGGCATCGGCACAGCGTTCGCCGATGCGCTCGATGAGTCGCCGCGGAATGCCCGGAGCAGGTGCTTCCTCGATGACCTTCTGATGACGCCGCTGCATCGAGCAGTCGCGCTCACCCAGCCACACGGCATTGCGACCCCCATCGGCCAACACCTGGATCTCGATATGGCGAGGGTTCTCGAGAAACTTCTCCATATAGACTTCGGGGTTGTCGAAGGCCGCAGCGGCCTCGGTGCGGGTGAGGGCCACCGCGTTGAGCAGCGCCGCTTCGGTGTACACCACGCGCATGCCTCGCCCGCCGCCACCACCGGCGGCCTTCACGATGACGGGGTAGCCAATATCGCGCGCAATACGAAGGATTTCGGCAGGGTCTTCGGGCAGACCGCCTTCGGAACCGGGTACGACCGGCACGCCGGCCGCCACCATGGCCTGCTTGGCCTTGACCTTGTCGCCCAGTTCGCGAATCGATTCGGGGCGCGGGCCGATGAACACGAAGCCGCTTTTTTCCACGCGTTCGGCGAAGTCTGCGTTTTCGGCCAGAAAACCGTAACCCGGGTGTATGGCCTCGGCGTCGGTGACCTCGGCCGCCGAGATGATGGCCGGCATGTTGAGGTAGCTGTCGCGCGGCGAAGGCGGGCCGATGCACACGGATTCGTCGGCGAGGCGAACGTACTTGGCGTCGCGGTCGGCTTCGGAATGCACCACCACGGTTTTCACACCCAGCTCGCGGCAGGCGCGCTGGATCCGCAAAGCGATTTCGCCGCGGTTTGCGATCAGGATCTTCTCGAACATGGATCAGCCGATGACGAACAGGGGTTGACCGTACTCGACCGGCTCGCCGTTTTCCACCAGGATTTCCTTGATGACCCCGGCTTTGTCGGCCTCGATCTCGTTCAGCAGCTTCATGGCCTCGATGATGCACAGGGCATCGCCTTCCTTCACGCTCTGACCCACCTCGACGAAGGGCGAGGCACCCGGGTTGGGCGCGCGGTAGAACGTGCCCACCATGGGTGCCTTCACGACGTGACCCGCCGGCGCGGGTGCGGCGGCCGCAGCAGCTGGCGCAGCGGCGGGGGCCGCAGCCGCCACCACGGGTGCAGGCTGCTCGGCCACCGGTGCGACCACCGGCGTGGTTTGCGAGAACTTGACGATTCTGACCTTGCCTTCGCCCTCGGTGATTTCGAGTTCTGCAATGCCCGATTCGGCAACCAGGTCGATGAGGGTCTTGAGTTTTCTTAGGTCCATTCCAACTTTCCGTGGCATTGCCCCACCGTCGTAGCGCAGGGCCCATGCATAGTGTTTGAAAAAAGAAGACCGCTCACGCCTATGCGGCGAGAGCGTACTGTAAAGCGGCCTCGTAGCCAAACGCGCCCAGGCCGGCGATTACGCCCTGCGCGATATCAGACAAATACGAATGATGCCGGAACGACTCGCGCCTGTAGACATTGGACAGGTGCACTTCGACGAAGGGAATGTCGACACCGGCGAGCGCATCACGGATCGCCACGCTGGTGTGCGTGTACGCCGCCGCATTGATGATGATGTATTCGGTGCCGTCGCGGCCCGCTTCCTGAATGCGGTCGACCAGTTCGCCCTCGTGGTTGCTTTGATACGCCGTGAGCACCGCGTCATGGGCGGCGGCGAGATCGTGAAGGCGTTGATTGATATCGGCCAGGGCAAGCGTGCCGTAGACCTCGGGCTCGCGGGTGCCCAGCAGGTTCAGGTTGGGGCCGTGCAGAACCAGAATGCGCTGCGCCATTATGGAAATTTTGTGAAGACAGACCGCCTTTTTACGCCAAAACGCCCTGTTTGTCTATTAAGTGCCCGGGTTTCAGCCGGCAAGCTCGGCAAGCCGCGCGTCGAGTTTTGCCGGGTCGACCTGGCCCAGAACTTCGTGGTGGATGCGCGACTGCGCATCGAAAATCACCGTGTACGGCAACCCGCCTTTCGTGTTGCCCAGCGCCTTCATTTTCTCGATTCCGCCGTGACCGGCAATGACCAGCGGATACGACACCTGCACCTTCTTCAGAAAGCGTTCGACGTTGGCCTGGGTGTCGACTGCCACACCCAGAAAGGTCATGCCTGGGTACTTGCGCGCGAGTTCGTCGAGATCGGGCATTTCCTTGATGCACGGCGCACACCAGGTGGCCCAGAAATTGACCACCAGCGGCTTGCCGGCGTAGCTGGAAAGCGCGACGAATTCGCCCTGCAGATTGGGAAAGGAATTCGCGAGGAAGGTCGCGGCGGGCCCCGATGCCGCTGCGAAGATTGGCGCCTGCAGCAGGGCCGCGCCAACCGCCAGACCGGCACCATGGCGCAGGAAGTCTCGCCGATTCATGATGTAAAGCCTTGATCTGTTGTGAGATTACCGATGATGATAGCACCGCGGGCGTTCATCCGGACGCGGCCACTACAATAAGCTCCGGAGGAACACCATGCACTTGCACATCATCGGCATCTGCGGCACGTTCATGGGCGGGCTTGCCCTGATCGCGCGCGCAGCGGGTCACACTGTCACGGGCTGCGACGCCGGCGTCTACCCGCCCATGAGCACGCAACTCGAAGAACACGGCATCCGGCTCATCGAAGGCTTTGATGCCGACCAGCTCGCGCTGCAACCCGACCTTTTCGTGGTGGGCAATGTCGTGCGCCGCGGCAACCCGCTCATGGAAGCCATACTCGATGCGGGCCTGCCGTATGTGTCGGGCCCACAGTGGCTCGGCGAGTCGGTATTGCGCGGCCAGCACGTGCTGGCCGTGGCCGGCACCCACGGCAAGACCACCACCACCGCCATGCTGGCGCACGTACTTGACGCCTGCGGTCTTGCGCCCAACTTCCTCATTGGCGGCGTGGCCGAGGATTTCGGCGTGTCGGCGCGCCACGACCCGAACAGGCACCACTTCGTGATCGAGGCCGACGAATACGACACCGCCTTCTTCGACAAGCGTTCGAAGTTCGTGCATTACCGCCCGCGTACCGCCATTCTGAACAATCTGGAATTCGACCACGCCGACATTTTTGCCGACCTGGCCGCCATTGAAACCCAGTTTCATCACCTGGTGCGCACCATTCCGGGTACGGGCCGCATCATTGTGCCCGCCGACGACGCGGCCCTGCACAGGGTGCTCGAACGGGGTTGCTGGACGCCGGTCGAAACGTTTGGCGAAGGCGGCGCCTGGCAGGCGGTGGGCGAAGCGCACGCCGGCCGCTTCGAGGTCATGCATGAAGGCCGCGCCGTCGGCACCATCGACTGGGCGCATGCCGGTGCCCACAACCAGCGCAATGCATTGGCCGCCATTGCGGCCGCCCATCACGTGGGTATTGAACCGCCGCGTGCCATCGACGCACTGAATGGCTTTCGCGGCGTGAAGCGACGCATGCAAGTGCGCGGTACGGTCAATGGCATCACGGTGTACGACGACTTTGCGCACCACCCCACCGCCATTGCCACCACGCTCGCCGGCCTGCGCCACCAGCAACCCAAGGGGCGCATCCTCGCCGTGCTCGAGCCGCGTTCCAACACCATGAAGCTGGGCGCCGTGGCCGGCCGTCTGCCGGCAGCGCTCGAACAGGCCGATCTCATCTTCTGCTATGGCGCCACCAGCGGCCCGCATGCCTTGGGCTGGAGTCCTTCGGCCGTACTCGCGCCGCTGGGCGAACGCGCCTCATGCTGGAACGACCTCGATAAAATGGTCGACGCGGTGCAGCAGGCCGCCCGACCCGGCGACCACGTGCTGGTCATGAGCAATGGCGGCTTTGGCGGCGTTCACGACCGCCTGCTGCAGCGACTTGCCGAAAGGAGCGCTCCATGATTCTGTACCTGCATGGCTTTCGTTCATCGCCCCAGTCGTTCAAGGCCGGTCTGCTGGCGCAGGCCGTACACGAGGCCGGGCATGGCGACGCCTGGTGCTGCCCGCAGCTGCCGCCCAGCCCGCGCCGCGCCCACGAGCTGGCCACGCGCCTGATCAACCAGCGAGTGCAACAGGGCATGAACCCGCAACGCGACCTGGTCGTGGTGGGGTCTTCACTGGGCGGGTATTACGCCACATGCCTGGCCGAAACGTGGCACTGCAGGGCGGTACTGCTGAACCCGGTGGTGCACGCCGCCCGCGACCTGGCCACGCAAGTGGGCGAACACACCATGTGGAACTCGCCGGAACGTTTCGAGTTCCTGCCTGAATACGTCGACGAACTGGCCGAGATGGCAGTGGGCCGGCCGGCCGACCCCAGCCGCTACTACCTTCTGGCCGCAAAAGGTGACGAGCTGCTCGACTGGCGCGAAATGGTCGAATGGTACGAAGGATGCGAACTGCGCCTGCTCGAAGGCAGCGACCACGGCATCTCCGACTTTCGCGACTGGCTGCCCGAAGTGCTCGAGCGCGTTTTGCCGCGCCCTTAGAACAGCCCGCCGCTTGCGCGGGCATCACACACAGACATCATGTACGTCCTCTATGAAGAAAGCGGCACATTCAAGGCCGCAAGGATTTTCTCTCGCAGCGATTCGACCATGCAGGTCGAGTCGGAATCGGGCAAACGCAGCAAGATCAAGAACAACATCGTGCTGTTTGAGTTCGATACGCCGCAACCGGCACAGCTGCTCAAGCAGGCCGAGGAACAGGCCGCAGAAATCGAGATCGACTTTCTGTGGGAATGCGCGCCTCAGGAAGAGTTCGAGGCGGTTGATTTTGCCGAAGACTACTTCGGCCACACCCCGAGCGCGGTCGAGAAGGCCGCCCTGATCTTTGCCCTGAACAGCGCGCCGGCGTACTTCCATCGCCGCGGCAAGGGCCGCTATCGCCCGGCACCGCCCGATATCCTCAAAGCCGCGCTTGCGGCCATTGAAAAACGGCGCCTGCAGGCCGAACAGCAGCAGCGCTGGACCGACCAGCTGCTCGCGGGCGAGCTGCCCGAGGAAATCGGGCGGGTCGCCACGTCGCTGTTGACGCGCCCCGACAAGAACAGCAACGAATGGAAGGCCTTTGCCGCGGCCGTCGAACAAAAGCAGACCACGCCCGAACGCCTGCTGCTGTCGGTGGGAGCGTGGCCGCACCCGCTCGCGCTGCATCAGGCGCGCTTCATGGCTACGCACTTTCCGAAAGGAAGCGACTTCCCCGCCATCGCGAACCTGCCCGACTTCGACGATCTGCCCATCGCCGACGTGACGGCATACTCCATGGACGACAGCTTTACGTTCGAGGTCGACGACGCGCTTTCGGTCACGAGCCTGGGCGACGACGTGGTGCAACTGGGCATACACATCGCGGCACCAGGGCTGGCGATCGAACGTGATGACGAGCTCGATCGCCTGGCCCGCTCCCGAATGTCTACGGTGTATACACCGGGGCACAAAATTCCCATGCTGCCCGGCGAAGTCATCAGCGCATTCTCACTCGACGCCGGCAAGCTGCGACCCGCGCTGTCGCTCTATGTACGCGCCAACCTTGCTACGGGCGAGATGCTCGGCCACGAGACCCGGCTCGAACGCATCCGGGTCGCCGAAAACCTGCGCCACGACACGCTCGACGACGAGATTACCGCCGAGGCGCTGGCCGACCCGGCCGCGAACGTTCCGTATTCGGAGTGGGTGCGCCCGCTCTGGCGCTATGCCCTGCATCTGAGCGCGCAGCGCGACGCGGTGAGGGGCAAGACCGAGAACAATACGCGTGCGGAGTACAGCTTCGTGCTCGACGGCCCGCACGACGACCCCGATACGCGCGTGAAACTGGTGCCGCGCCGGCGCGACGCCCCGCTGGACCGCATCATCGCGGAATTCATGATTCTGACCAACAACATCTGGGGCGGCATGCTGGCCGAACACGGTGTGCCCGGCATCTATCGTTCGCAGCAGGCCGGGCGCGTGCGCATGTCCACACACCCCCTTCCGCACGAGGCGATCGGCGTGCCGTACTACGCCTGGTCAACGTCGCCACTGCGCCGCTATGTCGATCTCGTGAACCAGTGGCAGGTGATCGCCACGGCGCGTCACGGCGTGTCGGCGCGGCTGGCTGCGCCGTTCAAGCCGAAAGATGCCGACCTGTTCGCCATCATTGGCGGCTTCGATGCACAGTATGCTGCCTGGGGGGAATACCAGGACGCGATGGAACGCTACTGGTGCCTGCGCTGGCTGCAGCAGCAAGACATGCGCGTGGTCGAAGCCACAGTGTTGCGCGACGACCTGGTGCGGCTCGATTGTGCACCCCTGGTCACACGGGTGGCCGGCCTGCCACCCCTCGAGCGGGGCCATAAGGTCACGCTCGAAATCCTGAGCTACGATGAGCTGGCACTCGAACTCGAATGCCGCCTGCGCGACACCGCGGCGGCCTGATTTGCTTTACGGTACCCGCCCATGTCCGTGCTTGCCGCCCGCCTGCTGCAGATCCGAGGACGCCGTGATGACCACCTCGGTATCGCTCTGCTGATCTCGCTGGCCGTGCATGCCGCACTGCTCACCGTGCATTTCACGACGCCGCCGCAACCGCCGCCTCCCGACGTCGACACACTGGAGGTCACCCTGATCAACGTGCGCGGCGACACGCCCCCCATGCAGGCGCAGATGCTGGCGCAGCACGACTTCGATGGGGGTGGCGAAGCGCCCGAAGGCATTGCGGCCACCCCTCTTCCCCTCACCGCGCCCGACGCCACCGACGACCTCGTGCTGGCCGCGCTGCAACAGCGCCAGAAGGAGCTTGAAGCCGAACAGGAACGCCTGTTCGCGCTACTGCAGGCGCGTGAGGCCGCGGCGGCCGCAGGCCAAGTGAAACAGCAGGGCGAATCCAGCGGCGAAAGCGGCGACGACGAACTGCATCAGGAAAGCGTGATCATCAGCGCACGCATCGCAGCCATCAAGGAACGCATCGAACGGTACAACGCCCGCCCGCGTCAGCACTTCGTGGGGCCTTCGGCGGCCTCGGTACCCCATGCCCGCTATGTCGAAGCGTGGCGCCAGAAGATCGAACTGCTCGGCACCGAACACTACCCGCCCGAAGCACGCGGCAAGATTTACGGCAGCCTGCAGCTTACGGTGTATATCCGCCGCGACGGTTCGCTGCAGAAAGTGGTGATCGACCGTCCTTCGCCACACGCCGTGCTGAATCAGGCTGCATTGCGCATCGTTCAACTGGCCGCCCCGTTTGCACCGCTGCCTCCCGAACTGGCGCACGACACCGATATCCTGGCCATCACACGCACCTGGCACTTCACACACGAACAACTCGAAACCCGTCAGCCATGAGCACCCCCTTACGTTATGCCGTCATCGGCAACCCCATTGCGCACAGCCGCTCGCCGGCCATACATGAGGCCTTCGCCCGCCAATGCGGCATCGCGCTGCAATACGACCGCCTGCTTGCACCGCTCGACGTCTTCGCCGAAACGGTCGCCGACTTCTTTGCGCAGGGCGGCCAGGGCCTGAACGTGACGGTTCCGTTCAAGGAACAGGCGTTCGAGCTCGCGCGCAGTCACCTCAGCACGCGTGCCCGGCTGGCCGGCGCGGTGAACACCCTGTGGATGAGCGAGGGCCACCTGCATGGCTGCAACACCGACGGCGTCGGCCTGCTGGCCGATCTGCGCCGCCTCGGGCATGACCCGAACGGGCGCCGCATCCTGCTCGTGGGAGCCGGCGGCGCCGCGCGCGGCGTCATGCAGCCCCTGCTGGAAGCCGGCTGCGGGCATTTGCGCGTCGTGAACCGCACAGCGCAGCGCGCGGTGGCCCTGCAAGCAGCGGTGGCCGACGCGCTGCCCGGGCACGCCTCCGTCCTGTCCTCCGGGCCGCTTTCCGAGGCCGGTGAAGACTGGGACATCGTGATCAACGCCACCTCCGGGGGGCTTGCGGGGCAGGCCCCCGCGCTGCCTGTTGCCGGCCTGTACGCACCGGGAGCACTGGCCTACGACATGGTGTACGGCGACCAGCCGACGCCGTTCATGCAACAGGCCAAAACCCACGGCGCGGAACATTGCGCCGACGGTCTGGGCATGCTGGTGGAGCAGGCAGCCGCCAGCTTCGAGATCTGGCACGGCGTGCTGCCACGTACTCGCGACGTACTGGCTGCCCTGCGCGCGCAGCTGCGTAGCGGCTAGCGCGAAGGGTCCCGATGTGTTTCGTCTTCTGAAAGCGGGGGTGCTGGGTGCCCTGATGCTGTTTCTGCTGTATCAGGCCGGCCTGTTCATCCTGGTGATCTGGTACGGGTTTCACAACCCTTCGAGCACCGCGATCATGCAACAGACGCTTCGCGTGCTGCGCCAGGACAACCCCGAGGCCCGGCTGCAGCACGAGTGGGTGCCCTACGACAAAATCAGCACCCACCTGAAACGTGCCGTGGTGGCGGCCGAGGACTCCAACTTCATCAACCACTCCGGAGTGGAATGGCAAGACATTCGCCGCGCCTGGGAGTACAACCGCAAGCAGGCTGCCACGGGTCGCAACGCCATGCGCGGCGGCTCGACCATCACGCAGCAGCTGGCCAAGAACCTGTTCCTGTCGAACACACGCAGCTATTGGCGCAAGGGCCAGGAGTTGATCATTACCTACATGATCGAACTCACCATGAGCAAGGAGCGCATTCTCGAGCTGTACCTGAACTACGCCCAGTGGGGCGTGGACATCTTCGGGGCGCAGGCGGCCGCCCAACGATACTTCAAACGGGATGCCGCAGCGCTCGGGCCCGCGCAGTCGGCCCAGCTGGCTTCGATGCTGCCGCGCCCGGCCTATTACGACGAAACCGGGGTCACCCGCTACCTGCGCTCACGCACGGCCACCATTCAGCAGCGCATGCGCCTGGTCGAAGTGCCGTAAGGAAGATGTTAATCTTTCATATTTGATCCCTGCAGTTTGCCTTCGCCAATTCCATGCGCACGACCCGCCGCTACCTTGCCAAGGAGATCTACCGCTCCAGCGCGGTCGTGCTCATCGCCCTGCTGGGGCTCTTCACGTTCTTCGCGCTCATCGAGGAACTGGACAAGGTGGGCACCCGGTTCACGCTGCTGAACCTGTTCTACATGCAGGCGCTTGCCCTGCCCAGCTATCTTTACGATCTGCTTCCCATCGGCGTGCTGATTGGCGCGGTGCTCGCGCTGGCGGGGCTGGCGCAACGCAACGAGCTTGTGATTCTGCGCGTCTCGGGCGTCAGCGGCTTCAGATTGCTGGGCCTGTTGTGGCTCGTCACCATACCCTGGGTGGTGGGCGCCTTCATTCTTTCGGAAGTGATTACACCCGCCGCCGACCTCAAGGCCAGTGACGTCAGTCTGCGGCTGCTCGGCAAGACCGAAGGCGGACGCATGAGCAGCGGCTACTGGTTCAAGGAAAGCGACGGCAACGATGGCATGCGGATCATCAACATCACGCAGCTGGCCGGCGACGGATCGGTGACCGGCATCACCCTGTACGAATTCCGCAAGGGGCAGGAACTCACCTCGATGTCGCAGGCCGCCTCGGGCCGCTTCACGAATGGCTCGCTGCACATGCACGATGTCACGCGCACGGTCATCGACGACGCGGCGATCGCGGCACTGGCCGACGCGCGACGGCCCGACGAGCCCGCCACCCGCGTCGAGCATGTGGCCGAGCGCGTGCTGCCCACCACGCTGACACCCGAGCGCCTGATCGCCCGCGTGCTGACCCCCGAGCGCATGTCGATTCTCGACTTGTCCGATTACATTCATTACCTGCGCGAAAACAACCTGCAGACCGACAGGCAGGTCGTCGCCCTGTGGCGCAAGGTGGCCTACCCGTTCACGCTGTTCGTGATGATGACGATCGCGGCACCCATCGCCTTCATGCAGACCCGACGCGGCGGTGTGGGAAGCAAGGTATTCATCGGCATTCTGCTGGGAGTGGGATTCTTCATGGCGAACCAGCTGGCGCTCAATGTGGGCATGCTCAGCAAATGGGCGCCGTGGGTCACCGCCCTGATACCCAATCTCGCGGCACTGGCGCTCGCCTTTGCCGCACTGCTGCTCATGGAGAACCAGCACAGCGTGCGCCGCTTCATGCAAACGCGCCTGCCCTGGGGAAGAACACTGGGATGACGACGGACCCCATCTGGATCATTGGCGACCTGCAAGGCTGCAACACTCCCTTGCATCAGCTGCTGCACCACCCCGACATCGCCCAAGACCGCAACGCCCGCTTCTGGTTCGCGGGCGACCTGGTCAACCGCGGCCCCGATTCGCTGCAGACCCTGCGCACCATCATGGCGCTGGGCGAACGTGCCACCTGCGTGCTGGGCAATCACGACATTCACCTGCTTGCCGTGGCGGCGGGCATGAAGAAACCCGGCAAATCCGACACCTTCCACGACGTGCTGGCCGCACCCGACTCAGCCGGCATCATCGATTGGCTGCGGCACCGGCCGCTGCTGCATCGCGAGCACCATCACATTCTGGTGCACGCCGGAATCCTGGCTCCCTGGAGCGCCGACAAGGCCGAAGCCCTCGCCCGCGAAGTGGAACACGCCCTGCGCGGCCCGCGCTGGAAAACGGTGCTGGAACGGATCTACGGCAACGAACCCGACCACTGGAGCGAACAGCTCGACGAGGTGAAACGACTGCGCGTGATCGTCAATTCAATGACGCGCATGCGCATGTGCCGACTCGACGGCAGCATGGAGTTTTCGCACAAGGATGCGCCCGACGGGCGTGACGGACTGGTTCCGTGGTTCGACGTCCCGGGGCGCGTGCTTGACGACCACACCGTGGTGTTCGGCCACTGGTCGACCCTGGGGCTGATGATCCGCCCCGACGCAATCTGCCTGGACACCGGTTGCGTGTGGGGGCGCCAGCTTACCGCCTTGCGCATGCACGACCACCGGCTGGTACAGGTGACCTGCCCCGCATTCAGGCAACCCAAGGCGGCGGAATAGCCCGGACGCCTCGCCGCCACAAGGTGCGAGGGATGCCCTGCATGATTTGAACGTTACGGCGAGCCCTTTCAGCACAGCTTCGAACTCGTGCTTGTGCGAGGGATGCTTTGCATGATTTGAACGTCACGACTGCGCCGAAGCGGGCTGCAGCGCATCGAGATAGCGCTGCAGGATCACCGCCGCCGCCACGGCGTCGTCATCTGCATTGGTACCCAGCATGTTTTGAGCTTCGAGGCTGGTGCCGCGCTCGTCGACCAGCTCGACCGCCAGCCCGAAGCGGCCATTGAGCTGATTCGCAAAGCGCCGGCAATGGCGTGAAGCATGCTGCTCGCCGCCGTCGAGCGTAAGCGGCAGCCCCACCACCAGCCGGTCAGGCTGCCATTCCTGCAGCAACGCATTGATTTCGCGAAAGCGCTGTTCGCGGGTAACGGGCTTGAGTATGCGCAGCGGCCGGGCCTGACGCGTGAGCGTGTTGCCGATAGCCACGCCGATTTTTTTCAGGCCGTAGTCGAAGGCCAGAAGTGTTTCGTGACGGCCCGGCCCGGGTTCAGGCATGGCCGGCTTCGCCCGACAGCATGATGGCGCTGTCGATACCCAGCTGCGCGAGCCCTGCTTCGTAGCGCCGTTCCGGCGGTGTATCGAACAGGATCTGGTGCGTGGCGTTCACATTGAGCCACGCATTCTGGGCCATTTCGTCTTCCAGCTGACCGGCCGCCCACCCGGCATAACCGAGCGTGATCAGCAGGTGTTCGGGGCCCTTGCCCACCGCAACGTCTTGAAGTACGTCGCGCGATGTGGTGAGGGCGACGTCGCCCAGCCGGATGCTGGAACCGTAACCGCCCGCAGGCATGTGCAGCACGAAACCGCGGTCGGTCTGAACGGGCCCGCCGAAGAACACCGGTGCTTCCTGGCGTGGCCCGATCTCGAGCGACAGCGGCAGATCGAGCCGCTTGAGCAGGTCGCCCACCGTGAGGTCGGTGGGGCGGTTGATGACAAGGCCCAGAGCGCCCTGGTCGGTGTGTTCGCAGATATAGATCACCGTGTTGGCCAGGCTGCCCATGACCTTGCCCGGCATGGCCAGCAGCAATTGCTGCGAAAGGTCGACAAAGGAATCGGAACGAGTGGTATCAGGCATGGCTCATCCTCCTGGGCGGCAGTTCAACAACAGTCAGCCCCGCTTCAGACCTCGATCAGTTCGAAGTCTTCCTTGCGAGCCCCGCATTCCGGACACACCCAGTTGGGCGGTACGTCTTCCCATCGGGTGCCGGGCGCAATGCCTTCTTCCGGAAGACCGGCTTCCTCATCATATATCCATCCACATATCAAACACATCCACGTACGCATGTTTTCGTCGCTCGCTTAAATGGGGAAACCGGGCGAGAGCTTCGGCTTCCTATAGAATGGGGGCAATGTTACTAAACCCAAGCCCGCCCCTTCCCGTCGTACTTATCGTCGGGCCGTTCGACCCCAGCGGGTCGATGGGCCTGCCCGCCGACGCCATTACCTGTGCCGAGCTCGGCTGCCACGCCATTTCGGTGCTCACCGGCACGCTGGTACAGGATACCGCCGGTATCGAACACATCGAGGCAATAACCCCTGAGCTGATGGACGATCAGGCGCGCTGCCTGCTCGAAGACATGCCGGTTCAGGCCATGAAGGTCGGCCCGCTTTATACAACGGAATCCGTCAGCGTGCTGGCGCAGATTACAGCCGATTACAGCGACATTCCCCTGGTTGTGCATTTGCAACGCACCCCCGATCTGCCGCTCGACGACGATCTCGACGCCGACGACTGCCATACGGCACTGTTCGAGCTGGTGCTCGCCCAGGCCGATCTCGCGGTCGTGGGCCACACCCTGCTGCAGCAATGGCAATCGCACGGCCTGCTGCCCGGCTCAAAGCTCGACACCGCCCTCGATGCCCTGCTCGATTACGGTGTGAATGCGGTGCTGGTCACCGGCGCGCCGGGTGCCGGCAACGAACTCACGTGCCTGTTGCGCGACGAACACGGCCAATCACGGCGCTGGCCGGCCGTTGGCGGTGCGCCCGTGGTCGATGCCGACGGCCTGCTCGCCACCGCGATCACTACCGAACTGGCGCGCGGTGCCGAAGTGCCCGATGCGGTCGATCGCGGCTTGGGCATCGCACGCGCCATGGCGCAACGCGTGTTTCAGCCGGGAATGGGTTCTCGCATTTTCAACAGGAGCCGTTCATGAGCCTGTCTTCCCGTCAGCATCACACTGCCCGCGTGGCGTCAGGTCCCGACGCCTTGCGCTTTCCACGCGGCCTGTACGGCGTATCTCCCGACTGGAGCGACACCGATCGCATGCTGGCCGCACTGGAAGCGGCCGCCGCGGGCGGCATGACCGCCTTTCAGTGGCGGCGCAAGAACGTTGCGCCCGATGCCGCGCTCGAACAGGCCCGCCGCGTGGTGCAGCGCTGCCGCGAGCTGGGAATCATCAGCATCATCAACGACGACTGGCGTCTGGCCGCCCTGGTCGACGCCGACGGCGTACACGTGGGCCGCGACGACGGCAGCCTCACCGATGCCCGCCTGGCCATCGGCCCCGACCGCATTCTGGGGTGCTCGTGCTATAACGACCCGGCTTTGGCCGAGCAGGCGCTGCAGGCCGACGTCGACTACATCGCATTCGGCGCCCTGTTTCCTTCCGGCATCAAGCCCGAAGCGGTGCGCGCCCTGCCCGAACACCTGCAGCAGGGCCGCCGCCTTGCCGAATCGGCCGGCCCGGGCCCGCGTCCGGCCGTCGTGGCAATCGGAGGCATCACCCCCGACAACGCTGCGCAAGCCATTGCAGCCGGTGCCGACAGCGTCGCCATCATCAGCGGTGTATTCCTGGCCGCCGATATCGAACAGGCGGCCCGGCGCTGCGCCGCGCTTTTCGACTGAACATTTGTCCCGGCGGGGCCACCCCGCCGCCATTCCCAATCATTACGCAATTCGAGCCAGCCATGTCCCGCAATTCCGAACTGTTTGACCGCGCCGCCAAAACCATTCCCGGCGGCGTCAACTCTCCCGTGCGCGCCTTCCGCTCCGTGGGTGGCACGCCGCGCTTCATCCAGCGCGCCAAAGGGCCGTATACCTGGGATGCCGAAGGCACACGCTATATCGATTACGTCGGATCATGGGGCCCGGCAATCCTGGGCCACGCCCACCCCGAAGTCGTGCGTGCAGTGCAGCAGGCCGCCGAGAACGGGCTGTCGTTCGGCGCGCCCACCGAGGCCGAGATCGAAATTGCCGAAGCCATCGTCGCGCGCATGCCATCCATGGAACAGGTGCGCCTGGTCAGCTCCGGCACCGAGGCCACCATGTCGGCCATCCGGCTGGCGCGCGGCTACACCAACCGCACCCGCATCATCAAGTTCGAAGGCTGCTACCACGGCCATGCCGACAGCCTGTTGGTGAAGGCGGGTTCAGGCCTGCTCACGTTCGGCAACCCCACCTCCTCCGGCGTGCCGGCCGAATTCATCCAGCACACGCTGGTGCTCGACTACAACGACCTGGGCGCAGTTGAAAGCGCGTTCCAGAAATACCCCGACGAAATCGCCTGCGTGATCATCGAACCCATCGCCGGCAACATGAATCTGGTGAAGCCACGCCCCGGCTTCCTGGAAGGGCTGCGCGAACTGTGCACGCGCTACGGCGCCGTGCTGATCTTCGACGAAGTGATGACCGGTTTTCGTGCGGGCCCGCAGGGCGTGCAGGGCCTCACGGGCATCACGCCCGACCTCACCACGCTGGCCAAGGTGATTGGCGGCGGCATGCCGGTGGGTGCATTCGGCGGCCGCGCCGACATCATGGCGCATATCGCACCGCTGGGCAGCGTCTATCAGGCCGGCACGCTGTCGGGCAACCCCGTGGCGGTGGCCGCCGGCCTGACCACGCTGCGCCTGCTGGGCGAACCGGGCTTCTATGAAAACCTTACCGAGCGCACCAGCCAGCTCGCCGTTGGCCTGCAGGAACGCGCCCGTGCAGCCGGCCTGGCGTTCAGCGCCGATTCGGTGGGCGGCATGTTTGGTATCTACTTTCGCGACACGGTGCCCACGTCGCTTGCCGAGGTATCGGAATCCGACGTCGAGCTCTTCAGGAAATTCTTTCACGGCATGCTCGAACGCGGGGTGCACTTCGCACCATCGGCGTTCGAGGCGGGCTTCGTTTCCGGCGCCCACGAAGCAACGCACATTGAAGAAACGCTGTCAATCGCCGAAGAAGTGTTTGCGACCCTGAAAAGTGCCTGACCCGTCAGAAAAGACGGGTTAAATCGAAAGTTTCCTGCCATAAATCAAGGTCAGGCAAATGATCGATACCTAAACTGTGCAGACCTTGCCGGTCCGTTCCGGGCCGGCGTCCGATCAAAGGGGCTGCACATGAAAGATTCCAACAACACCTGCCTGACCGGGTTTGCGAATCCCGACCGCGAAAGCTGGGCCCGCGCAGGCGACACCGCCGAACTGCGTCTGTGGCTGCGCCTCCTTACCTGCAGCACGCTGGTCGAGAACCGGCTGCGCAGTCTCATGCGCACGCGCTTCGACACCACGCTGCCGCGCTTCGACCTCATGGCACAGCTGGCCAATGCGCCGGCCGGCATGAAAATGAGCGATCTGTCGCGCTGCATGATGGTCACCAACGGCAACATCACCGGCATTACCGATCAGCTCGAACGCGACGGCCTGGTCGAACGCCTCAAGGTCGATACCGACCGCCGCAGCTGCCTGATCCGTCTCACCGCCAAGGGCCGGCAAAGCTTCCGCCGCATGTCCGCCGCATACCAGGGCTGGCTGGGCGAGCTGTTCAAAGACATTCCCGAGCACCGTCGGGAACTGCTCTATGAACTGCTGGGCGAGCTCAAGCTGGCGGGTCAGGCCGCAGCCCGCCTCGAGGCCGATTCCCCGCCCAACTGAACTGCCCTGCGCTAGAATTGACGGTTCTTTCCTTCATTGCCCGCTGGAATCATGGCCGTCAATCTTCACATTCCCTCGCAGTCCGATATCCACCCCGTTGCCGGCATCGAAATCGGCACCGCGCAGGCCGGAATACGCAAAGCCGGTCGCAAGGATCTCACCGTGTTCCGGCTGGCCGAAGGTACGTCGGTCGCCGGCGTATTCACCACCAACCGGTTCCGTGCCGCGCCGGTGCAGGTATGTGAACGCCATCTGGCCGCCGGCCAGGGCATTCGCGCTTTGGTCGTCAATACGGGCAATGCCAACGCGGGCACCGGCGAGCCCGGCATGCTGGCCGCCCGGCAAACCTGCGACGCTCTGGCCACGCTGCTTGGCATACGGCCCGAACAGGTGTTGCCGTTTTCCACCGGCGTCATTCTTGAGCCACTGCCGGTCGATCGCATCACCGCCGCCCTGCCCGCCGCAGTCGGCGACCTGCAACCGGGCAACTGGTTCGATGCCGCCTACGGCATCATGACCACCGACACACAGCCCAAAATCGCGTCGCAGCGCATCACGCTGGGCGAACACACCGTCACCATCACCGGCATCAGCAAGGGCGCCGGCATGATCCGCCCCAACATGGCCACCATGCTGGGCTTTCTGGCCACCGACGCAGGCATCGCTCCGGGGCTGCTCGAAACGCTCACGCGCGAAATTGCCGGCCGGTCGTTCAACCGCATCACGGTCGATGGCGACACCTCCACCAACGACTCATTCATCATCATGGCCAGCGGGGCCAGCGGCGTTCATGTCCAGAACCGCGACGACCCGCATTTCGCAACGCTCGCGCAGGCACTGGGCGAAGCCGCACTCGAACTCGCACAGAAAATCGTGCGCGACGCCGAAGGCGCCACCAAGTTCATTACCGTGCAGGTCGACGAAGCCGCCAGCAGCCAGGAAGCGCTCAAGGTGGCCTACGCCATTGCACACTCGCCGCTGGTTAAAACGGCCTTCTACGCGTCAGACCCCAACCTGGGGCGCATCCTGTGTGCCGTGGGCTATGCAGGCATTGCCGATCTCGACGTCTCGGGCATGCGCATGTGGCTGGGCGACACCCTGGTGGCCAGCAATGGCGGGCGCGACCCGGGCTACACCGAAGAAGACGGCCAGCGCATCATGAAGGAATCCGAGATCACGGTGCGTATTGCGCTGGGGCGCGGCAGCGTGTCTGAAACCGTGTATACGTGCGACTTCTCGCACGAGTACGTCAGCATCAACGCCGATTACCGGTCGTAGTTGACCCCTTGCATAAAAAACCATAAAATCATGAGCTTGGCATTTTTCGCCAACCAGCCTTAAATCAATAGGAATACCCACATGTACGCGGTCATAAAAACCGGTGGCAAGCAGTATCGCGTTGCCGCTGGCCAAAAACTCAAGATAGAACAGATACCGGCAGACATTGGGCAAGAAATTTCGCTCGACCAGGTGTTGTCGGTTGGCGAAGGCGACCAGATCAAGATCGGTACGCCCTTCGTTTCCGGCGCTGTGGTCAAGGCAACCGTTCTTGCACAAGGCCGCCATCCCAAGGTCAAGATTTTCAAGATGCGCCGTCGCAAGCATTACCGCAAGCAGCAGGGCCATCGTCAAAACTACACCGAAGTGCGCATCGAGGCCATTACGGCCTAAGCACACGGTAACCAGGAGCTAAACATGGCACAGAAAAAGGGCGGCGGCTCTACGCGTAACGGTCGCGACTCACAGGCCAAACGTCTGGGCGTCAAGGCCTACGGCGGCCAGCAAATCTCCGCGGGCTCGATCATCGTTCGCCAGCGCGGTACGCAGTTTCACCCCGGCGTCAACGTCGGCATCGGCAAAGACCACACGCTGTTCTCACTGGTCGACGGCAAGGTTCGCTTCCATCAGAGCGGCGCTCTGAACAAGCGCACCGTATCGGTCGTTCCCGCCGAGTAAATTCCCGGCGCAGAATCGCACCAACTCGAAGAGCCTCGCCGCCCACGGCGAGGCTTTTTGTTTTTTACTAGAATAGAAATTCTCTCAAGGTACCCTTCATGAAGTTCGTCGACGAAGCAACCATCGAAGTCATTGCCGGCAAAGGCGGCAATGGCGCGGCGAGCTTTCGCCGCGAAAAATTCATTCCCAAGGGCGGCCCCGACGGCGGCGACGGTGGCCGTGGCGGTAGCATTTATGCAATTGCCGACCGCAACATCAATACGCTCGTCGACTTTCGCTATGCCCGACTGCACCGGGCCAAAAACGGCGAACACGGGCGTGGCTCCGATCAATACGGCGCAGCCGCTCCCGATATCACACTCAAGGTACCCGTAGGCACCAGCATCTACGATGCCGACACGAATGAACTGCTGTTCGACCTCGACCGGCACGGCCAGAAGGTCACGCTGGCAGCGGGCGGCCAGGGTGGGCTGGGCAATCTGCACTTCAAATCCAGCACCAACCGCGCGCCACGGCAGTTCACATACGGCAAGGAAGGCGAGCAGCGCCGCCTGCGCCTCGAGCTGAAGGTTCTGGCAGACGTAGGCCTGCTGGGCCTGCCCAACGCCGGCAAGTCCACGCTCATCAGCAAGGTGTCGAACGCCCGGCCGAAGATTGCCGACTACCCGTTCACCACCCTGCATCCGAACCTGGGCGTGGTGCGCACCTCCGAAAGCCGCAGCTTCGTCATTGCCGACATTCCCGGCCTGATCGAGGGCGCATCCGAAGGCGCAGGGCTCGGCCATCTGTTCCTGCGCCATTTGTCGCGCACACGCGTGCTGCTGCACATCATCGACGTGTCGTCGCCCGACCCGGAATTCGACGCCGTGGAACAGGCCGCCGCCGACGCCCGGGCCATCGTCGAGGAACTGCGCCGCTACGATCCCGCACTGTACGAGAAGCCGCGCTGGCTGGTGCTGAACAAGCTCGACATGGTCGAAGACCCCGAGGCCGCCAAACAGCGCCTGTGCAAACTGCTTGACTGGAACGGCCCCGTCTTCGGCATATCGGCCATCACGGGCGAAGGCACCCGCGAGCTCATCTGGGCCCTGCAAGACTGGCTCGACGCCGAGAAGCAGCGCGAGAACATCGAGCAAGACAAACTCGCCGGCCTTCACGTGGAAGACGATCCGCGCTTCGACCCCAGCCGCAGCACGCCTGACAGCGATCCGGCGAACTGATCCCGGCCCGTGCCGGGCCGCCCGCACCTTTTACAGCGTTTCGCTCACACCGTTACATCTGATTCCGGCATCATGCTAGACCTCGACACCACACCTTCCGTTGCCGCAGACGCGCGACGCCTCGTCATCAAAGTCGGCTCTTCACTGGTCACCAATGAAGGGCGCGGACTCGACATGGAAGCGGTGACCCAGTGGAGCCGCCAGATTGCCGCCTTGCACGCACAAGACAAGCAGGTGGTGCTGGTATCCAGCGGAGCCATTGCCGAAGGCATGGCCCGGCTGGGGTGGCCACGCCGGCCCAGCGCCATGCACGAGCTGCAGGCCGCCGCCGCCGTGGGTCAGATGGGCCTGGTGCAGGCATACGAGGTCGCGTTCGCGCAGCACGGCATCCGTACCGCCCAGATTCTGCTGACGCACGAAGACCTGGCCGACAGGCGCCGTTACCTGAACGCACGCACCACGCTCTATACCCTGCTGCGTCTGGGCGTGGTGCCCATCGTCAATGAAAACGACACGGTGGTGACCGACGAGATCCGCCTGGGCGACAACGACACGCTGGGCGCCCTGGTCACGAACCTGATCGAAGCCGAAACGCTGGTCATCCTGACCGACCAGCGCGGCGTCTACACCGCAGATCCGCGCAAAGATCCGGAGGCCCAGCTCATACAGGTGGCACAGGCGGGCGACCCCGAACTCGAAAAAATGGCGGGCGGTTCGGGCAGCGATATCGGCACGGGCGGAATGCTGACCAAGATTCTTGCCGCGCGCCGCGCCGCCAACAGCGGCGGCCACACCATCATTGCCAGTGGCCGCGAACCCGACGTGCTGCTGCGACTCGCAAGTGGTGAGCGTATCGGTACCGAACTGCGCGCCCTGCTGCCCATCCGTTCGGCCCGCCAGCGCTGGCTGGCAAATCACCTGCGGCTGCGCGGGCGCGTCACGCTCGACCAGGGTGCCGTAAAGGCGCTGACGCAGGGTCACAAAAGCCTGCTTGCGGTGGGCGTAACCGCTGTGGAAGGCGAATTCGAGCGGGGCGATGTCGTGGCCTGCATCGACGAAGCCGGCCGGGAACTGGCGCGCGGCCTGATCAACTATTCGGCCAGCGACACGCGCCGCATTCTGCGTCAGCCAAGCTACCGGATTGCCGAAATTCTGGGGCACATGACCGACCCGGAACTGATGCACCGCGACAACATGGTGGTGACATACGCGGGCTGACCGCCCGCGCCGCGAAAGGGCGTTGGGCACCCCGGCGCAGGGTATGCGGGCCGCCAGGCAGGGCATGCAGAAGGCGGCGCCAATCGACGTGCCGCCGTGGCGCTAGAAGCCCGGCGGAATATAGAGGGTTTCCTTCACCTCTTCCATGACGATGCAGCTCTTGGTCTGGGTTACGCCCGGCAGACGCAGCAGCACATCGCCCAACAGCTTGCGGTACTGCCCGATTTCCTTGATGCGGGCCTTGAGCATGTAGTCGAAGTCGCCCGACACCAGATGGCATTCCTGCACATAGGGAATCTCCAGCAGTTCCCTGCGAAAGTCTTCGAAGCTGCGGTCCGACTTGTGCGACATAGTGATTTCAACGAACACCAGCAGGCCCGCACCCAGTGCTGCGGGCGAAACCCGTGCGTAATAACCGGTGATTACGCCCTCGCGTTCCAGACGCCGCACCCGTTCGATGCATGGCGTAACCGTCAGGCCCACCCTGTCGGCCAGTTCGGTCATCGACATGCGCCCGTCGCGCTGCAAAAGATCAAGGATATGGCGATCGACCCGATCGAGGGTGAATTCGCCGTCGCGGCCCGTTCTCATAAGGTTTCCGTATTCTGTGCCGCAGCGCCTGCGCGCCATATCGCGGTGCACCGGAAGATTTTCTGAAGGGTGAACACCGCGCGGCCTCAAACAGTAATTTTTGCTGGTTTACCCCGAAAAACACAAAAAATTCCTGGGGCATCTTACGTAAGATAACAGAAAACCTGGGAGGCAAGACTCATGAAGATCACTGTGCTAGGTGCCGGTGTCGTCGGCATCACTACCGCCTACTACCTGGCTCGGGCCGGTCATGAAGTCGACGTCTACGACCGCCAGAGCGGCCCGGCGCTGGAAACCAGCTTCGCCAACGCAGGGCAGATTTCCTTCGGCTATTCGTCGCCGTGGGCCGCGCCCGGCATTCCCATGAAGGCCATCAAGTGGATGTTCGCCGAACATCCTCCGCTTACGATCCGGCCCGACGGAACACTTACTCAGCTGCGCTGGATGCTGCAGATGTGGCGCAATTGCACGGCAAGCCGCTACGCCGTCAACAAGGAACGCCTGCTGCGCATCTCGAACTACAGCCGCCAGTGCCTGGAACAGCTGCGCGAGGAAACGGGCATCCAGTATGAAGGCCGTCGCCAGGGTACGGTTCAACTGTTTCGCACTCAACAGCAGCTCGACGCCGCCGGACGCGACATGCTTGCCCTGGGCGAGGCCGGAATCCGCTATGAGCTGTTGTCGCCGGCCGACCTGGTGAAGGCTGAGCCCGGCCTGGCCGCCAGCGCGCACAAGTTTGTGGGCGGCCTGCGCACGCCCGACGACGAAACCGGCGATTGCCACCTGTTCAGCACGCGGCTGGCCGAAATCGCCCGCAACATGGGCGTACGCTTTCACTACGACACACCGCTGGACGCCCTCGAGACCCAAGGCGGCACGGTTACGGCCGTGCGCTCCGGAAACCGCCGCCTGGAAGCCGATGCCTACGTACTGGCGCTGGGTTCGTGGTCGAGCCGTTTCCTGAAAGGGCTGCTGCGCATACCGGTTTACCCCCTCAAAGGCTATTCGATTACCGCCGCCATCGCCGACGCCACCCGAGCGCCCTCTTCGACCCTGCTCGACGAAACCTACAAGGTGGCTGTCACGCGTTTCGAAGACCGCATCCGCGTCGGCGGCATGGCCGAGGTCGTGGGTTACGACACCCGGCTTGACCCACGCCGCCAGGCCACGCTGGAAATGGTGGTCGATGACCTGTTCCCAGGTGCACGCAAACCCGGCGACGTGGCATTCTGGACAGGCCTGCGCCCCAAGACCCCCGACAGCACGCCCATAATTGGCGCCACGCCCATTGGCAAGCTGTACCTGAACACCGGCCACGGCACACTGGGCTGGACCATGTCTTGCGGCAGCGGCCGCCTGCTGGCCGATATTATTTCAGGCCGCGCCACCGAAATCCGCAGCAATGACCTTTCGGTGCACCGTTACTATGGTTCAGCGGCGGCCGACACCGTAGCCGGTGCCACGGCCACGGCCTGAGACCCGAAACTGACGCACAGGGCATAGCCCTGGCCGCGCACCGATTGAACCGGCGGTTCGCAGCCGGCTGCCACGAATTTGCGACGCAGCCGGCTCATGAGCACACTGAGACGACGCGCAGCCCTGGCGGGCGACCCTGCCGCTGCCGAAGGGCGGTCGGCCGCCACTGCGGCCATGAGCGCCGCATGCGCCAGCCGCTGACCCGGCGCCGCCAGCAAGGCCAGCACAAGTGAACGTTCAATATTCGTGAGCGTGACGCGTGCGCCACCTGGCGCCTGCACCACCCAACCCTGGCTGGCCAGTTGCCAGCATGATTCGTTGCCGGGCGATACCGCAGCACGTTGCCCGTTCTGCGCGTTTGGCACTTCGGGCGCCACGCCAGAGGTGTCGCCCCCGCCCGTGAGCCCAGACAGAATCTGCGCAACCTGCGCAGGCGGCGCGGTGGGCGGCCAGCACACCCCTATGCCAACCTGCAACACCCGCTGCAACCCCGCGCCAGTTAGCGGCGCGACCAGCGCCGCGAGCACCACGCCGGTGCCAAGATTGGCCACCCGCGTTGCAGCACGTACCACGAATTCGGTACGGCCGGCCAACAGCGCAATATGCCGTTGATGGCGGGCGGCAGCCGCGATGAGGGCGCGTTCGAATTCAGCGGAATCGCGGTACACCCGCACGACGCAGCCGTGCGAAAGCAGAGCGAGCACGATCGCACGGGGCGCCTGAAAAGCAGGGGCTTCGAGCACCAGAACGAGGCGGGGTAACACTTTCATACGGGTAGAGGGTCGTATGCGGATTAATGTACCCGATATTGATCACAAATGTGATTGTGAATATCACCAACGTGTTTGCATTTCACCGTTCAATCACGTTTGTGAACACGCTAGGAAGTCGCCTCCGCTACGCCCGTACGCTGCGCGGCCTGACGCAGGCCCAGCTGGCACGCGCCTGCGGACTTTCGCAGGGCGCCATCGGCAACTACGAATCCGACCGCCGACGCAACGCCAAAGACGTGTTTCGCATCGCGGAAGTGCTGAAAGTCAGCGCGGCATGGCTCGCAATGGGCACCGAACCTATGGAAATGTCGGCTGCACACACTTTGGCTGAACACACACCCCTTGCAGCCGGCATGACTGCCTGGCCGTTTCCCGACGTCGAGCCCGACCGTATCTGGGCGCTGCCCGCAAAACAGCGCATGACGCTGAACAATATTCTGGCCACCGCCCTGGCCGGCCTGGAAGAAGACGGCGCCGGCCCTTCCCCCACCTGAGCGCGACGCGGCTATACTGAGCCTCACGCAGGGGTACTCGCCGGCAACGGCGGGTTGAGAGACACCCTTCGTACCAGTACGGATAATGCCGATGCTGGGAGCGCACCCCGCCGCGGAGCGTCGTCTCGTCTCGCGGCGACCCCTCTTCGGCAGGCTCATTCCCCATCGGCTCCTTGTTCAACACGGAGCTTCAATTGAAGGTCAAACCTGCATTCAAGGCCGAATCGGCCACGGTCGACCAGGCCGCCATCACCCCCCTTCCCCGTTCCCGCAAAGTCTACGTCACCGGCAGCCGCCCCGACATCCGCGTACCGTTTCGCGAAATCGATCAGGACGACACGCCCACGGCGTTTGGCGGTGAGCCCAACCCTCCGATCACCGTTTACGACACCAGCGGCCCCTACACCGACCCGGACGCGACCATCAATATCCGTCAGGGCTTGCCCGCCTTGCGCGCCCGCTGGATCGACGAACGCGGCGACACGCAAGAGCTGCCGGGCCCCACCAGTGCCTTTGGACGCGAGCGGCTCGCCGACCCGACGCTCGACGCCATGCGTTTCGAATTGCGTCGCAAGCCGCGCCGGGCACGCCCGGGTGCAAACGTCACGCAGATGCACTACGCCCGCCGCGGCATCATTACTCCCGAAATGGAGTTCGTGGCCATACGTGAGAATCTGCGCCGCGAGGAATATCTGGAAAGCCTGCGCGCAAGCGGCCCGGATGGCGAAAAGCTGGCACGCCGGCTCACCCGCCAGCACCCCGGCCAGTCATTCGGGGCATCCATTCCCGAGCGCATCACGCCTGAGTTCGTGCGTGATGAAATTGCACGCGGCCGCGCCATTTTGCCGGCCAACATCAACCACCCGGAAAGCGAGCCCATGATCATCGGCCGCAACTTCCTGGTGAAGATCAATGCCAACATCGGCAATTCGGCCCTGGGCTCCAGCATTGCCGAGGAAGTCGAGAAGATGACCTGGGCGATACGCTGGGGCGGCGATACGGTCATGGATCTTTCCACCGGCAAAAACATCCACGAGACCCGTGAATGGATACTGCGCAATTCGCCCGTGCCCATCGGCACCGTACCCATTTATCAGGCGCTGGAAAAGGTCGACGGCAAAGCCGAAGAGCTGACGTGGGAAATCTTTCGCGACACGCTCATCGAACAGGCCGAACAGGGTGTCGACTACTTCACGATTCACGCCGGCGTGCGCCTGCCCTTCATTCCGCTCACCGCCGATCGCATGACCGGCATCGTGTCGCGCGGCGGCTCGATCATGGCCAAATGGTGTCTCGCGCATCACCGCGAAAGCTTCATCTACGAGCATTTCGAAGACATCTGCGAAATCATGAAAGCCTATGACGTTGCCTTTTCGCTGGGTGACGGCCTGCGGCCCGGGTCCACCTACGATGCGAACGACGAAGCCCAATTCGCGGAACTCAGAACGCTCGGCGAACTCACCCAGGTGGCGTGGCGCCACGACGTTCAGGTCATGGTGGAAGGCCCGGGGCACGTTCCCATGCAGATGATCCGCGAAAACATGGAACTGCAGCTGGAGCACTGCAAGGAGGCACCGTTTTACACACTCGGGCCGCTCACTACCGACATCGCACCGGGCCACGACCACATCACCTCGGGCATCGGGGCCGCGCTCATCGGCTGGTACGGCACGGCCATGCTGTGCTATGTGACACCCAAGGAACACCTTGGCCTGCCCAACAAGAAAGACGTGAAAGACGGCATCATCACCTACAAGATTGCGGCGCACGCCGCCGATCTCGCCAAGGGGCATCCTGGGGCCGCGATCCGCGACAACGCCCTTTCCAAGGCACGTTTCGAATTCCGCTGGGAAGACCAGTTCAACCTCGGGCTCGATCCTGACACGGCGCGCGAGTTTCACGACGAAACGCTGCCCAAGCAATCGATGAAGCTCGCACACTTCTGCTCGATGTGCGGGCCGCACTTCTGCAGCATGAAGATCACGCAGGACGTGCGAGAGTACGCCGCCCGCCAGGGGCTCGACGAAAACGCGGCCCTGCAGCGCGGCATGCAGGAAAAGGCCGTCGAGTTCGTGCAACGCGGCAGCCGGCTGTACCACGAAACGTGACAATGCTCTGAGCAATCTGCCAACGCGCGTGCATCAATCAGAGCATCTCAAAAATAACGCCCGGCCCCACACGATGTGGGGTCGGGCGGGCTCGTTGGTACGCCGCGGCTGCAGGGTTCACTGCTGCACGGCGTACAGATACAGCTCGACGCGCCGGTTCATGGCACGGCCCTCCGGCGTGGCATTGTCGGCTACGGGGTTGTTCGGGCCACGACCTTCCGACATGAGGCGGTCGTAAGCCACGCCACGACTGGCAATATATTGCGTGACCGCGTTGGCGCGGTTCACCGAAAGCGTCTGGTTCAGCTGCATGGGGCCGGTGCTGTCGGTGTGGCCGATGGCCTTCGCACGCAGCTCGGGGCGCTGCACCAGCGCACGCGCCACGCTGTCGAGTACCGGCAGCAGCTCGGGCTTGAGATCGTATTTGCCGGTATCGAACGACACGTGGCTGGGAATATTGACCCGCAGTGTGCCGTCGGGCATTTCGGTGACGTCGACGCCCAGACTGGTGGCACCGGACTGCTCGACGTCGTTCTTCACGCCCGACCAGTTGTAGCCCACGATGCCGCCGGCGACCGCGCCGATACCGGCACCAATGGCCGCAGCCCTGCTGCTGTCGCCGATGAGCGCGCCAAGGCCGGCACCCAATGCGGCGCCGGCACCCGCGCCGACCGCGGTGCGCCCGCCCTGACTCATATCCCCCGTGCCGGCGCAGCCCACGGCGAGACTCAATGCACCAACGCAGCTCAACAGCTTTGCCGTTCGCGTCATGTTCTTCATGATTATTCTCCTGTCAGTCAGCAGACGCTTTTCTGCCACCGAACATGCTAGCAGAGCCGGCAATGGCCATTGTTACATTTCGTGTAACCGGTATCCGTATCAGTATCAGTGAAGGATCTGCTGCAGGAAGAGCTGGGTGCGCTCGTGCTGCGGGTTGTCGAAGAAGACGTCAGGCGTGTTTTCTTCGATGATTTCGCCCTGGTCCATGAAGATGACGCGGTCGGCCACCTTGCGGGCAAAGCCCATTTCGTGGGTGACGCACAGCATGGTCATGCCGCTTTCCTCGGCCAGGCTCACCATGACATCGAGCACCTCTTTCACCATTTCCGGGTCGAGCGCCGAAGTGGGCTCGTTGAAAAGCATGATCTTGGGGCTCATGCACAACGAACGGGCAATGGCCACGCGCTGCTGCTGCCCGCCGGAAAGCTGCCCGGGATACTTGCGCGCCTGATCGGGAATGCGCACCCGTTCAAGATACTTCATGGCCGTGGCTTCGGCCTCGGCGCGGCTCTTCTTGAGAACCCACACGGGGCCCAGCGTAAGGTTTTCCAGCACGGTAAGGTGCGGAAACAAATTGAAGTGCTGAAACACCATGCCGACGTCACGCCGGATGATCTCGATGTGCTTGAGGTCGTTGGTGAGCTCGGTGCCATCGACGATGATGCGGCCTTGCTGATGCTCCTCCAGGCGGTTGATGCAGCGGATCATGGTGGATTTACCCGACCCGGACGGGCCGCAAATGACGATGCGTTCGCCCCTTGCCACGTTCAGGTTCAGGTTGCGCAGCACATGGAACTGCCCGTACCACTTGTTGACGTTTTCAAGGCGGATGATGGCCTCGGACATGCTCGACTCCTCGTTCCGCTGAATCAGCGCCGATAGCCCGTGTCGAGGCGGCGTTCAAGCCCCTGACTGTAGCGGGATATCGCGAAACAGAAAATGAAATAGATGACGGCGATGAACACGTAGGCTTCGACACTGAATCCGCGCCATGCGGCGTCGGCAATGGCGGCCTTGGCAGCCTGGGTGAGGTCGAAGATGCCGATGATCACCACCAGCGACGTATCTTTGAACAAAGAGATGAAAATGCCGACCAGCGGTGGAATGACGACCTTGAGCGCCTGCGGCAGAATGATGAGCCGCATCTGCTGCCAGTAGCTCAGCCCCAGCGAGTCGGCACCTTCGTATTGCCCTTTGGGAATGGCCTGCAGACCGCCGCGCACGGTTTCGGCAATGTAGGCGGCCGCGAACATGATGATGGCGATCTGCGCGCGCAGCAGCTTGTCGATGGTGAAGCCTTCCGGCAGGAACAGGGGCAGCATTACCGACGACATGAACAGCAGGCTGATGAGCGGCACGCCACGGATCAGCTCGATATAGATGATGCACAGCGACTTGACGGCGGGCATGTGGGAACGCCTGCCCAGTGCCAGCAGCACCCCGAGCGGAAACGCAAAGGCGATGCCGAACGTGGAAAGAATGAGCGTGAGCGGCAGGCCGCCCCAGCGGTCGTTCTCGACGTGCGAGAGCCCGAACACGCCGCCCCACATCAGCACGGCCACGGCAGCCAGGGCGACCGCCCAGAACAGGCCGAGCCACGGCTTCCAGAACCAGCGGATGGCGCTGCACACCATGGCACCCACCAGAATGATGGTGGCCAGCAGCGGTCGCCACTGTTCATCGTAGGGGTAGACGCCAAAGAGGATCAGGCGGTGCTTTTCGGCGATGAACGCCCAGCAGGCCCCCTGTGCCTTGCGGCATTCCTGCGCCGTATCGGACGTGAAGTCCGCGTCGAAAAACAGCCAGTCGAGCATGGCGGGCACCGCCATGACCAGCAGCCACGCCACGAGCACGGTAAGCAGCGTGTTCAGCGGCGAAGAAAACAGGTTTTCCTTGAGCCAGGCAACAGGCTTGGCGGGCGCGTGCGGCGCCGGGGATGCGTTGGCGGGTGTCGCACTCATGTCATCGCTCCACCAGCGCAATGCGCTTGTTGTACCAGTTCATGAAAATCGAGATCGACAGGCTGACCGTGAGGTAGGCCGCCATGATGATGAGAATGCCCTCGATTGCCTGGCCCGTCTGATTCAGTGTGGTGTTCACCACCGACACGATATCGGGGTAGCCGATTGCAACCGCCAGCGAGCTGTTCTTGGTGAGGTTCAGATACTGGCTGGTCATGGGCGGAATGATGACCCGCAGGGCCTGCGGCAGAATGACGAGCCGCAACACGCGCGAACGCGGCAGCCCCAGCGCGTTGGCGGCTTCCCACTGCCCCTGCCCCACGGCCTGAATGCCTGAACGCACGACTTCGGCCACGAACGCCGAGGTGTAGATGACCAGCCCCAGCAACAGCGCCGTGAATTCGGGCGACAGCGCGATGCCACCGGTGAAATTGAACCCCTTGAGCACGGGCACGTTGAGCGCCAGTTCGGCGCCGCTTACCGCCCAGCCGGCCAGCGGCAGCGCCACCAGCACGGCGATTGCCACGCGCCCGAGCGGGAAGATCTGACCTGTGGCGGCCTGACGCCTGCGTGCCCAGTGCCCGAGAAGCACGATGAGCACGATGGCCAGCCCCAGCGCGCCCAGAATCCAGTCGAGAGCGTCGCCCTGCAGTGAAGGCAGCAACAGGCCACGATTGGAAATGAACACGCCCGGCACCGGCTCGAGCGCCTGACGCGGCCCCGGCATGTTCTCGGTAATGATGGCATACCAGAAGAACAGCTGCAGCAGCAACGGAATGTTGCGCATGACCTCGACGTAGACGCTTGCTACGCCCGACACCAGCCAGTTCTTGGAAAGCCGGGCAATGCCGATGAGGGTGCCCAGCAACGTGGCCAGCACGATGCCGACGATGGATACGCGCAGGGTGTTGAGCAGCCCGACCCACACGGCACGGCCATAGGTGTCGGCCGGTGTATAGGCAATGGGCGACTCACCGATGGCAAAGCCTGCCTCGCGCTGCAGAAAGCCGAAGCCGGTGGAAATATTGCGCACCGACAGGTTATGCAGTGTGTTCGAAACGAGGTACCACACCACGAAACCGACGATTCCGACCACGACGACCTGATAAAAGAGCGCGCGGGTGGCGGGATCGTTCCAGGAAAGGCGCCGACGTGCGGGAGCCGGTACGGAAGCGGTTTGTTTGGCCATGGAATGATGTGCTGGGGAAGCGCACTGGCGCTTCCCAGGGTTGACAGGGTGCCCGCCACAGGCGGGCGTACCCTTATGCCTTTACTACTGTAATACCAAAGATCAGCGGATGGGCCAGCCGTACATCAGGCCGCCATCTTTCCATTGCGCGTTCAGGCCGCGCTCGAGCTTCATGGGCGAGGACATGCCGATGTTGCGCTCGAAGGATTCGCCATAGTTGCCTACCTGCTTGATGACGTTGTAGGCCCACTTGTTGTCGATGCCCAGGCCCTTGCCGATTTCGCCCGTCACGCCCAGGATGCGCTGCACGTTGGGGTTCTCGCTCTTGAGCATTTCGTCGATGTTCTGCGACGTGATGCCGTATTCTTCGGCTTCGAGCATGGCATTGAGCGCCCAGCGCACGACCATGAACCATTCGTCGTCGCCCTGGCGAACCATGGGGCCGAGCGGTTCTTTCGAGAAGTCTTCAGGCAGAATCACGTGATCGTCGGGGTTCGGCAGCGTTGTACGCACGGTGGCCAGGCCCGACTTGTCGGTGGTGAAGGCGTCGCAACGGCCACCCTCATACGAGCGCATGGCTTCGTCGGGGCTGTTGATGACCACGGGGGTGAACTTGAGCCCGTTGGCACGGAACCAGTCGGCCAGGTTCAGTTCGGTGGTGGTGCCCGGCTGTACGCAGACCGTGGCGGTGTCGAGTTCCTTGGCGCTGGTCACGCCCAGTTCCTTCTTCACCATGATGCCCTGGCTGTCGTAGTAGTTGATGCCGGCACTCATGAGGCCCAGGGTGGTGTCGCGCGTGAGCGTGGCGGTGGTGTTGCGGGTGAGAACGTCGATTTCGCCGGACTGCAGGGCGGTGAAGCGCTGCTGCGTGGTCACGGGCGTGGTCTTGTACTTGGTGGCGTCGCCGAAGACGGCTGCAGCAATGGCCTTGCACATGTCGACGTCAATGCCTTCCCAAACGCCCTGGCTGTTGGCAATGCCAAAGCCGGGCAGACCGGTGTGCACGCCACACTGAACAAAGCCTTTCTTCTTGACTGCGTCGAGTGTTTCGCCCGCATGTACGGCGGTACCGAAGCACAGTACGGAGGCGCCAATGACCAACGCTCTTTTTGTAGTTTCATGGAGTTCCCTCTCGGTGTGTCTGGTTGATCGTGGCATACAATGAGCATCCACGGCTGCAAGAAATGTAGCTGGTCGCACGCCGCCCGTAACATGGGGGATATCCCTTGAGACATTTTGTGAAACGTACGGTCCGATGATCGAATTCCAGCATGTGTTCAAGTCTTACGGCCGCGGTCGCAACATCCTCGCCGACATCAATTTCCGCATCGAGCCCGGCGAATTCGTCTTCGTTTCGGGGCCCTCGGGCGCCGGCAAATCCACGCTTCTCAAGCTCATCGGGGGGCTCGAACCGCCCAGCCGCGGCGCCATTCTGGTGAACGGCCACCGCAGCGACCGCATGCCGGCGCGGGCGCGCCCCTATCTGCGCCGTGCCATCGGCGTCATCTTGCAAGACGTGCACCTGCTGTACGATCGCAGCGCCATACAGAACGTGCTGCTGCCGCTGGCCGTCACCGGGCTCGCACCGGCACAGGCCCAGTCGCGCGCCCGGGCCGCCCTCGAAAAGGTGGGCTTGTCGGGCAAGGAAGACCTGAACCCCATCGAGATGTCGGGCGGCGAGCAACAGCGGCTGGCCATTGCGCGGGCCATCGTGAACCGCCCGTCGATCCTGATCGCCGATGAACCCACCGCCAGCCTCGACGACGACAGCGCGCGGCGCATCATGGACGTCTTTCGCGACTTCAACCGTGTGGGCGTCACCACGCTGATCGCCTCGCACGATCTCGCGCTCATGGCGTCATACGCCCGGCGCACCATGCGCATCGAGGCCGGCCGTTTTCACGACACCACGGGGGCCCCATGAAACGCTGGCTGTATCAGCATCGCTATGCGTTCGCAGTGGCCTTGCGGCGTCTGCTCAGCCAGCCGTTTTCGTCGCTGTGCAATATTCTCGTCATCAGCCTCAGCCTGGCCGTGCCCATCGTGGTCGCTGCGGTGCTCGACACGGCGCGTCCGGTCGTGCAGCAGATCCCCGTGTCGGCGGAAGTCACGCTTTACCTCGAGCGCAACGCACCGCCCGATGCGGCCCGTGCGCTGGCCGACACGCTGCGAACGCAACATGCGCAAGAGATTGACGCCATCGAAGTCATCGACCGCGAGGCGGCACTTGCCGAGCTGCGGCGGCGCCCCGCGTGGTCGGAAGCCCTGGCCGTGCTGCCCGAGAACCCGCTGCCCGACGCCGTGGTGGTGACACTGCGCCAGCACCCTGAAATCGCCGCCACCAGCGAGCGGCTCAGCGCGCAATGGCAAGCGCTCGACGCGGTTGAGTCGGTGCAGGTCGACAGTGCATGGGTACAAAGACTGCAGGCGATGCTCGACTTCCTGCGCATGGGCCTGTGGCTGCTGGCCCTGGGGGTGGCCGTGGTGGTGCTTGCCACCGTGTTCAACACCGTGCGCCTGCAGGCACTCACCCAGCGTGAAGAGATCGCAGTGGCCCGGCTGGTGGGGGCCACCGAGGCCTTCGTGCGCCGGCCGTTTCTGTATCTGGGCGCAGTCACGGGCCTGATCTCGAGTGCGCTGGCCGTGGTGGCCTCGTGGGTGGCGCTGCAGCCGCTGAACAGCGCAATCGCCCGGCTGGCCGCGAGCTATGGCACCCAGCTTGCGCTGCAACTGCCCGATACCGTCAGCCTGCTGCTGGCAGGTATCGTGGTCGCCATTCTGGGGGCCCTGTCGGCGCGCTGGTCCGTCACGCGCCACACTTCGTTCTAGCCGTGCCGCACTCATCACGCCGCAACTTCGCCACACGCCTGTGTGCCTGGCACCGCCGGCACGGGCGGCACCACCTGCCCTGGCAAGGCACGCGCGACCCCTATCGCATCTGGCTGTCGGAAATCATGCTGCAGCAGACGCAGGTCGCCACCGTCATTCCGTACTACGAACGTTTTCTCGAACGCTTTCCTGACATTGCAGCACTGGCCGCTGCAGATCAGGACGACGTCATGCCCTATTGGGCCGGGCTGGGCTACTACGCGCGTGCGCGCAACCTGCACCGCTGCGCACAGGTGATCGTGAATGAACATGGTGGCCGCTTTCCCCCGTCGAGCGCGCAGATCGCGGCGCTGCCCGGCATCGGCCGCTCCACTGCCGCGGCCATTGCGGCATTCAGCCACGGTGAGCGCGCCCCGATCATGGATGGCAACGTGAAGCGGGTGTTCACCCGCTACTTCGGCGTGCATGGCTACCCCGGCACACGCGCCGTGGAACAGCGCCTCTGGTCGCTGGCCGAACGCATGTTGGAAGACGCACCTGCCGACCTCGACATGGCCGCCTACACACAGGGCCAGATGGATCTGGGCTCGCTGGTATGCACACGCCGCAACCCGCTATGCGACGCATGCCCGCTCGAAGCCGACTGCGAGGCGCGCCGCCTGGGCCTGCAGCACATGCTGCCGGAACCGCGCCCGCGCCGTGCGGTGCCGGAGCGCCAATGCGCGATGCTCCTGCTGCACGACAGCGAGCACGTGCTGCTGGAGCTGCAGCCCGAGCCCGGCATCTGGGGCGGGTTATGGAGCCTGCCCCGTTACGACAGCGCGCAGGAACTGGTCGACGCGTGCCAGGCCCAGGGCTTCACGGCAGAGCCGCAGGGGCGCATGGCCGCATTCGTTCATGTGTTCAGCCACTTCCGGCTGCGTATCGAACCCTGGCGGGTAAGCGTGCCGCAACGGCTTTCGGAAGAACGCCCCGGGCAACGCTGGACGCCCTTTCACGCGCTGCCCGACGCGGCGGTGCCGGCGCCCGTGCGCAAACTGCTCGATGCGTTGCCCGAAGCCCTGGCACAGGCCGAAGAGCAAACCGGCAACGATTGAACGACGGGGGCTTCATTTGCCCGGCCGGGTGGCACAAACCACAGCTTACGTGCGGGCCGGGCGGTATCGGCTGATGCTCATCAGCAGGCCTCCCGCCACCCCCAGGGTCAGTAGCGCCGTACCCCCATAGCTCAGGAACGGCAGGGGTACGCCCACCACGGGCAGAATGCCGGTGACCATGCCGATGTTCACAAACACGTACACGAAGAACATCATGGCCATGGCGCCACCCAGCAGGCGGCCGTACTGCGTGTGCGCCTGCTGCGCAATGTGCAGGCCGCGCGCCACCAGCAAACCGTAAAGCACCAGCATCATGATGCCGCCATACAGCCCGAATTCTTCAGCGAACACCGCAAAGATGAAATCGGTGGTGCGCTCGGGAATGAAGTCGAGGTGTGCCTGGGTACCCATCATGTACCCCTTGCCGTAAATGCCCCCCGAACCGATGGCAATCATCGACTGTATGGTGTGAAAGCCCTTGCCCAGCGGATCGACGCTCGGATCCATCAAGGTGCACACCCGATGCTTCTGGTATTCGTGCAGCAGCACCCAGTCGACATCGGGTTGACAGATCTGTTCCTCGTAATGAACCAGCAGGCCGACGCCCACGGCCCCCAGCACGAACAGCGGTATCAGCAGCCGGAACGAGAGGCCCGCGAAATAGATGACGAAGAAACCCGTGGCGAACACGAGCAGAGCGGTGCCCAGGTCGGGCTGCCGCACGATCAGCACGAAGGGTACGGCCAGCAGCAGGGCCGCCACCAGAAAGTCGCGGATGCGCAGCGTGCCCTGATTCTTCTGAAAATACCAGGCAAGCACCATCGGAACGGCGATCTTGAGCATCTCCGAAGGCTGGATGCGCGCAAACCCGAGATCGAGCCAGCGTGTTGCACCCTTGCTGGTTTCACCGAAGAACTCCACCCCCAGCAGCAGTATCACGCCCATGACATACACGATGGGTGAAAGCCGCAACAGCAGCGGCGGCGGCAGCGCAGCAGCCACCCAGAGCGCCACGAAGGCAATCAGGAAGTTGCGGGCCTGGTCGGCGAAACGCCAGTCGGTGCCGCCCACCGCCGAATGCATGATCGTGAGGCCCAGCACCGACATGATGACCAGCAACGCAAGCAGCGGCCAGTCGAAGGCATTGAGAATGCGTATTCCCTGTTGCACCGCGCGCTTCATTCCACGCTCCTGAGCTGTATGCGCAGCGTCGGCTGCGGGGCGGCAGGCGCCACCGGGGCAGGCGCGTCGTCTTCGGGTGCCGCGGGCGGCAATTGTTCGGGGGGTACCACCGCATCGGGTGACTCGCCGCCGGCCTCTTCCTCACCCGTCTCGTGGGTGAGCGCGGGCTGGTATGTGGCCGCACTGGCAGCACGGCGCGCTTCAACGCGCTCGGGTGCCAGCCAGAAATCGAACACCTTGCGCGCAATGGGGGCCGCCACCGTCGAACCCCAGCCGCCATTCTCGACGATGAGTGCCACCGCGATCTGCGGATCTTCCATGGGCGCATACGCCATGAACAGCGAGTGGTCACGCAGACGCTCATCGACCGCCGACGCATCGTAGCGGGCGCCCCGAAGGCTGAACACCTGCGCCGTACCGGTCTTGCCCGCAGCCTGGTAATGAGCCCCCTGAAACACGCGTCGCGCGGTGCCCTTGCGAATGACGTCGACCATGGCGTTGCGAACGATCGCCAGGTTCTCGGGCTTGAGCGGAATCACGTGCGAAGGTTCCGTAACGGGCTTCTCCACTTCGCCTGTGCGCGGCCAGTGAATTTCTTCCACCAGGTGGGGGCGCATGTACACCCCGTCGTTGGCCAGTACCGCCGTGGCCTGCGCCAGCTGCAACAGCGTGAAGGAGTTGTAGCCCTGTCCGACGGCCACAGACACCGTTTCACCCGCGTACCAGCGCTGCTGCGACGGCTTCTTGTAGGCATTGCGCTTCCATTCCGTGGAAGGCAGGATGCCACGGCGCTCGCCGTCGAGGTCGATGCCGGTACGCTGGCCGAAGCCGAACTGCTTGGCAAAGTCGTGCAGTGCATTCACGCCGATTTCGGGGCCCAGCGAAAAGAAGTAGGTATCGGACGACACGACGATCGCGCGATGCATGTCGGTGGGGCCGTAGGCCACGCCCCCCGCATTGCGGAAACGCTGTCCGCCCAGCTCGAAGTAGCCCGGGTCGGGAATGCGCTCGTGCGGATTGCGCTTGCCCAGTTCGAGCGCCGCCAGCGCCACGAACGGTTTGTACGTGGAACCGATGGGGTAGGTGCCCGTAAGCGGCCGGTTCACGAGCGGATAATCGGGCGATTCGTTCAGCCGCTTCCAGTTTTCGACGTCGATGCCGTCGATGAACAGGTTGGGGTCGAAAGACGGCGCCGAGACGAACGCGAGCACCTCTCCGGTACGCGGCTCGATGGCCACCAGCGCGCCACGCCGGCCTTCGAACTCGGCCTCGACGGCCTTCTGCAGATGAATGTCGAGCGACAGGCGCAGGTTCGCTCCCGGCACGGGGTCGATGCGGCTCAGCGTGCGCACCGGGCGCCCCGAAGCGGTGACTTCCACCTCTTCCACACCGGTACGCCCATGCAGAACCTCTTCCCAGGTTTTCTCGATGCCCTTCTTGCCGATGACCTGCGTGCCGCGATAATTACCGATATTGCCCTCTTCCTCGAGCTGCTGCAGGTCGGCTTCCGATATGCGACCCACATAGCCCAGTACGTGTGCCGCCGTTTCGCCGTGCGGGTACTCGCGCACCCATCGGGCGCTGAGCTTCACACCTGGAAAACGCCAGGCGTGCGCGGCAAACCATGAGGCTTCCTCGTCGGTGAGATTGTTGCGCAGCAGAATGGAACTGTAACGACCGCTCTGATTGACGTTTTGCAGAAAGCGGCGCCTGTCGCGCGGCCGGATTTCCACGAGGGTGGCGATCTCGTCGAGCATGTCTTCAAGGCTGCCGGACACCTGTGCAGGAACGACCGACAGGGTGTAATCGCGATGATTGCTCGCCAGCACGATGCCGTTGCGATCGACGATCTCGCCGCGGCGCGGCGGAATCGGCACCACGGTGATACGGTTCTGGTCGGCCCGCGCCGAAAGGCCGTCGTGGCGCACGACCTGCAGATGCCATAGCCGTGCCCCCAGCAGGCAGAAGCACATCAACGCGAAAATGCCGGCCACCCACACGCGCACGGTCATGCGCTTGCGCTGCAGCTGGGTGGTTTTCTTGAACTCGAACATGGTGGCCGCCCGCGCTCAGACGGCGCCGCCGTCGCCTTCTTCGTGGCGACGCTGCGGCATCTGCAGCAGCACATCCGCCAGTGGCCAGAGCAGGGCCATGAGGATGGCGGACCACAGCCAGCTCCAGCCCAGCCATTCGCCCGCCAGCCAGCCCTCGATGAGCCGGCTGGCCGACTTGGCCACAACGAACACCGGCAGCATGTGGATGCACTGCACAACCGAGTTGAACCGCTGCAGGCGACGCGACAGCAGCAGGGTGCCGTAGGCTGCGAGGGTATAGGTGAGCGCCTGCACCCCCAGCAGGCTGCCATCGTGAACGTCCATGAGCAGCCCGAAGCAGAACGCCACCACCATGCCGACACGGCCGGGCTCGTTCAGGCACCAGTAGGCGATCACCAGCAACAGCAGGTCGGGCGCCGGCTGCCACATGCGCCACGGCAACAGGGAAAACAGCCAGACGAGCGAGACGGTCAGCCAGATGAAGCCGGGATTTGCAGCAAGCCGGAACGGGCTTTTGTCGATGGGCTCGAGCGCCGACAGCCCGGTGCCGGCCTTGCTGGACACGTCGACGCGGGCCTGACGGGGTGCCATCAGCGTGCCTCCCCGTCGCCGTTGAGCGTTTCCTGATAACGCCGCGCCACGTCGACGTCGACCTGCAGCACCAGGAAGTGCCGGTGCCGTTCGGGATGCGCCAGCGGTGTGGCGAGCGCCATGGCAAAACCGGTGGCCGAATCCCGCTGCACGCTGTCGACGCGCGCCACCGAAAGCCCGGCCGGGAACAGCCCGCCGATGCCGCTGGTGACGAGTTCGTCGCCCGGCTGAATGTCGGCACCGGCGGTGAGGTACCGCACTTCCATCTTGCCGTCGGCACCGCCGCCGAACGCAATGAGGCGCAGGCCATTGCGCAGAATCTGCACCGGCACCGAGAGCTTGTCGTCGGTGATGAGCGCGGCTTCCGACGTAAAGGGCGTGACACGAACGATCTGCCCCACCACGCCGCCTTCGTCGATGACCGGCATGCCCGGGCGTATGCCCGCAGAGCTGCCCTTGTTGAAGACCAGGTGATGGTTGAAGGCGCTGGTGGGTTCGAACAGCACCTCGACCGCGATGGAGGGCTGGGTGACCGTGTCGGGCACGTTCAGCAGGCGCCGCAGCTGTTCGTTTTCGGCGGCAAGCTGAGCCGCATGCGTGGCCATCTGCGCGAGCTCGATGCGCTGGCGCTGTATGGCTTCCTTTTCGATGTGGGCCTCGTTGGCGGCGTCGATCCAGCCCTTCACGCGCTCAACGCCGTCGCGCGGCGCGAGCATGATGCGCTGAAACGGATACAGCAACACGGAAATGCCCTGGCGCACCGGCTCGAGCGTAGACCAGCGCGCGTCGACGATCAGCAGGGCAAGCGCAAGAAAAGCAAGCACGAACAGCCGCAACTCGAGCGTCGGGCCGCGCTTGAACAACTTCAGGGAGCCGTTTTCCTGCATGTGTGTGTAAGGCAGCCGCCCGCCGCCTGCGAACGGAGCGGCGCAAAACCGATATCAATCGTAAATGAAAACGCTGCCGAGCTTTTCCAGGTGTTCGAGCGCTTCGCCGCAACCCCGAACCACGCAGGTGAGCGGGTCTTCGGCCACCACCACGGGCAGGCCGGTCTCTTCCTGCAGCAGGCGGTCGAGATCACGCAGCAGCGCGCCGCCACCGGTCAGCGCAATACCCTTGTCGGTGATATCGGCACCCAGTTCCGGAGGGGTCTGTTCGAGCGCCGTTTTCACCGCCGACACGATCTGGTTGAGCGGATCGGTGAGCGATTCGAGGATTTCGTTTGACGACACCGTGAAGCTGCGCGGCACGCCCTCGGAGAGATTGCGCCCCTTGACTTCGAGTTCCTTGATTTCGGAACCGGGGAATGCCGAGCCGATTTCCTTCTTGATGAGCTCGGCGGTGGGTTCACCGATGAGCATGCCGTAATTGCGACGAATGTAATTGATGATGGACTCGTCGAATTTGTCGCCCCCCACGCGCACCGAACCCTTGTAGACCATGCCGCCCAGCGAGATGATGGCCACCTCGGTGGTTCCCCCGCCGATGTCGACCACCATGGAGCCGCTGGCGTCAGACACCGCCAGCCCTGCGCCGATGGCCGCCGCCATGGGCTCTTCGATGAGGTACACCTGGCTCGCGCCGGCACCCAGGGCGGATTCGCGGATGGCCCGGCGTTCGACCTGGGTGGACCCGCAGGGCACGCAAATGATGATGCGCGGGCTGGGAGCGAACATGCTGCGCGGATGCACCATGCGGATGAACTGCTTGAGCATCTGCTCGGTAACCGTGAAGTCGGCAATGACGCCGTCTTTCATGGGGCGGATCGCCTCGATGTTGCCCGGGACCCGACCCAGCATCTGCTTGGCCTCGCGGCCGACGGCCTGGATGATCTGCTTGCCACCGGGGCCGCCCTCCTGGCGGATGGCCACGACCGACGGCTCGTCGAGAACGATACCCTTGCCCCTGACGTAAATCAGGGTATTGGCGGTACCGAGGTCGATCGCCATATCGCTGGAGAAATAACTGCGGAGGAATCCGAACATGGGAGTCAGTGATCTGAATGTGGAGAACACGGCAAACCGGCAGGGCGCACATGCGGCTGCACCTGTGTATGGCCGGAAGTACCGTTGAAACGAAGAATCATAACTTATAATCGTCGGTTCAAAGGATCGAACAACGGCGCAGGTGACTCCTTGCAAATGCCGTGACAATCCGTTTCCTGCTAGCCCACCTCAAAACCAGATCATCCATGGCTATTTCCGAGCAAGATGTGACGCGCATCGCGAGCCTCGCGCGCATTGAACTATCGCCCGAAGAGACCGCCCAGACCCAGAAAGAGCTGAACGACATTCTGGGGCTCATGGCCCAGCTGCAGGCGGTCGACACGCAAGGCGTCGAACCGCTGGCGCATCCCTTGTCGGCGCACCAAGACATACAGCTGCGACTGCGCGACGACGTCGCGGCGCCCACCCATACTGAAGAACAGCGGGCCGCCCTCATGGCGAACGCGCCCGCACAAACGCAGGGCCTCTTTCTTGTGCCCACGGTCATCGAGTGAACGGCATGGCAAATACCCCCCTGCATACCCAGTTTTCCAGCATCCAGGCGCTGCGCGAAGCGCTGCAGGCCGGCCAGCTCAGCGCGACCGAGCTCGCGCACAGCGCCCTCGAGGCCATCGAGGCCCGCAAAGACCTCAACGCCTTCCTGCACGTCGATGCCGACCTCACCCTCGAGCAGGCCCGCAACGCCGATGCCGCCATCAAGGCCGGCAAGCCTGCGGCGCTCACCGGCGTGCCCATCGCGCACAAAGACGTGCTGGTCACCAAGGGCTGGCGCAGCACGGCGGCCAGCCGCATGCTGGCCAACTACGTCAGCCCCTTCGACGCCACGGTGGTCAGCCGTCTGGCCGACGCAGGCGCCGTATCGCTCGGCAAACTCAACTGCGACGAGTTCGCGATGGGCTCCGGCAACCAAACCTCGGCCTTTGGCCCCGTGCGCAACCCGTGGGACCCCAACGCGGTGCCCGGCGGCTCCTCGGGTGGTTCGGCCGCCGCCGTGGCCGCCGGCCTCGTCATGGCGGCCACCGGTACCGACACGGGCGGTTCGATCCGTCAGCCGGCGGCGCTGTGCGGCATCTCCGGCATCAAACCCACCTATGGCACCGTCTCGCGTCTGGGCCTCATCGCCTATGCCTCCAGCCTCGATCAGGCCGGCCCCATCGCCCGGCACGCACGCGACCTGCTCGAGCTGCTCGAGCCCATGGCCGGCTTCGATCCCCTCGATTCCACCAGCCTCGAATTCTGCGACGGCGCCCCCAATGGGCCGGGGCGCATCCGCAGCCGCTTCGACGCCGCCATCGCGCGCCAGCAGAAGAACGGCAGCCGCCCGCTCGAAGGCCTGCGCATCGGGGTGCCGCGCGAGTTCGTGGGCGAAGGCCTTTCGCCCGACGTCGCGCAGGCAGTCGAGAACGCGCTCAAAACTTTCGAAAGCCTGGGCGCCGTGCGTGTGGAAATCAGCCTGCCGCGCACCGAGCTTTCCATTCCGGCCTATTACGTGATTGCCCCGGCCGAAGCATCGTCGAACCTTTCGCGTTACGACGGCGTGCGCTATGGCCACCGCGCCGAATCGTACAAGGAACTGGACGACATGATCAGCCGCACGCGCTTCGAAGGCTTCGGCCCCGAAGTGCGCCGCCGCGTGCTGATCGGCACCTACGTGCTGTGTCACGGCTATTACGACGCTTACTACCTGCAGGCCCAGCGGGTGCGCCGCATGATCGCCAACGACTTCCAGCAGGCGTTCGCGCAGCACTGCGACGTGATCATGGGCCCGGTCGCCCCCACGGTGGCCAAGGCCATTGGCGACAATCGCGAAGACCCGATCGCCGACTGGCTGGCCGACATCTACACGCTGGGGGTAAACCTGGCCGGCCTGCCCGCCATGTCGGTGCCCTGCGGCTTCGGCACCGAACGGCCGCTGCCGGTGGGGCTGCAGATCATCGGCAACTATTTCGCCGAAGGCGAGCTGCTCGCCGTAGCCGACTGCTTCCAGCAGGCAACCGACTGGCATCAACGCACTCCAGGAAACCAATAATGAATTGGGAAATCGTCATCGGCCTGGAAACGCACGTCCAGCTTTCCACCGATTCCAAAATCTTCTCGACCAGCAGCACGCGCTTTGGTGCGGCGCCCAATACGCAGGCCTGCGAAATGGACATGGCCCTGCCGGGCAGCCTGCCGGTCATGAACCGCGGCGCCGTCGAACGCGCCATTCTGTTCGGCCTGGCGGTGGGCGCACACATCGCGCCACGCTCGCAGTTCGAACGCAAGAACTACTTCTACCCCGATCTGCCCAAGAACTACCAGATCAGCCAGCTCGAGATCCCGGTGGTCAAGGGCGGTTCGCTGCGCTTTTTCGTGGGCGATCAGGAAAAAACCGTCAACCTTACGCGCGCCCACCTCGAAGAAGACGCCGGCAAGTCGCTGCACGAAAACTTCACGGGGCCGCACGGCGAATCCTCCACCGGCATCGACCTGAACCGTGCCGGCACACCGCTGCTTGAAATCGTCACCGAGCCCGAGATGCGCTCGGCGGCCGAAGCCGTGGCGTATGCGCGCGCCCTGCACGCCCTGGTGGTGTGGCTGGGCGTGTGCGACGGCAACATGCAGGAAGGTTCATTCCGGGTCGACGCCAACGTTTCGGTGCGCCCCATGGGTCAGCAAGAATTCGGTACACGCTGCGAGATCAAGAACGTCAACTCGTTCCGCTTCCTCGAGCGCGCCATTCTTTACGAAGCCCAGCGCCAGATCGAACTCATTGAAGACGGTGGCAAGGTCGTGCAGGAAACACGCCTGTACGACGCCGAGCGCGACGAGACGCGCAGCATGCGCACCAAGGAAGACGCGCACGACTACCGCTACTTCCCCGACCCCGACCTGCCGCCTCTGGTCATTCAGCCCGAATGGATCGAGCGTGTACGGGCCGGCATGCCCGAACTGCCTTCACAGCGGCGCAACCGCTTTGAGACCGAACTGGGTCTTACCGCATACGACGCCGCGCAGCTCACCATGGAGCGGGCCACATCCGACTACTTCGAGCAGGTGGCGGCCGCCCTGCCCCAGGGGCAGGCCAAGCTGGGGGCAAACTGGGTGCTGGGTGAACTGGCTGCGGCACTGAACCGCGAAGAAAAGGCCATCACCCAAAGTCCGGTGTCGCCCGAACAGCTTGCCGCGCTGATCCGGCGCATCATCGACGGCACGATCTCCAACAAGATCGCGCGTGAAGTGTTCGCCGCCATGTGGGAAGGCGAACACGGCGCCGATGCCGACGCCATCATCGAGGCGCGCGGCCTCAAGCAGATCAGCGACACGGGCGCCATCAGTGCCATGATCGACGAAGTGATCGCCGCCAACCCGGCCATCGTCGAGGAATATCGGGCCGGCAAGCAGAAAGCCTTCAACTCGCTCGTCGGCCAGGTCATGAAGGCCGCCAGGGGCAAAGCCAACCCGCAGCAGGTCAACCAGCTGCTGAAAGAAAAGCTGGGTTAAACCAAACACACCGCCGGGCGCACCCGGCGGTGTCAATTTCTATACCCCGTAGCGCTCGCGGTAAGCCTGCACGGCGGGGCGATGCGCGGCCAGCCCGGCGTCGCCCTCCAGCACCGCCATGATATCGGCGAGCGACGCGATGCTGACGACGGGAATGCCGTAGGTCGCCTGAACCTCCTGCACGGCCGAATGCGCCGACAGGGCATCGTCGGCACCGGCGCGCTCCATGCGGTCGAGCGCGATCAGCACGGCCGCCGGCTCCGCGCCCGCTTCCCGAATCAACTGCACCGACTCACGCACCGACGTACCTGCCGTGATTACGTCGTCGATGATCACCACCCTGCCCTGCAGCGGCGCGCCGACCAGAACGCCCCCCTCGCCGTGATCCTTGGCTTCCTTGCGATTGAAGGCGAACGGCACGTCGCGCCCGGCCATGCCGGGGTGACGCGCAAGCGCAATGGCCGCGGCCGTCGACAGCGGGATGCCCTTGTAGGCCGGCCCGAACAGCATGTCGAACGCCAGCCCCGAATCCACGAGCGCCTGCGCGTAGAATTCCGCCAGCCGCCCCACCGAGGCGCCGGTATTGAACAGCCCGGCGTTGAAGAAATAAGGGCTCAGCCGGCCCGACTTGACCCGGAACTCGCCGAAACGAAGAACGCCCTGTTCGAGCGCAAAGCGCACGAAGTCGCTGCGGTTGCTTGCCGTTGACATGGTGATCTGCCTGATACGCGAAAAACCGTAATTATCGGTCAAAACACGGCGCGTACGCCGCACGGGCGGCGCGTGCATTGGCCGGGGCTGCGGCCCATGCGTTAAAGTTCAACGGTCAATCATCACGTATCCGATTTCATGCGCATCATTACTGCCAATCTGAATGGCATCCGCTCTGCGGTCAACAAAGGTTTTCTCGACTGGATTCCCCACCAGAACGCCGACTTCATCTGCCTGCAGGAACTCAAGGCACAGGCCGCCAACATGACGCAGGTCATGCAGGCACCCCACGGCTATCACGGTTACTTCCATTACGCCGAAAAGAAGGGCTACAGCGGGGTGGGCGTGTATGTCCGGCGCCAGCCCGACCAGGTCATCGAAGGCCTGGGCGTACCCGAAATCGATGCCGAGGGCCGCTACATTGAACTCGTGTACGACGGCCTGTCGATCATTTCGGTGTACCTGCCTTCGGGCTCCAGCGGCGATCACCGCCAGGCGGCAAAGTATGTGTTCATGGAACGCTTCTTCACGCACCTGGATCAACTGGCGCGCTGCGGCCGTGAAGTGGTCATCTGCGGCGACTGGAACATCGCTCATCAGGAGATCGACCTCAAGAACTGGAAGGGCAACATGAAAAATAGCGGCTTCCTGCCCGAGGAACGCAGCTGGCTGACGCGAGTGTTCGACGAACTCGGCTGGGTGGACGTGTATCGCAGGCTGTACCCCGAGGCCACCGGCGAGGGCTACACCTGGTGGAGCAACCGCGGGCAGGCATGGGCCAAGAACGTGGGCTGGCGCATCGATTACCAGATCGCCACGCCAAAGATTGCGGCCACGGCTACCGAGGCCAGCATTTACAAAGCCGAACGCTTCAGTGATCATGCACCGCTTACCATCGACTACAGCCACACGTTCTGAATACGAACCCGACCGATGAAACCATACGTCTCCATCATCACCCTGGCCGTGGGCAATCTCGAGAAATCGGTCCGCTTCTACCGCGACGGGCTGGGGTGGAAGACCCGCGGCATCGTGGGCGCCGACCTGGAATATGGCGCCGCCGCCTTCTTCGAGCTGCAGCCGGGGCTCAGCCTGGCGCTATGGCCGCGTGAAAGCCTGGCGCACGAGGCCGGGGTCGAGCAGCAGCCTCCGGCCATGACGGAATTCATGCTGAGCCACTGCGTGGGCGAGCGCGGCGAAGTCGAACAAGTGCTGAGTACCGCCGAGCAGGCGGGCGGCCAGATTGTGCGACCGGCTCACGAAACGCTGCTGGGCGGCTATTCGGGCATGTTCAAAGACCCCGACGGACACCTGTGGGAAGTGGCGTGGAGTCCGCCTCAGCCGGCGGCGAGCGAACCGGCTACGTCCGATCCGAATCCAGCGCCCTGATTTCGTGGCGTCGCAGATGCAGCAGCCACAGGCCGGGCAGCGCAATGAACACCGTTACGACGAAAAAGCCCGGCCAGCCCAGCCACTCCACCAGCGGCGGTGTCAGCGGCCCGGCCAGATAGGTGCGCCCCACGGCTGAAAGCGCCGACAGCAGCGCAAACTGGGTGGCCGAGAATTCCTGCTTGCACAAGGCCATCAGCAGGGCCACGAAGGCGGCCGTGCCGAGACCGCCGCACAGGTTTTCCAATACCACCACTGCCGCCATCGAATACAGATGCGGAGGCGTCACGGCCAGCAGCCAGTAGCCGAAGTTCGACACCGCCTGCAGCAGCCCGAACATCATCAGCGACCGGTACAGCCCCATGCGTGCCATGAGCGTGCCGCCCGCCAGCGCACCGAATATGGTGGCCGCCAGCCCGAAGACCTTGTTCACCGCCCCCACTTCCGTACCGGTGAATCCTGCCCCGCGCAGCAGAAAGGTGGTCGACAGGGCGCCCGCGAAGGCGTCGCCCAGCTTGTACAGCACGATCAGCAGCAGCAGCGTGAGCGCACCACGCCGGCGGAAGAACTCGCCCAGGGGCTCGACCACGGCCACGGCAAGTGAACGCGGCGCAGCCGCAACGACCTCGGGTTCGGGTGCCATGAGCGTGGCGAGCGCACACACCGCCATGAAGGCACCCATGAGGAAATACGTGTTGTGCCACCCCAGCCACTGATCGGCGAGCACCAGCGCGAGCCCGCCCGAGACGATCATGGCCAGCCGGTAACCCAGCACCTTTATGGCCGCCCCGGCCGCGCGTTCTTCACTGCGCAGCACGTCGGTGCTGTAGGCATCGAAGGCGATGTCTTGCGTGGCCGACAGGAAGGCCACCAGCACGGCAAGCGCGGCAAGCGGCAACATGCTGGTGCCCGGCGAATACAGGCCCATTGCCGCAATGCACGCCGCCAGCGCAAGCTGCGTCAGCAGAATCCAGCTGCGGCGCCGCCCGAGAAACGGAAACGAATAGCGATCGACCAGCGGCGCCCAAAGGAACTTGAGCGTGTAGGCCGACCCGATGAGAGTCAGGAAACCGATACTTTGCAGGGATACGCCATCGAGCGTCGCCCAGGCCTGCAGGGTGCCCCCGGTAAGCGCGAGCGGCAGGCCGCTTGCAAAACCCAGTACCAGAAGAGGCAACACCCTGGGGCTGGTATAGACGCGTTTCGATGTACTGGCTGTTGTGATGGCGACCCCCGTTCAGCGACCCGATTCAAAGCGGTACACGGCCAGCGTGCTGCGCCAGCCAGGCAGGATTTTAATCTCGTTGTCGCCCTTGAACGTTGCCATGTCGGTAATGCGCAAACCCAGCGAAGCAGCCAGGTCTTCGAAATCGCGCAGGGTGCACAGATGAATGTTGGGTGTGTCGTACCACTGATATGGCATTTCGCCCGTGACCGGCATGCGACCACGCAGAATCGACCAGCCGTGCGGCCAGTAACCGAAGTTGGGGAACGATACGATGCCGTACTTCGCAACCCGCGCCATTTCGCGCAGGATACGCTCGGTGTTGTGCATGGACTGCAACGTGCGCGACAGCACCACCGTGTCGAACTGATGGTCGTCGAACAGCGCCAGGCCCTCTTCCAGGTTCTGCTGAATGACGCGCACGCCGCGGCGCACGCAGGCGATGACCTGCTGATCGCTGAGTTCCACCCCGGCACCCACGCACTGCTTGTTGTTCTGCAGGTGCGCGAGCAAGGTGCCGTCGCCACAGCCCAGGTCGAGCACCCGGCTGCCCGGTTCGATCCAGTCGGCGATGCGCCGCAGGTCGGCGCGCACGTGCGCAGGCGGCTTGGCGGCAATCTGGTTCATGCCAGCACCCCTGTCGTGCGCTTGCGCTGCGGCAGGCCAAGACTGGCGGCCACCCGGTCGAAATAGCCCTGCACCACTGCGTGGTAGCGCAAGTCGTCGAGCAGGAAGGCGTCGTGCCCGTGCGGCGCGTCGATCTCGGCGTACGTGACGGGTGTCTTGTTCTTGAGCAGTGCCCGCACGATCTCGCGCGAGCGCTCAGGCGAAAAGCGCCAGTCGGTCGTGAAGGAAACCAGCAGGAAATCCGCCTGCGCGGGCTGTAAGGCCCGTGCGAGGTCGCCGCCGTAATTGCGCGAAGGGTCGAAGTAATCGAGCGCACGCGTGATCAGCAGATACGTATTCGCGTCGAAGTACTTCGAGAATTTTTCGCCCTGGTAGCGCAGATACGATTCCACCTCGAACTCGACGTCGTAGCCATAGCGGAACTCGCCATTGGTATCGGCCGCGCGCTGCTGCCGCCCGAAGCGTTCCGCCATGACCTCGTCGGAAAGGTAGGTGATGTGGCCGATCATGCGCGCCACGGCCAAGCCGTGGGCGGGCACGACGCCGTGTTCGTAGTAGTCGCCGCCGTGGAAGTCGGGGTCACTGATGATCGCGCGGCGCGCGACTTCGTTGAAGCCGATGTTCTGGGCCGACAGCCGCGGCGTGCTGGCGATGACCACACAGTGGCGCACCCGTTCCGGGCAGGTGATCGACCAGCTCAGGGCCTGCATGCCACCCAGCGAACCGCCCATTACGGCTGCAAAGCAATCGATGCCGAAGTAATCGGCCACACGCGCCTGGGCGCGCACCCAGTCTTCCACGGTGAGCACCGGAAAGGCCGCCCCCCAGGGCTTGCCCGTGGCCGGATTGATGCTTGCCGGGCCCGTGGAGCCGAAGCACGATCCGATGTTGTTGATGCCAATGACGAAGAACCGGTCGGTATCGACCGCCTTGCCCGGGCCCACCATGTTGTCCCACCACCCCACGTCGCGGGGGTTGTCAGCGGCCATGCCGGCCACGTGATGCGACGCGTTCAACGCGTGGCATATCAGCACCGCATTGTTGCGCTCGGCGTTCAGTTCGCCATAGGTTTCCACCGCCAGCTCGTACTGTGGCAGCACCTGGCCGCTGGTGAGCTGGAGCGGCTCGTCGAAACGAATGAGTTCAGGCGCGACGTAACCGACGCTGCCCGGTGGAACCGGTGTGCCGGAAGCAGAGGCAGAAGGAAATTTGGACGGTGCCGACGTTTCGGCAAGATGCGGGGAATCGATGGTCATTCAGGACCTCTTTAGCGGTATTTATGAGGCGCCCGCAAGCGGATCGAGCAAATCGGCGCCAGTAGGAAGGACGATTGCGAAGGATTGTATCACCTGGCCGCAGCAGACATCGGGATAACCCCCGCAGCCATTTTGTGGCATTTGGATACAATTTGGACGGACTGATGTATTTGGCAGTTGCACCCGACAAGAGGAATCTTCATGAAACCCCTCACCGAACGCGAACTCACCTGCCTGCAGTGGGTGGCCATTGGCAAAACAAGTTGGGAAACCGGCCGCATTCTCGGCCTGGCCGAACGCACCATCAACTTCCATATCCAGAATGCCTGTCGCAAACTTGGCGTACACGGGCGTCAGGCCGCCATTACCATGGCGCTGCAAACGGGGCAGCTCGGGCTGGCCGACAACCCGCACGCACCCGCCCCCATCGTCATTCCCAAGAAGGCAGCGCGCCAGCAGGCCGAAGCCGAACAGTCGGCATAGGGCTTTTTAACCGCTCGCGGTGGTGGCTCAGGTAAAATCGCCGCTATTTAGATTCTTACCTGAAGTCGCGCATGAGCTCACCCCCAAATCGCCTCGCCCGGGCCCAGCACGAGTCCGGCCTTCTGAACGCGTTGCAGCGAGGCATCGAGAAGGAAGGCTTGCGCGTCGACTTGCAAGGCAGGCTGGCGCGCACCCCTCATCCGCCGGCACTCGGCTCTGCGCTTACCAACCCGCGCATCACCACCGACTACTCCGAAGCCCTGCTCGAGCTCATCACCGGCACGCATCCTAGCGTCGAATCGCTGCTGCAGGAGCTCGAAGAGACCCACCGCTTCGTTGCCCGCAATCTCGATGGCGAACTGATCTGGAACCAGTCGATGCCGGCCGAGCTGCCGCCGGAAGAAGAGATTCCCATTGGCTGGTACGGCACGTCGAACTCCGGCATGCTCAAGCACGTGTACCGGCGTGGCCTGGCGTACCGCTACGGCAAGAACATGCAATGCATCGCAGGTCTGCATTACAACTTTTCGGTGCCCGACCCGATCTGGGACCACATCGGCATCGAAGGCATTTCGCTCGAGCATCAGCGCACCAAGGGGTACCTCGCGCTCATCCGCAACTTTACGCGCTACAGCTGGTTGCTGATGTACCTGTTCGGTGCGTCGCCGGCTGTGTCGCGGGCTTTCCTGGGCGATCGTCCGCATTCGCTGCACGACTTTGATGCCGAAACACTCTATCTTCCCTGGGCCACGAGCCTGCGCATGAGTGATCTGGGCTATCAGAACAAGGCACAATCCGACCTCGAACTCTGCTACAACGACCTCGAAACCTTCCTGCAGCGCATGTACACGGCGGTCACCACCCCGTGGCCGGCCTACGAACGAATCGGCACCCATCGCAACGGCGAATGGATCCAGCTGAACACCAACATCCTGCAGATCGAGAACGAGTACTACTCGGCGATCCGCCCCAAGCGCAGCACCAACCGCGGCGAACGGCCCGCCACCGCTCTGGCCGAACGCGGTGTCGAATACATCGAAGTGCGCTGCCTCGATATCGACCCGTGGTCACCCGTGGGCATCCGCGCGGAATCCTGCCGGTTCATCGACGCCTTCCTGCTGTACTGTGCGGCCGAACCCAGCCCGTTCTTCCCCGCCAACGGCGATTGCCCCATCAGCAAGAACAACTTCGCCACGGTGGTGCGCGAGGGGCGCAAGCCCGGGTTGCTGCTGCGTCGTGGCGAGAACGAGATCTCGCTGCGCGACTGGGGCGAGGAAATCATCGAGTGCATTCGCCCTTATGCCGAACTGCTCGATCAGGCCGCGGGTCACCAGCGCCATGTCGCCGCGCTCGAACTGCAACTCAAGAAAATCCGCAACACCGAACTGACACCCTCTGCGCGGGTGCTTCATGCCATGCGCGAGCGTCAGGCCACCCTGCACAACTTCACGCTGCAGCTCAGCCGCGAGCACCATGAAACGCTGGTGCAAGGCCCGCTCGAACCGGAACTCGAGCAGCGCTACAAAGACGAAGCCGCTGCATCGATCCGCGAACAGCACGAAATCGAAGCCGCCGATACCGAGCCGTTCGACGAGTACGTGGCGCGGTTCCATGCTGCATTGCGGGCGCCCTGAAGGGTCGTGCGAAGGCTGCGGGGGCATTGCAACCGCCACGAAGAGCGGTAGACTAATGGCCGGCGCAGTCGTATAGGCTTAAAGTATGTAACAACGCCCCGTAACACGCACAAAACGCACGCAAAAAACGCACGCCCAAGGCGCGCAGAGAACGCACGAACAAAACACAGGGGCACAGAAGAACCGGGCCGTGAAAACGGCTTAAGAATGGAAAGGGGAGGGAGACGAAAGGGGAGGGAGACTGAAACGAATGAACGATCAGAATGATCGGATTCTGGTGGCGCGCCCGACAGGAATCGAACCTGTATCGAGAGCTTCGGAGACTCTTATTCTATCCATTGAACTACGGGCGCTTACCGAGCCAATGATTGTAGCGCGATATTCGAAAAAGGTATAATCGCGGATTCGAGCGCCACCCGTGAACCGGTTAACATCCGCAAGCAGCCGTGTGCCTCAATGCACACCATGAAGAACAGGCCACTGGCCCCCTGACAGGAACTCGCATTCGATATGAATACCCCGGAACAACACGTCGAACAGACGGCTGAGCATGAAGGCCTCATCAAGACTCCCAAGCAGCTCATCGTTACGATTCTGCTGGCCTTTATCATCCCCATTGCGGTCATTCTCCTGCTCATCAGGCTTGTAACGGCCAGCGTGCCACTCGGGGTTGGTTCCGATGCGCATTCCCAGGAAGCCGTCGCCTCACGTATCCAGCCGGTTGCCAAGTTCTCGCTGGTTTCCGCCGAAGCCGCTACCGAAGAGCGCACGGGCGAGCAGGTTTATTCCGCCACCTGTTCGGCCTGCCACACGGCAGGTGTGGCCGGGGCGCACAAGCTGGGTGATACCGCCGCCTGGCAGCCACTCATCGCCAAGGGCTTCGACGCCCTGCTCAAGAACGCCATCAACGGTGTGAACGCCATGCCGCCGCGTGGTGGCAATCCGTCGCTCAGCGATCTCGAAGTCGCACGTGCCGTGGTGTATCTCGCCAACCAGTCGGGTGCCAACTTCCCCGAACCCGAAGCCGGCGGCGAAGCGGCTCAAGGGGGTGAAGCCGCTGCAGCCGATGGCGCAGCCGAACAGGCGCAGGCAGCTGCCGCCGACGCGCCGGCGCAGGCCGAGGCACAACAGGCCACAGCCCAGCCGGCAGCCGAGCAGCCGGCCGCCGAGCAGGCCGCCGCAGCGCCCGAGCAACCGGCACAAGACGCACCCGCCCAGGCCGCTGCTGCCGGCAACGTCGACCTGGCCGCCGGCGAAAAACTGTACAAGACAACCTGCTTTGCCTGCCACGACATGGGTGTGGCCGGCGCGCCCAAGTTTGGCGACAAGGCCCAATGGGAGCCCCTCATCGCTGAGGGTATGGACAAAATGATCAAGATCTCGCTCGAGGGCAAGGGTGCGATGCCCCCGCGTGGCGGCTCCACCGCCAGCGACGAGGAAGTGATCTCGGCCGTGCATTACATGGTGAACGCGGTGCAATAAGCGTTCTGCCGATTCCGGTGATCAAAGGGCCGCGCATAGCGGCCCTTTTTTTGTGCGCCTGTTTTTTATGGCGCCAGTGGCTGATGCCCGGTTATTGTCGAGGCTGCGCGCGCAGCGACAGACCCAGCTGCACACGCCGTTGCAGCCACAGGCTCGGGCGGTAACGCATGTCGCCTGTGGTGCGCTGCATGCCGCGCAGAATCTCGAGCACGTGTGCCGCACCCAGTGCGTCGCCAAGCGACAGCGGCCCGCCCCCCGGGTAGCCCAGGCCCAGCGAAATCGCCTGGTCGATGTCCTCGGGCGTTGCGACGCCCTGCTGCGCGATATCGCACGCCACATTGATGATGGTGGCCACGATGCGCTGCCCGACGAAGCCTGCCGAATCGGCGATGACACTCACGGGCGACCCATCGCGCGCGAACAAGGCATGCGCGGCGTCACGCCACTGCGGCTCGGTCGCCGCCGAGCACATCACAACCCGGCGCTTGCCGGCTTCCAGACCGAAGAATGTATCGAGTGCCACGGTGCGCCGGCCGTCGAGCTGGTACTCGGCCACTACCGTGGCCGTGTCGTCGCCCTGGGGGGTGACGACGATCAAGGCGTCACGCGGCGGCAGCTCGGAGGTCGAGGGCTCGACGCCCAGCTCACGCAGCAAGGCGGCGGCCCTGCGGTGCCCGGTGGAGTGATAGGGTGCCAGCCACACGGCCAGGCCATCGGGTACCGCCGGAGCCGCCGGTTCGGGTTCACTGACCTTGCGGCCGTCTTCGTAGCGGTAGAAGCCCTGGCCCGTCTTGCGCCCCAGCAGACCGCCGGCAAAGCGCAAGGCCGTGATCGGCGACGGGCGAAAGCGCGGCTCGTCGTAGAACTGACGGTAGATCGATTCCATGACAGGGTGCGAAACGTCGAGCCCCGTGAGATCCATGAGCTCGAACGGCCCCATGCGAAAGCCCGCCTGCTCGCGCATGATCGTGTCGATAACGTGAAACGGCGCCACGCACTCCTGCGCCGTTTTCAGACCTTCGGTGTTCATACCGCGCCCGCCGTGGTTGACGATGAAGCCGGGCATGTCAGCAGCCCGCACGGGCGTATGCCCCATGCGTCGGGCCAGCTCCATCAGCCGGTCGCCGCAACGCCGGTCGCTGCGTGCGCCGTCGATCACTTCCACGACCTTCATGAGTGCGACGGGATTGAAGAAGTGGTAGCCAACGACACGTTGCGGCGCGCGGCAGGCCGCCGCGATCGAGGTGATCGACAACGACGACGTGTTCGAGGCCAGGATGCAGTCGTCGCCGACAATGTCTTCCAGCCGGCGAAAGAGCTCCGTCTTTGCATCGAGCCGCTCGATGATGGCTTCGACCACGAGCTGCACGTCGGCCATTTCCTCGAGGCTTGAGCACGGCATCACACGCTCGAGCGCGGCATTCGCGTCAGGCTCGGTCATGCGGCCTTTGGCCACCAATTTCTGCCAGATGTCCTGCAACGCCGTGCGCGCAGCGGCCACGGCGTCAGGCTGCACGTCGTACAGCCGCACCCGCACGCCTGCCTGCGCCGCGATCTGGGCAATGCCGCGGCCCATGGCACCGGCGCCGACCACGCCGATGATATCGATGTCTTTCATTTCATGAACTCCTTGATTTCCTCTTCGGAGAGGTTCAAATACTGTTGCAGCACCTCGGCAGTGTGTTCACCCAGCAGGGGAGCCGCGCGGCGGTATTGCACGGGGCTGTCGGAAAGACGCAGGGGGCTCGCCACGGTGGGCAATGTGCCGGCGCTGGTATGGGGCACTTCGAGCCGCAGGCCGCGCGCAAGAACCTGGGGATCCTGATAAACCTGCTCGATGGTGTTGATGGGCCCTGCCGGCACACCCGCCGCCTCGAGCCGGGCCAGCCAGTCGTCGCGCTTGCCGGTGAGCATGGCCTCGGCCAGAATGGGAATGAGGGCCTCGCGATTCACGACGCGGCCGGAATTCTTCTGGAAGCGCGCGTCTTCGGCCAGTTCGGGGCGACCGATCACCGAGCAATACGCACGAAACTGGCTATCGTTGCCCACAGCCACGATGAGGTGGCCATCTGCGGCCGCAAATACCTGATACGGCACCAGGTTCTGATGCGCATTGCCGGCCCGCCGCGGAGATTCCCCTGAAGCCATGTAATTCATGTTCTGGTTTGCCAGCATGGCAACCTGGCAGTCGAGCAGGGCCATGTCGATATGCTGACCCAACCCGCTGTTGCGGCGCTCGTACAGGGCGGCAAGAATCGCCACCGTGGAATACATGCCTGTCATCAGGTCGGCCACCGCCACACCCGCCTTCTGGGGGCCACCGCCAGGCAAGTCATCGCGCTCACCCGTGATGCTCATCAGGCCACCCATGGCCTGGATCATGAAGTCGTACCCGGGCCGGCTTGCATAGGGGCCCGTTTGCCCAAAGCCGGTAATCGAGCAGTAGATGATGGCCGGGTTCACGGCCTTGATGCTTTCATAGTCGAGGCCGTACTTGCGCAGACCCCCCACCTTGAAGTTCTCGACGAACACGTCGCACTGGCGTGCCAACTCACGCACCACGTCAGCCCCGCGGCTGCTCGCAATGTCGAGCGCAACCGACTTCTTGTTGCGGTTCGCGCTGACGTAGTACGCCGCTTCGGTGGTTTCGTGCCCCTGGGCGTCCTTCATGTAAGGCGGACCCCAGCCGCGCGTATCGTCGCCGGTGCCCGGCCGTTCGATCTTGATTACTTCCGCACCCAGATCGGCAAGGTTCTGGGTGCACCAGGGTCCGGCCAGTACGCGTGTCAGATCGAGGACACGTATGCCGGCGAGCGGAGCGGGGCGCTTGGACATGACTTGAATCCTGCAAAGAGCAAATCTTATATTTTGCCCGATCGATCGCAAGCCTGCTGGCGCGATGTAATCGCCCGCACGGCCGGTCGTCGCTAATTCCACAATGCACAAACCGTTTTCACATTATGAGTGCGGATATACGACACCCCGACTTTATATTAGGGTTTACCCTAGACATTACTTAGGGTAAACCCTATAATTCAATCATCGTCCATTAGCAAGCAGTACACAAAGGGGTCATCATGTCAGTCAATACAGTTACTTCGTACAGCCGGTTCAGCGATTCTCTGGAGCGCGAGCTTCTCGACACTGCAAACCAGCACAACCGCGCCTACTCGGTACTGGAAGGTCTTGGCATGGTTGCCAGCTTCATCGGTCGCGCCGCTTCGTCCTTCGGTCGCTACCTGGTGCAGGTGGCAGAGGCACTGAATGACGCCCGAGCCCGCGACGCCCGCTTTACCGGCAGTCAGTGGTAGGAAGTTTGCGCCTTGAGTGGCGCGGTTGAAAAGTCGTCTCTTTGAGCCCGTCGATCAGACGGGCTCTTTTCTCATGACTTCGCCAGAAGCGAACGCAGCATGTCGAGCCGCTGGCGCGGGTCGAGTCCCGGAGTCGGGTCGGAGGCAGCGCTTTCCCGGAAGCCCATTTCTTCGATGAAGCGGGAGCGCTCGCGCACGACATACTCGCGGGCGCGACGGCGGCGCTTGCACCAGCTCAGATGCAACGTGCGCTGCGCCCGCGTAATGCCCACGTACATGAGCCGGCGCTCTTCCTGCACGCGCTGGGCCAGGGCTTCGACGGCATCGGCCGCATCCAGATCCTCGTCATCGCGGCCCAGGTGGGGCAGCAGGCCCTCTTCCACCCCCACCAGATACACGTGCGGATACTCCAGCCCCTTTGCCGCATGCAGAGTAGAAAGCTTGACCGCATCCGGCTCGTCGTCATCGCTACGTTCCAGCATGGTGACCAGGGCCACATGCTGCACCAGTTCGATGAGATCAAGCTCGTCTTCCTGCGCCTTGCGCTTGAGCCAACCGATGAGCTCCAGCACGTTCTGCCAGCGCGTCTGGGCCGGCTTCTCGTCGTAGACGTCGTAAAGATGGCGTTCGTAATCGATGGCGCGCAGCAGCTCGTCGAGCAGGCCCGGCGTGTCATCGCCACTGCCTGCAGGCTCTACCGCCGGATCGTGCGACGCCACGTCGTTCGCGACACTGAACAGGTCGCCGCTGGCGGGCATTGCCAGGGCACCGGGGCGGCCCGCCCGCGCCTGAAAACTCTGTATGAGTCGCGCGAAGCCCTGCAGCGGCTGCAGCTGGCGGGGCCCGAGGCGTTCGGTCGCACCTATTTCGAACACCGCTGCAAACATCGACAGGCCCTTTTCCTGCGCAAACTGCCCCAGCGTCTGCAAAGTGGTGTTGCCGACTCCACGCCGTGGCGTCGTCACGGCCCGGATGAATGCCGGGTCGTCATCATCGTTGGCGATCAGGCGAAGCCAGGCGAGCACATCACGGATCTCCGGTTTTTCGAAGAAGCTCTGCCCGCCCGATACGGTGTATGGGATGCGCAGGTTGCGCAGGGCCTGTTCCAGCACGCGTGCCTGCTGGTTGCTGCGATACAGCACCGCAAAGTCGCGCCACCGGGCCCGCCGCTCGAAACGCGCCGCGGAAATTCGGATCGCCACGCTTTCGGCTTCGGCCTCTTCGTCATCCATCGGCGTGATCTCGATCGGCTCTCCCTCGCCCAATGACGACCACAGCTTCTTGCCGAACACGTTGGGATTGTGACTGATGACCTTGTTGGCCGCGGTAAGTATGCGCTGCACCGAGCGATAGTTCTGCTCGAGCTTGATCAGCTCGATGCCCGGAAAGTCGCGGGTGAGGCGCTGCAGATTCTCGACCGTGGCACCGCGCCACGCATAGATGGCCTGATCATCGTCGCCCACGGCGGTGAACATGGCACGTGACCCCACCAGAGCCTGCACCATGCGGTACTGGCACACGTTCGTATCCTGGTATTCGTCGACAAGCAGGTAATGCACGCGCGACTGCCAGCGCTGGCGCACGGCTTCATTGGTTTCGAGAAGCATGGCCGGCAGGCGAATCAGGTCGTCGAAGTCCACAGCCTGGTAAGCCGTAAGCGTCGCGCAATAGTCGCGATACACGCGGGCCGCTTCCGCTTCGCTGGGGCTCTGCGCTTCGGCCAGGGCCTGTTCCGGGCCGCACAGGCCGTTCTTCCACAACGAAATATTCTGCTGCACGGCCCTGAGCCGTGCGCGATCGGTCGTGGCGAGCAATTCCTGAACGATGGCCAGGGCGTCATTCGAATCCAGAATCGAGAACTGCTTCTTCAGACCGGCGTGCTCGGCCTCCTCGCGCAGAAACCGCAGCCCCAGCGAATGGAAGGTGCTGACGGTAAGCCCCTTGAGCAGGCGCGGATCTACCAGCTTCCTGACCCGTTCACTCATTTCGCGCGCCGCCTTGTTGGTGAACGTCATGGCCACCACGGTACGCGCCGGGTACCCGCATTCCCGCAACAGATAGGCGATCTTCTGGGTGATGACGCTGGTCTTGCCGCTACCGGCCCCGGCCAGCACCAGGCACGGGCCGCCCAGGTACAGAACCGCCTTGCGCTGCATGGCGTTCAGGTCGGGAAAAACGGTGGAATCAGATGACACGTATGAGCCTCGGCGTCAGATCTCCAGCGGGTCGACTTCCAGACTATAGCGTACCCGGGCGGCGCGCCCGAGCCGGTACAGGTCGTCGCACCAGCGTGCAAGAAAGCGTTGCAACGCGGGGCGACTGACGCTTTCCACCAGCAGCTGGGCGCGTTCGACATTTGCCACCCGCACGACGCGCAGCGGAACGGGGTCGTACACCATGATCTGTTCGACGCCGCCGTAGGCATCGGGGGCGTCTTCCGGCAGGCGACGCGCGTCGTTCAGAAACTGCAGCGCCTGTGCCAGTTCGCGTGCCTCGGCCATGAGCAGCGCCTGATAGGCAAAGGGTGGCAGGCCCAGGGCACGGCGCTCTTCCAGGGCATAGTGGGCAAAACCGGCGTAATCATGGCGTTGCAGGGCGCGATAAACCGGCTGATCCGGGTAATCGGTCTGCAGCATGACCTCCGCCCCACCCACATGCCGCCCTGCTCTGCCGGCCACCTGCATCAGCTGGGCGAACAGCCGTTCGGGAGCCCGGAAGTCGTGCGCAAACAGCATCGAGTCGGCGTTCAAGACCCCTACGAGACCCAGGTTGGCGAAGTCATGACCCTTGGCCACCATCTGTGTGCCCACCAGGATATCGACCTCGCCGTCATGCACCTTGGCAAACAAGGCCTGGGCGCTGCCCTTGAGGCGTGTGGAATCGGCATCGATGCGCGCGATGCGGGCGTCGGGAAAGCGCTCGCTCAGGAATTCTTCGATACGCTGAGTGCCGCGGCCCATGGGTTTGAGATCGAGATCGCCGCAGGTGGGACAGGCACGCGGCACCCGGCTACGGCTGCCGCAATGGTGGCACTGCAGCCCCGCCGACCGATTGCTCCAGCGGTGCAGCACGGTATATGCCGTGCAGTGCGCGCACTGGCTCACCCAGCCACACGACGTGCAGCTGAGCACCGGCGCGTAACCGCGTCGGTTGATGAAAACCAGCACCTGCTGGCCCGCGGTCAGCCGCTCGCTCATTGCATCGAGCAGATGCGGCGAGAAGCCCTGATCGAGCGCGAGGCGACGGGTATCGACGATCCGCACGTCGGGCAACGCAACGTCGCGCGCACGGCGAGCAAGTGTGGCCAGGGCGTAACGCCCCTGTTGGGCATGGTGCCATGATTCCAGTGAAGGTGTCGCAGAACCCAGCACCACGGGGATGCCCAGATCGTGCCCCCGCCACACGGCAAGATCGCGCGCGGAGTAGCGCAGGCCGTCTTGCTGCTTGTACGAGACATCGTGCTCTTCATCGACGACGATCAGCCCCAGTCGCGGCATGGGCGTGGTGATCGCCATGCGGGTACCGAGCAGCACGTCGGCCTCGCCGGTGAAGGCCTGCCACCATGCTTGCAAACGCTCTCCGTCGGAAAGCCCGCTGTGCATGATGGCCAGCGTGGCCCTCTGCCCTGTGCCCGATACGCCCAGCCGGCTGCGCAAAACATGTTCCAGTTGTGGCGTGAGGTTGATCTCGGGTACCAGAAACAGCACCTGACGGCCCGATTGCAGAACGCGCTGCGCCGCATGTAAATACACTTCGGTCTTGCCGCTGCCGGTCACTCCACGCAGCAGCAGGACGCCGTGGCCTTTAATGGCCTGAATGGCGGCAAGCGCAGCCTGTTGCTCCTCGTTCAGCCGGGGCCCGTGCGAAACTTCCTCGTTGGCCTGTGAGGCAGGCGTTTGTGCGTTGGCCTCTGAGGCACGCGCTTGTGCCTTGGCATGCAAACGCCGCTGCAGGCGGCGCACTGGCCCGCCACCGGCACGTTTGCCCGTGTAGACCGACGCCTTGCGCAACGGGGGCGGCAACGCAGGCAGCATTACTTCGCCCAGGGAGCGCTGGTAATAGCGCGCAGCGAACGTCATCAACGCAAGCCAGTCGGCTGGCATGGGCGGAAGGTCGTCGATCACCCGCACCACGGATTTGAGTTGCTCGGGCGCGACAGCCGGCGCTTCCGGTAACGCAATGACAACGCCGACCAATTCGCGCCGACCGAAAGGGACAATGACCCTTTGGCCGATCGACACGGGTTGTGCAACGCGGTAATCGAACAGGCCCGGCAAGGGCACATCAAGCGCAACGCGTACGTACCTGACGGGCGACGCAGCATTCGTCGTTACCAAGCCGACGGCGTCGGAACGGGGCCCGGAAGCGGACATGAGTTAAAGCTGATTCTCGATTTGGGCTGCAAAGCCAGCAGTCATCGGCTTTTTGCAGTGGCCATGAACGGCCTGTGGATAACTTTGGGGAAAAAAAGGTGAAAACCGCTGTCATCACAGGAATGTCTTGTAATGAAGTTGAACCCCCGTCTGGCGTAATTTGAAAAAATTGTTATATATCAATGAAGTATAAACAGGGCGCTGCAACATCAGTACGGATGACACGCATGTTGCAAAGCAACGCGCGATGTGTATAACCACAGCCGCGCGCCACTTCGCAAGCAGGGTTATCCCCCACTTGCGGCGCCATGCATGCGCCGGCTATAGGTATGCACCTCGTCGACCAGCACTGAGACCGCGTCGGGCGGCGTGAAGCGCGAAATGCCATGCCCCAGATTAAAGACGTGGCCGCCGTTACCGACGGGGCCGTAGTCGTCGATGACCTTGCGTACCTGTTCGCGAATGGCCGCTTCAGGCGCGAACAGCACCATGGGGTCGAGGTTGCCCTGCAGGGCAACCTTGTCGTTCACGCGGTGGCGTACCTCACCCAGGCTGGCTGTCCAGTCGAGGCCCATGGCATCGCAACCGAGATCGGCGATCTGGTCGGCCCACAGTGCGCCACCCTTGGTAAAGACGATGACCGGTACCGGGCGACCCTCGCGCTCACGTACCAGACCCTGCACCACCTTGCGGGTGTATGCAAGCGAGAACTGCTGGAAGGCCTCGTGCGCAAGTACGCCGCCCCAGCTGTCGAAGATCATGACGGCCTGTGCGCCGGCCTGGATCTGCGCATTCAGATACTGCACCGTGGCGTCTGCGTTGATCTGCAAGATGCGGTGCGCCAGGTCGGGGCGCGAGTACAGCATGCTTTTGATCAGCCGGTAGTCGTCGGAACCTTGGCCTTCCACCATGTAGCAGGCGATGGTGAAGGGGCTGCCCGCGAACCCGATGAGGGGTACGCGGCCGTCGAGTTCACGGCGAATGAGACTCACCGCCTCGAACACGTACTCGAGGCGGCCCATATCGGGCACCGCAAGCTTGCGAACGTCGTCTTCGTGGCGTACGGGATGCGCGAATCGCGGGCCCTCGCCGGCCACGAAATCGAGGCCGAGCCCCATGGCGTCGGGCACGGTGAGGATATCGGAAAACAGGATGGCGGCGTCGAGCTCGAAGCGGTGCAGCGGCTGCAACGTGACTTCGCACGCGTATTCGCGATTCTTGGCCAGCCCCATGAAGGAACCCGCGCGCGCACGGGTTTCGTTGTATTCCGGCAGGTACCGGCCGGCCTGACGCATCATCCAGATGGGAGTGTACGGCACAGGCTGACGCATCAGGGCGCGCAAAAAGACGTCGTTCTTCAGAGCGGGAAAATTCACGGCATTCCTTTCAATGAGTTTGCCCGATTTTACCCCCCGCGCGGATTCCCGGGGCCGGCGGCCCGCCCCCACACCATGAGCCGCCTTCCGGCGCTGCCGGGGCGATGCTGGCGCGTCACGTCGCGACATGCCGGAACCTGTGCAGAACGGCCTTCGGACGCAGGCGCATGTGCGGAGCGAGCCGCAGAAGCCGCAGCGGATTCAGTACGTGGCCTGAACGGCGTGGCGTCGATATTGTGCTTGCGCATGAGCGCCCAGAAGGCCCGCCGGTGCTTTTGAGCCGAACGCGCCGCCATGGTGATATTGCCTTCATGGCGCCCCAGGGCGGCAGTAATGTATGCGCGCTCGAAACGTTCCACCACTTTGCTCTTGGCATCACGGAAGGTGTCGCGCATGGCTTCGCAATGCGATGCCGCAGCAACGGCGAAGGCCTCGAGTTCAGGCATGTCTGCGCGGCAATCGTCGGGGTGGCCGTGCAACGATGCCGCATACTGTGCCGCCTCCGCAGCGGCGTCGCCCAGTTGCGCGGGCGCCAGCATCTCGGCGCGTTTGGCATCGAGCAGACGCTCGACCCGAACGCGTGCTTCGTGACCGCAGAACGGCGAACGCAGAAAATCCGCCACGCCCAGGCCATACAGGTCGTGCAGGCCGGTGGCGGTGAGATCGCGCACAAGAGCCATGACTGGCGTGTGCAGGCTACGCCCGGCGTGCGAGAGCGACGTGCGTGCCCATGAAAGCGTAGCGGGCGATACGGGCAGCAGACACGCATCGTAGCGGCGCAACGCCATGGATGCCTGGCCCAGCACGGCATGTGCGCCTTCTTGGTCAATGTCGACCAGCACATCGTAGCCGTGCAGATGCAATCGGCCACCGGCGTGTTGCCCGAGTATCGGTTGGGTCCAGCTCAGCGTGCATCGTGTGAGCAATACGGCACAGTCCAAGCGCTCGCGCATGGCGTCCTCCGTTTCGTGGGGTTCAATGGGGCCTGCTTTGTAGCTCGGAACCAATGATGTAAAACGACGGAGAACGATGCAATACGTAAAAACAGCAAAATCAGGATTTTCAGAAAGAACTGCCAGATCGGCCCGATTCTTAACCTGCACCAAGGAAACCGGCCGCGCCTTGCGGTAATACGGGCTGGTCCCGTATGTAGAAATCACTATGCAGTGCCCGGGCAGGCTGCCATACTCTTCGCCCATGAACGGCTCACTTGAAGTCAGTGAACTTCTGCACGCCCTCTTCCTGGTCGGCATTGTGGCCGAAGCCATGACTGCTGCGCTGGCTGCCGGCAAGCGTGAGATGGACTGGCTCGGTGTTGCCATGCTGGGATGCGTCACGGCGCTGGGTGGCGGCTCGACGCGCGACGTGGTGTTGGGCCACTACCCGCTTACCTGGGTCGCGCACCCGTACTATCTGCTGCTTACCTCGGGCGCCGCACTGCTTACGATTGCCATCGCCCGCTACATGCATCGCCTGCGCAATATATTTCTGTTTCTCGATGCCGTCGGGCTCGTGGTGTTCACTGTCATTGGCTGCAACGTTGCAATCGGCCTTAACCTGCCCGTTGTGATCATCATTGCCTCCGGCATGATCACCGGCTGTGTGGGCGGTGTACTTCGCGATATTCTGTGCAACAGCATTCCCCTTTTGTTCAGGGCAGAACTGTACGCCACCGTCTCGATTCTCACGGGCCTTTTATACATTGGCGGCCTGCACATGCAATGGCATCACGATCTGGTCATGGCTGCAGCGATGATCTTCGGGCTCACGCTGCGGCTGCTTGCGTTGCGCTATGGCTGGAGCATGCCCAAGTTCATCTACGGCGGGAACATCCATTAGGCGGTATCGGTGGGCACGGCCATTGCCGCCCGGTGTGATCTTCATCATCCAACCGGGAGCACACGAATGGGAAATTTCGCAAAGGAAACCGAAGCCAAATACCAGGATGGAGCGATCCGCTTCTACCTGGGCAAGGAAGGTGAGCGCCAGGAGTTCGAGATCTCGGGTGACGCGCTGCTGCAGGCGTTCGATGCACGCGATGGTACGGCCAGCGCCCTGCTGCAGGCCTTCGAAAATGGGCGCGAAAAAATAACGGCAGCCGCGATCGCTGCAGCGGCCACGCCCAGCACCGATGGCATCATCGAACTGGGCAGCGGCGATTTCGACGCGAAGAACGCACGTGGCGGGATTTCGCCGGGCGAGCGCAACGGCGCGGATTCGGCCTGAGCGTGCGGGCGGAAAGCGGGGTCAGGACGTCAGGCGCAGGTAATGCCGGTGTCGTTCGTACTGGTCAAGGATGTCGCCGATGATCTGGTCGCGGCTCCAGCCCATCACATCGTAATCCTGTCCCCCTTCGCCCAGGTGCACCTCAGCTCGAAAATAACGTGAGGTATCATCGTTTTCGATTTCTTCGCGCGTAAGGCTCGGGCGGTACACCTCGATGGGAAATACGCTATAGGTGAAATCAAGGTGCTCGCCATGCGATACGGTGAGCGTCAGCATGCCGTCGTCGCCCTCGGTGATCATGGCGTCGTAGCCCTGCTTGGCAAGTTCGTCGCGCACGTCTTCCATGGCGCCCCGTACCACCTCCTCGATGAAGCGCTCGACGTGCCTGCGACGCGGCATCAACACCATATTGCGCAAACGTTGCTGCCAGGTTTCCGCCGAAACGCTGGCCGAACCACGACTGAGTGAACGGGAGCGCAGGCGGCGTTTGGTGGCATCGAGCCGCAACGCCTGAAACAGGCCCCACATTGCCACGAGAAGAATGAGTGAAAACGGCAAGGCGGTGGCAATGGTGGCCGTTTGCAAGGCCGTGAGGCCATCGGCCAGCAGCAATACGATGGCCACCGCACCCATCAGAACAGACCAGAATATGCGCTGCCACACCGGCGCATTCACGGCGCCTCCCGCTGCAAGCTGATCGACCACCAGGGCGCCGCTATCCGCAGAAGTAACGAAGAACACGACGACCATTGCAATGGCGATTGTGCAGGTCACCACCGGCCAACTCAGCTGCTCAAGAAAAACGAAAAGCGCAACGGTCGTGTCAGCCTGAACGGTTTCCCCAAGTGAGGTCATTCCCTCGCTCATGATGAAGTGAATGGCCGTATCACCAAACACGGTCATCCACATGAAGGTGAAGCCCGTCGGTACGAGCAACACGCCTCCCACGAACTGCCGGATCGTTCGGCCGCGCGAAATGCGTGCAATGAACACTCCGACGAACGGCGACCAGGAAATCCACCATCCCCAATAGAACACCGTCCAGCCGCCGATCCAGTCGCTGGGCTGATACGCATACAGATTGAAGGTGCGCTGCACGATTCCCGACAGGTAGTAGCCGGTGTTCTCGACCAGTGTTTGCATCAGGAAAATGGTCGGGCCGGCGAACAGCACGAACAGCATGAGCAGCACGGCCAGGGCCATGTTGAGTTCAGACAGCGTCTTGATGCCGCGATCGAGCCCACTTGCCGCCGAAAGCGTGGCCAGACCGCAGGCTACAACGATCAACGCAATTTGCGTGTTCACGCCCACCGGAAGGTCGAACAGGTAATTGAGCCCCGTGTTGATCTGCGCCACCCCCAGGCCCAGCGATGTCGCAACCCCGAATACAGTACCGATGATTGCAAAAATATCGACCGCATGCCCGATCGGGCCATAGATGCGCTCGCCCAGCATCGGATAAAGGGCAGAGCGCAGCGTGAGCGGCAACCCATGTCGAAAGGCGAAGTAGGCCAGAATCAGCGCCACCATCGCATACACGGCCCACGCGTGCAGCCCCCAGTGGAAAAAGGTAATACCCATCGCCTGGCGGGCCGCCTGTACCGTGCCGCCTTCGCCTACCGGAGGCTCCAGAAAATGCATCACCGGCTCCGCCACCCCGAAAAACATCAGCCCGATGCCCATGCCAGCGGCGAAAAGCATCGAGTACCAGGTGATATCGCGAAAATCGGGCTCACTATGATCGGGCCCGAGCTTGATCTCACCGTACCGGCTCAGTGCAGCATAGACAGTGGCGAGCAGAATGACGGCAACGGCCAGCATGTAGAACCAGCTGGCGTTACTGAAGATCCAGGCCTGGACGGCTGAGAAGAGTCGCTGTAGTGCGTTCGGGGCGATCGCGGCAAACGCTAGGAGCCCCAGGATGAACGCACCGGACGTGAAGAAGACCGGCTTGTTGATGAGTATACGAGGCTGGCTGCTCATGTTGCCCCCTGCAGGTAGTTGGGCGCACCACATCTGGAACATCGATGGCCGTGCGATCCGGTCAACGTATTATGACCCGCCGAGGGTTCGCCGGTGTCAACCGACGTATCGAAGCAACAAAAAACAAAACCCCAGCGGAGTGTATCCGCTGGGGTTTTGAGGGATAAGTGCCTGACGATGACCTACTTTCACAGACGTCCGTCCACTATCATCGGC
>JAUZQE010000060.1 GCA_030733815.1 Yanghanlia caeni
CCGGATATAGAGCTGCACCCTACCTCGTCTGTCATCAACAACGAAAACCCTTGCAAACCGGGAGGCGGTCATATAGACAACCATGACTTCACGAATTTTCAAGTTTGGCAAGACCGTCATCGCATCCGCCATCGTTGCGCTTTCGTTCAGCGCAACGCCGGCGCTTGCCCAGGATAAAACCGTCAACATCAAGATTGCCGGGATGTTCGGCTCGAACTTCCAGCCGATCGGCAAGCACGTCAACGAGATGACCAAGAACGTGGCGCTGGCCACGAACAACACGGTGCGCATGCGCTTCTACGAGCCGGGCGCACTGGTGCCGGTACTGGGCATCTTCGATGCGGTGAGCGCCGGCTCTGTCGAAGCCGGCCACGTGGGAATCGGCCTGTACATCAATAAGGAGCCCGGGCTTGCGCTGTTCAACGCTGCCCCCTTCACGCCCGACCTGCAGCAGTTCATTTCGTGGATCTACTACGGCGGCGGCCAGGAGATTCTTGACGAGGTGCTGGCCCAGCACAACATGAAGGGCATTTTCTGCGGCATGCTCTCGCCCGAAGCGGGCGGCTGGTTTCGCAAGGAAATCAACTCGCTGGAAGACCTGCGCGGCCTGAAGATGCGCATCGGCGGGCTGGGCGCCAACGTGCTGGAGCGTCTGGGCGTATCCACCCAGGCCCTGGGCGGCGGCGATGTCTTTCCCGCCCTGGAGCGCGGCGTGATCGATGCGGCCGAGTTTTCGAACCCCGGCATGGACGAGCCGATGGGCTTCGACCAGGCGAGCAAGTACTACTACTTCCCCGGCTGGCAGAACCCGGTAAGCCCGGAATGGCTGATCATCAACAAGGCGGTTTACGACAAGCTGTCTGACAACCAGAAGAATGCCATCGAGGTGGCCTGCGGCAACGCCGTGATTCGCAGCGTGGCCGAAGGCGAGATCCTGAGCATGAAGGCCGTCGAGCGCATCCGCGAAAAAGGCAACGTCGAGATCCGCAAGTGGGATCCCGAAATGATCAAGCAGCTTAAAAAGGCTTGGGAAGAGGAAGCCGAGCGCCTGGCCTCGACCGATGCCAACTTCAAGAAGATCTGGGAATCGCAGCAGGCATTCCGTGCCGCGAACAGCAAGCTGGCTGACCTGCAGAAGCTGCCGTAACACCACACGAAAGGATCACGCATGAAAGCGTTCGCGGATCGACTCGATCGGTTCGTGACCTTTGTCGGAATGGCCGGCGGCTGGTTGCTGTTTCTGCTCGCAGCCGTCGTCTGTTTCGATGTCACGACCCGCAAGTTTTTCGTCTTCCAGTCGACCCTGATGCAGGAAATGGAGTGGCACATTCACACTGTCATCTTCTTTCTTGCACTGGGCATGGCGTATCTGCGTGGCAGCCACGTACGCATCGACATCTTCCGCGACAAGATGTCGGAGCGCGCGCGCGCCAAGCTGGAACTCTTCGGCATGCTGTTTCTGATGCTGCCGTTCACCTTCCTGCTGTTTACGTACGGCATTGATTTCGTGATGCAGTCGTACGCGCAGAACGAAGGCTCCACGTCGATGCAGGGCATCCACCATCGCTGGATCATCAAATCCATCGTGCCCACGGCCATGGTGCTGCTGTTTCTTGCACTGCTCGCCACGCTGATTCGCATCGTGCTGTACCTGAAGGGGCTTGCCCCGGCTCCCGAGGCTTTCGCCAAACAGGAGATCCCTGTGGCCCAGATCGACAAGGAGGCCGCATGATGGATTTCATTACGACGAACCTGTCGATGTTCATGTTCATCGTGCTGGCCGCGCTGTTCTTCATGGGCCTGCCGGTGGGCTTCGTGCTGGGCGGTGTGTCGCTGTGGTTCGGCCTGATCGGCTGGGGGCTTGACCTCTTTTCCCTGGTGGAGTTCTTCAACTTCATGCACCGGATCTGGGGTGGCGCCGCCGACAACATCGTACTGATTGCCGCACCGCTGTTCATTTTCATGGGCATTCTGCTGGAAAAGAGCGAAGTGGCGGCCGACCTGCTGCGCTGCCTGCAGATTCTGCTCAAGCGCGTGCCCGGGGGGCTCGCTTTGGGTGTGGCGATCATGGGCACCATCATGGCCGCCACCACGGGCATCATCGGTGCGTCGGTGGTCATGCTGTCGATGCTGGCGTTGCCCGCCATGCTGCGGCAGAACTACGACAAGGGCCTTGCCACGGGGGTGATCTGTGCAGCGGGCACACTGGGCATTCTGATTCCCCCCAGCATCATGCTGGTGATCATGGGCGACATCATGCAGCTTTCGACGGGCAAGTTGTTCCTGGGCGCGGTATTCCCGGGGCTGCTGCTGTCGGCGCTATACGTCGTCTATATCGTGCTGCTCTCTTGGTGGAAGCCCCACATGGCGCCCGCGCTGGGCTCGGATGACGACCTGCACGAAGGCGAAACGCTGCCCGGGCTGGTGCTCAAGGCGTTCGTACCGCCCACGATCCTGATCGGGCTGGTGCTGGGGTCGATCTTCCTGGGCTGGGCCACGCCCACCGAAGCGGCAGGTGTGGGAGTCGCCGGGGCCGTGCTGCTCGCCATCATGAACGGCAAGTTCACGCCGCGCCTGATGACTGAAACAGTGCGAATCTCCACGCTCACGATCGGCATGGTGTTCCTGATCATCATGGCGGCCGCGTGTTTCTCGTACGTGTTCCGCTCGCTGGGCGGCGACGACGTGATTCACGGCATGCTTGACGCAATGGGCCTGGGGCCGTGGGGCGTGCTGCTGCTGTTCCTCACCGCGATCTTCCTCATGGGCTTTTTCTTCGACTGGCTCGAGATCATTCTGATCGTCGTGCCGATCTTCGCGCCCATCATCGCCACGCTGGATTTCGGCACGCACGTCGCCATGCCGTCGGAAGTCGTCTACTGGTTCGCCATTCTTATCGCCGTGAACCTGCAGACCTCGTTCCTCACGCCGCCGTTCGGCTTCGCCCTGTTCTTCGTGAAGGGCTCGGCACCGCCCAGCGTACGCATGGAAGACATCTACAAGGGAATCATTCCATTCGTGCTGCTGCAACTGGGCGGGCTGGCACTCACCGTAGCGTTCCCCGACCTGGCCCTGTGGCTGCCCCGAACCCTGATGGGCAACTGACCGCCGTGCGGCTGCGCATACCTACGCGGCCGCACCTGGCTTCGTACTGAACAAAGGAAGCAACATGACGAGCACACCCTGGGAAGCGTATCTGACACCCGCCGACCGCCAGATTCTGGAACGAGGCAGGTGGGCGCAGGACATGAATCCCGGCACGCGCCCGGCCATCGTGTCGATCGACGTGCAGAACTACATGGTGGGGCGCCGCGGCGAAGCCGACGGCGACTTCCCCTACAGCTGCGGGCCGGTGGGCTGGGAAGCGGTGGACGCCGCCAAGCCGCTGCTGGCCGCAGCGCGCCGCAAGGGAGTACCCATTGTGTACACACGTTTTGCTCTGGACCCCGCCGGCGGGGAAGGCGGCACATTCGCGCGCAAGGTGGGCATGGGCAAGGGTGAGAACGCATTCGTGGAAGGCACCTTCGGCAGCCAGTTCGTCGAGGAAATCGGGCCGCAGCCCGGCGATCTTGTGATCACCAAGAAGAAGATGAGCGCCTTTTTCGGCACGCCGCTACAGGCCTACCTGACCGATCGCGGCATCGACACGGTAATTCTGATCGGCGGCTCGACCAGCAACTGCGTGCGTGCCACCGCCGTGGATGCCGCGCAGATGAATTACCGCGTGCTGATTCCGGCCGAGGCGGTGTTCGACCGGCTGCCCCTGTCGCACGCCGTGTCGCTCTTCGACATGCAGCGCAGCTGCGCGAACGTGGCCCCCACGGCCCGCATCGTGGAATACCTGGAAGGCCTGCCGGCCGCAGTGTGACCACGCGCGGCCACCGCGCACTTCGACATAACCAAGGAGACACATCATGGACCCGATTTATTCCCGCCAGACGATGGGCCAGCGCATGGGCTTCGGCGTGCGCCCTGCCCTGCTGATCATCGATCTGCAGAACGCGTTCACGAGCGACGAGATGCTGGGCGGCTACAACATCAACGACGCGATTCGCAACACGGAAACGCTGCTCAAGGCCTCGCGCGAGGCGGGCATTCCTGTGGCGCACGTGCGCTTCTGCACTTCGAACGACGGATCCGACATCGGCTCCTTCGGGCTGAAGATTCCCCGCCTCAAGGAAATGGTCGACGGGGAATGGCGCGCTGAAATCGTCGACGCCCTCAAACCCCTGCAAAACGAGTACGTGTCGGTCAAGCGCCATGCGTCGGCCTTCTTTGGCACGTCGCTGCAGGCATGGCTGACGTTCCAGCAGGTCGATACGTTGTTGATCACGGGCTGCGCAACCAGCGGCTGTGTGCGCGCCAGCACGATCGACGCCTCGGCCTACGGCTACCGCCCGATGGTGGTGGTGGAATGTGTGGGCGACCGCGCGCAGCAGCCGCACGAATACAACCTGTTCGACATGGAACAGCGTTACGCCGACCTGGTCACGCTTGACGAAACCCGCGCCTATCTGAAGTCGCTTCAGGGGGCCGCCGCCCCCGCGCTGGCCTGAGGGTGCACGCCATGACCGATACGAAGCAATCCGCCGGCGGCCCGCTGCAGGGTCTCAAGGTGCTGGATCTTTCGAACTTCCTGGCCGCCCCCATGTGCGGCATGCTGCTCGCCGACCTGGGCGCCGAGGTACTCAAGGTGGAACGCCCCGGCGCGGGCGACGAGATGCGCTACTGGGGCGAGAACAAGAAAGGGGTGGGGCTGTATCACAAGGTGATCAACCGGGGCAAAAAGAGCATCACCCTGGATCTGCGCACGCCCTTTGGCGTGCAGGCCGTCAAGCGCCTGGTCAAGGAATACGACGTGGTGCTGGAAAACTACCGCACCGGCACGCTGGAAAAATGGGGCATCGGCTACGACACGCTGCGCGAGATCAACCCGCGCGTGATCATGGTGCGCATCACGGGCTTCGGCCAGACCGGGCCGTATTCGCGGCGCCCGGGCTTCGGCACGCTGGCCGAGGCGTATGCGGGCTATGCGTACATTACGGGTCAACCCGGCGAAGCCCCCATGCTGCCGGGCTTCGGGCTGGCCGATTCCAGCACGGGCATCATGGCCGCGTTCCTGACCATGGCGGCGGTGCACGAGCGCCATCAGTCGGGCCTGGGCCAGATGATCGATCTGGCGATCTACGAGGCCCTGATGACCATGATCGGCCCGTACGTCATCAACTACGACCAGCTGGGCATCGTGCAGGAACGAGCCGGCAGCCGGCTGCCCTTCACGGCGCCACGCAACACCTACCGCACCCGCGACAACCACTGGCTCACCATCGGCGGAAGTTCACAGTCGGCCTTTGCCAACATCTGTAACACGCTGGGCATTCCCGAGCTGCTGGGCGACCCGCGTTTCACCGACAACCGGCTGCGCATTCAGAACGTGGATGCACTGGACGCCGAACTGCAGAAACGGGTCGAACAGTTCGATCTGGCCGAATTGCTGGAAATGGCGGAACGCAATAACGCAACGTTCGCGCCCATCAACAGCATCGCGCAGATCTTCGCCGACCACCACATTCAGGAACGCGGCAACATCACCGCGGTGCACGACGACGAGCTGGGTACGGAGCTGCGCATGCAGAACGTGGTGGGCCGCTTTTCGCGCACGCCGGGTGCGATACGCCGGCCCGGCCCCGTGGTGGGCGACGGCAACAGGGAGATTCTGATCGGCAAGCTGGGCTTTTCCGAAGAAGACCTGCGGGCTGCCGGCATTTCGATCGACGAGGGCGCACAGCCCCATACAGCAAAGGAGGATGCGCCATGAAGTTTCCGCAAAGAATGACCGTCGTCGACGTTGCACCGCGCGACGGGTTGCAAAGCCTGCCCAAGTGGATTCCCACCGAGCTCAAGATCCGCATGATCGACCGCCTTTCCGAGGCCGGCTACCCGGTGATCGAGGTGTCGGGCTTCGGCAGCGAACGCGCCCTGCCCATGCTCAAGGACGCCGAAGAGGTGTTCGCCGGCATCACGCGGCGCCCGGGCACGATCTACCGCGGGCTCGCGCCCAACGCCTATGGTGCGAAGCGCGCGGTGAATGCGGGTGCCGACGAAATTCTGGGGCTCACCATCGGCAGCGCCACGTATCTGAAGAAGAACCAGAACATGGATCCCGAAAAAGGCATTGCCGAGGCGATCCAGGCCTTCCAGACGGCCGAAGAGGCCGGACGCAGCTACGTGGCGGCGATCGGCATGGCCTTCTGGTGCCCGTATGAGGGCCTGATTCCGGAAGAAAAGGTCGTGTATATCGTGCAGCGCTTCTACGACGCCGGCATCCGCAAGATGTACCTGGCCGGATCGGTGGGCATGGAAGACCCGCGACACGTCAACCACCTCTTCACCCGCCTGAACGACCAGTTCGCCGACATCGAGCTGGGCTTTCACATTCACAACGTGTCGGGCATGGCCACGGCCAACATCGTCGCGGCCATGGATGGCGGGGCAAAGTGGCTGGAAGGCGCCTCGTGCGGCATCGGCGGCGGCATCGCGATGCCCGCTTCCGTGGGCTCGGTGGGCAACTTCGCCAGCGAAGACCTGGTGCGCCTGCTTTCAGTGTGTGGCGTGGAAACGGACGTGAGCGCCGACGAGGCGCTGGCCGCGGCACGCGATATTGCCGAAATGCTCGACATCGAGGCGCGCAGCCATTCCATGCTGGGCTGCACGCGTGAGCTGATCCGCCGCGCCCCCTGAACCCGCACAGGCCGGCCAGGCTGCCGGCGTTCAGGGTGAACGCCGTGGGGGGGCACCCGAAGGCGGCATCCGCAGGTGCCCCCGGCGACCCGGCCGCGCCCGGCGTTCAGTTTTCCAGCGTGCTGCGTATGCGCGTGGTCTGCGTATAACGGCCGCTGGGGTAGTACCCCAGGCTGATATGCACGAGTTCGCCCAAGCGGTCGTAGTAATGACGCGTGATGCGCAGGGCGGCCTGGCCGGGCACTGCATCAAGCTTGGCGGCAATGGCGTGATCGAGGGCGTCGGCGGTGACTTCCTGCCTCACTTCGGCAATGGAGATATTGAAGGTGCGTTGCAGTATGGAAAAGATCGGTTCGCGCAGCGTCTTGAGCGACTTGAGCTTCGAGGCATGCTCGGGGTGCACGTACACCGTCAGGAAGCTGAGCGGGCGTTCGTGCGTTTCGACCCGACGCACGATCTCGAGCCGGAACCATTCGCGCCCGACTTCGCAGTTGAGCAACTGGGCAAGCTCGCGATCGGTCTTGATTGGCGACTTGCCCACCACCGTCATTTCGGTTTCGGTGGCGAACTGGATCAGGTCGGACAGCGAGTTCAGGCCACTGATGTACCAGACCTTTTCCGGCTGGGAGCGCACGATGGTGCCGAGCCCCGCACGCGACAGAATCAGGCCGTTTTCCTTGAGCTCACGCAGCGCCTGCCGCACGGTGTGGCGGCTGACCTGGAAGCGCTCGACGAGCGCTTCTTCCGTTGGCAACGCGGTATCCACGGGGTATTTCCCTTCCTCGATTTCCTTTTCGAGGGTCTGCGCCACCGACAGATACAGGGGCAGACGCCGGTTTCCTGCGGTGCGCACGGGAACGATTGAACTGAAGGCTTTTCGTGACATGGCTTGAACTCCATCGGGTTGTGCCGACCCGGAACCAAATGTGCGGACCCTTGTCGGGCGCCGCTCGGGCGGCCCGCCGGGTGAGGCAAGCCGCAGACGCCGGGATTATACGGGCCATGCGCGTTGACACTACTGGGCATTAACTATATATTGTACGTACAAATAGGAGACATCGATGGCTGTGTTCAGAACATTTCTTTTTGCGCCGGCGAATCATCCCCGGCGCGTCGAAAAATCATTCACGCTCGGGGCAGACGCCGTCATTCTCGATCTGGAAGACGCCTGCGCCGTAAGTGAAAAAGTCGCCAGTCGCGCGAAGGTGGTTGAAGCGTTCTCGCAGCCGCAGCCCTGCCTGAAATACGTGCGCGTGAATCCGCTGGGCACCGAATTCTCGTTCGGCGACTTCCATGCAGTGGTCAGCGAAGGCCTCGACGGCATCGTGTTGCCCAAGGTCGAGTCGGCCAGCGATCTCATTACCGCCGAGTGGGTGCTTTCGAACCTTGAACGCGAAAAAGGCCTGCCGGTGGGCGGCATCGATCTGATGCCCATCATTGAAACCGGCCTGGGCATCGCAAACCTTCGCAGCATACTGGCCGCCCCCTCGCGCGTAAAGCGCGTGGCGTTCGGCGCCGGCGACTTCTGCCTTGACATGAACCTGCAATGGACGCAGAGCGAGGAAGAGCTGCTGGCCTACCGCAGCCGCATCGTCATGCTCTCGCGCGCAGCCGGCAAGGAAGCGCCGATCGACACGGTGTGGATCAACATTCACGATGCCGAAGGCTTTGCGGCTTCTGCACAGCGTTCCCGCCAGCTGGGCTTCCAGGGCAAGCTGTGCATCTACCCCGACCAGGTTCCCGTGGTGAACGACGTGTTCACCCCCACGGCCGAACAGGTGGCCCGCGCCCGGCGCGTGGTCGAGGCATTTGCCGAGGCCGAAGCCCAGGGCAGTTCTTCATTCCAGCTCGATGGCCAGTTCATCGACTACCCCATTGTTTACGCAGCGGAAAAACTTCTGCAAATACACGAAAAGGTCAACGGTCAGCGCCAGGGCTGAGCCGTTTCACGGAAGGAGCAACCCATGATTCAAAACACGATGGTCCAGCCACTGGACGGGCTGAAAGTCATTGACGTATCCAGCTTTCTGGCTGGGCCATTCTGCTCGACACAGCTGGCGGAGTTCGGCGCAGACGTCATCAAGATCGAAATGCCCAAGATCGGTGACGCGCTGCGCCGCTTCGGCAGCATCACGCCCGAAGGCGATTCGCTGCCCTGGCTGTCGGAATGCCGCAACAAGAAGTCGGCCACGCTCGACCTGCGCACGCCCGAAGGCGCCGAGCTGCTCAAGGCGCTGGTGAAAGACGCCGACGTGCTGGTCGAAAACTTCCAGCCCGGTACCCTTGAAAAATGGGGCCTGGGCTGGGACGTGATGAAGGAAGTGAACCCCCGACTGATCATGGTGCGCATCTCGGGCTACGGCCAGACCGGCCCGTACAGCCCGCGCCCCGGCTTCGGGCGCATCGGCAACGCGTTCGGCGGCCTGTCGTACCTGGCCGGCTACCCCGACCGCCCGCCCGTCACGCCGGGTTCGGCCACGATTCCCGACTACCTGGCCGGCCTGTACGGCGCGCTGGGCGTGCTGCTGTGCATTCAGGCGCTGCAAAAGACCGGCAAGGGCCAGTACATCGATATCGGCCTGTACGAGCCGATCTTCCGCATCCTCGACGAGATCGCACCTTCGTACCACATGCGCGGCTACGTGCGCGAACGCATGGGCCCGGGCACGGTGAACGTGGTGCCGCACAGCCACTACCCCACCAAGGACGACAAGTGGATCGCCATCGCCTGCACCAGCGACAAGATCTTCGAGCGCCTGGCGCAAGCCATGGGCAGGCCCGAAGTGGCAGGCGAAGGCAAATGGGGCAAGGTGAAGGATCGCTGCGACGATCGCGAGGCAGTCGACACCTTCGTAAGCGACTGGACCAGCCAGCACACACGCGACGAGCTGATTTCGATCTGCGAGGAATTCCAGGTGCCCTGCGGCCCCGTGTACTCGATCGACGAGATCTTCGAAGACCCGCAATACAAGGCGCGCGACAACATCGTGTACATGAAGGACAGCCACGGCCGCGAACACGCAGTGCCCAACGTGGTGCCGCGCCTGAGCGAAACCCCGGGCGGCATCAAGTCGCTTGGCCCGTCGCTGGGAGAGCACAACGACGAGGTCTTCCGTAACCGTCTTGGCCTGAGCCCGGAGCGCATCGAGGAGCTCAAGCAGAAAGGCGTGATCTAAAGGGGTGCGCTGAGCATCCCCCACGTCGCCTGCATTCCAAGGAGAATGAAATGACCGCCTCCCCTCCAGTATTCGAGAGGAAGTGATGCGTCAGAGCGTGGGGATGAGCAGGAAGG
>JAUZQE010000061.1 GCA_030733815.1 Yanghanlia caeni
GCACTCGGTCTGGTCAATCTCAGACTTGCGAAGCGCTAGCTCCACAAGCCTCGGCCTTTAGGCCGGGGTGATTGACGCCTGATCGTGTGTGCTGAACGGCGGCCGATGCGCCGGGGCAAAGCCCTTGAAGGCGCAGTGAGCGCGACTGTATACATGAACAGTATTATAGCCGTGCCCGCCGCCCCTCACTGCGCAGTGCTGCCCTGGCGCATGGCGTCGCGTGCAGCCGGCGTCAGCAGGTTGCCCCAGGCATCACCGGCGTCAGGCTGTGCCGGAGGCAGGTACAGCGTGAAGGCGGTGCCCTTGCCCACCGTGCTCGCCACCCTGATATCGCCACCCGACTGCTTCACGTAGCCGTATACCTGGCTCAGGCCCAAACCCGTTCCCTGATTGACTTCTTTCGTGGTGAAGAAGGGCTCGAAGATGTGCGTCAGCACCTGCGGGGCGATACCGCTGCCGGAATCCCGCACCTCGATGGCGACCCATTCGCGGGCCGCGTCGTCTTCCTCGAGTGCGGTGCGCACGTTCGACGCCGTGATGGTCACTACGCCGCCCTCTTCCATTGCATCGCGGGCATTGATCACCAGATTCAGAATGGCCGTCTCGAACTGGCTGGGGTCGGACTCGACGAAGGCCACGTCGTCGGCCAGATCGAGCACCAGCTCGTTGCGCGACCCGAGCGACGTGGAAATGACGTGACGCAGCCCCTCGATGCGTGCAGTGGGGCTGAACACCTCGAGGCGCAGCGGCTGCTGGCGCGCAAAGGCAAGCAGCTGACCGGTAAGGTTTGCCGCACGTTCGCTGGTGTCGGTGATCATGCGTATGTAGTGATCGGCGTCGTGCTTGAGCGGCATGCCGCTGCCCAGCATTTCGGCGGCCGTACGAATGATGGCCAGCATGTTGTTGAAGTCGTGGGCCACCGTTCCGGTAATGCGCCCCAGGGCCTCGAGCTTCTGAGACTGATGATGGTTCTCGCGCTGGCGCGCCGCCTTTTCTTCACCACGCTTGCGTTCGGTGATGTCGCGCGTGATCTTCGCGAAGCCCAGCAGATTGCCGTTCTCGTCGTAGATCGGGTCAATGACCACGCTGGCCCAGAAAAGCGTGCCGTCTTTGCGCACCCGCCAGGCTTCGTTATGAAAGCCGTTGCTGCGCAACGCCATTTCAAGTGCACGCTGCGGCTCGCCACGCTGGCGATCTTCTTCGGTATAGAAAGTGGAGTAATGCTTGCCGATGATCTCGTCGGCCGCGTAGCCCTTGATGAGGGCCGCACCCGCATTCCAGTTGGTGATGCAGCCCTGCGGGTCGAGCATGTAGATGGCGTAGTCTCTGACACCCTGCACCAGCATGCGAAACTGCCGCTCGCTGTTGTACAGGGCGTGCTCGGCAGCGCGCCTGGCCGTGCTATCGTGAATGCATGCCGCGTAGCCCAGCAGGCTCTGGGCCTCGTCGTACACCGGGCTCAGCACCAGATGCGCCCACACCGGCTCGCCCGACTTCGGGCGCAACCAGCCACCCGCTTCAAAGCAGCCTTCTGCACGCGCGGTTTTCAGTGCCAGGGCCGACATTCGCTTGCTGCGGGCGCTCTTCTTGAGCGAGCACGAGCAGGGGTGGCCCTGGTCGTCTTCGCCGACAAAGGCAACGAAGCCGTGCGTGTGCGCGTTGGAAATCCGGATCTGGCCGTTCGGCTCGAAAAATGCCAGTACGCACCCCTTGACGGCATGTACGGCATGCTCGAAGAACATGCGCTCCGGTGACCGCCCCTGCGTGCAGGAGGCTTCAGTGTCATGCGCCATGATCGCGGTTCCTTGCAACTTGGCCACGTTGAGAGACGCGCGGCCTGCCGTCGGTGCTGCACGATACGCCCGACACGGGGCCGAGCAGAACATTGTAGTTCACCCTGCCCCCTGTCGGGTATTGATACGGAGTAACACCGCAGCACGCCGCGCCCGGAACCCGAACGGCGTTGCGGCGCTGTTTTGCGTCGCTACGCGTGTACCGCGCGCTCAGTCAACGACGACCTTTCCCAGCGTCTCACGCTCCGACAGCTCGGGGCACTCGGCAAAGGGGTCGAGATCGCGGTCGCCCCGAGCGTCGCGCACGCGGGTGGGCAGGCCGATGCGGTTCATCAGCTCGATGAACGGGCGCGGATCGAGCTCTTCGACGTTGACCATCTGACTGACGTCCCAGACACCATCGGCAATGAGCATGGCCGCCGCTACGGCCGGCACGCCGGCGGTATACGAAATGGCCTGACTGCCCACTTCCTTGTACGCCTCTTCGTGATCGCAGACGTTATACAGCAAGACTTCCTGCGGCTTGCCGTTCTTCGTGCCCTTAAGCAGATCGCCGATGCAGGTCTTGCCGGTGTACGTCGGTGCGAGCGAGGCTGGGTCGGGCAACACCGCCTTCACGACCTTGAGCGGCACCACTTCCAGTCCCTCGGCCGTGCGTACCGGCTTTTCGGAAAGCAGGCCCAGGTTGTTCAGCACGTTGAAGACATTGATGTAATGCTCGCCAAAGCCCATCCAGAAACGGATGTTGGGCACGCCCAGGTTGGCCGACATCGAATGCAGCTCGTCGTGGCCGGTGAGGTAGGCGGTGCGCTTGCCCACCACGGGAAGATCCCATTCCTTCTTGTGCTCGAACATTGCATTGGCCTTCCACTTGCCGTCTTCCCACGACCACACGGTCGAGGTGAACTCGCGGAAGTTGATCTCGGGATCGAAGTTGGTGGCAAAGTAGCGACCATGGCTGCCGGCGTTGATATCGATGATATCGATCGAATCAACGGTATCGAAATACGCATCCATGCCGTAACGGCCATACGCGTTCACCACACCCGGGTCGAAGCCCACGCCCAGAATGGCGGTGACACCGGCCTGACGGCAGGCGTCGCGGCGCTTCCATTCATAGTTGGCATACCAGGGCGGCGTTTCACACACCTTGGCGGGATCTTCGTGAATGGCGGTATCGAGATAGGCCACGCCGGTTTCAATGCAGGCCTGCAGCACCGACATGTTCAGAAAGGGTGAACCGAGGTTCAGCACGATCTGGCTGTTGGTGTCGCGGATCAGCTTCTTGGTGGCCTCGATGTCCATGGCGTCGAGCTGGTGCGCCTTGAGCTGGCCGGGGCCGCGCTGATTGCCCTTTTCCTTGATGGACGCGATGATGGCCTGACATTTGGAAAGCGTACGCGAGGCGATATGAATGTCGCCCAGCAGAATGTTGTTCTGTGCGCATTTGTGAGCCGCCACGTGGGCCACGCCGCCGGCGCCGATAATAAGAACGTTGCGTTTCATTGGATAACCCCCCAATTCAAGAAAATGAGCAGTCAGGAAAGACTGTTGACGTAGTCGTCAAAGGAAAATTCGCGCACTACGCGCACGGAGCCATCGGCTTCTTTAATGGCAATGGACGGCATGTTGACGCCATTGAACCAATTCTTCTTCACCATGGTGTAGCCTGCCGCGTCACCAATCGACAGGCGGTCACCGACCTGCAGCGGCGCATCGAAGCGGCCTTCGCCGAAGATGTCGCCGGCAAGACAGGTCTTGCCGCAAATCATGTACTCATGTTCGCCCGCACCGTTGCCGAGGGGGGCCGTTTCACGATAGATGAGCAGGTCGAGCATGTGGGCTTCGGTGGAAGCGTCGACTACCGCAAGGTTCTTGCCGTTGTAGCCGACATCGAGCACCGTGACTTCGAGCGTGGCGCTGTGACGCACCGCTGCTTCGCCGGGTTCGAGATACACCTGCACACCGTACTTGCCTGCAAAGTCGCGCAGTCGCGCACAGAAGGCGTCGACGGGGTAGCCCCGTGCCGTGAAGCTGATGCCACCGCCCAGGCTCACCCATTTCAGGCGACGCAGCACATCGCCGTAACGTTCCTCAACCTGGGCCAGCAACGTTTCGAAGCGGTCCAGATCATCGTTTTCGCAGTTGTTGTGAATCATCACCCCTTCGATCTGGTCGATGACGCCCAGAATGCGCCCGGGGTCGCCTTCGCCCAGCCTGCTGAACTGACGTGCCGGATCGGCCAGATCGAAACCGGCGCAACTGACGCCGGGGTTCAGGCGCAGGCCCATCGGCTTGCCCTGCGCAAAGCGGGCGTAGCGCTGCAGCTGGTTGATGGAGTTGAAGATGATCTTGTCGCAATGGGCGACCACTTCCTCGATCTCGTGATCGGCATACGCCACGCTGTAGGCGTGCGTTTCACCGCCGAACTTCTGGTGGCCCAGCTTTACTTCATACAGTGAGGAAGACGTGGTGCCGTCGATGTGACGGCGCATCTGGTCAAAGACCGACCAGGTGGCGAAACACTTGAGGGCCAGAAGAACCTTTGCGCCCGAGTGCTCGCGAACGTAATCGATGATGTCGAGGTTGCGCTGCAGCGCAGTCTTATCGATAAGGTAGTACGGTGTGGTGAGTGTGTGCATCGTTGATCAGGGAACCGGCTGGCTGCTGGAGCCGACGGGCTTCTTGTTGAGGTTCTTGTTCAGATTCTTTCCAGACGCTGACGCCTTGCGGCCAAGGCACTCGACACGCAGGGGCGGACGGTCGGGGAACGTAGCGAGAATCTGCAGCGTGCCACCCATGCCTTCCACATAATGCTGCAGGGTCGACACCAGCATGTCCTGGCGCTTTTCGATACGCGAAACCGTGCCCTGACCCACACCCATGGCGAGCGCGAGATCGTCTTGCGTGTGGCGGGTGGCCTTGCGCAGATCCCTAAGGGTGGCAACCGTGTCGATATGGACCTGAATCGGTTGCCCGTCTGCGCCGTTTCCGTTGTGTTCAGAGGGAGTGTCGGCGGTTGCCGTCATTGCCTTCATGGGCTTCTTGGACATAAAGTGCTTTGCTTCCGTAGCCACAGGAAGGGCGCATAGTATATGCTTTCAAGTGAATATGCAACCGGCGACATATTGGGGCATTTTCACGCGGCCACGACTGGGATTTCGGCGCATTCTATATAGAATGGCCGCATGCAATGGACCCTCGATCAAATCCGGCAATTCGTGCTTACGGTCGACACCGGTTCGTTCAGCGCCGCGGCGCGCCATCTGGGCAAGGCGCAATCCGCCGTCAGCACGGCCATCGCGCTGCTTGAAGCCGATCTGGGTGTCGAATTGTTCGACCGCTCGCGCCGTACCGTGCAGCTCACCGATGCCGGTCAGGTGCTGCTTCTGGAAGCCCGGGAGCTGCTGCGTCAGGCAGAAGGGCTGAACAACCGCGCCCGGTCACTCAATGCAGGGGGCGAGGCACGGCTTACGCTGGCACTCGATGAAGCGCTGCCCTATGCGGCAACCAGCGCACTGCTGCGCGAAATGTCGTCGCGCTTCCCCGATCTCGAACTCACGCTGCTGAACGGCACCGCCACCGAAGTGGCCGGCTACGTGACGGCGGAGCGCGCCGATGTGGCCTTCCATTTCGTGCGCGGCGAAATGGCCGGCAGCTTCGACCAACGCCACGTGGGCTCAGTGCCGCAAGGGGTGTTCGTGGCCAACGACCACCCGCTGGCCGGGCTCGACGTGGTGCGCCGCCGTGATCTGGTGAAATACCGGCAGATCGTCATGCACGCAGACGACGTGCGCGAAGCCTCGTACAGCCCGCGACTGTGGCGCTCAGACAGCTACTACAGCATTGCCGAGATGGTGGCCGACGACCTGGGCTGGGCGATTCTGCCCGTGAACGTGGGCCGTGACGACGCCTACGACAAGCCGCTGCAGCAGCTGAACTGCCCCTCGCTCGCACTGACGCAACTTCCGGTGCGCATGCTGTGGCGCCAGGGCTGGGCACCGACCCCCACCGTGCTGTGGGTACAGGCGCGCTACACCGAGCTGCTGGGTACGCTATAGCGGATGGCGGGTCATTCCGTCCATTCGGGGTCGGTGGTGAACACGATCATCAGCCACCGGTCGGGCGTGTCTTCGCCGATTGCATCGCTGATCTCGTCGCGGATGCGGTCCCATTCGGCCAGCGCCTTGGCCGGCCAGTCGCGCGACACGAGGAAGTACAGTTCGATCTGCCGGCCACGGCCCACACGCGCCACGTTGGCCCGGTACGACGCAAAGCCGTAGCGTTGAACCGAGGCTCGCGCCACGTCGTCGACATGCTTCTTGAGATCGGCGGGTGTAACCAGAAAGATGTCGGCCAGTGCCCGGCGCACCGTACCAATGGGCATGGGCAGCACGGCGGCGCAGACAATGCCCAGTGCCAGCGGATCGATGTACGGGGTCAGCCACTCCAGCGCCGAACCCTGTGCCGCGTGGCCGAAACCGAAGGCCACGATGTACGCCATGGTGATCCACGCAGACATCTGCCACGACTTGACGTCCAGAGCCAGGAACTCCGAGCCGATGCGCCGGTGCGCACGCTTCACCACCATCATGGCGGTGCACTCGAGCGTGAGTGACACGGCGGCAAAGATCAGCGCGTAGTCGAACGAGAGCTGGCGCCCGCCATGCAGCAGGCTTTCAACCGCGTGGTACAGGCCATACGCCGCGGCCCCCATGAGCATCAGGCCATTTACACCCAGCACCATGGGCTCGAGATGCCAGAAACCCATGCTGAACCGTTCAGACAGGCGCCGGCTGGCAAGCGCGCCGGACGTCGATGCCGCAATGAGCCGTGCCACCAGCAACGCCAGGCCGGTCATGACCACGTCGATCAGTTCGTAAAACGCGTCGAACAGAAGCGTGAGGGAGTCGGCCAGCAGACCGAAGAACACGCCAAGCAGCGTGAGAAGCAGGGTGATGAGGATGGAAAAACGAAGTGCCCCTTCTTCAGAGGCAAAGTTGACGCGACAACTCATAAAAAAACATCGGGCGCCGGCTGAGCGGCGGAGTCGTCATTGTCTAACAACTATAAAGATTGAAAAAGATGAGAGCCATCAAAAAAATAGATTAATAAAAATGCCGCCACGAAGGCGGCACAATTCAGGGCAGGGGCAGTGACGCCCTGCACGATGGGGCTGGCACAGGCCAAGCGCCGAATGAACGCGCCCGCCCGTGCCGCGAAACGTCATTCCGGGTTCAGCACCCCGCGACGCAGCTGATCACGTTCAATCGATTCGAACAGCGCCTTGAAGTTGCCTTCGCCAAAACCGCTGTCACCCTTGCGTTGAATGAACTCGAAAAACACCGGGCCAAGCAGGGTTTCGGAAAAGATCTGCAGAAGCAGGCGGGGTTGTTCACCTTCGGTGGTGCCGTCAAGCAGTATGCCGCGCTTGCGCAGCTGCGCCACCGGCTCGCCGTGGTTGGGCAGCCGGCTGTCGAGCATCTCGTAGTAGGTGTCGGGCGGCGGCGTCATGAACGGCGTGCCCAAAGCCTTGAGGGCGTCCCACGTCTTGATGAGATCGTCGGTAAGAAAGGCCACGTGCTGCACGCCTTCGCCGTTGAACTGCATCAGAAACTCTTCGATCTGGCCCGAGCCCTTTGACGACTCCTCGTTCAGCGGGATGCGGATCAGGCCGTCGGGTGCCGTCATGGCCTTCGAGGTCAGGCCGGTGTATTCGCCCTTGATATCGAAATAGCGCAGTTCCTTGAAGTTGAACAGCTTCTCGTAAAACTCCGCCCAGTAGGCCATGCGGCCACGATACACGTTGTGCGTGAGGTGATCGATGAGCTTGAGGCCGGCGCCCACCGGTTTGCGATCAACGCCCTCCAGAAAAACGAAGTCGATATCGTAGATCGACGAGCCTTCCTCGTAGCGGTCGATCAGGTATAGCGGTGCGCCGCCAATGCCCTTGATGGCAGGCAGGCGCAGCTCCATGAAACCGGTGGGCACTTCGAGCGGCTGGGCGCCCAGTTCAAGCGCCCGGGCATGGGCCTTTTGGGCGTCCTTCACGCGGAACGCAAAGCTGCACACCGAGGGGCCGTGTTCGGCCGCGAAATAGGCGGCGGGGCTGCGAGGTTCGTTATTGACGATGGCGTTGATGTCGCCCTGACGATACAGCGCCACCGCCTTGGAACGATGGTTGGCGACCTTGGTAAAGCCCATGCTTTCCAGCACGGGTTCGATGACGTTGGGCGTGGGCGAGGCGAACTCGATGAACTCGAACCCCATGAGACCCATGGGGTTGTCGAACAAATCTGCCATTTCGTGGCTCCTTTCAGATGAATGTGAACGTTTACGCGATGGAAAACGTTTCACATCGGCGGTGCGCACGACACCCCGCGCACGCTGCGCGCGAGGTGGTCACCGATCAGGAGCTGGAAACCCAGAATCTTCATGAATCAAACAATGCACGCGATTTTTTCTGGTGTCAAACACAATTTTTCGGATGTGCTGAAGCGCGTGATCCGGGCCCTGTCGAGCGCTTGCACCGGCTCCATTCCCGCAAGCTCGCTATCATTCCCCTGAGCGAGCCTGGGCACACCGGGCCGACCATTTCAGAAGGACAGGAAGATCACCAAATGCTGAGCCTCATTCAACGCGTTGCCGAAGCCCGGGTACGCATCGACGAACGGGTCGTGGGCGAGATTGGTCAAGGGCTGCTGGTGCTGGTGTGCGCCGAACAGGGCGACACGCGTGAGCAGGCCGACGCCCTGCTGAACCGCATCCTGAAGCTGCGCATCTTCGCCGATGCCGAAGGGCGCATGAACCGCAGCGTGCAGGACGTGGGCGGCGGGCTGCTGATTGTCAGCCAGTTCACGCTTGCCGCCGACACCCGCAGGGGCAATCGGCCCGGATTCAGCCGCGCGGCGGCACCGGCCGAGGGGCGGGCACTGTACGAGTACCTTCTGGAACAGGCCCGCACACGCCACCCCGTAGTGGGCGCAGGCGAGTTCGGCGCCAACATGCAGGTACACCTGGTAAACGACGGCCCCGTCACCATCCCGCTGAATGTGCCACCCGCCGGCGGCGCCTGAGCGCCCTGCGGGCCTAGTCGCCGCGCTGCCAGCCCTTGCGCAGGTGGCGATCCCACCACAGCAACAGCAGGCTCGCCAGCGTGGCAAAAGCAAATAGCAGCACGGCCAGCGCCATGATCAGCGCAACGTCGTGACGCTCGATCGCCATCATCAACATGTGACCAAGCCGTTCCGCAATACCTACGCAAAACTAGTCATTTCTGACTGAATCTGCTGCTTGCTTCCTGCTTCACCGAGGCCGGTTTCACCGCGCTGTTGCGAGTGCGGCCAGCGCCTTCCTCTCCACAGGCTGACACGGTGGAACTCACCGCCATGTTCTTCAGATTGGTTGC
>JAUZQE010000062.1 GCA_030733815.1 Yanghanlia caeni
TGCCCTTCCTGAGGGCGATTTTTTTGTGCCTCGCGAAAGGCACGATGCCACGCCGGTTCTGGCCGGCCTTGGCCGCGAGCCGGCCTGGTGACCGCTTGAATGACAGTCTTGGCGTTCGGAAGCTGTGGCTCTTGGCGGCATGAAACGCACAAATAACCGCTGAAATGAATATTTCAGGGACGACTAACTATCTTCGGGGTTTAAATCGGAAGCGAGAATTCTCATTGATACGGCTGAATAACGACACGCGTGAAGCTTCGAATAGCCATTGAGTATAGACGCTAGCAGCGAAAGCGCCCACGACGCTTGTGAGATTTCACCGTCGCGGGCGGAGCTGGTACTTCTCTGCTACTTCGCTTATTGAATGCGAATATTCTGAGTGCGGATCACGTCACCCCACTTTTCAGTCTCGCTTTCAATGAATGCTTTAAACGCTTGCTGAGGCTGATGATCCGGTATCAAGCCAAGTTTGGCGACTTCTTCTTGGACTGCCGGATCGCTGGCAATTTGATTGAAGGCCTGTTCGAGCTGTGTTTGCGTTTTGGCAGGCACATCGCTGGGCACAAAAATCCCAAACCAGCTGCCGGAGATCACGCCGCTGGCGACGCCCGACTCTTCAATGGTCGGTAGATCCGGGGCTTCTTTCAGTCTTTCGGTCGTCGTCACGGCCAATGCGCGGATGGAACCGTCCTTGGTATAGCGCATCGATTGCATCGTGTCGAAATAGGCATTGACTTGGCCGCCCAGGAAGTCAGCGATTGCAGCGCCGGTTCCTTTGTATGGAACCTGGATCACGTCAATGCCAGTTTTCGCTGCGAACAGTTCAGCAGCCAGGTGGGGGCTGGAGCCTACGCCCGACGAAGCAAAACTTAATGAGCCCGGATTCTTCTTAGCATAATCAACGAGCTCCTGTACGTTAGTCGCCGGGACGGACGAATGTACATACAGAACGTTCGGCGCCACGGCCAAGCGAGTTAGCGGCGTCAGCTCTTCCGTCTTGTACGGCATCGACGGCAGCATCATGGCGTTAGTCACCATGCCAACACTGCCCAGCAGAACCGTGTGGCCGTCGGGTTTGGACCGAGCAACATAGGCGGCTCCGATGGAGGACCCCGCTCCGGGGCGGTTTTCGACGACGACGGGCTGATCCCATACCTTGGAAAGCCTATCTGCGTAGAGACGGGCCAGCTGATCAGTCAGCCCTCCCGGTGAATAGGGAACGACTAAATTGACTGGTCGTTCCGGAAACGATGCAGCGCCCGCCACGGACGCGCTGACTGCCAAAAATAGACCTCCTAGCCAACGCTTTACCATTTGATCCTCCTCATGTTGTGATAATGTGCTTCGCGTTTGGTTCAGTATAGAAAGCGGCCCGGCTCTGCACTACCTACTTATGTGCAAATCAGGATTGCACTCAACGACATGTCCACGGAAAAACATCTTTGGAATCTCAACCGGCTTCATACATTCGTCGAGGTTGCTAAAAGTGGCAGCCTGAAAGCAGCTGCGCTGAAGCTGGGGATTCCGCAGCCGGCCATTAGTCGCCAGATAGCTCGACTGGAAAGTGAGTGCAAGGGCCGGCTGTTTGATCGCACAGGCCGCGGCATGGTTTTGACGGAACTGGGAAGCAAGACCCTTCCGCTGGTCGAGCGCATTCTGGCAAAAGCAGATGCCTTGACGGAAAGCATTGCCACAACGGCTGGTATGCCGTTTGGGGATGTGCGTATCGGCATGTTGCCGTCTCTTTATCGCCATGTCGGTGTACCGCTGTTTTTCGCGGTGCGGGAACGGTTCCCGGGCGTCCGTCTGAGATTCTTTGAAGGATCGGCTGGGCAAATTGACCAGTGGCTGAGCCTTGGCGACCTTGATTTAGGCTTGCCGTATCGCTACGAAACCAGCACTGGGCCGGAAGGCGATCCGGTCATTTCAGCCGACTCCTGTTTGGTGGGGCCGGCAAGGGACCGCCTGACTTCAGCGGATTCAGTTCCTTTCAGGGCGCTCGACGGCCTGCCGTTGATCCTTCCGAGCGCACCTAGCGGTGTACGCACGACCTTAGATCGCCTGGCTCGGGAACAAAAGATTGAATTGAATATTGTGGTGGAAGCGGATTCCACGCAACTTCAAACCACCATTGTGGCGCAAGGCGGGGCCTACACCGTATTGCCGGAATTAGCGATCACGGAATGGTTGGATCGAGGCGAGCTGCAGGCGGCGCGGATCATCGAGCCAGTGATCGAGCGGCACATCACGTTGGCATTATCCAGCGCCCACCCGCCGTCTTATGCCACCCGCTGCGTGGCAAAAGTGGTCAAAGAAGTCATTGAAAACTCCAAAACCATTCAAGCACACGAATGCTAAAGTCGGTGCGTTAACCGCCCGCCTTCGCGCCAGAGGCCTCAATCACCTTCTTCCACTTTTCTTGCTCGCTCGCCACAAGTTGACGCATCTCTTCGATGGAGTTGCCCCCAGGCAGCAAGCCGGCATCCTTCATGCGCTTCTGCACGGCAGGATCCGCCAACACCTTATTGAGTGCGGCATTGAGTTTGGCCTGGATGGGCTCTGGCGTACCGCCCGGCGCGCTCAAATAGTTCACCGGTGAGGATTCAAAACCGGGTAGGAATTCGGCAACGGCCGGCACATCCGGCAGCGCTTCGAGCCGCTCCGCCGTCGTGACGGCAAGGGCCTTTACCGCACCGGAATCAATGAAGGGCTGATAGACAGTCAAGCTGTCGATCGCCATTTCAACGCGCCCGCCAACCACGTCCTGCATGGCTGGACCCGTACCCCGATACGGCACGTGCTCGATTTCAACGTCAGCCATCACCTTGAGCAATTCACCAGACAAATGGCTGGAAGCGCCAATGCCTGCGCTCGCGAACCGAATCTTACCGGGCTTCTTCTTGGCGAGTTCGATGAGCTCCGGGAAGGAATCGACGGGCACCGTCTTATTGACAACGAGGACGCTGGGCACCACCGCAATGGTGGAAATGGGCGCCAGGTCGTTGACGGGGTCGTAAGGCAGGCTCTCCATCAGAAACGGGTTGGTCAGCTGGGGGCCCGGCGTCGTATAGAGCAAGGTATAGCCGTCCGGCTCAGACGTCGCGACAATACGCGCGCCGACTGTTCCTCCGCCACCGGGTTTGTTTTCGATGACGATGCTTTGCCCCAGCTCCTTGGCAAGCGGCTCACTGACCAGGCGTGCCGTTAGGTCGGCACCACCGCCCGGTGCGAAGGGCACGATCAGCGTGATCGGCTGCTTGCTCGGATATTCAGTTTGTGCAGTGGCTTGTGGCGCCGCGGTAATCGCCGCGCATGTCAACGCCATCGTCAGCATTGTCGATATTTTCATTATCGTCTCCTTTTTATGGTTAAGTGTGGCCCCACGCCTTCATGACTCGTGATCGTTCATCAACCGGTGGGCAACTCCAGCACGACCTTGGCCAGGATATTGCGCTGGATCTCATTGCTGCCGCCATAAATCGTCGTAATGGAAGAATTAAAGAGGCGTCTTGCCGGATGCAGCAACATGTCGCCGGCCTCGATCGGTACGTCGTCTCCCCCTTGCTCACCAGCAGCTTCGACCGATTCCATGCACAGACGGCTATACGTTTCGGTCGCCCAGATCTTCAGCAGTGACACACTGGGCGGCAGGGGCTCGCCCCGTCTGACGATGTCAGCGTATTCGCCATAGAGCGATTGCAGGTCCATGACGTTCAACATCGCTTCGACATAGCGATCCTGGAACGCCGCATCGGCGAACAGCCCTCGCTGTTCACCAATGGCGCGCAACTGGTTCAGCGCATACTGTGCCTGGCTCGGGCTACCGACAAAGAGCCTTTCGAAATCCAGCAGAGCCTTGGCGATGGTCCAGCCTTCGTTCAACTGACCCACAAGGTTGTCTTTCGGTACGCGGACGTTGTCGAAAAAGACTTCGCAGAACTCTTCTTCACCAGCAATATTGCGTATCGGCCTAACGGTGATGCCGGGGGTGCTCATATCGGCCAGCAAGAAGCTGATACCGGCCTGCTTCTTGACGGTCTTATCCGTACGGACCAGCAGGAAAATGTGGGTAGCGTCCTGAGCCAGCGTCGTCCAAATCTTTTGGCCATTGACCACGAACTCGTCACCATCCAATACCGCTACGGTACGAAGCGAAGCAAGGTCCGACCCGGCATTCGGCTCTGAATACCCCTGACACCAAACATGTTCGCCGGACAGAATCTTCGGCAGGAACCGCTGGCGCTGCTCGTCCGTTCCATAACGAATCAGCACAGGCCCGATATTGATGATGCCTTGGTCCGGCGTACGGGCCACGCCATGGGCCTCCATTTCCTCAATGAAGGCAATGAGCTTATCGGGAGACAGGCCCATCCCACCATGTTCTCGTGGCCATGCAGGTGCAATCCATCCTTGCTTGGACAGCGCAAAGTACCAGTCTTTGATTTCATCCCAATGCAAGCGCTGCGATGGGTGGCGGTACTGCGACGGATAGTTTCTTGCAGTGAAGTCCCGCACCACTGCCCGGAACTCGTCTTCTGGCAAAGCGTTCCAATCGGTGTCGAGCGGATAAGTATCGTAGGCAATGCGCGTACTCGCCGCGCTTTCCGTACCGCGATGACGGCCCGCGAGTCGCCGGTTCTCGCGAATGCCGCCCAACCAACTCGTCAAATGCAGCATACGCTTCAGATACAAGCCCACGTCCAGCTCGTCGGTGTAGCCGATTGCCCCATGAAACTGAATCGCCAAGCGCGTGATGTGCTGGGCCGCATAAGCGCAACGCGCTTTGGTGCGCGCGCATTCGGCTTCAAACAGCGCCGGATCCTCGAGCGTAGCCGCATCGTACTTGGCCAGAAACTCTTCCAGCACCGCTTGCGCCAACCGTAGCTGCAAGTAAGCGTCCACCATGCGGTGTTGCAGGGCCTGATTGGCACCGATGGGCTTACCAAACTGCACGCGGGTTTTCAGGTAGGCCAACGTCGTATCGAAAGATTCTTGAGCGATGCCCAACAGTTCGGCCGCTTGCAATACGCGCAGCAATGCATGCGCATGGCCGATGGCAGACTGAACGCTGGCGCCTTGAGCAAGTCGCTGCTCGCCTGCGATACGCACGTTTTCAAAGCGCAGCGTGGCACACAGCGACCCGTCCACACGAGTATGGGGGGTGGTCACGACGTTAGCTGTGTCAGCGGGTACCCAGAAGAGCGCATCATCGTCGCTCAACACGAGCCACCCATCGGCGCGTGCCGGATAAACCCAATGCCGCTCCCCATTAAGGCTTAGCTCTCCACCACTATACTCTTGTGTCAGCGCGGCTGCGCCACTGGCGTTTTGCCACGCAACGCCAATGACGGCGCTGCCTGTCGCGAGACTGCTTAGCAGCTCGTCGCGTAGGGCCGATTCAGGCAAGGCATTCAAGAGGAGGCTGGCGTGCCACGCGCCTGCCATATAGGGTTCGGGCAGCGGATGACGCCCCACCTCTATCGCGATCGCGCACGCCGCACGCAGGCCGAGGCCCATGCCGTCATAGGCCTCGTCCACAAACACTCCAGGCCAACCCGCTTCCGCTAATTTGGCCCAGACGCTACGCTCATACCCGGGGTCACTGCCCCGCCATTCCCGTAACCGCGTGATCGGAGAAACGGAGCGCAGAATTCCATGTGCACTTTCGCGGATGGCTGTCTCCATCTCTTTATCGTGTTCCATCGTGGAAATCGTCATACCCATGCTCGTATTCGTTATGTCTGCGAGATAGTGTATGGAGTTACAACGACGTCAAATAGGGCCTTGCGGGTAATACAGACTTGTGATTTTGGACAATCCCAGGCTGTTCGGTCGCCGTGATGCCGAGGCGGGTATATCTGGATTACCGGGTCGAGCACCCCAGGCCACACTGGAAGGACATAGACTGCGTTATTGAAAGGCGCCAGCCGCAAAAGCATGCGGTGACGTTGGAGGAACAATGCAGAAACTGTTGTCACACATTCGAGTGCTCGATCTGAGCCGAGTCTTGGCAGGTCCGTGGACGACCCAGCTACTCGCCGATCTGGGTGCTGAGGTCATCAAAGTGGAGCGCCCCGGCCAAGGGGATGATACGCGCGCGTGGGGGCCACCCTTCCTGAAGCGGCCCGACGGCAGCGCAACGCAGGACGGTGGCTATTTCATCGCTGCCAACCGCGGCAAAAAGTCGATCACCGTCAACCTGCAAACTCCCGAGGGGCAGGAGATCATCAAACGCTTAGCTAAGGATGCCGACGTCGTTATTGAGAACTACAAAGTCGGCACGCTGCAGCGGCTGGGTCTGGGCTACGAAGACTTGTCTGCCATTAACCCATCACTGATTTATTGTTCTGTCACGGGTTTCGGGCAGGACGGTCCGCGCGCGACGCAGCCCGCCTATGACTTTTTGATCCAGGCCATGGGCGGCTTAATGAGCGTGACGGGTGAACGCGACGACCGGCCCGGTGGCGGCCCCCAAAAGGTGGGGGTGCCCATTGTCGACCTGGTGACGGGCGTTTACGGGGCACTTGCCATCGTATCAGCGCTGGTCGCCCGTAACGAGACTGGTAGGGGCGATTACATCGACCTTGCCATGCTAGATGTACAGGTCAGCTTATTGGCCAACCAGGCCATGAACTACTTGTTGTCGGGCAAGACGCCGCGGCGTACCGGTACGGCGCATCCCAACATCCAGCCACAGCGCATCTTTGATTGCCGTAACGGCCAAATCATCATCGTGGTGGGCAACGATGGGCAGTTCGCTCAGTTATGCGAAGTGTTGGGCCGGCCCGAGCTCAAAGATGACGAACGCTTCGCGACGAACGGCGCACGCGTGGTTAATCAAGAGATACTGGACCCCATCTTGGACGAAATCCTCATCACCGAGGATAGAGAGGTCTGGCTGGAACGGTTGTTGGCTGCGGGTATCCCGGCCGGCCCCATCAATAGCGTGCCGGAAGTCTTCGAGGACCCGCAAGTCGTGCACCGCGAAATACTGCAACATTTGCCCCATCCCATTGCGGGTACGGTGCCTCAAGTACGCAGCCCATTCCGGTTTGCCAACGCGGAAACGCAACCTGACGTTGCCCCGCCAACTCTCGGTCAGCATACAGACGAAGTGCTACAGGGCCTTGGCTTCGATACGACGAAGATTCAGGCACTCAAAGACCAAGGTGTTATCTGACGCACACTGCCAACCGCTACCCTATTAACGATAAAGTGAGGAATAGAGTGCAGAACAATTACACAGCCATCAAAGTGGAGATGCGCGGGCATGTCGCCCTCATTCAGTTGGCCAACCCGCCGGTTAACGCCTTGAGTACGGCCATGATGAACGAGCTCACCTTTGAGCTCGACCGAATCTCGGAGGACGACAACGTCCGCGCGGTGGTGTTGACCGGTGAAGGCAGAGCGTTTTGCGCTGGCGCCGACCTGAAATCCCGTAAAGATACGATTAAGGGGCCGGGAGATCTGCCCCAGCATTCGCGTCGGACCCGTGAATGCTTTCATGCCATCCGCGAATGCACCAAACCGGTGGTCGGTGCCATCAATGGGCCGGCTCTCGGCGCGGGCCTGGCGATCATGGCCTCTTGCGACATTGTGGTGGCGGCAGATAACACGTCCGTTGGCTTGCCGGAGATCAATGTCGGCCTGCTGGGTGGCGGCCGCCATGCCATGCGCTTGTTTGGACATTCCCGTGTAAGAAGAATGATGCTGACCGGGATGCGCATGGACGGCAATGAACTCTACCGCCTTGGCGTTGTGGAAGACTGCGTGCCGGCTGACCAATTAGTCGATCGCGCGCTGGAAATCGCGCAAGAAATCGCCTCGAAGAGCCCGATATCCGTCCGTTTAGCCAAGCGCACCCTGAATGCCATCGAAGAAATGAGCCTGCGCGATGGCTATCGCTATGAGCAAGACATGACTGCGGCCATTGCCAAGACGGACGATGCCAAGGAAGCACTGTCGGCTTTCCTGGAAAAGCGCGAGCCCGTTTTCACCGGTCGTTGAGGCTTCCACGGATCGTTGAGCGCTGCTCCCCGGGCAACCGACACCCGCTGCATTAACTTCTACGCGGCCTCATACTCGCTGACCCGAATCGTCGTCCAAAAACGCTAGGTTTGGCGTTTTCGCACCGCCCAGCCCGAAGGAAGGCCACCCTTCCTTCGGCCGCCTTGGCCGGAAGCCCCCTCTGTCACAATAGATGTCCGCTCGTTTTTCGTTAACATTTGAGGGAGCGGTCGGAGTGAAGAAGTGCCCAGC
>JAUZQE010000063.1 GCA_030733815.1 Yanghanlia caeni
GGAACCTTCTCTCTGCCCCAGGTTGGAGATTCAAACTCTAACATCTGTAGAGGTTCCAACTATTCTGACAGCGGGGGCTTCCGACTCGAAAAGGCCCACTTGCAAAGGCAAATGGGCGGAGAGGGGAATGGTGCTAACTATGACCTTGTGATCATTAGCCCCAATGGGACGCAGAGCGATAGCGGTCTTGCACCAAATTGGCACGGGCAGCTTTTTCACTCTTTAAGCGGTTCAAAAGTCCTGTGGTCAATTTGGGAAGCTCTTCCCTCTGACCATGCGGATCCCAATGCGGGCAGTTCCAAAGATTGACTGGACCAAACGATATTGAGGGCCACTCAATGGAAGGTGTCGACATAATTTCCTCGCTAGAAGTAGTTGTACTTCTGTATAGCGAAGAGCGCCTACGACTGGCATTTAGAGCCTGGACGCGTAGAGCATCCATTGAGCTCGGCTTGGCTCAACCTTGTCGCAGCGATCCAAATAGACAGCCCTCCAGCGATAAAAGCAGAAATCTTGGAAAAAACGCAAGCCCACCGTATCGAAACGTCGTTTTTCATCCGCAGCTCTGCGACTCAGTGTGTCACCTGGACACACGCATACACTGTTCAAGAGCTTCGTCTTGGCATAATCCAGCCCCCTACTCCGGTCTGCTGTAGGCTCATTCTCGGGCATAGCTGTGTGTCCAGGTGACACACATTCAATGTTATGCAAGACCGAAGTAGGACCCGACGGCGTCGGAGCTCAATGCATGAGTCATGCCGTGAACCGCCCTTTGGCCGGCTAAAGAATTCAACTACTACAGGTTTTGGGCTATTTGCTAATCTTCACATAGGCGGCCTAGTGTGTCACATGGACACACGTCAATCAGCTTGACGTCCTCTCCCTCAGTCTACGGCTGCCGCGGCTGGTGCGGAAGCTCTAGGATTCCCAGGCCACACAAGCTCGGAGAGCCACCTGCGAGACGGCCCGTGCGGCCGCGAATGTTTCGTGCTACGTCGATGTCGGGGGCGTGGGCCGCCCGTTGCCAACGAGGATCGCACCGAGCTTGTTGCTGTACCAACCCACCCATGCAGCGATGCTGCCTATTTGTCCTTTAAGCAAAGACGCAAAGCGCGCTAGAGGTATTCGATATTGAGAGTGTCTTTCGCATGGTCCCGAAGTCGCTGATCACCATATATCCCCAAACGCCTTGATTTGGCCTGACGCTAGTGGCTCGCGCTCAGGTTGGGAGGTGTGTCCAGGTGACACACTGGGCCACCGGCGCGGCGGACATCTGTTCCAAGAATAGGCGAAAGTTTCTGAATTCTCGCCAGTTATTGTGAAAGAATCTAAACGGGCATTTTTCTAAGTTTCTGCTCATTTTTCTTTTGCTTCTGTGTCACCTGGACACACAACAACATCATAGGAGTGTGTCACCTGGACACACGGCGCCACTTCAAAGGTGTGTCACCTGGACACACTCAAACCGCGCCTTCTCTTGTCTCAATCTCCGCTTCTAGCTGAGCGATGCGCTCATGAGCCTGAGCAAGTTCCAGCTCCAGGTCAATGATCCGCTTCTCAGCTGAATCCGAAAGCTTCAGATGTCGCTCAAGACGGACTACAGCGCGCGCATAGCGCTTCCAGGCCTGGGCATTCTCGCGCAACTCGCGGGCTGCCGTTTCAGTGCAGAACATGTTGCTCTTAATCTGGCCCGCAAGTTCCTCCGCCCGTTTGGCCAAGCCTTCCATTTCACTGCTTACCCTGTTCATTGCGGCCCCTTTGCGCTAAAAATTTGTTATGGAGTATAGGCAGATTCGAAGATTTTGGCCTTGGGGCGAAACAGTGCAAGCACCGCTCGAAGAGGCTAAAAGGGGCTACAGTATGTGGGTAAACTTTTGCCCACTCCATTGCAACCCATGGCACAGAACAACAACGTTTCGCGCGATCAAACCCGCTACACACGCCTGGACTTCATGGCGCTGCGGTATCGCTTGAATGGCTTGCCGGCTGACACCATCAAAGGGCGGCTGTTCAATGACGAGGCGATGGAAGAGCGCAAGCTGTTCACCGCACAGGATCTGGTCCAATGGCTGGATAAGCTCAAACGCCTTTTGATTGACCTGGCGCTGAAGGAAAATCCCTTTCTGGCTGAGAGCCTTCAACACGCCAATCGTTCAGGGCGGTGGAACAACCAGCTCATGAGCCACCTGATCAGTCTGGGTGAGCGCGACTATTCCTACCCAAAGCCTGAGGACCAACTCATCCAATGGTTCAAGCCACGCATTGCTTCTCTCTTGGCTGAAGAAGGGGTTACGCGTATCAATGAACTCATGAATCTTTTGGCTGTCCGCGGTAGGGGATGGTATCGACCCATTCCAAGGATCGGGCAAGGAAAGGCACATGCAATTGAGCGTTGGCTTACTGAGCACATTGACCACGTGGGCCCAATCAGGTGGCCTCGCGAAGTCGCGTTAACCAACACGGTCACCCTCTCCCCCACTGCGCACCCCTGGGTGCCTCTGGATCGGATTAGCGCGGTCGCTCATGAGTTAGATGGCTCGAAGGGCCGAAACCGCAACCAAGCCTTCTGCCTCATACAGGCAAGAAACGATCTTGAGGCTATTCAGGCGTACTTGTACAAGTATCGCGATCGACCGCTCACGGCTCGGGCCTATCGGAAGGAACTCGAGCGATTTCTATTGTGGTGTGTATGTGTAAGACGCATACCTATGTCGAGCATATTGACCGATGACTGCGAAGCTTACAAAGACTTCATTTCCGACGTACCTGACGACTGGATCGGTAATAAGGCGCCTCGGACATCAAATCGTTGGCGCCCCTTTGCAGGGAAGCTGTCTGTCGAAAGTCAACGCTATGCAGTTCAGATTATTCGCAGCTTCTTTGAGTGGCTCGTTAACGTCCGATACCTTGGAGGCAACCCGTGGATCACGGTTCACGATCCCATTGTCACCCAGCGCATTAACGAACTCCAAATCGAAAAGGCCTTGCCACAAGATGTCTGGCAAAAGCTCGCGGGTGAAAACGGAATACTTGATAGCGTCTGTGATGCCGCGCAAGCCGAAGCGGAAGGTTCCCTTAATGAGTCCAATCGAGAGCCTCTGAACCTAGGATACTTCACCAATCCTCGCTCGCCACAGGCACAAGCTGCACAAATGCGGTTAGTTCGTGCAGCGATCCTACTTATAGGGTCAAGCGGTATTCGTAGAGAAGAGGCTGTCGGAGCAACTCGTGATCAACTGCGGCCCGTAGATTCACACATACTGAGTGATAACGGCGGACCTCGGATTTGGGAGCTGAACATCCTAGGCAAACGCTCTAAGTGGCGAACAGTCTATCTGCCCGCTAGAGCCGTCGACGCACTCGCTGCCCATTGGCGCGATCGAGGCCTGAACCTGTATGAGCCGGTCCACCATGCCAAACAAGCACCCCTGCTTGCTCCTGTAATCATCCCCAACACTGAGGCTGCACGCCGTAAACACGCACTCAACGCAGACTTGGGATCTCAACCAGGGTTTGACAGTGATGCGCTCTACAAGATGATGTGCAATGCTTTGGCGCGAATTGCAAAGCAACACTCATTGAAGATGCCGACAGAAATGCGTGAATGGTTGCTCATTACAGCTCCTCACGCGTTACGTCACACGTTTGCTACTGGGGCTGCTGCTAAACAAATGCCAGTCGACGTACTCCAGAAGTTGCTGGGGCACACTTCCGTACAGACAACGTCCATTTACGTCCAGGCTGAGAAAGCGCGAACTGTGCAAGAAGTCCAGAAGATCTTGGAAGGCTAACTTGCGTCACGCGTGTGTCACCTGGACACACGGCACCACTTCAAAGGTGTGTCACCTGGACACACGGCGCCACTTCAAAGGTGTGTCACCTGGACACACTTGCCGCCCAAGGATGACAACGGGACCGGCTCTACGATTGTTTCCCCGACTGTGACCTGGTGCTTGCGCCTGCACCCGCAACCTCATGGCGTTTCGAAGGGCCCTCGTTCTTGACGCTCAAACGAATTAAAGAGACTTTTCTTAAGAGGAAATAATTCTTGAAACTTGCGAAACGTGCTGCCGACCTCCCGTAAGCATAATGAGTGCTACTCATAGTCTGTAGCCTTAAAGTCATCATCCAGGGACAATTGCTACCAATTTTTACTGTTTCAACGATGACTAGCTCACCTAATTGTTCCTTACGAGCCACATTGGCTGAGAATCTGCGTCTGTTGCGAAAGGCTCGACAATATTCGCAGGAGGAGCTTGCGGACCGCTGCGGTCTGCACCGGACTTATATAGGTTCTGTGGAACGACAAGAGCGGAATGTGTCTTTGAGCACACTCGAAGCTCTCGCCGTTTCTCTGGAAGTTAGTGTCGTGGAACTGTTGACTCCCAGAAAGGACCATGACGGAAAAGCATCCAATTGAATACAAACAGGCTATCGCTCTTTCGGGGCACGATATATACAGCCTTATTGAGGTTGGACACCCGGAGCACTGGATACCAACCCAGCATCTTGAGGCACTTCTCAACGAGAACTTGACGGGGCTAGACCTTGCAGGTCTAGCACTGCGTACGCGTTCAAAAGTCGTCAAAACCGCCGTATGCGAAGCGCTTGGTTACCCTGCACCGAAGTCATTTAAAAAGACGCAGCCTCGCTTCATAGGCCAGCAGCTCGACATTTATACTCAGAAATCGCTGAACTTGCAGATTTGGAACGAGGAGTTGTCTCCCACGCGACGCTACGCCATCATTCAGGTCCTGGAGGACGACACGATAGGCAGGGTAAAGGTAGTCAATGGTCAGCAATTGGCCTTATTAGATAGAACTGGAACTATCACGACCAAGTATCAAGCTCGGCTCGAGCTGGGAGTTGAGCCGCTTGAGCTTATAGCAGCCAGAGACACCCAATCCATGTGGCCTCATCTTAATGCTGAAGTCGTGTTCTCTTCAACGACCAGCCCAGTTGAGGAGCCGCAGTCAGGCGAGTTGCTTCCTATCGCTGAGATTTATGAGCGACTAGCCGGCCTTGTTGGTCGGAGCTTTCCTGACCCAGGTAGGGACCAAGAAAGGAATCGAGGTGCAGCTCTCCATGCGATGGTTTGTGCGGCGTTAGGCTACTCTCGCTATGAAGATACAGGGCAGTTTCCAGACGTCAAACACCAGTTGTTAGAGGTGAAGCTGCAGACAAGTCCAACCATCGATTTAGGGCTTGTCGAGCCCAACAGCCTTGAATACATGGATGTGCAACAATTGGGTGCTACCCGAGTTCGGCACGCTGACACTCGGTATGCCCTGTTCTACGCAAGAACAGACGGGGCTACAGTTGTATTGACACACTTGTTCGTCACTACCGGTGAGAGGTTTTTCACGCGATTTCGGAAGTTTGGTGGCAACGTCATCAACGGTAAGATACAGATACCATTACCGCGCAACTTTTTCTCCTAATCCAAAAACACCCCATACTAATTCATCTAGTTCCACTTCCATGGCTTCGGCCTCGCTCGAGGGGATGAGGGCATGAATTTTCTTAGCTAAGTTGATAATGTGCTGAACTTCGGCGCGGGCTGGGTCTGGAAGTGGAAATTGCTCAACATACTGCGTAATGAAGCGTCGACGGCCAGCGTATAGCTTGTTATTGAACTTGTGGTCGTAGAACGCTTCGATGAATGTTGAGTTTGCAACCGCTAGGGCCAACCAAAGTAAATCCGTGCTCTCCTCATTTTCACAGCATAGCCAATAGCATTCCCCGTTCACCACGCCGCCGTCGGTATCAATCCAGAAAATAGGCTTGTCAGAAATATCGGGAAATACCAACTTTGGCGCAGGCCAAGCCGACGGGTCTTGCGGCACCCAGAGTTCAAACCAGTTACGGCCAGCGTCGAGTACGTAGGTGCGGGCTTCAAGTACGTCCCTGTGTCGTTCTAGATAGAGTGCGGCCCTTGGATACAAGCTAAGGTCGACTGCACATCGACGACCGTCGACGACGGTATGGGGGTATAGAATTTCCTTTCTATGCTTCGGATTATTAGGAGTCGTTGCACGGAAGCGACGGGCGCAATGCCGAGTTAGGAGCGGTCTCAATAGTTCTGGCCGCCCTTCGGGGATATCGTTCCAATCGCTCCGAATGAACACCTTATCCGCTGTGGATTTGACACCTACGCGGATTTTTCCAATATGTCGAAACGTCTGCCATGTATTTGACTCAACGGTTGTGAGCCAAGTATCGGTAGCGACTGTGCCTACACGCCACACACCTTTCGGGTCATCACCATTATTCAGTGAGCCGTGTCGTACGCGGAACCGGCGTCCATCGGCAACCTCAACCACCGTATCATCATCTGAACTCAGTGCAGCGAGTACCTCAGTGCACTGCGATTGTGCAGGGTCTTTTGTCTCGTAAATCGTCGAGAAGGCGATATTTTGGGTATGAGAGTGTTGAAGATTCCTTATCCCTTTCGCTAACAGGACTGCAGGTAGGACCGCGGCGTCAAATAGCTTGGTGTCCCCTAAATCCCATGCATGAAGAATCTGGAATCTCGAGAGCAATGCTTGACGCACGGCTTCTCCAGATTTTGTAGTCATGAACCTATTGGAGGTGATGATACCGGTTACGCCGCCAATAGCGAGCACCTTTGAGATGCCCAGCAAGAAGGGATAGTAGAGGTCAACACGCCCTGTTAAGCCAAAGCTCTGCGCGAGTGCTTTGGCTTGGTCGGCACCCAGGATTTGTGTACGTACATACGGCGGATTAGCGATTACCAAGTGGAATGGTTCTTGTTCGCTATCGGAGAACAGGTCACTGCCCTTCAGGGTCAGAACGTGCTCGAGGAAGTCTTTTTGCTCTATATGAAGCGGGAGGCCAGTAAAGGTGTTTGCAAGCCGTGTCGTGGCAATCTGAATAGCGTCGGCGTCGGTGTCATAACCCCAGACCTCGACCCGCTCGAGAGCATCGTCAGGTAAACATTTCAGTAGGGCGTGAAGTAGGGCACCATCCCCGACAGCAGGGTCGAGAACACGAATAATACCTGTCTTTGGCAGTTCTGCCGCTTCCAAAATATTCTCGGCCACGAAGGTGGCCAAATCTGATGGCGTATACGTTGCCCCGTTAAGCTTATGGGCTTCTACGTTGCTGTAACGCGCACTCAGTTCAGATATCTCTGGTTCTATTAAGCTACTCATAGTCATCATTCTATAGTATCGACATAATTTTGCTTAAGGCCTGCGCGGAATAGCGCCGTTCGCGGCATGGCTCGGGACGTTGCATACACCGGTATGATAACGGTTCTGACTCCCTTGGCTTGGTGCTGTGCGTACATTTGTCATATCACTTTTTATAGCCCGGCACATCAGGATGACTCGGAGGCGCAAACTGCAGTCAATGTCGTCGCTGTGGAGCAGGACCATTACCTTGCCTTCGAGACATACAGATGTGACAAATCCACGCCGTCGAACTGGATTTTGTCCATTGCGTCCATCATTACGAAGTCTGCAAACACCCGCCTCTTACCGCGCTTGCGCCCATAACGTGCCGCCATACCCACTTGCGCGTGCCCTGTGATTGCGTTTAGAACGTTCCGGCGTCTGTCAATGTAGTTGGAACATGAGTCATGCTGCTTCTAGTTCACTATGCACATGGATAACGGTCGTTTCCTTCTCTGGATTCAGCCAAACGC
>JAUZQE010000064.1 GCA_030733815.1 Yanghanlia caeni
GCTTGAATATATCCAACCCGGTAAGCCACAGCAGAACGCGTACGTGGAGCGATTTAACCGCACGGTTCGCTATGAATAGCTGTCCCAATACCACTGGGATACCCTCGAGGATGTCCAGCAAGCGGCAACCGAATGGATGTGGTCCTACAATAACGAGCGCCCAAATATGGCATTGGGTGGCATCACCCCAAAACAGCGGCTGGCCATAGCTGCATAGCGTTGCTACTTTTGAGCACCGTTAAAAATGGGGGGATTACCGAAGAACTTCGCCCGGAACTTTGTCGAACTCCGCGAGCCAAGCTGTCAACGCGTTCTGGCCGATGTCCGCCGACACGGCCAAATGATTCAAAATAAGGACTGTGTTCTTACGGACGGACTTTTGTTCAGAAATTGGACGCGGGTTCGGCTCCTGGTTCCACCATCAAAATGTTGATGGACTGTAAGCGCACGGGGAACGCACATTGACGGACGGCCGATACGCGATCAGGGATCACATATTGACCTGGAGGGCAATGTAGTCGGCTAACAGATTAGCCCCAGAAGCACCCATAGGGATCAGCATCTATCCCCTCCAAAACTTGGTTTAAGGTGCGTACCCTGGCCAGGGGCTCGTAGCTATGCCACCGAAGGTCGGCCCGCATCCAGAAGATTTTCCATACCTTTTGTGTCCGAACCCACGTCGCCTTCGCGACGGGCTCTAACAAACGAGAGCCGTCATACAGCTGCCGATCTTCATGGATAATGACAGACTGGCTTTCAACAGAATAGCCAATATCAAGCTGCGCTCGGATTTCAGGGCGTGGACGGCGCTGTGCGATATATGCTGTCATGGTGCGATGCACCCTTGCAAGTTCGAGCTCAGTGAAGGCCATGACTTTCCTTATCGTCTTGAAGCGGCAGCAGGTACCCAGTTTTGCGGCAACAGTTCGTCGATCCGGTTATTCGGATGCGTGGGCAGGCGCGTGAGGACGTCCTTCACATAGGCATACGGATCGTGCCCATTCATCTTCGCTGACTGGATCAAACTCATAACAGCGGCCGCACGCCGGCCCGCTCGCTGGGAGCCAGCGAACAGCCAGTTCTTGCGGCCCAGGGCAATGGGCCGGATCTGGTTCTCGATCCAGTTGTTGTCGATGGGTAAGCGGCCATCATCCAGGTAACGAGTCAACGCCGCCCAGCGCTTCAGGCAGTAATCCAACGCCCGGGCGATGCCGGTGCCGTCGGGCACCTTTATGCGGTGTGCCGTCATCCAGGCATACAAGGCCCCAGCAATGGGCCGGGCTTGTTGCTCACGTAATCGTTGCCGCTCTTCAGGGGGGAGGCTCGCCCCACGAGTCTCGATCTCGTAGAGTTGGCTGATGGATTTGAGTGCCTGCTCAGCGATCTGGCTTTTGCCCGACTGATGCAGCTCATAGAACTTGCGTCGGGCATGCGCCATGCAGCCGACCTCGGCGATGCCTTGCTCGAAGCAGGCTTTGTAGCCACCGTAGTCATCGCAGATCAGTTCACCGCGCCAGTCGCCGAGGAACGCCCGGGCGTGAGCGCCAGAGCGCCCCTCGGTAAAGTCGTAAACGACTGCCTTCAGATCCTGGAAGGCGCCGGGCGCATAGGCCCAGAGATAGGCGCGATGCGTTTTCTTGCTGCCCGGTTGCAGTACCTGGACCGGCGTTTCATCCACGTGCACCACCGGCTCATTCAAGATGGCTTCACGTAGCGCATCGACCAGCGGCTGCAAGCGTACCCCGCACACCCCCACCCATTCTGCCAGGGTGGAGCGTGGAATCTTCACGCCGGCTCGCGCGTAGATCTGCTCCTGGCGGTATAGCGGGAGATGATCCGCGTATTTCGCCACCAGCACATGGGCCAGCAGGCCGGAAGTTGCGATGCCCTTGTCGATGACCTGAGCGGGCATCGGCGCCTGGGTCAGCGTCCCGCACTGGCGGCAAGCCCATTTGCCACGAATGTGCTGCTCAACGCTGAACACACCCGGCGTGTAGTCAAGCTTCTCGGTGATGTCCTCGCCGATGCGTTGCATTTGGCAGCCGCAGTTGCAAGTGGTTGAGTGCGGCTCGTGGCGCACCTGGATGCGCGGCAGTTCCGGCGGCAGCGCCTGGCGCTTGGGCTGCGAGACCGCCTTCTGTTCCGGCTGAGGACCACCCAAGTTGATCAGTTCCTGCTCGATGGCGGCGATGTCGGCATCGACCGCGTCTTCCAGCAGCAACCCCTGTTCGCCGCCAAGCTGTTCGCTCTTTTTGCCGAAGCGATAACGGCGCAGCACCGCAATCTCATGCGTGAGCTTGCGGATGTGCGTGTCCTTAAAGTGGATATCCTGCGCCTGCCGCTCGAGCTTGCCCATCAATTCCGCCGCCAGCGCCCGCAGGGCGTCGGCATCAAGATGGTCGAGGTTGGGTGCTGTCTTCAGAGGCATAGCCGCCATAATGCCAGACCCCTGTGCAGCGCACCATTCGCACTGCCCCGGATTGCAAATCCGGGGTCATAAGAGGCTGATCGATTCGTACTCACCCAGGCGTTGCCACGGCAGACCGATGACGAGCGCACGAGCTTGTTCAGCCGTGAGCGCCATTTGTGTGTCACCGGGCCGGGGCCAGTGCACACTCCCCTGGTGCAACCGTCGTACAGCTAGCCAGATGCCGAAGCCATCGCACACCAGCACCTTCAGCCGGGTGCCGCGGCGGTTGGCAAACACGTAGGCATGGTGCGGCTGCGAGGCGCCGAAGACCTCGATCACGCGGGCGAGCAACCGATCCATACCGCTGCGCATGTCCACGGGCTCTACAGCGAGCCAGACTTGGTCAATGCGAATCACCGCATCCACGCTCGTAGTAGTTCGACGCATTGGGCTGCGGCGCTAATCGGCCAGGATACGCGCACTGTCGCAGTGTCGCGCTTCACTTCCAGGCGAATGACGTCGTGACTCGCACCAGGCTGGCTCGCGCTCACTGATAGAGGGACGAATGGCGCAGTGGGTTGGCGAGAGGGACCCACCAAAGCCGGTGCGCGCCGCTGGCGCCCCTCCTCCTCAGCCAAGCAGTGGTGGCCGTAGCGTTCATGCTCTTTGACCCACCGATGCAAAACGTTGGGGTTCATACCGTGCTCTACGGCTAACGCCGCGAGCGACACGTCGCCCTGCAAGCATTGCGCCACCATTTCCGCCTTGAACCGCCGAGAGTACGTGCGCCTTGGCCGCCTTGAAATAAGAGATTCTTCGCTCATTATCGTGTCCACGTAATTATCGTGGACACGATCTTCCTCTAATCATGGAGCCGTATTCAATGTGCGTTCACCGGATGCTTACGATGGACTGAACTATGCGCCCTACGGAAGGAACACGGAAGAATGGGGTTTATGGTGCGCTTACGGGAAGACACGAGATGAGTTTCTCATCGAGGGTCAGGACAATCCTGCACCGGCGCAGTCCACTTCCGAGGATACCGTCTCCGTCACTGAGGCCAGTAACGCCCCACCTCCAGAGCAGCCCCACGAGTCTTTTTAGGATCTAATGCTCGCACAATACGTCAGCCTTTGAGGGTTGTTGGAAGTTAACAAGGCGCCAGGTTCTCCTGGCGCCTTGCTTCTTAGTCGGCATTCTTTTTACCGGTTTTTGCGGACTTAGCCGCCTTTGTTGGTTTGGCGCGCACTGAGGTATGTTTAGCCGCGTAGACCATCAGTTCCTCATAGAGCAGCCCGCGATTTGCCATGATCTCTTGATGGAGCTCTTCGCCTTGTAGAAATTCGATCTCAAAATTGTCTCGTGACGCAGCCAGGCGGGCAGCAGGCGTTTTGATGAACTGCATGGTCAGCTCCAGTTGCTGAGCCTTGGACATCTCTTTATAGGCTTCCCGACCCTCCTCGATGTCTTTTAGACGTGCATCGGGCGTGATGTGTTCAGGCACGACGGAGCCTTCGGGCAACTCTGTCGCGTAAGGGTTCGCAGACTCAGCTTTAGCTTTTGCAGCCTTCTCTTCTTCGAGCATCCTGTCGATTTCTAGCTGAGCTGTACCCAGCTTATAGTTTTCTCGAAGGGCCTTCATGAGGTATCCACTGGCGGAAATCCTCACCTTTCCTCGACGCAGCATGTAGCGGGTGTAATCAATGGCATCCTGTATGTGAGCGAGCGTCCACTCTTCGCGTCGAGAAAGAATCTCGTCCATTTGGGTCCTGCTGATCGCAAACTCATTGCGAAGCGTGAGGAACATCTCCTTTAGTTCGATGTTGTAATCCGGCGCTGATTCTTCTCCTCGCTCAATAGCAAAACGCACATACCCTATCTTGCGTGTTTTGGGCAGATTGTGGGTCTGCAACTCGAGCTTAATGCCAGTAACCGAATCCACTTCGGCAATGGCCGGCAGCAGCACGAACTGACGTAGGAACTTGTATTGCGAATACGTTTTACCTTCGCACCCCAGAATATTTCGCAATTTTTCCAACTCAAACCAGGGTGTGGTCTCGTTATCAAGATGGGGAACCACCAGGTCGTACAGGTTTTTGCCATAGAGCGACCTGAAGACGTAGCGCAAGCTCAGAAAGTGCGAGGATCGAGGCCGTTTGATGTGCTTGGCCAAGACCGGATTGACCTCAAAGCTCACACGGCCGTTAGCAATTGCTACGGCGCCAAGCAACGGAACCGCGCCCCAATTGGGAGGTGGGTCATTGCTAAGAGCGTTCTTGCCACGTTTTCCCTTCTCAATGGGTTTGGGTGAGCCATCGGAATTATTCTCGATGTGGCCGTAGACCAAATTTGTGTCTCCGGTGGACTCTGTGATCTCGATTGCTGCGGCTTGGGCTTCTCGCAAAACGCTTCGCAGGTGTCGCCAGTTGCGCGATCCCGTTCCCATTAACCACTTGAAAAAGCTCTGATCCACTGAGTAGGTGTACGCATGACGGGAGTACAACTCGTTCTCGTCTGCGGGCTGAGCAACGATGAAGTAAGCAACATCAATTGCTCTACGGGCCGATAAGCCTAAGCCTGTGATTTCCAAAAACATGTTGTTCTTGCGGAACCCAATCTCCTGAGGTGATTCCTCAACACGCTTTCCTTCGACTTCAAGAGACTTGAAGATGTCTAACGCAAGTTGAACGGGAGTGGTCTCGGGCAGAGAATTCTGTCCTTGCAGAGAGCCCTTCTGCGCAGGGTTCGAGAGCGTCATGCTTCCCGGTTCGCGGGTTGGTTCCTTTGCCATGTCGATTGCCGGTTAGATGAGTTCATCCCTCGTTTCATGTTGACCCAGAGAATGCCATAGCAAAGGTTAGTCGTCAATTGCGAATTTTTTAACCTTATCACCTTCGCCCTGGTTCTTAACAATTGACATCCTCCCTGCCTTAAAGGACAGGGATTCCTCCTGCGAGACGCTCATGCCCGAGCGCGAGAATGTTTCGTGCTGCGTTGATGTCGCGATCGTGAACCGATCCGCATTCGTTGCAGCACCATTCTCTTATTCCAAGACCTGCGATACCTTTCGGCCGCGAAGCGGGCAATGCACCGCACTCCGAGCAGGTCTGGGTTGAATACGCTTCGTTAACCTCTTCGAACCATACGCCCGCGCTATCGCATTTGTACTGAAGCATGGTTCGGAACGAGCTCCAGCCGGCGTCCAGCACGGATTTCGCCATCCGTGTCTTTGCCAGGCCGGCTGCGTTCACATTGCCAACGAAGATTGCCCCGTGCTCGGCTACGAGCTGAGAGCTGAGTTTGTGTAGCGCATCCTTTCGCCGATTAGCAATCTTTGCATGAATCGCGCGTACACGTTGTTTCTTGTTCGCCCGCTGCGCAATGGCGAGCGCCGGCTCCAGGTCGCGGTAGAAGCGCTGAGCCGGTACCTTGCGTCCATCGCTCGTAGCAATGAGCTCCTGCAAGCCCAGATCAATTCCGATTGATGTAGATTCGGTATGAATTGGGCGCTTTGTCACCTTGACGGTGACATTCAGGTACCAGCGCCCGCGCGCATCCTCACTGAAACTGCCGCTACCCAGCTCGTATTGAGGCAAGCCATAGGAATCCCACAGGCTGAGCGGCTTGCCGGCAAACCACACCTGGCCGCCTCGATACCTCAGTGCGCTGGCTTTGAACGGAATCCAGCCGAGCGAGCGACGCGAGCCACCAGATACCCGCCATCGCAGCTTCACTTTTTTGAATTGCTTGCGGCGGGTGCAATATTGTTCCTGCACCGCTTGCACGGTCTGCGAATGCAGCCCAAGCTCCTTTCCAGCACCTTTAGTGTAGGGTTGCATATCGTAAGCGCTGAAAAATTCACGCTTGCGCAACCAATGCTTGAAAGACAGCTCATTGCAATAGTTCCATACGAAGTTCACCGCGCGCGCCTGCTCACGCAGCCATGCCGCATGCTTATCCTTTAAGCGAAGGCGCAACGTGCGCGTGACGTACTCGGTACTGGACATATTCTCAGTATAGCGACGATGAGCGCCTCGTCGCCTTATATCCCCGACCTAAAGGCCGAGGTTTTATGGCGACATTGATAATTTCTCAGCGCAGCAAGGTTAGGTAGGTAGGTCTTTTTTAATAAACTACAAACACAAAACAAACTAACTAACCTACATACAGAAGTGCGGCACACCTATAAAAATCAATGCCTTAGGCTCACGAGGTTAGAAATTGCCTGACCTAAGGTTAACTCTGGACGACCTAAGGTTAGATTCTGAGTGCGCAAGGTTATAGGTTTTGTGTCGGCAAGGTTAGAGGATTTGTGCTGAGGGTTATAAGTATTGTGCTGCTGACCTACTTTGAGCTGTCAAAGGTTAAAAATCTTTGGTGGATATCTTCATTAGCGCGCAAACCCAGTGTTGGCGGGCCTTCACGATCATATTTTGCGTGAAAACACCACCTTTACAAAGGTTATGGTTATAAGAATTGTGCCAAGGTAAAGGCGTATCTGTGGATGAAGTGACGCGGTAATCCCCCCGCAAAAGCGGTGCGTTCAGAAGTAGAATTTTCTCATTGAGGAGTTCTACAAGATGAAGCGGTCGA
>JAUZQE010000065.1 GCA_030733815.1 Yanghanlia caeni
AAAAACGGTCGATGAAATTGAGGCCTTGTTGCCGTGGAATGTCCATGACCAGGATTTAGCCATGAATCTGGCTGCCTCGGAATAATGGGGTAGATGCACCGCTTACTCATGTTCCAACTACATTGACAGACGCCGGCTTTGCCAACCTTGATGCGCGCACGCTGCCGTTTTTGCCAATGCAGATTCGCAAGGATGGTGTCGCGCTGAACCTGTTCACCTCGATTGCCACCATGGGCACTCCGAACGACGTGACGGTGCACGAATTGCGGATCGAATCGTTTTTTCCGGCTGACGAGGATACAGCACGCTGGTTCCGTGATCGCGCGATGTCGGAACCAGCCTGAGAGTCACCCCTTGGAGCGCGACCGATACGACTGAACATACCAAGCCAGCATGCTGCCGCTGCAAAGCGCGGCCAGGCCTAGGGGTAGGAGAAACGTCATGTCTTCAGTCGACATGCCTGCAATAAGCTGATTTGGCATGAATGCAAGCGCCATCAGAACAGTTGCAAGGAACATGGCGACTACTATGCCAGCGATAACAACAATGAGCTTGAACAAGCTTGCTTCGTTTAGGGCTGCTTTATGCATTGTCTCCCCCTGTTTTCTGGTTTTTATTGTGCTACTCGGTCATAGGCTTCCAGCTGCTACAGTGCAAGCGATCGCTTGCGAAAACTTGTTGTGTTTCAAAAGGCTAGGGGAAGGTAGTTGACAGGTCAATACTCGGAAACGTGCATCACAACGGTACTTCAGTGTCCGGCTGGCTTTTCGGTCTGGGCGGGCGCGAAACCTGTAATTAGACGTGCAGCATGAAGAAAGTTACCCGCCGCAGTTGCGACGGGTAATTGCACCGTGCAGTTGACTCCAAGACTCGCCTAACGTTTGGAGAGCCGATCAAGAAGGCTGTACCAGGCTAAGCCGGCCGCGATATAGAAGCGCTGCAAGCCATGCATAGGTATGGGCTGGATCGGCGTAATAGGAAAGGGGAAATCATCGCGCCCGGATCTGTCGCAGAGAAGTTTGGCGAGCTGCTGGCCCATACTGGTAGACATGGCAATGCCACGACCGTTATAGCCCAACGCCATTGTCAAACCCGGCTCGGGCTGATGGATGTGTGGGAGGAAGTCGCGCGTAATGGCAATTCGGCCACTCCAGCGATACTCAATCTCAAACGGGGCAAGCTGCGGATACAGCAGTTCTAAGGAGCGCTCTAGGTGGAGGAAGTCCGAGCGGTCTTTGGGATCCCTGAATTGTCCTCGTCCACCCATCAGCAGTCGGCCATCGCGATCCTTGCTCAGGTAGATCATCAGACGCTCGGCTGTGGACAGCGTTTCACCCTTTGCCAGGATGTGATCCGCTGCGGTGCCCAAGGGGCGCGTCGCGGCAATGAAGCTATTCGCTGACAGCACGGTGCGCGCAAGACCCGGCCATAGCGCGTCGGTGTAGCCATTGGTGGCAAGCACAACCTGATCGGCCTTAACGGTCGCACCGGCGGCAACCGTTGCCACCCATTTTCCGTCTTGTCGCTGTAGCTGCGTGACTGGGCTATTCCCGTGCACCTGTGCGCCGTTTGATAAAGCTGCTCTCAGCAGGCCGCGAGCGTAAGACAGCGGATGTAATTTGCCCGCGCGATGGTCGAGCCATCCCCCGGCGAACATGTTGGAACCAGTGCGTTTCAAAATCTCATCACGGTCAAGACAGCTTACCGGGATGTTCAGGCGTTGCCACTGCTCTGCGCGGCGATGTAGGGCAGGGACCCCTTTATCATGATAGCTTGCCTGTATCCAACCCGCCCGCACAGCATCACAGTCGATGTGGTGTCGATCGATGAGGCTGAACACCAAGTCTGCGGAAGTAGAGACGGTCTGAATCAACGCGTCGGCCTTTGCACCAAACATGCGACGCAGCTCGTTGGGGTCGTATTTCAAGGTGGGGTTCACCTGCCCACCATTACGCCCCGAAGCTCCCCAGGCTGGTGCGTGAGCGTCCAGCACGCAGGTGTTCACGCCTGCTTCGGCTAGATGAAGGGCAGTTGATAATCCAGTGAAACCCGCACCCACGATCACCACGTCGGCGTGAGCCGATTGGGTAAGTGGCGCAACCGGCGGAGCATCGGATGCTGTGGCTGCCCATAATGAGGCTGCGGCTGGATGAGAGCCTATGCTGCGAATGTGAGTCATTATGCCAACTTATGATCCGACGGGGCGTGAAGTACACGACGCAAGAAATCCTGGGTGCGCGCATGCTGGGGGGCGCCGAGAACCTGTTCGGCAGGCCCTGCTTCGACGATCGTGCCACCGTGCAAGAAGCAAACGCGGTCTGCAACTTCGCGTGCAAAACTCATTTCATGTGTGACCACAATCATGGTCATGCCCTCGTTGGCAAGATCTCGCATCACCTGCAGGACGTCGCCGACAAGCTCGGGGTCAAGCGCCGAGGTCGGTTCGTCAAACAGCATCACTTTTGGCTTCATGGCTAAAGCTCGGGCGATGGCCACGCGTTGCTGCTGGCCACCCGACAACTGCGCCGGATACGCATGAGCCTTATCAGACAAGCCCACCTTCTCGAGTAAAGCCATCGCCTCCTGACGTACCGTCTCGCGTGGGGTGCGTTTGACGTAAACGGGCCCTTCCATCACGTTCTCAAGGACACTGCGATGGCCGAACAGATTGAAGCGCTGAAAAACCATGCCCATGGCCGTGCGAAGTTCGTGGATGCTTTCGTCCTTGTTATCGACTTTGTGACCCAGGACACGCACTTCTCCACTCTGATAAGACTCGAGTCCGTTGATGCAGCGGAGCACAGTCGATTTTCCTGAGCCCGAAGGGCCTATCAGGCAAACCACCTCGCCCTCCTCAACTGCCAAAGACACACCGTTAAGCACCTTGTGGTCACCAAAGGACTTTTGCAGGTCTCGGATTCTTATCATTACCTCTTCCTTATTCCGAGACGCTCAATGTGTCGAAGGCCCCAGACCAGCGGCAAGCTCATCAAGAGATACAGCAGGGCCACCAAGGTATAGACCGTCATGTTTTGGAAGGTAGATGAGGCAATCAACTGGCCTGCCCGTGTCATCTCAGCTACCGTAATCGTCGAGACGAGGGACGAGTCCTTGAGCATCATGACCAGAATGTTGCCGTAAGGGGGCAGCGCAATGCGAAACGCCTGCGGCAAGATGACCCGGCGCATCATGAGTGGCCCTCGCATGCCCATGGCTTGGGCCGCCTCACGCTGCCCATTATCCACGGCCTCAATACCTCCGCGGAAGTTTTCCGCATGGTAAGCCGAGTAAGCGATGCCAAGCCCGATTACCCCCGCCTGGAAGGCGCTGAGCTGAATTCCGAAATCGGGCAGCACAAAGTAGATGTAGAAGAGCGTTACGATGATGGGAAGGCCGCGGATGATATCGATAATGACTGATCCGGTCACGCGCAGGGTGCGAATCGTAGAAATTCGCATCAGCGCCAAGCCCAACCCGAGCACGCTGCTCAGCAGGAACGAAAGTACCGTGACCTGTATTGTGACCACGGCCCCTTCGAGCAAAATCGGCAGGAATTCAACCGAGAGTTGAAAGAAATCTTTCATGAATCCTCGCTAGCGTTCAGATGCCCCACTTAGCGATGATTTTCTCCAGAGTGCCATCAGCCTTCACCTGTGCGATGGCTTTGTTCAGGCGCTCGAGCAAGGCCGTGTCGCCCTTGCGTACAACGAGGCAGACATCACCGACATTTGTCGGCTTATAGTTCTGCGCCAAGCGCACGCCTTTGAATGTCCCCTGCTCGATTTGATACGCGATGATGGGCTGATCGCCGACGCCGGCTTTGATTCGTCCAAGCGCCAAATCTCGTGTGAGGTCCGCGACCGAGTCATAACTGCGAACTTCCTTGAAGTGACCTTTGGCCTTAAGCATATCGATGAAGACTGTGCCGACCTGGGCACCAACGATCTCACCTTTAAGGTCATCGAGCGATGTGTAGTCGGTGTTGTCGTCGTCGCGGACAATCAAGCCTTCGCCGTAGGAGTACACAGGGTCTGAGAACGCGACCACCTCGGCGCGCTGGGGCGTTTTGAGCATGGCCGCAGAAATGATGTCAATTTTGTTGGACGTGAGCGCCGGAATTAGAGCGGAGAAAACATTCTGATCGATTGAGGCTTCAAACCCTGCCACTTTCGCTACAGCTTCGGCCGTGTCGACCATCATTCCCTGGATTGTGTTGTCCTTCACATTGAGAAACGTGAATGGAATGCCTGTGGCCGTGACGCCCACTTTCAGCGTTTCGCCTTGGGCCGCCTGAGCGGATAAGGATAAGCCGCCCGCGATACACAGGCTTGCAAAGAATTTCGTGACAGAGGATCTGGAGAGGTTCATGGCGAGGATTCCTGTGAATAGGTAGGTGGCGAGCATCACTTCACGGCGTGCCTTCGGCCAGAGCGACAGTTCGTGCAGAAATTATAAGTGTCGAACATCGACGAGTAATTAGAGTTAACCATTATTCGCATCTGGCGAATCGAATATCGATTCATCTAACCCATCATCTATAATGCGTGACCATGGAACATAAGACCGAACCGGCTGCTCGGGGTGTGAATCCCTTATTCAATCAGTCCTTGGAGAAGGGGCTGGCGGTGTTGGCGTCTTTTAGTGCAAGGCAACGCAGCATGACGATCAATGAGATCGCTCAGGCGAGCGGCATCAGTAAAAGTTCGGCACAGCGCATGGTCTTTACGCTGAAACAACTAGGGTATCTGTTCCAGCACCCGCAGACAGGGCGGTATCAGCTATCGGTGCGCGCGCTCAGGCTGGGGTTCAACTATTTGGCAGCCAGTGGGCTGATCGACGTTGCTAACCCTTTTCTCTCTGAACTCACCAACACCACAGGTGAAACGGTGTGCCTGACAGAACCAGACGGGAAGGAAATGGTCTATGTTGCGCGCTTCATAAGCGGGCAGTTCGTGCCAGTCCATATGCCAATCGGTAGTCGCATACCGATGTATTGCACAAGCGCGGGGCGTGCCTATCTCAGTGCATTGCCTAAGGACGAGGCCATTCGCTTGCTTGAAGCTAGTGAGCGGGTAAAACATACGATGCATACCCACACCGAGCTTGCCCAGCTGGAGCAAATTCTCGACGACGCACGGCGCTACGGTTACGCGACCAATAAAGAAGAACTGTTCCTCGGCGATATGACGATAGGGGCGCCAATCATCGGTAGCCAAGGCCGCCCCATTGCTTCCGTGCATATCGTTACGCCCACTGGTCGCTGGACCATGCAGCAGGCCGAGAAGAAACTCGCCAAGACGCTCATCGCTTGCGCTCGGTCATTGAGCCTTGCCGTGCGAGCCATGGACTAATCCTCCCTTATCGAGTAGGAGTTTGCGTGAACATTCAGATTATTCGTCAGTCGACGCAGGCGGACGCGCTCATGGAAGTCGGCCCCGTGCCCGTACCCCTCTCGCAGCCGCCGTGTGTGATCAGCGAACAGGAGGTCAAGATCCCGGGCAAACCCGATTGCTCAACTGGGCTGTGGGAATGCTCGCCGGGCAAGTTCGAACGCCAAATCAAAGAAGCGGAGGTCATGCATATCCTTGCCGGAGTTTGCACTTTCACGCCCCGTGGTAGTTCAGAAGCCCTTTTAATTAAAGCCGGCGATACCGTTTTCTTTCCGGAAAATACCTTTGGTAGCTGGGATATCCAAGAGACCGTGCGCAAGGTCTATGTTTTAGTCTAAGCAGGGTTGTACCAGGGCCGTTTTTCATCAGGTCGTATCGTAATAGCAACCGCGGTCTGGAGTATCCCTGCCAAGTCCTAATTCCGACCCACGGTTATCGGGATGTTGGGGAGGACGGCACTCCGCCCTTTGAAGATACTCACTCTACTACAGATCTGCACGCAGCGAGTCGAGTTCCTGCTGAAGCAGTTTGGCGATTTCGCCCTGCCTCTTCAAAGGCATGCGTTCGGTTATTGCACTGACGCTCAGGGCCAGTATGGGATTCCCCTGCGAATCGGTCAGTGCACATCCGACCCCCATGGCACCTCGTACGGCGTAGTTCTGCATCACGGCATAGCCCCGGGTCTGCGCGTTCTTGCGCAACCGGTGCAGGATATTTGGAGTCATGCCGCCGTACTCCTCCAGGCGGTGCGCATTGAGTTCGACGATGTGGTTTGCCTCGTCTTCTGGCAGCGCGGCCAACAATGCCATGCCCGACGACCCTATTCCGAGCGGGTATCGCTTACCGGGGTAGCTCGCAAGGATCTGAATAGGGTAGTCGCCGACCTCGCGGTGGATGGCCAGCGATTCATGACCGTCGCGCACGACGAGGAAGACCGCATCACCCAGCCGCTCTGCCAAGCGCCGCGCAGAACTCACGGCACGTATCGTTGCTGACCGTGTGGCTTCGTTCTGCATGCCGCCGACTGCCAGGGCTACCTGCCCCTGGATGTCGGAGAAATAGCGCTTTCCGCCTTCCCCTTTCTTGACCCACCCGGATGCCTCCAAGGACAAAAGCAGGCGATGGACGGTGTGAATCGAACCGGGTTTTGAGGAGGCTGCATTTCTTGAGAGAATGCAGCCATGAGCAAGAACAACAAGTTTTCCCCT
>JAUZQE010000066.1 GCA_030733815.1 Yanghanlia caeni
GTCATGCGTTCAGAACCGGCGTTTTAATGGCTCCTAAATGCCGAAAAATGCTGGCTCCTATACGGTGAAAGGTGACACATTGGGATGCTGATCTGGGCATGTGTCCAGTCGAAATCGTCCAGGCACAGCGCAGCGATCTCCCTGGCGCGCAACCCATAACTGGCCAATAGCGTCAGAATGGCGTAGTCGCGCTTGCCCAAGATGGACCTGCGGTCGATGCTGGCCAGCAGCCGCTCAACATCCTGCCATCCAATTGCGCGTGGAATGGATGCTTGGCGGTAGATACGGCCGCGCGGCACACTACGTACGAGATCCGTAGCCACGATGCCTTCTCGATGCAGATAACGCAGGAAGATGCGCAGGGCGCCGGCGGTGTCTCGCATGCCGGCCTTGTGCAGTGTCTTGGCGCGTTCTTCGAGAAAGCGGCTGATGTGGGCAGGTTCCAATCCCGACAAAGCAATGCCGCCCCTGTTCAGATAGGCTTCAAAAGGACGAAGCGTATAGAGGTAGCGCTGCTGCGACTCCTGACGAAGCCCCTTCTCATCGTTCAAGAAAGGCAAGAAACCAGGAACCGTATTGGCAAACGGCATCGCTGGCCGGTTGTTCGGGCGTGTGTAATCCGGCAAGGCCAGGCAAAGCATCCGCTCCACCGGAACACGGCTCTGTGCGGTGACAGCGGCTCGGTCCTGGTTGTTCTTGCACCAGCCTGCGTGACCGGCGTGCCAATACTCGACAAAGGCATCAACATGGTCGGGAAGTGCTTCTAGCTTCGTGACACCCCTGGCAATGACAAAATCATTGAAGTGCCCAAGTGCGCGGATATGCTGGCGTACCGTGGCATTGCTGGTATGAAGTTCGTCCAGCGACTGCACGTAGCGTTCAATCTGTGGTCCCAGCCACTGGGCTCTGACGCGGTCGATCGCCTTGAGCGACCGGAAATGATGTTCCAACATGACAATCACCCTTCTGGAAAAGTAGAGGAAATGTCATGTTGCGCGCCACTCGCCATTATGTGGCCAGGCCGTGCTCAGAAATGCTTGAAATATGCCTCTATAGGTACGATCGGGCACATAAGAAAACAGGGCACATAAGGCCCATAATCATCCGTCCGGTTCTACTCAGCCCAGCATGGCCGATCTGAACCTGACGAAACATCTGAAGCAGGCCTTGTTGTTGATTGATGTGCGCTTGCTGGATCACGTCATTGTGACTGCGGCGGAAACCGCTTCATTGGCGGAGGTGGGACAGCTGTAGGGAAGGCGGAAAAAACAAGGCAGGGCGTTTCGCCCTGCCTTGCATGTCGGGTGGCTCCGGCACTGCTCAGTCAGCCTGACCCAGCAGCTCCTTGATCGCCAAGTCTGTGTGCATGACCCACTCGTCCGGGTCCATTTCTTGAAATCCGCTATCTCCCCCGAAGGCGCTGGATAGCACCAGGTCTGGTTTCAACGTGCCGAGTAGTCGCAGGCTGGCCGCCAGTGTTGGCCGGGCTTCGGGCGGAGTGTAGCCGCGTATGAAACCGGCCCTCCAGACGCCACCTTCGCCACGATAAATGGTGTCGCCAGTAAAAAGGTCGTGTTTTCCGCCGGTTGAATCCACCAAGAAGCTGGTGCTGCCTGGCGAGTGCCCTGGCACCGGAATGATCTTGATGTTGCCCATAATTAGTTCACGCTGGGTGAACAGAAGGTCGGGAATGCGAACGCGGGAAACATCGGCCTGTTCCAGCGTATGAACGCCCAGTTTGCAGCCGAACCGGTTTCCTATGGTCTTCAGAGAGTCGCCTACTTCGTCTCGCTGGCTTAGCAACTGGTAGGAGATGCCGCCCAGTTCTGCTATTTGCTCGAGTTCATGGGTGAGTGACGTGTTGTAGAAGAGTACGTTGCCTTCGCCCCGGGTCAATAGATAGGCATGGGTGGTCAGGCCGGGGAAAGGCTTCTCGACTTCGGTTTCCCAGAGGTCAGGTTGAATCTGTTTCATATCATCCCTCTGTGTTCTCAGTGGGTGGGTATTGCCGCAAACGTGACAGCCATTCCGCTGATTGTGACTGATTTGCACACGGCCGTCCGGCTGGGTAGAGATTGTCCGGTTTAGTCGTATCGCATAGTTGGCAAGGCCTGTGATAGAAACCACACGGCTTGCCCACAGCCTTGTTCACAGAATATGTGGATAAACCTGGACGTGTCCCTCCGTCTGGCGGCTTCGGGCCGGGCTCTCGTGCTTCGCATCAAGCCACCTGCCGGTGTCTTGCCCCTTCGGGCGTCCATCCCTCACGTCTTCGCGCCGGTCGGCGCTGCGCGCTTCGCTTGCCTATGGGCCTGGCGGTCCGATTGGAGCCGCGCTGGGGCGCGGCTAGGGGCGCTCGCCGCGCGGCTGCCGTGTGGGGTCATCGCTTCGGGCGGGCCGCTGCGCCGTCTTTCGTGAGTTCCGTCGCCAAAACCGCCGACTGTATCACTGCGCTTCTTCCTGCAAGGGGTTTGCTTCGCCGGGTACTCACCCGGTCCTTCCGCTTCGCTCCAGGCTGCGGCTTCCGTGCCCGCCCCTTTCCGGTCGGAGCTACATGATCCAGATCGGCACGGCGACGGAACTCACGAAAGACGGCGGCAAAGACCGGAGAGCCAGCGTAGACCCCAGACGGCACATCTACGCCCCGGCTCAAGAATCTTCGAATCCGGTCAGCAGAAAACCCCGAACCTCATTTGGAGATCATGACCATGAATACTTATGAAGCGAAGCAGGCAGCCCGTAAGGCGAACTATGAAACCCGCGCAGCACAGGCACAGCGGCAGGCTGACGCCGCCCATGAGCAAGCACGGAACATGGCGCAGGCCATCCCCTTTGGTCAGCCGATTCTTGTGGGCCATCACTCCGAAGGTGCTGACCGCCGTTATAGGGCGCGTATCAGCGGCGGTTATGACAAATCCTTTGCACTGCACAAGCAGGCCGAACACTACGCAGATAAGGCCGCAGCGGTGGGCAAGGGCGGGATATCCAGCGACGACCCGGACGCAATCGAAAAGCTGAAGGCCAAGATGTTGAAGCTGCAGGCCGCACAGGACACGATGAAAAAGTTAAACGCCCTGGTGCGCCGTTATGCCAAGTCAGACATCGAAACCCGCGTGGTCATGCTGGTGGCGACTGGATTGATTGACGAAGCACGCGCCCGGCAGCTTATTACACCGGACTATGCGGGCCGCGTTGGCTTTGCACCCTACCAACTGCAGAACAACAACGCCAACATTCGCCGCATTGCCGAACGCATCAAGGCACTGGAAAAGGTCGCAGAGCGCCCGGAAACCGAACGCAGCGGCGACGGCTACACCTACCGCGAGGATCCGCAGGAAAACCGCGCCATGTTTTTGTTTGACGCCAAGCCGGAAAAAGACACCCGCGACGTGCTGAAGCGCCACAGTTTCCGCTGGAGTCCGGCGCGCAGAGCCTGGGTGCGGCAGTTGACGGGTAACTCCCAATGGGCCGCTCGCGACGTTATCCGTTTTCTTGACGAAGCAGCTACGCAGCAATAACCCCTTTCGCTCCGGGAGCGCCCGGGGCTTCACTCTGACCTAACGGGAGATATCACCATGGCATCCTTGAACCGCGTAACCCTGATTGGCAACCTGGGCAAAGACCCCGAAATCTGCTACGCCGCAGACGGCGCCGCCGTGTGCAACGTGTCGATTGCCACCACGAACCAATGGAAGGACAAGGCCAGCGGCGAGCGCCGCGAGGAAACCGAATGGCACCGCGTCGTTTTCTATGGCCGTCTGGCCGAAATCGCGGGCGAGTACCTGCGCAAAGGCCGCACGGTGTTTGTAGAAGGGCGGCTCAAAACGCGCAAATGGCAGGATACGCAAACCGGCGCAGACCGTTACAGCACGGAAATCATTGCTGACCAGATGCAGATGCTGGGCAGCCGCGATAATGGACAGGCCGAAGCTGCCCCGGCAGCACCAGCGGGCCGTGCCAAAGGTCGCAACGGGAAGGCAAAGGCTGTCACTGCTGCGCCGGCCGAGGATGAAGGGGCGGATATTCCGTTCTGATCGGCTACTAAGGACGAGCGGGGTAATACCTGCCTGTCGTACAGCACGGAAGGTCCGGCATTCGCCTGGCCTTCATCCGTCTGGCACAGCGCAAGGCCTGCGGCCATACCGGTCCGCTATACCAGGCTGGACTGCCGGGGAGATTCTAAGGGTTCGGCATCAAATGCTCCCGGTGGCGGCAGCACAAAAAGCGCTGTTGCCGCTTCCTGGCTGCCGTTCAGCCACTGATCGACATCGGAAAGCGCAATCGGAATCACCGAGCGCTTGTCCTGTGCATGAGGCGGTTTGCTGGGATCCGGCTTGTGCATCCTGTTCATCAGGGCGTGAGCGTCAGCGTTGAGCGTGAGCATGGTGTAGCTTTCCACGACCTCGCTCGTTTCCCCTCTGATCCAGGTATTCCATAGCCCGGCCAGGCCCCACGGTGCGCCGTCAGTTCGTCGGAACCGCCACCATACATTGGTGCCGCTTTCCCAACAGGGTTCGTCGAATGATTCCGCCAGAATAATGCAGCGTTGACCGCGCGCCCATGCTTGCCGAAATGTGGACTTCTGGGCGAGCTCTTCCGCGCGCGCAGTGTTGGTTGAGTAGGCCAGCTTGGGGCTATTGGCGAAGGGTGGAATCAGCGCCCACTGACCGACAACCAGTTCTTGCCCACGCTCGCTTGCACGGATGAACGGCCCCAGCCCGCGTGGATGCACTTGCGGCCCCCACAGCTTGGGCGGGTTCTGCCGCCCTATATGCCAATAGCGTTCAACAGCAGCCTGATCTGGCGTCACGTAGCGATTACACATAAGGGAATTCTGGAGCGTTCGCCGCCGGTGTGCAATGTGCGCTGGCCAACATGCTGCCGTTCCTTTGACTTGAGCGTGGATGTCAGAGCAGCGTGCGCTGCTGATGTCGTGCAGTTCCCAGGCTGCGCCTGGGGCCCTGTCCGATGACGTTGCCAGCCGGGTTCCCGGTCTGGCTGGGACTTTTCGTCCCCAAATTCGCCTACGCTCATTTGTGGCCTTAAAAGTCCCACACATGACGCACCCCTGGCGGAGTGGGAAAAGGGCTTATGGATCAATCGTTTGCGGGCAAGCGGCCACTTTCGCCGCCGTAAGGCAGACAGAGCAACAAACCGGCGTAAGACTTTGATTTGGCTGGCAGGATTGCGACCACGTCTGTGGCCTCTTGGCGCGTAGACAGCGTAGTGCCCCTACGGCCACAACACCATGACTACAGACCGGCAGCCTTCAATCTGTACTTTGACCGCATGAAGACTGCAAGGACACTACACGTTGACTGCATAGAGGCTGCTATGGATTTACAGGGCCGCAGCAATAGACCTACCAGGGGGCTACGTCAGAGAAACCCTCACCTCGGTGAGGCGGCAGATTGTCTGTATTTTCGCTCAACGAAGGATCAGCACAGGGACTTTGCTTTGCCGCAAAATGGCCGTGGTAGTGCTACCCACAACCAAGTGCCGGATCCTCGAATGTCCGTAGGCACCCATGACCATCATATTGATGCTCTGCTGCTGCGCATAGTTAGCCAACGCATTGGCAGGCTCTCCGTCAAGCTGGTGAGATGTCACTTGGAACCCCGCCCCATCCAATCTCTCAGAGGCCCAGCGCAGCGCTTCCACGGCATTGCCTACCGTCACGACATGGCACTCCAAGCCGCGCAACAGCGGGCTGTCTGCCACCATCTCGACTGTTTTGCGGCCTGTCGCGCTCCCGTCAAAGGCAATCATGAAGCGCTGGGGCTCAGCGAATTTTGAATTGGCTACCAGGATCGGGCGGTGCAGCGTGCGCACTGCACTCTCCAGGTTGTGATCCAATAAAAAGCGCTTGGGCTTCGCCTCATGATCGTGCTGACCGAGTACATACAGACGAGTGTCTGTCTCGATCTCGACCAGCGTTTCGATGAGTTCTCCATGACGCTGGCGTGCGCTGACCTGTTGTGTACCGGCTGCTATGGCCCGCTGCTTGGCGCCTTCCAGCAGTTGCCGGCCATGTTCCCGCGCAATGATGCTGCGACGCTCATCCAGATCGGACAATTCCTGCAGAAGGGACTCTTGGGCGCCTAACCCGATACTGCCGCTGGCATCGACCTTCGCATCGTCCTGACGAACTAGCACATGAAGGAATTCAAGCGGAGTACCCAGCCTCTTTGCCGCCCAGGTCGCATAGTCGCAGACGCTCTCGGTGTAGCTCGCGCCGTCAATACAAGCAATCACGTTGTTCATGGTGTCTATATGACCGCCTCCCGGTTTGCAAGGGTTTTCGTTGTTGATGACAGACGAGGTAGGGTTGCAGCTCTATATCCGG
>JAUZQE010000067.1:0-2663 GCA_030733815.1 Yanghanlia caeni
GTGTATCCGCTGGGGTTTTGAGGGATAAGTGCCTGACGATGACCTACTTTCACAGACGTCCGTCCACTATCATCGGCGCTAAGGCGTTTCACGGTCCTGTTCGGGATGGGAAGGCGTGGGACCACCTTGCTATGGTCGTCAAGCGTAACTGGGTGCACGCGGCGTGGACGGGCCACGCGGCATGCCAATTGGGCTGGAAGCACGCGGTGAACACGGTGGCGTGTTCACCCGTTGTAATCGTGTGTGTATGTACGGTGCAGGGATTGCGTTTTAGGGGTTTGCGGCACGCTTCACGCTACAACCTGCAAGGTTATAGGATCAAGCCGCACGGGCAATTAGTACTGGTTAGCTGCATGCATTGCTGCACTTCTACACCCAGCCTATCAACGTCCTGGTCTCGAACGACCCTTTAGGGGGCTTTGCGCCCCGGGATACCTAATCTTCAGACGAGTTTCCCGCTTAGATGCCTTCAGCGGTTATCTCTTCCGTACTTAGCTACTCGGCAATGCCATTGGCATGACAACCGATACACCAGCGGTACGTCCACTCCGGTCCTCTCGTACTAGGAGCAGGCTCCGTCAAGTATCCAACGCCCACGGCAGATAGGGACCAAACTGTCTCACGACGTTTTAAACCCAGCTCACGTACCTCTTTAAATGGCGAACAGCCATACCCTTGGGACCGGCTACAGCCCCAGGATGAGATGAGCCGACATCGAGGTGCCAAACACCACCGTCGATATGAACTCTTGGGTGGTATCAGCCTGTTATCCCCAGAGTACCTTTTATCCGTTGAGCGATGGCCCTTCCATTCAGAACCACCGGATCACTATGTCCTGCTTTCGCACCTGTTCGACGTGTCAGTCTCACAGTTAAGCACGCTTATGCCATTGCACTATCAAGACGATTTCCGACCGTCTCTAGCGTACCTTCGAACTCCTCCGTTACGCTTTAGGAGGAGACCGCCCCAGTCAAACTGCCCACCATGCACTGTCCCCAACCCGGATCACGGGCCAAGGTTAGAACCGCAAACAGACCAGGGTGGTATTTCAAGGACGGCTCCCTTGAGTCTGGCGACCCAAGTTCTACGCCTCCCACCTATCCTACACAGGCCGGTTCACAATCCAATGCAAAGCTACAGTAAAGGTTCATGGGGTCTTTCCGTCTAGCCGCGGGGAGATTGCATCATCACAACCACGTCAACTTCGCTGAGTCTCAGGAGGAGACAGTGTGGCCATCGTTACGCCATTCGTGCAGGTCGGAACTTACCCGACAAGGAATTTCGCTACCTTAGGACCGTTATAGTTACGGCCGCCGTTTACCGGGGCTTCGATCAAGAGCTTGCACCCCATCACTTAACCTTCCGGCACCGGGCAGGCGTCACACCCTATACGTCGACTTTCGTCTTGGCAGAGTGCTGTGTTTTTAATAAACAGTCGCAGCCACCTATTCACTGCGGCCCCGTCATGCTCAGTGCGCAGGCACCTCACACTACCAGGGCATACCTTCTCCCGAAGTTACGGTATTAATTTGCCGAGTTCCTTCTCCTGAGTTCTCTCAAGCGCCTTGGAATATTCATCCCGTCCACCTGTGTCGGTTTGCGGTACGGTCTCGTGAGACTGAAGCTTAGAGGCTTTTCCTGGGACCACTTCCAATCAGTTTAGGAACCAACGTTCCTATCCAGCCACACCCTTGAATTACGCGCCCGGATTTGCCTGGACGCCTTCTTCGATGCAGCAACGGGGACATCCAACACCCCGATGACCTTTCGCAATCCGTCCCCCCATCGCATCTCACGACGGTGCTGGAATATTAACCAGCTTCCCATCAGCTACGCATCTCTGCCTCGCCTTAGGGGCCGACTCACCCTGCGCCGATGAACGTTGCGCAGGAAACCTTGGACTTACGGCGAGGGGGCTTTTCACCCCCTTTATCGCTACTCATGTCAGCATTCGCACTTCTGATACCTCCAGCAGACCTTGCGATCTGCCTTCACAGGCTTACAGAACGCTCTCCTACCATGCATGAACTCCGAAGAATCCACACATCCGCAGCTTCGGTAACTGGCTTGAGCCCCGTTACATCTTCCGCGCAGGACGACTCGATCAGTGAGCTATTACGCTTTCTTTAAAGGATGGCTGCTTCTAAGCCAACCTCCTGACTGTCTATGCCTTCCCACTTCGTTTCCCACTTAGCCAATTTTAGGGACCTTAGCTGGCGGTCTGGGTTGTTTCCCTCTCGAGTCCGGACGTTAGCACCCGGTGCTCTGTCTCCCGCGCTCATACTTGCCGGTATTCGGAGTTTGCCATGGGTTGGTAAGTCGCTGTGACCCCCTAGCCATAACAGTGCTCTACCCCCGGCAGCAATACGCGAGGCACTACCTAAATAGTTTTCGGAGAGAACCAGCTATTTCCAGATTTGTTTAGCCTTTCACCCCTATCCACAGCTCATCCCCTGATTTTTCAACATCAGTGGGTTCGGTCCTCCAGCACGTGTTACCGTGCCTTCAACCTGGCCATGGATAGATCATCTGGTTTCGGGTCTACACCCAGCGACTGAATTCGCCCTGTTCGGACTCGCTTTCGCTACGCCTCCCCTATCCGGTTAAGCTCGCCACTGAATGTAAGTCGCTGACCCATTATACAAAAGGTACGCAGTCACCCC
>JAUZQE010000067.1:2803-6050 GCA_030733815.1 Yanghanlia caeni
GGCTCCTACTGTTTGTATGCACACGGTTTCAGGATCTATTTCACTCCCCTTCCGGGGTTCTTTTCGCCTTTCCCTCACGGTACTGGTTCACTATCGGTCGATCACGAGTATTTAGCCTTGGAGGATGGTCCCCCCATCTTCAGACAGGATTTCACGTGTCCCGCCCTACTTGTCTGACGCCTAGTTCCACGCACTGAATTTCGCCTACAGGGCTATCACCTGCTACGGCCGGACTTTCCATTCCGTTCGGCTATTCAATACGCTAAATCGTCAAGGCTGCTCCGATTTCGCTCGCCACTACTTTCGGAATCTCGGTTGATTTCTTTTCCTCGAGCTACTGAGATGTTTCAGTTCACCCGGTTCGCTTCGCTTGGCCTATGTATTCAGCCAAGGATACCGCCCTTGCGAGCGGTGGGTTTCCCCATTCGGACATCTGCGGATCAAAGCTCGTTTGCCAGCTCCCCGCAGCTTTTCGCAGGCTACCACGTCCTTCATCGCCTGTGATCGCCAAGGCATCCACCATGTGCACTTAGTCGCTTGATCCTATAACGTTACAGGTTATAGGTTGAGTATCGCGTGTTCGTGCCGTTCATCATTTCAAGTAAACGCTGCACGGCCCGCTACCGATTCACATCGGCGCGCCACCCGTGCGGTGTTGTTGAGAACTATGAACTAAATTGTGTTTTGCAATCACAACCCGTACTTGTCGCTGTCTGCAGCCACATACGCCTGCAGATCAGACCACAATTACTTCGTTGTGCTTCTTCCCAATTGTTAAAGAACGAGGTGATGCGTATTGAGTACAAGACCCAATGCAAAATACGCCACCGACTGAAACGAACCGCCTCAGTCGTGCGCACTTGGCATTGAACACTGCCCCTTGAAGATGCGGCCGCTTACAGACACGCCACCCACCGCACCGCGCGCCGGCGCCTGCTGCGCCGCCCGCCGCAAGCAACTGGTGGAGGATGACGGGATCGAACCGACGACCCCCTGCTTGCAAAGCAGGTGCTCTCCCAGCTGAGCTAATCCCCCAACGCACGAAACCGTGGTGGGTCAAGTAGGAATCGAACCTACGACCCCCGCCTTATCAAGACGGTGCTCTAACCGACTGAGCTACTGACCCAGTGTGTCTGTGTGCCGCGATGACGACAGCACACGCGCGCTGCCGCTCACCTCTTTCTAACCAAACAGCCAATAAGTGTGGACGCTTTCGCTTCGTGAGGCGCGCTTGCGCTCTTAAAGGAGGTGATCCAGCCGCACCTTCCGATACGGCTACCTTGTTACGACTTCACCCCAGTCATGAATCCTACCGTGGTAATCGCCCCCCTTGCGGTTAGGCTAACTACTTCTGGTAAAACCCACTCCCATGGTGTGACGGGCGGTGTGTACAAGACCCGGGAACGTATTCACCGCGACATGCTGATCCGCGATTACTAGCGATTCCGACTTCATGCAGTCGAGTTGCAGACTGCAATCCGGACTACGATCGGGTTTCTGGGATTGGCTCCCCCTTGCGGGTTGGCAGCCCTCTGTCCCGACCATTGTATGACGTGTGAAGCCCTACCCATAAGGGCCATGAGGACTTGACGTCATCCCCACCTTCCTCCGGTTTGTCACCGGCAGTCTCATTAGAGTGCCCTTTCGTAGCAACTAATGACAAGGGTTGCGCTCGTTGCGGGACTTAACCCAACATCTCACGACACGAGCTGACGACAGCCATGCAGCACCTGTGTTCCGGTTCTCTTGCGAGCACTCCTCTATCTCTAAAGGATTCCAGACATGTCAAGGGTAGGTAAGGTTTTTCGCGTTGCATCGAATTAATCCACATCATCCACCGCTTGTGCGGGTCCCCGTCAATTCCTTTGAGTTTTAATCTTGCGACCGTACTCCCCAGGCGGTCAACTTCACGCGTTAGCTGCGCTACTAAGGCCCGAAGGCCCCAACAGCTAGTTGACATCGTTTAGGGCGTGGACTACCAGGGTATCTAATCCTGTTTGCTCCCCACGCTTTCGTGCATGAGCGTCAGTATTATCCCAGGGGGCTGCCTTCGCCATCGGTATTCCTCCGCATCTCTACGCATTTCACTGCTACACGCGGAATTCTACCCCCCTCTGACATACTCTAGCCCGGCAGTTAAGAATGCAGTTCCAAGGTTAAGCCCTGGGATTTCACATCCTTCTTGCCGAACCGCCTGCGCACGCTTTACGCCCAGTAATTCCGATTAACGCTTGCACCCTACGTATTACCGCGGCTGCTGGCACGTAGTTAGCCGGTGCTTATTCTGCAGGTACCGTCAGCAGCTCCAGGTATTAGCCAGAGCCTTTTCTTCCCTGCCAAAAGTGCTTTACAACCCGAAGGCCTTCATCGCACACGCGGGATGGCTGGATCAGGGTTGCCCCCATTGTCCAAAATTCCCCACTGCTGCCTCCCGTAGGAGTCTGGGCCGTGTCTCAGTCCCAGTGTGGCTGGTCGTCCTCTCAAACCAGCTACGGATCGACGCCTTGGTAGGCCTTTACCCCACCAACTAGCTAATCCGATATCGGCCGCTCCAATAGTGCGAGGCCCCGAAAGGTCCCCCGCTTTCCCCCGTAGGGCGTATGCGGTATTAGCCACTCTTTCGAGTGGTTATCCCCCGCTACTGGGCACGTTCCGATACATTACTCACCCGTTCGCCACTCGCCGCCAAGGTAAGCAAGCTTACCTCGCGCTGCCGTCCGACTTGCATGTGTAAAGCATCCCGCTAGCGTTCAATCTGAGCCAGGATCAAACTCTTCAGTTCAATTCCTGTAATCGTCATTTCCATGGCCACCCCAAACAGGGTGACGGGAAAGGACGGTTCGCTTGGCGCTGTACTCAAAGAAACCAACCGGTTTACGAATAAACCTGACTTGATTTCTGTTGTGCGAGCACCTGAAAATATATTTGGCAAACCCCTTCGTGAGAAAGGGTGCGCTCACTCATTCCAAGCGCCCACACTTATCGGCTGTTTAATTGTTAAAGAGCATCGTGCCGGTTAAGGCACCCTGCCGGGCCACTGACCCGCCAGGCGGTATTCGGTTTTTTTTGCAGCTGGCTAACTGCGCCAGAAGCAAAGAAACGAGATTATGAAGCAGTTTTTTTGGTGTGTCAAGCAAAGGGAAGAAAAATCTTAACCGCCTGCCTGAACCGCCTGCCGGAGCCGTTTGCGCCCCCGCCACTGCGACCACTCGTTTGCTGAGCCCTGCATCATACCACGATTCAGAAG
>JAUZQE010000068.1 GCA_030733815.1 Yanghanlia caeni
ATGCGCGAGGCCAGCACCGCCAGCGGGTGGCGCAGGTCGATCATCTGGTCAATGCGGGCACGGAAGAAGTCATCGGTAGCGGGGCAGGCGAACATGGCAGTAAAACTCCCAGAAAACAACCGTCATTGGACAACAAACTGGGAGTTCCGGGTATCCGATAAACCCCCAACCACCAATGTTTATGCGGGTCACGGGGATTTTTCAGGGACGACGAGATACGGTGCGGCGGCTCGTGAAGCACCTGTAACTTTCTCCCTTTACACGTCCGATGACGGCGAGTAAAGTAAGTAAACTTAACGTTTGTAAGAATAAATAAGGAGAAGCGATGCAGGCGCTACACCCTGGTCGCCGTGCGATCCGTTGCGGCTTGGCAGTCGCGGGCATGATCCTGTTGGCAGGCTGCGCCGGAACGCGCACGGTCGACGACAAGACCGCCGCCCTGCATCTGGCTGCGTCCGACTACAAGGCCTACGCGATCCGTTTCGTCGACGACAAAGGCCAGCCCAAATACGATCCGCAAAGCCTGCTCGACACGCTCGAAGCAGGAAAGGCATTCAACGATGCCGGCATGTGGCAATTCAGCCGCGACGCGTTCGATGCCGCGAGCAAGCTGCTCCACTGGAAAGAAGACACCATCGACACGCCCCCCGAGGTGGCGAACCTGATAGGAACCACGCTGACCAGCGACGCCTTCGGCGCCTACCAGGGGAAAATCCACCAGGGCGTGCTGATCGATTACTACCAGGCGATCAACAGCCTCATGCTGGGTAGCGAAGCGGACGCCCGGGTCGACTTCAACCGTCTCCAGGTGCGTCAGGAAAACGCCGTCACGCAGCTCAACGCCTTTGCGCGCACCATCAATAAATCGGTGGGCGAGAGCCTGAGGAACGAAGAGCACGCACCCGCGCGGCAGAGCCTGAACGAAGTCGGCCCCAAGGTCGCCGACGGCATCAAGGATCTTCCCAGCGGGTTGACGAAGGCAAAGATACGGCTCGCCGCGGGCGACGTCCTGGGAGCCGTGTTCCGCGCCACCTCGTCCGCCAAGGCCGACAAGCGCTCCAGCATGGCGCGCGACATGCTCCGCAGCGCCGGCGAAGCCAGTGCAACGCGCGGCGGCAATGCGATGATCGCCTACCTGCAGAAGGAAATCCGGGCGAACAAGGGCGAACTGCGGAACAAGGTGATCGTCGTCTATGAAGACGGCACCGCCCCCACGCTCAAGGAATTCCGCATCGACCTGCCGCTATTCCTCATCGGCACCAACGTCACCTACACCGGCATCGCCCTGCCCCAGTTCCAGCTGGGTCAACCCGCGTTCGGCGGCCTGAGCATTGGCACCGGCAAGACGAAGACGGACACCGCGACACTCACCAATATCAACGAGCTGGCAGCGCTGGAGTTCGATGCCGCCTACAAGGGCATCGTCGCCAAGGCCGTCATTTCAACCGTCATCAAGACCGCGGCCCAGGCGGCGATCAACAACCAGATCGACAAGGACGGGGGCGGCGGCCTGCTGGGCTCGCTCCTCAAGATCGGCGTGGGCGCCGCGCAGTACGCCCTCACCAAGGCCGATACGCGCACCTGGGTGAACCTGCCGAACACCATCCAGATGGCGGTCGTGGACCGTCCGCGCAACGGCCGGGTGCCGCTGTCGACGGCCACGGGCGAACCGCTGGCCGAAATCGAAGTGGCGGAAGGCGTCAACACACTGGTGCTCGTGAAAGCCTCGGGCGTAGCGGGCAGGCCGGCCATCTTCAAGCAGGAGCTGCCGGCGGCCACCCTGGTTGCGGGGCTCTGACATGAAGAAGATCGGCCTGTTGTCCGCCCTCGTCGCCGCCTTGGGCATGTACGGGCACGCGCATGCGCAGGGCATCACGCAGCGTGTCTACACCTGCGACACCACGACCTCGTCCCAACCGTTGCTCCGGGTGGAAGACGAAGCCAGCCGCGCCGGCGCGATCCTCGAGGAACCAAGCCTCATCACGCTGCCCAACGGCATGAAGGCGGTGCAGTTCTCCGTCCGGTATGCCAAGCGCCTCCTCCCCTCGGAACGCATTCTCAAGGTCCGCTACACCGTCGACTGGTCGGACGACTGCGGGCGCCGCATCACGATCGGCGCGAAGACCCTCGACGGCCTCATCCTCAATCCGGGGCAATACCAGACCGTCCAATCGACCGCCATGCATCGCGACGCGACTCGCGCGGTGCTGCGCATCTACGTCAGGGACAACTAAACGCAGGAAACGAAATCGCAATGAAGAAACTCGTACTCGCCGTGGCCACTGCAACATTGCTTGCCGGCTGCCAGACCATCCCCGTCACCTCCAGCAATCCGAACGCCGAGCTGAGCCGCACGGGCAAGCCGGCCCTCGTGTCCTTCGGCCTGCAGAACACCGATTTCGAATATGCGGCCAACAAGGCGGTGCAGGAATTCCTTGAATCGCCCTTCTCGAAGAAGCCCGGTGGCGGACGCTGGGTCGTGCAAATGGGCGAGGTGGTGAACGACACCACGTTCCGCATAGACACGGCGAGCATGACCTCGCGCATGAAGATCGCCATGACGAAAACCGGGCAGTTCATCTTCACCGGCGCAACGGGACGCGAACGCACCGACTTCGTGGCGGATTCCCGCCAGTTGAGCAAGTCCAGGCTTTTCGACAAGAAGACCGTCGCACGCAGCGGAACCGTCATCGCCCCCGACCTCGAAATGGCGGGCAGCATCCGCCAGCGCACGGTGGTTGGCGCCGACCAAAGGCAGCAGCAGCTGGAATACGAATTCGACTTCCGGGTGGTCGAACGCGACACCGGGCTGGAGATCTTCCAGTCCTTCATTCCCATCGAGAAGCTGGGTTCCAACAAATCGTTCGCCTGGTAAGCCGCCATGCTGAAACTCAAGACTCTGGCAGCCGCTGTCGCCTTCCTGGCCGCATCGGGCGCCGTCGCGCAGGAAGCCTCCGCACCAGAATGCACCGACACGCGCTCGGCCACGGAAATCCTCGAACGCAAGATCCGCGAATGGAAGGCCGGCGACCTCGGCCGCGCACTGGCTGAACGCGATGCGAACCGGCAGCTGGTCCTTCTGGTCAGCGACCCGCAAACCGTGAACGCGGGCACGCAAAGCGCCGACTACGGAAAGTCGCGAGAGCTCGCCTTTGCCAAGGCCTTCCTGGCAACCCAGGCCGCATTCGTCAAGGCCCGCAAGGAAACGATCGAAACCGAAACGGCTTCCGAGTTCTTCAATGCCGCCCCCTCCAGCGCCGAGCTCTCGCTCGACAGCGCAGAGGAACAGGGTCGCCTGATGCGCCTCGGCGAAAAGATCTTCACCCTGACGGAAGCCGCCCTCGACAAGGCGCTGCGCGAAGTCGGGGTATCCGAGGACGACATCAAGAGGGCCGAGCCCAGCAAGAAGGTGCAATTGTTCAAGGACCGCATTGCGCGCACGTCCGTGACGAAGGCCGTCGGCGCGGTGGCCGGCGTGCTGCCGGTGCAGAACTTCGAGGCGACAGACTGCAACAACATCGGGGCCGTGGCGGTGATTTCGGTCTTCTCCGAGAAGAACCTGGAATTCGCCCGCGATGTCCGGCAGGGCAAGCCCATCATGGCAGACAAGGAGCGCGCATCCGGCCAGACCCTCAGTGCCATGGTGGATGCCGAGATCGCGAGCAATGAAGTGCTCGACATCTATGGGCTGCGGAAGGTGCACGATCAATCGGGCTATCCCTCGCTGGTGAGCTATGGGCAGTGGTCGTTCGTCAGCGACGGCACCACGCCGCGCAGCCGCGAAATGAAGCGCAAGGCTGCCATCCTCCAGGCCGAGTCGAACGCCAAGGCCCACATCGCCACCTATCTTGGCGGAACGGCTCAGACGGCGCTCGAAACCTTCACCGACGAAGCCTACGAGGAATTCGTGAAGGTGACCCGCGAAGGCCAGGAAGTCGCCTCCACCGCCGCAGTGCTCGAGAAGCAGCTCCAGACCATGGGCGCCAGGGCCAGGGTGGAACTCACAGGCATGCGCGAGTTGGGAACCTGGACGATCGAGCATCCCGGCGCGCCCGGCGTGACGATGGTCGGTTCCGTCGTGGCATGGTCTCCCCAATTTGCCGATGCCATCAATCAGGCCACAGGCTCGAAGCGTCGCCAGGCTGCAAGCGATCCCGTGAAATCCGATGCGGCGCCCGGCCAGGTCGACGTGCGCAGCAGCAAGGTGAAGAACAATGCGGCAGATTTCTAAGGGTTTTCTCGCCTGCCTGTGCCTCGCCTGGGGCACCGCATCGGCCCAGGTCACCGAAGCGACCATCACCGCCGACGGTACCGGCATGACACGCGACGAAGCGGTGGCGGCCGCCCTGGCCAACGCCGCCGGGCAAGCCTTCGGCATCCAGCTCGACGCAGCAAGCGTGAGCCACACCTTTGGCGCCGAAGCCGTGACGAACGGCGAATCCGAAACCCTCATGGTGAACGCGGTCAACAAGGTGGTGACGCAGGCCGTCAACATGCCCGCCAACAACCCCATCCTGGGCTACAGCATCGACAGCCTCTCCGAGGGCTACGCCAATACGTGGGACGCCACCATCACCCTGCGTTACGCCAAGTTCGAGCGGCTCGGCGCGGATACCAACCGGCGCAGCGTCATCGTCGTCACCAGCGACAAGCGTCACCAGGATCTGCTCACCACCACCGTCGCCGAATCTCTGGTGGCGTCTCGGCGCTTCGACGTACTGAACCGCCGCAACGACAAGCTCTTCGAAGCCGAGAAAGCCTTCATCCAGGGCGGCGACGCCGCGGTATCGGAAGTGGCGCGCCTGTCTCAGGCGGAAGGCGCCGACTACCTGCTCGTCGCGGAATTGCAGGGCCTGAGCATACGCAACAACATGCGCGAAACCATCCGCATGACGGGCGAAGTCCTCGTGCGCAGTGCCGTGAGCGGCACCTTGCGCCTCGAAGTGATCGAATTCGCCTCCCGCAAGGTGAAGTGGTCGGGTTCGCAGAAGTTCGGTGCCACCTATGAAGGCGTGAGCAGCATAGGCGCCGCCACCCTCTCCCGCCTCATCGGCGACGCTTCCGGCAAGCTGATGGACAACCTCATCGCCAGCATCTACCCCATACGCGTCGTCAAGGTCATGGGCGACGTGGCCATCATCAACCGTGGGGAAGGCAGCGCCTCGGTGGGCGAGACCTATGCCGTCTTCCTGATGGGCGAAGAACTCGTCGATCCCCAGAGCGGCGAATCGCTCGGCGCCATGGAAGTCGAAGCAGGCATTGGCAAGATCACCGAAGTGAAGCCCAAGTTCTCGTTCCTCAAGATGGCGACGGGCTCCCTGGATGCGAACGCCGAATACATCGTGCGCAAGACGGACAAGAAGGTGCCCGCCGCGGCCGCCCCGTCCAGGCCCAGGCAGCCGGCACAGAGCAAGCCGCAGGCGCCCTCCAGGAAGGATTCGTTCCTGAACAATTAGTGCCGTGCGCCGGGCGCCACGCCCATGCGGCACTTCGGGAACGATAGGCGGCGGTATTTCCATAGATCAGACCGACCTTGGCGGCCGATATCGGCCGGGGCCAATTGCAGCGCCCTGATGTATCGGGATAAGATACTTATAAACATCAAATCCAAGAGCGAGATGCTTCAAACCGTATCGCCCAATTTTGCCCTCAAGCAGTATTTCACGGAAGCCACCGATGTAAACAGCGCAATGTGCTCGCTTCTGGGCGATGTAAGCGGTCTGGATGTACTGGAACCCAGCGTGGGAAGTGGAGCGCTCCTGAGCGGGCTTCAGGGCAAACCTGCTCGTGTCGATCTTGTAGACATCGATCCCGACGTTCTGTCGCTCGCACAGTCGCAATCACCGGCCGCCCATACTGAGGTGCATTGCGCCGATTTCATCGATATCTTCGCGCAGGGCTTGCTTGCACCGGCCCATCCGATCGCCGGCCGGCAATTTGATGAATCGAACCGGGAATCGCGGAGGCTGTTTGGTTAAAGTAAAACAGGTTCCGCAGCCGGTGCTGCAAGTTGCCGAT
>JAUZQE010000069.1 GCA_030733815.1 Yanghanlia caeni
CGAAGCGACTCATTCCGGCTCGATGCCGGGGTGGGCGCAGTAGGAATCCACCGACTTTAGGCGGGGGAGGATGTCAATTGCTGTTGCCTGCACGCTCGGCTCGCGCGGTGCGCCGCGACGTTCTTGCGGCCACCGGTGAGCAGGGCGAGCCGCAGTGCGCACAGGGTGGCGATACTCAGGGCCGGAATGGCGGCCAGAGCGATCGCACGTACGAGTTGTCCATTCAGAACGCCTTCCGAAAGGGCTCCCGCCAGTAGGGGGCCCGCTGCCCCGAAGACCGACACCACGAAACTCCACAGCGCGAATGTGCTGGCCCGTACGGCGGGCGAGGTGAGGTCCTGCAGCATGGTGGGCACCAGCGCATTGGCGGTGCTGGTCGTGAACAGGGTCACACCCACCACCACGAATGCCAGATCGACGCGGTTCACATGGTCAAGCATGATGAGTGCGGGAATCGCAAGCAATGTGCAGGCGAACATGATCGTCGGACGGGCCGCGGTGCCCAGGCGTGGTACGAGCACGCGATCGAGCACGCCTGCAACCGGCAGGCAGCCCAGCGCGGAGATCAGAACGATCACGCCCATTGCGTGACCGATGTCGCCGCGGCCTGCCTCGAAACGGCGCTCCAGCGCGAGCGAAATGAGATGGTTGACGGCCTGCACGGCAACGATCATGCAGCCGGCCGCACCCGCAAAATACGCGAGTGCGTGCCTGCGGAGATACAGGAATCGCCAGAGTGAACCGCGTCGCATCGAGCCTGGCGTCACGCCATGCCGGGGTGGGTCGGTGACGAACAGACCCAACGCCAGCAGCGGAACTCCGGCCAGCCCCAGCAGCATGAACGCGCCGCGCCAGGCGTCGAGTTCCAGCGGTAGCCAGGTGGCTGCGGCCAGCAGCGTCCCCGAAAAATAGAATCCGCCGCTCGCGCCGGATGCCATGAGCGCGGCAAACACCAGATTTGCCGGTACCCGGTGGCGCTCCGGTGCCAGATCGGGAATCATGGAGTACACCAGCGGCACCATGGCGAACTCGGTGATGCCGGCCGCCGAGCGGCCCACGAAGAACAGGGCAAAATTCGGTGCAAGGGCGCTCAACAGCATCATTGCCGTTGAGGCCACGATGAGCCACAGCAGCACGCGCTTGCGCGAATAGCGGTCGGCAAAGCGTGCAAGGGGCATGGCCAGTGCGCTGCCCGCCAGCACGCCGGCCAGTCCCTGTAGAGCTCCGGCTGCCGCATCGCCCATACCGTACTCGGCCTGGATGGCCGAAAGCGACACGGCTTGCAGGCCCATGTCGCTCATCTGTACGCCGGCTGTCGTGCCCAGAAAAAAAACCGTGAATGCAGACCGCGCGTTCCAGTGAGCAGGAGCGCCTGTTTGCTCTACCACTGATATTGAAGCTGCAGATCGATGGTGCGCCCGGCGCCGTAGTAGCAATAGAAGTCGCATGCAGCGACGTAGCTCTTGTCGGCAAGGTTGCGGGCGTTCAGCTGCAGCGCCCAGTTGCTGTTGACCTGATATCGCGCCATCAGGTCGAATACCGTGTAGGCGGGTATTCTTTCATCGGGGTAATAGCGTTCATCAAGCGTAGAGCCGTTGTAGCGGGCGCCGGCCGCAAGAGTCAGGTGCCCCGCATCGGGCAGCATGAAGCGATGGCTGAGCCAGAGCGACGCCTGGTGGCGGGGAATCAGTGGAGTTTGCACCGTTTCCAGTGCGCTGATGTCCTGCCGTGACCGGTTGTAGGTATACGCGAGCCTGAGTGTCGTGTTTTCCGCGAGGTTGACATCGCCCTGTAATTCCACACCCCGGTTGTACCGCTTGCCCGCCTGCGTCTGGATGTTCGAGGCATCGGAGATGAGCGCGTTTTTCTCTTCCACGTTGAAATAGGCGAGGGTGAGCGTGCCGTCGAGCCATGAAGGCTCCAGCTTGAGGCCGGCTTCGAACTGCCGCGCCTCATAAGGCTGATAGGTGTTGCCATAGCCATCAACGCCCGAGACCGGCTTGAAGGATTCAGAATAGCTGGCATAGGGTGACACGCCGTAATCGCTGACATAGATCGCCCCGACGTTGAAGCTGTTGTGGTGAATGTCGTAGCCGGCATCCCCGCCGTTGATCGTGCCGGAGCTTCGTGCGCGATCGTGACGTATGCCCGCCGTGAAGTTCCAGTGTTCGCCAAGTTTCAGCTGGCTCGAGGCATACACGCCCAGTTGGCGGGTGTTCAGATCGTACGGTGCTGCGGTGACGTCGAATGGTGTGCCATAAACGGGCTCGAACATGTCCAGATTCGGCGCCATGCCAAAGCCGTTGTTCATGCCGTGCGTGTCGGATTTCAGGTAATCGAACCCGAAGACCGGCAGAAGCTCGACCGTTTCGCTCAGGGCGATCTTGCCGCTGATGCGGTTGTCGATGTAGTGGTTACGATTCACGCCGTCGGTATAGGTATACCCTCGCAGCAGGTCGCGATCGCCATCCGACCCATATGCAAACACGTTTTGCTGATCCAGGCTCAGACGCGTGTAGCGATAGTTCTGTTGGAACGTCCAGTCGTCGGCCAATTCATGGCTCAACAGCCAGCCCGCACCCAGCTGCGTGCGCTCCAGATGGTCGAAACCCGGCTCGCCCGCATTCATGCGCCGGTCAATCGTGCCGTAAGGCGTGTCAATGATGGTGCCGTAGGCGGGAAGGAAGCCGTTGGTGGGTGTGCCACGTTCACGCTGATAACTGGTGAGCAGTGTCAGCGAGGTCCTTTCGCTCAGTTCGAATGTAACGCTCGGCGCCATATACAGGCTTTTCATGTCGGTGTCACGCTGCAGACCGTCCTCGCGCCGCGCCTGCGCAACGATTCGGTAATAAGCCGTACCGGCTTCATTGGCGACGCCGTTGTAGTCGAATGCCGCACCCAGCCTGCCCCGATGCCCGCCCTCGGCTTGCAGCAGCAGCGCTTCTGCTTTCTGCGGGCGTTTGGTCACCAGATTGACGACTCCACCCGGATCCGAGGCCCCGAACAGCAGTGAGTTGGGCCCCTTCAATACTTCCACCGACTCGACACCGAACAGTTCCGGTTTCCATACGAAATAGCCGTTGGGCGTGGTGGGCACGCCGTCGAGCGCAGTCGAGGCATCAAAGCCACGAATCTTGAACCATTCCACCTTGTTGTCGGGCCCGAATGGTTCGGCCAGCACGCCGGCCTGGTACTGCAATGCCTGGTCAAGCTTGCGTGCGCCGTGCGCCTCGAAGGTGCTGCGTTCAATGACGGCACTGGAATTGGGAGCGTAGAAATCGAGGCTCTGCAGATCGTTGACCGAGCCGATGACAGTAACCGACTCCAGCGTGGGTACGCTGGCGGACGTCGAAGGCTGGGAGGCGTGTGTGGTGCCGGGTTGCGCCATGGCCTGCGGAGCCGCCGCGAGGCCGCCGAGTGTGGTGGCGAATGTAAGGAGGCGGGCAAGAGAGGCGTGTGGAGGATGAGGGGGCGTCGGCATGGTCAATCGGTAATTGAGAACAATATTAGGAATCATTCTCACTTTATTGCAACGAGTTCCACGACGCAATAAGGAACGGTACACTTGCGCGCATGTTACATATCGAGAATCTCGGCAAACGCTACGGCGACCACGACGTTTTCCGCGGCCTGACGCAGCATTTCAGTGGCGGCTGCGTAGCACTGTGCGACGAGGAGCAGACGGGAAAATCCACTCTGCTTGCAGTTCTCGCGGGGGAACTCCAGCCTGATGAGGGTGACGTGCGGATCGCAGGGCATTCATTGCGGCAGGCACCGCAAGAGGCGCGAGCCCGGCGGGCGTGGGTGCCCTCGGACTGCCTGATCCACCCGGCGCTCACCGGACGCGAGCTGCTCGAGCGCATGGCACACGAGCGCGGCACCGCCATCGACCCCGCGCTGCAGCTGGCGCGCGACCTGGAACTCGATGCGCATCTCGACAAACGTTTCGACCAGATGTCCACGGGCACCCGCCGCAAGGTGTATCTGGCCGGTGCCGTGCTGGGTGAACCGGCCGTGCTGCTGGCCGACGGCCCCACCGACGGGCTGGACGCCCGGGCGCGCGGCGTCGTGGCCGAGCTGTTCAAACAATGGGCCAGTGACGGCCTGGTGCTGTTTGCCAGTCATGATGCGGCATTTGTGCGGGCCTGCGCAGCCTCCGTCTTTTCCATCCCTCACGTGAGCAAGCGCCCCTAATCTGCGGGGGCAGCCCCATTACTTTCAGGCGCACAGGGCACGCGATAGTCTGAACAATCCCACCCCACGCCGCCTGCCTGCCCGAAATCGGGCGATCTGCTGTGTTGAAAATGCTCGCGCTAGCAAGGGCTATCGCTACCCGTTCGCGCGCGCCCCGGATACCGCCGACTCAGTACCCATTTGTACCGTTTCGTACGAAAAGGACCCTCTATTACAGGAATGTACTAATTAGTACATGAACGAACTCCTCCGTATACTCCATTCGAAGACGCCCAATGTGCGTACAACCGAAGTGGAGGCGAAGTGGGTACAGATATCGTTGAAAGAAGGGATGACGGAAAGGTCTGTCACCTCACAATAAACCGGCCGGCTGTGGGTAACACGCTTTCGCTGGCGGTAATCAGGCGTGTGAAGGAGCATTTGGTTGCACTTGAGCAGGAAAAATCGATCAGCGTAATCGTCATTCGCGGCGCTGGCACAAAGATCTTCTGTGCCGGTCACGATCTTGTAGAAGTTGATTCGAATGATGATCCGGAATTTTTTCGGGAGCTTGAGGCTGAGTGCTGCGAGATGATGCTGCGCATGCGCGTACAGCCGCAGATTATCGTTGCAGCAGTTGATGGTGTGGCGACTGCCGCCGGGTGCCAGCTTGTGGCAGCCGCCGATCTGGCAGTGGCTACACGAGCATCGCGATTCGCCACTCCAGGCGTCAATATTGGTTTGTGGTGCGTCACGCCTATGGTGGCAGTGAGCAGGGCAATTGCTCCCAAGCACGCGATGCAGCTGCTGGTTACCGGCGAGCTCCATTCATCGGATTATGCGTTCAGGACTGGCCTCATCAATGAGATCGTCGAAGACGGTGATCTTGACAAACGCGTAGACGAACTCGCGGCGAAGATCTCTGGAAAATCATCCTACACGCTCGCCTTGGGGAAAAAAGCGTTTTACGCGCAACTCGAAATGACGGAACGCCAGGCTTACGAATACGTGAGCGAGGTTGGCGTGCGCAACATGCAGCATCACGACGCCAAGGAAGGAATTCGCGCGTTCGTAGAAAAGCGGGCGCCGGTGTGGGTGGGTCGTTAATCAGAGAATAATCATGAACTTTGCAGGCACATTCATCCGATTGCGCGGGAAACCTCGGCCTTCAGGCCAGGGAGGGATAGCGCGGCACGTTTCACGTGCCCTGCTCCCGCATCTCCTTTCGAGGTTGCTATCCTTGCGTAGCCGTAGCGGGAGTATCCGTCTTTTTGTGGGCGAGGCGGTTGAACAACTTTATCCCCGAGCCTGCGTGAACCGGTCGCCGAACAT
>JAUZQE010000007.1 GCA_030733815.1 Yanghanlia caeni
CGTCCGCGTCGTTCGCCGATCGTTTCAGATCATACTGGCCGAGGCCAGCGTCGGCGGGGGATTTTTTCAACGGCCTGCTAGTGTCGTCAAAATGACAATTTCCCGTAGACTGCATTTCTCTCTTTTCACCCACCCGAGGAGCAAACCATGCGCAAGCCACTCAGCTTTGCCCTTACCGCCGTGTGTATCGCCATCTCCGGCGCAGCGGCGGCCCAGGATCTCTACCTTGCCGCATACGGCGGATCCACCGAAACGCTGTTCAAGGAAAAGATCATTCCGGAATTCGAAAAACAAACCGGCGCGCGCGTTACCTATGTGGCCGGCAACTCCACCGACACGCTGGCCAAGCTTCAGGCCGAGCGCAACAACCCGCAGTTCGACGTGATCATCGTCGACGACGCACCGATGCAGCAGGCCGTGCAGTTCGGCTTCTGCGCCGACTTCCAGCCGGCCCCCATCTACGACGACCTTTACCCGCTGGCACGCATTGCCGACACCAAGGCGCTGGCGCTGGGCGTCATCGGCACGGGGCTCTTCTACAACACCGAATACTTCGCCAAGAAGAACTGGCCGGCCCCCACCTCCTGGGAAGACCTCACCGACGAAAAATACAAAGACAAGCTGGTGATCCCGCCCATCACGAACGGTTACGGCCTGCACACCCTGATCAAGTTCGCTGAACTGCGCGGCGGCAGCGTCAACGACATCGAACCGGGCTTCAAAGCCATGATCGACGAGGTCGGCCCCAACGTGCTGGCGTGGGAGCCCTCTCCCGGCAAGATGACCGAGCTCTTTCAAAACGGCGACGGCGTGATCGGCGTCTGGGGCAGCGGCCGCGTTCAGGCCCTGAAAGACACCGGCTTCCCCGTGGAGTTCGTGTATCCGAAGGAAGGCGCGCTGGCGCTCTTCACGGCCGTCTGCACGGTGCAAAAGGCCGAAATCAAGGAACTTTCTCACAAGTTCATGCAGTACCTGTACACGCCTAAAGTGCAGGCCATTCTGGCCGACGGCCAGGCCTGGGGCCCGATGAACAGCAAGGTCGAACTCGCCCCCGAGGTCGCCGCCAAGGTGCCTTACGGCCCCGAACAGATCGGCAAGCTGCAGTCGATCGACAACGCCGTGGTGAACGCGAACCGCGCGGACTGGACCAACCGCTGGAACCGCACCGTCGAACGTTGATATTTCCCGCATGACCGTCTCCGCGCCGCCGTGCGCGGAGACGCAAAGAGGTAACTCATGAGCTTTCTATCGATCAAAGGTCTCGGAAAACGGTTCGGCAGCTTCGTCGCCGTCGACAAGCTGGATCTCGACGTTGAACGGGGCGAGTTCATCTCGCTGCTGGGCCCGTCGGGCTGTGGCAAGACCACTACGCTGCAAATGGTGGCCGGCTTCATCGAGCCGACGCACGGAACCATATCGGTAGCGGGAAAGGACATCACGTCGCTGCGCGCAGAAAAGCGCGGCATGGGTGTGGTGTTCCAGAGCTATGCGCTCTTTCCCCACATGACGGTCGAACAGAACATTGCGTTTGGCCTGGAAATGCGCGGCATGTCGGGCCAGGCCATGCGTACCCGCATCGGCGAAACCCTGTCTCTGGTGCGCCTCGACGGCCTGTCGCACCGCTATCCGCGCGAACTCTCCGGCGGCCAGCGCCAGCGGGTGGCCATCGCCCGCGCCCTGGCCATTCGCCCGGAAGTGCTGCTGCTGGATGAACCCATGTCCAACCTCGACGCCAAGCTGCGCGAGGAAATGCACATCGAAATGCGCGCGATTCAGCGCCATCTGAACATCACCACCGTACTCGTCACGCACGACCAGGTCGAAGCCATGACCATGAGCGATCGCATCGCCGTCATGCACGCCGGGCGTATTGCCCAGCTCGACACACCTTATAACGCCTACGAGCACCCCGCCTCGAATTTCGCCTCGACCTTCCTGGGCAAGACCAACAAGTTCGTGGCGCAGGCGCTGCCGCCCGTCGACGAAAGCAGCGGCCGCGTGAAGGTGGGCGCCCACACGCTTGAAACCGCGCCCTATCGCCTGCAAGGCGAAGTGCATGCCTACATTCGCCCGGAAAAGATTCACGTACAGGGTGCCGGCGGCGCGGGCCTGGCCGGCCGCATTCAAACCAAGCTTTTCCTGGGCAGCGTCTGGATGCTGGAAGTCGAAACCGAACTGGGCATGATCCGTGTGAACGCCCCCAATCGTGAACCCGTCACCCTCAACGAAGGCGATCCGGTCACCCTCAGCTGGAACAGTCGCGACGTGCAGGTGCTGCCCACCGAGGAGGTGGCTCATGCCTAGCCCCAGTGCCGCGCGCGCCCGGCGCATGCCCTGGCTGCTGTCGGCCCCTGCGCTTGCCGTTTTCGTTTCGCTGCTTCTTACGCCGCTCGTGCTCACGGGCGTGCTGTCGCTGTACGCCTTCGATGGCCAGCGCGGCATTCTCGACACCTACACGCTGGCCAACTACATCGAGGTCTTCACCGACACCTACTACCTCGAAATATTCGTCCGCACGGCGGGCATGGCGGCGGTGGTCACCCTGCTGTGCGTGATCATCGGCGTACCCGAGACCCTGATCCTGTCGCGCATGCGCGGGCGCTGGCGCGGCATCTTTCTGCTCATCATTCTGGCGCCGCTGCTCATTTCCGTAGTGGTGCGCACGCTGGGCTGGTCGATTCTTCTGGGCACGAACGGCCTGGTGAACCAGATCATGATGTTCCTGGGCATCACCGACGAACCGGTGCGCATGATGTTCACCCTCACCGGCGTCATCGTGGCGCTGGTGCACGTCATGGTGCCGTTCATGGTGCTGTCGGTGTGGGCCACCATTCAGAAGCTCGATCCGCAGGTCGAGCAGGCTGGCCTGTCGCTGGGCGCGCCGCCGCGCACCACGTTCTTTCGCGTGATTCTGCCGCAGCTGCTGCCCGGCATCCTTTCCGGAAGCATCATCGTTTTTGCGCTCACGGCCTCCGCGTTCGCGACACCGGCCCTGATCGGCGGGCGCCGTCTCAAGGTCGCCGCCACCGCCGCATACGACGAATTCCTCAGCACGCTGAACTGGCCCCTGGGCGCCACTATCGCGCTCGTGCTGCTGGTTGCCAACATCATCGTGATCGTCGGCTGCAACCGCTGGGTCGAGCGGCGCTTCCGTTCCGTTTTTGAAGGTTGATCATCATGCAACGCAATGGCCCCCTCGCCCTGATCTTCCATACCCTGTTCATCACCTTCATTCTTGCGCCGCTGGTGATCATCATCGTCGTGTCGTTCACCGACAAGGGCTACATTTCCATGCCCACCGATGGCCTGTCGCTACGCTGGTACAAGGCCATTCTGGATGCGCGCGAACTCATGAGCGCCTTCTGGTTCTCGCTCAAGCTCGGCCTGGTGGCTTCGTGCACGGCCATGGTGCTGGCCATTCCGGCGGCCCTGGCGGTCACACGCTACCGCTTTCGCGGGCGGGAAGCCATGATCGCCTTCTTCATGTCGCCCCTCATGATCCCGCAAGTGGTGCTGGGTGCCGCCTTCCTGCGCTTTTTCAACATCGCCGGGCTGAGCGGTTCCTTCTTCTGGCTGATGACCACACACGTGATCCTGATCGTGCCCTATGCCATGCGTATGGTGATTGCCGCCGCCACCGGCATGAACCGCGAGATCGAAAACGCCGGCCTGTCGCTGGGTGCCTCGCCCTGGACAGTGTTCTACCGGATCACCCTGCCGCTGCTCATGGCGGGCATCGTGGGCGGCTGGATGCTCTCGTTCATTCAAAGCTTCGATGAACTGACCATGACGATCTTCGTCGCCACCCCGGGCACGATGACCCTGCCGGTGGCCATGTACAACCACATCGCCCACACCATCGATCCGCTGGTGACGTCGGTATCCGCCGTGCTGATTTTCGGCACGATGCTGCTCACCCTGCTGATCGAACGCGTCGTTGGCCTCGAGAAGGTACTTATCGGCCGCGGCTGACCATAGGCAACACCATGCAAACTACCGATGTAATCGTTTTGGGCGGCGGCCTGGTCGGCAGCGCCGTCGCCTACGGGGCCGCGTGCGGTGGCGCCCGCATCATTCAACTCGACGAAGGCGACAATGCGCTGCGTGCATCGCGCGGCAATTTTGGCCTGGTGTGGGTGCAGGGCAAAGGCCTTGGCCTCGCCCAATACGCCCGCTGGAGCCTGGAGTCGAGCCGGCTATGGCCGCAGCTGCGCGACAGCCTGCTCGAGGAAACCGGCGTCGACGTGCAACTGAACCAGCGCGGCGGCTACCACATCTGCCTGAATGAGCAGGAGGTCAAGACCCGCATCGAGCGCCTGCAGTGGCTGCAGGATCACGTGGGTGCCGATGACTACCCGTTCCAGATACTGAACCCGGCCGACGTACGCGACGACCTGCCCGGCCTTGGGCCCGAGGTGGCAGCCGTGAGCTACACGCCCATGGATGGCCACGTCAACCCGCTCAAGCTCTTTCACGCCCTGCATGTGGCCAATCAGCAGCGCGGCGTGCGCTACATGCCCTGCACACCGGCCGTCTCCATCCAGTGGCAAAGCGGAACCTTTACCGTGCATACCCCGCGCGGACAGTTTCAGGCACCGCGCCTGGTGATTGCCGCCGGGCTTGCAAACCAGACCCTTTGCGCCGAGGTGGGCATGTATGTACCGGTGCGGCCGAACAAGGGCCAGGTGCTCATTACCGAGCGCCTTGCACCGCTGCTTCGCTGTGCCACCAACTACGTGCGCCAGACGGATGAAGGCACGATCCAGATCGGCGATTCGATGGAAGACGTGGGGTACGACGACATGGTGCGCGCTCCGGTCAACACCGAGATCGCGGCGCGTGCCGTGGCGTGCTTTCCTGCCCTGCGCCACGCAAAGATCGTGCGCACCTGGGCGGCACTGCGCATCATGACACCCGATGGCTTCCCCATTTACCAGGAGTCCGAGCAATGCCCGGGCGCCTTCGTGGTGACGTGCCACAGCGGCGTGACACTGGCCGCGCAACATGCCCTGCGAGTCGCCCCCTGGGTCATGGGCGGCGAACGCCCGCCGCTGCTCGACGCCTTCCCGGCCACCCGATTCAACCCCGACACGAAATTTGCCCATTATGGTCGCTAACGCCCTGTTCGTCCGTCTGCCCGCCCAACGCGGCTCAGACGCTTCGCCCCCCACCGTGTCCGTTTTCCTGAACGACACGCCGCTCGCGCTGCCCGCCAACACCTCGCTTGCCGCGGGGCTGCTGGCCGCGGGCGTCACCCGCTTTCGTAACGCCACCGTCAGTGGCGCCGCGCGCGCCCCGTATTGCATGATGGGCGTGTGCTTCGAATGCTTGGTCGAGATCGACGGTGTGCCCAGCCAGCAGGCCTGTCTGGTGCGCCCGCGCGAGGGCATGCGCATCCGCACCATGGACACCCTGCCCGGCATGGTCTTTCCTGAAGGCGGCGAAGTGCGCCGCGCGACCCGCAGCGCAAACGGAGACACGCCATGAACCCCCAAGCATCCACTTCCCCCCTCAGCTACGACGTGATGATCATCGGTGCCGGCCCGGCCGGCATGGCGGCCGCCCACCGCGCCGCGCGCCATCAGCTCAACGTACTGCTGCTCGACGAACAGCCCGAAGTGGGCGGCCAGATCTACCGCAGCATCAACTCCACCGACCCGCAGCGGGAAGCGATTCTGGGGCCCGACTACCGTCACGGGCATGCGCTCGCGGCACAGGTGGCCGAGCACGTCGCCGCGGGGCGGCTGACCTACTGGCCCAACACGGCCGTATGGCAGGTCGATACCGACAAGACCCTGCACGTGCTGCGCGACAATCGGCCGGTTACCGTGCAGGCCCAGGCCATCATCGTTGCCAGCGGTGCCATGGAGCGACCCTTCCCTGTACCGGGCTGGACCCTGCCGGGCGTGATGACGGCCGGAGCGGGGCAGATTCTGCTCAAGAGCGCGTCGCTGGTGCCGTCCGAGCCGGTCGTATTGGCCGGCTGTGGGCCGCTTCTGTATCTGCTGGCCGTGCAATACCTGCGCGCGGGCGTAAAGATTCGCGCCATCCTCGACACCACGGCGGGTACCGACTGGAAGCTCGCCTGGCGCCACGGGCGCGGTCTGCTCAAGGGCTGGCGCTACGCGCACAAAGGCCTGAGCATGCTGCGCGAAATCAAGAACGCCGAGGTGCCGTTCTACCGCGGCATTGAAGACCTGCGCCTGGAAGGCACCGACGCACTGGAGCGGGTGCGCTTCAGCGCAGACGGGCGCCAGCATTCGCTCGACGCCAAACTGTGCCTGCTGCACCAGGGCGTGGTGCCCAATACGCAGATCACGTGGTCGTTGCGGGCCGAACATGAATGGGATACCGATCAGCTGTGCTGGGTGCCCACTCTCACCGAATGGTGCGAGCTGTCGGTGCCGGGCATCTACGTGGCGGGCGACGGCGCCTCGATCGGCGGCGCGCTGGTCGCCGCGCTGCAGGGCGACCTGGCCGCACTGGGCGTACTGCGCCAGCTGAACCCCACGGGGCACGCAGGCTTGTGGCAGGAAGCCGCCACACTGCGCGCGGAAATTGCCTCGCATCTGGCGATTCGCCCCTTCCTGAACCGCCAGTACCGGCCGCGCGACGCCTTCCGCATCCCTGAGGACGACGTGCTGGTGTGCCGCTGCGAGGAAGTCACTGCAGGCAGCATCCGTGAACAGGTGGCGCTGGGCTGCACCGGCCCGAACCAGACCAAGTCGTTCAGCCGTTGCGGCATGGGCCCCTGCCAGGGCCGCATGTGCGGGCTGACCGTCACGGAAGTCATCGCCCAGGCAAGCGGCCAGTCGCCACAGGATGTGGGCTATTACCGCATCCGCCCGCCCATCAAGGCCCTGACACTGGGCCAGCTTGCGCAGATCGACCCATGACGCTGGCGGCCCGTTTCACACGCCCCGCGCGGGCTCAGGGCAATCGCCCCCCGGCGCGGCCAGCCTCGGCCCGCAGCAGCGACGTCATTATCGTGGGCGGCGGCCTGCAAGGGCTTTCCAGCGCCGTGCACCTGGCGCGACGCGGCGTTTCGGTGCGGCTGCTGGAAGCGGAGTACTGCGGCCGCCATTCCTCGGGCGTGAACGCCGGCGGCGTGCGCACGCTGGGCCGCCACGTCGCCGAGATTCCGCTGTCGCTGGCGGCACGCGATCGCATCTGGCACCACATGGAAGAATTCGCCGGCCACGACGGCGGCTTCGTACCCAGTGGCCAGCTGCAGGTCTGCGAAACCGACGCCGACGTGGCAGCCGCCAAGGCGCGCATCGCCGAACTGGAAGCACTGGGCTACACCCACGAAACCTGGGCCGATCAGGCCACGGTGCGCGAACTCGTGCCCAGCATGTCGCATCACGTTCTGGGCGGCATATGGGTGAAGGATGACGGCTACGCCTACCCCTATCACGTCGTGACCGCCTTTCGTGCGTCGGCCGAACGCGCCGGTGCCGAGATTCTGGAGCAGCAGCGTGTGACACGCCTGTGGCACGAAGCGGGGGTGTGGCACGTGCAGACGCAGCGCGGCACGTACGAAGCGCCCATCGTGATCAACACGGCCGGCGCCTGGGCGGGCGAACTCGCCGAACAGGTGGGCGACCCCGTGCCCCTGCTTGCCGACGGCCTGATGCTGATGGTCACGCAGCGCGTGGCACCCTTCGTGGAACCCGTGCTGGGCGCCATGGGCCGGCCGCTGTCATTCAAGCAATATGCCAATGGCACGGTGGTGATCGGTGGCAGCCTGCGCTGCGAGGCCGACCCGGTGGGGCGCCATGCCATAGTGGACATGGCCACGATGCGCAACAGCGCCATTACCGTCACCGACCTCTTTCCACACCTGCGCAACATGCAGGTGGTGCGCGCCTGGGCCGGCGTCGAAGGCTTCCTGCCCGACCAGATTCCGGTCATCGGGCCCAGCGTGGCCAGCCCCGGCGTCTTTCACGCCTTCGGGTTTTCGGCACACGGCTTCGAACTTAGCCCCATCATCGGGGAAATCATGGCTGACCTGGTGGAACACGGCGAATCACGCCTGCCCATCCACCCGTTCCGGGTCAACCGCTTCACTCAACAGGAGAACACATGAGCACCGAAATCAAACGCATCGACAGCAACGAGCGCCTGAGCCGCATTGTGATTCACAACGGCGTCGTGCACGTTGCCGGTGTCACCGCCAGCAACCTCGATGGCGATATCCAGGCCCAGACCCGCGACGTGCTGGCCAAGATCGATGGCTACCTGGCCCAAGCCGGCACCGACAAGTCGCGCCTGCTGAACGTGCAGATCTGGCTGAAAGATATTGACCGCGACTTCGCCGGCATGAACGCCGTGTGGGCCGAATGGGCCGACCGCAACAACATGCCCACCCGCGCCACCTGCGAAGCCAAACTGGCGCGCCCTGAACTGCTGGTGGAGATCATTGTGAGCGCGGCGCTGTAAGCGTTGCGGTGATGAATTAAAGCTTCAAACCTGCGGATATGCGTTTGCCTGTGGTGGGGGAACCTGCCACAGGTTTTTTTTTGCGTGCACACCCCATCAGTTAGACTCATACATCGTTTGCAGACTCGATTCTCGTCTTCCTGATACATGCCTCACCCAGATCTCGCCAACCACACACCCATGATGCGCCAGTACCTCAAGCTCAAGGCCGAGGCTGGCGACCACCTGCTGTTCTACCGCATGGGCGACTTCTACGAGCTCTTCTATGAAGACGCCGAGCGCGGAGCACGCCTGCTCAACCTCACGCTGGCCAAGCGTGGCATGTCGAACGGCGCGCCCGTGCCCATGGCCGGCGTGCCGTTTCATTCGGTGGAAGGCTATCTTGCGCGCCTCGTGGCGCTGGGGGAATCGGTAGCGATCTGCGAGCAGATCGGCGACCCGGCCACCAGCAAGGGGCCGGTAGAGCGCAAGATCGTACGCATCGTCACACCGGGTACGCTTACCGACGACGCCCTGCTGCCCAGCAAGGCCGACCGCATGATTGCGGCGGTATGGGTGCAGCGCAAGGGGCGCAGCGAGCGCTGTGGCCTGGCCTGGATGAACGTGGCCAACGGCGACTTTCGCGTCACCGAATGTGCGCCCGACATGCTCGATACCGAGCTGCACCGCATCGATCCGGCCGAAGTGGTGTGTGCGGAAAGCGCCCGGCAGAACCTTTCGATTCACGCGCCGCTGAGCCGCGTGCCCGACTGGCATTTTGAACCCGATGGCGCGCAGCACACGCTGCAAACCCATTTCAAGGTTGACTCGGTGCAGGGCCTGGGCCTGGGCGACGTGCCGGCTGCCACCTGCGCGGCCGGAGCGCTGCTGCGCTACGTGAGCCGCACGCAAAGCCAGACACTCGAGCACGTGCACGGCATACACGTCGATCATGGTGGCGATTACGTGGTGCTCGATCCCGTGAGCCGACGCAATCTGGAACTCACCGAAACGATCAGCGGGGAAGACGGCCCCACCCTCTTTTCCACGCTAGATCGCTGCGCGACACCCATGGGCAGCCGTCTGCTGCGTCGCTGGCTGCATCACCCGCTGCGCAGCAATGCAGCGGTGCTCGAGCGCCAGCAGGTCATCACCACGTTGTTGTCGCCGGCGCCCTCGAGTGGGCTTGACGCCGAAGAGCCCCTCGACATGCTGCGCCGCAGCCTCGCCCGTGTGCCTGATCTGGAGCGCATTGCCACGCGCATTTCGCTGCGCTCGGTGCGCCCGCGTGAACTGGCCAGCCTGCGCGACAGCCTGCAGCTGTTGCCCGAACTGTGCAGTTTCCTGGCAGAACGCTATATGGAAGGCCAGGGCCTGCACACCCTGCGCGCCGACCTGGAGCTCGACCCCGACATCGCGGCCCTGCTTGCGCAGGCCATTGCGGAAGAACCCGCCCAGCAGATCCGTGACGGCGGCGTGCTGGCCAGCGGCTACGACGCAGAACTCGATGAGCTGCGCCGGCTCGCCTCCGACAGCGGCGAGTTCCTCATGGAACTGGAAGCGCGGGAACGCGAGCGCACCGGCATCCCCAATCTGCGGGTAGAATACAACCGCGTGCACGGGTTCTTCATAGAGGTGTCGCGCGGGCAGGCCGACAAGGTGCCCGATGACTACCGCCGCCGCCAGACACTCAAGAATTCCGAACGCTACATCACGCCCGAGCTGAAAAGCTGGGAAGACAAAGTCTTGTCGGCACAGGAACGCAGCCTGGCCCGCGAGAAGTGGCTGTTCGAGCAGCTGCTCGACACCCTGGCGGGTCACGCCGTGGCGATCAGTCGTTGTGCAGCGGCCCTGGCGCAAATCGATGCACTGGCCACACTGGCCGCCCACGCACGCGACAACGACTGGGTGGCCCCCGAGCTTACCGACATGCCGGAAATTGCCATCGAGGCGGGTCGCCATCCCGTGGTGGAGCGCAGCATCGAGCGCTTCACGCCCAACGATTGCACCATGGGCCCCACGCGCCGCATGCTGCTGATCACCGGCCCCAACATGGGCGGCAAATCAACCTACATGCGCCAGACGGCGCTCATCGCGCTGCTGGCACGCACCGGCAGCTTCGTGCCGGCCAAAGCCGCGCGCATCGGCAGCATCGATCGCATCTTCACGCGTATCGGCGCGGGCGACGATCTCGCAGGCGGGCGCTCCACCTTCATGATGGAGATGACCGAGGCGGCAGGCATCCTGCAGGCCAGCACGGCCCACAGCCTGGTGCTGATGGACGAAATCGGCCGCGGCACGTCCACGTACGACGGCCTGGCGCTCGCCTGGGCCATTGCGCACCGCCTGCTCTCGCACAACCAGGCGCTCACGCTCTTCGCCACACATTACTTCGAGCTCACCCGCCTGCCCAGCGAGGTACCCACCGCCGCCAATGTGCACCTGGCTGCGGCCGAATCGCCCTCGGGCATCGTGTTTCTGCATGAGGTGCGCCCCGGGCCGGCCAGCCGCAGCTACGGCATTCAGGTGGCGCAACGCGCCGGCGTGCCGGCGCCGGTGATCCGGCACGCCAGCCGCGAGCTTGCACGACTGGAAGCGCTGGGCGTGGCCACGCCGCAGCTCGATCTGTTCGGCTCTGCCACGGGCACGGAAGACACCCCCGCTCCCGATATCGCGGCTGACCACGAATACGCCGTCGAACCGGGCACCGCTAGCCAGGAACTGGACCAGGCGCGGGCCCTGCTGGCAGCGCTGCGCGAGCTCGACCCCGACCAGCTCACGCCGCGCGAAGCACTTGACGTGCTCTACGAACTGCACGCCAACGCCCGCCCGCAATGACCCGCGATTCCGTACACATTTTGATACACTGCCCGCAGCTTTTTTTCACGGCCACGCCCCCTGCTCAGGACACCGCAGCATCATGAACATCGACGAACCCCTCACTCTGCTCGGCGGCCTCACGCCCCAGGAATTCATGAGCGACTACTGGCAGCAGCGGCCCCTGCTGATCCGCCAGGCCATTCCCGGTTTCAAGCCGCACCTGAGCCCGGCAGACATTCGCAAGCTGGTGCAGCGCGAAGAAGTGGAATCGCGCCTGATCTGGCAGGACGACGAAGGCTGGCACATGGAGCGTGGCCCCTTCGAGCGCTTGCCTTCCGCCCGCCAGCCGGGCTGGACCGTGCTGGCGCAAGGGGTCGACCTGCACGACGACGGCATGGCCGAGCTCATGCGGCGCTTTCGCTTCATTTCCGATGCGCGGCTCGACGATCTGATGATCAGCGTGGCCACCAAGGGCGGCGGGGTCGGCCCGCACTTCGACAGCTATGACGTCTTCCTGCTGCAGGGGGTCGGCAAGCGGCGCTGGCGCATCAGTCAGCAAACCGATCTTGAGCTGGTACCCGACATCCCCTGCAAAATTCTGCAGCGCTTCGAGGCCGAGCAGGAATTCGTTCTGGAACCGGGCGACATGCTGTACCTGCCGCCGCACGTGGCGCACGACGGCATTGCCGAATCCTTCAACTGCATGACGCTCTCGATCGGCTTTCGGGCTCCCACCGAAGGAGCGCTCGCCTACGGCATGCTGCACGCGATGTCCGACCAGCTCATGGCCAATCTGGGCAACGGCGACGGGCTGTACGCCCGGCCGGTGATTCGGGGGCCCGTGCTCGACGCGACCTATAAAGACCCCGGCACGCCGGCCACCGCGACACCGGCACGCCTGCCTGACGGCCTGATCGATGCGGCCCTCGAGGCCGTGCGCAAGGTCAAGGCCAACCGCAAGCTGGCTGCGCGGTTTCTGGGTCAATGGCTCACCGAACTGCCCGACAATGCCGATTTCATTCCGGGTGACGACGTACTGCCCGATCACGAACCGCTACCGGCGGTGGGCCGGCTGGTGCTCGACCGCTGCACGCGCATGATGTACCGGAAGAAGGAACTCTACATCAACGGCGAGGTGGCGCCGGTGAAGGCCAGCCCGCACATGCGTGAACTGGCCGACACGCGCGAACTGGCGTGTTCGCAGGCCCTGCTGAATGCGTTGACGAAGAAGGAAGAGGCCACGCTGCGCGACTGGATCGCCTGGGGCTGGCTGCACTACCAGGAGGACTGAGCCGGGAATGAAGGCGGCGGGCCGGGGACGCACCCGGCCGCCCCGAGGCGCCTGATTACTGCGCCATGTTTTCCACGAGTACGGCCAGAATGCGCTTGGCCGTGGCGTCTTCCTGAACCACGCCGTTGGCGTCGAGCACGGTGACGAGCGAACCGCCGCCCTGCTCTTGCACATGAATGCGGTACGAAACCGGCTCGGCCGTATTCTTGCCACCGAACAGGCGACCGAAGAAGTTCTGCTGTTCGATCTTTTCGCCCGTGTCGGCGTCGAGATAGCGGATGTAGTAATCGCCCTGGGAACGGTCGCGGTCTTCAACCGAGAAGCCGGCCGAATCGATGGCCACGCCCACACGGCGCCATGCACGGTCGAACGATTCGTTCAGTGCCAGCGCGGTGCGGTCGGGCACGGCCTGCACCGAGGGTTGCGTATCGACCTTCTCGGCCTCGGCAATGCGGCCCGATGCCGTCTTCACGTCGGTGCCCAGGAACACCATGAGGCGCGCCAGCATGGCCGCGTTCAGGCCCGGGTCTTCTTTGCCATGCACCCAGCGGAATGCCGCGCCATCAGCCGTGGGCTGCTCGTACATGTGCTGGTGGCTGATATAGATTTCCGACCGGTTGGCATCCACGCGCTCGAGACGCATGCGAAAGCGTTCGCGTTCGCCGCTGTCGAACACCTGGTCGATGATCGAGCCCAGAATCGAGCGAATCCAGCCTTCGGGGATCTTGGCCCGGTTTTCGGCCCAGTCGGTTTCGATAAGACCCGTGCGCGGGTCTTCGGAACGGATCGTGAAGCCCTGCTCGTTCCAGAACTCGAGCAGCTGCGGGTAGATGTCTTCCACCGGACGGTGTACGACCAGCCACCTCAGGTCGCCGTCGCGCTTGACCTCGATATCGTCGTGCTGCGGCAGCACCTGGCTCTGGCCCGTGGCGGGCTGATCGGCCTGTGCCGCGGCATACTGCGAGAATGTCGTGACGCCTTCAGGTGCCACGTAACGCGCGTCGCGATTGGCCTGCGTGAGATCGGGCGGAATGCTGAGCGGGTCGCCGGCGACCGTACTTTTGTAATCGACGGGCTCTTCAAGGCCCAGGGCCTGATTCACGGTGGAGCAGCCGGACAGCAGCAGCGCACTCAGGCCGATAGCCGACCCGATCCTGCATGTCTTCTTGAAGTGGTTGGTCATGTTCAGAGTAAGCCTGCTTCTTTCAGGGAACTGCGGACAAGGTCGTGATACTGCGGAGAAAGCGGTACGAGCGGCAGGCGGTAGCCCAGTTCGGTGCGCCCCATTTCAGCCAATGCCCACTTCACGGGAATGGGGTTGGCTTCGACGAACAGCACCTTGTTCAGGCGCGCGAGGCGTGCATTGATTTCGCGGGTGCGCAACGCGTCGCCGGCGATGGCCGCCATGCACAGTTCGTGCATGAGGCGCGGTGCGACGTTGGCGGTGACCGAGATGTTGCCATGCCCGCCCAGCAGCATGAGCCCCGCGGCCGTGGCGTCGTCGCCGCTGATGACCATGAAGCCTTCCGGCACGTCGCGCAGCAACAGCGCGCCGCGGCCCAGATCGCCGGTGGCGTCTTTGATGCCCACGATATTGGGAATCTCGGCCAGGCGCAGCGTGGTTTCGTGCGAAATGTCGGCCACACAGCGGCCCGGCACGTTGTACAGGATCATGGGCAGATCGACCGCTTCAGCGATGGTACGGAAATGCTGATACAGGCCTTCCTGCGTGGGGCGGTTGTAATACGGCGCGACGGAAAGCCCCGCCTGCGCGCCGACTTCCTTTGCGTCTTGGGTAAGACGGATAGCTTCGCTTGTGGAATTGCCACCCGTGCCTGCAATGACGGGAATGCGCCCGGCCGCGTGCTCAACCGCCACGCGCAGCAGTTCGCGGTGTTCGTCGAAATCGACGGTGGGCGACTCGCCCGAGGTGCCTACCACGACCAAGGCGTCGGTACCCTCGGCAACATGCCAATCGATAAGTTTTCGGAACGTGTCGAGATCAAGGCTGCCATCGGGGTGCATGGGTGTGACAAGGGCCACCATGCTGCCCTGGAACATGGGAATCGAGGAATCCGTACTAGCCATAATTTAAGTTGATCTCCAGTGACACATCGGCATGGCGCCTGCGGCGCGCTTCGCCGAACCTAACACGCAAGTTTACCTTTATATGCTCTGCATAGGTCACAAAAACCATTCGATGATGGCATGCCCGAACAACAGGAAGGGTTCCAGCACGAACCAGAGCATGCCGGTGAACATGAGCAGAATCAGGATCAGGATGCCATAGGGCTCGATGCGCGAATACTGGTAGGCCATACGGTTGGGCAAAAGGCTGCACACGATGCGCCCGCCATCGAGCGGCGGCAGCGGCACCAGATTCAACGCCATGAGGATCAGATTGACCTGCACGCCGGCGATGGCCATTCGCGCCCAGAAGTCGCTGGCCGAAGCCCCGCTTTCGGCCAGAAGGCGAAGCGTAATGGCCCACAGAATGGCCATCACCAGATTCGAGGCCGGGCCGGCCAGCGCCACCCAGGCCATGTCCCGCTTGGGATTGCGCAGGCGGCTCCAGTCGACCGGCACGGGTTTGGCCCAGCCGAAGAGCAACCCGCTGCCCCCCAGCATTTTGGTGGAGAACAGCAGCACCAGGGGCACCACGATGGTGCCCACCGGGTCGATATGACGAATGGGGTTCAGGCTGATGCGACCAGCTTGCCAGGCGGTGGGATCGCCGAACATGCGTGCAACATAACCATGTGCGGCTTCATGCAGCGTAATGCCAAATATCACGGGAAGCGCGTAAACCGTGATCGCCTGGATAAGCTCGGACATCGGGTATGGGCGTGTTAGTCGAGCCCCACTGCAGCAAGATCGCCCTGCCCGCGCCGCAAGACTTCGGGCGACTGACCGGTGAGGTCGATCACCGTAGTGGACGACAGCGAGCACGGCCCCCCATCGACCACGGCCGCCAGGGCATGACCGTAGCGCTGAAAGATTTCCTGCGCGTCGTTCAGGGGTTGATCTTCACCCTCGGGAATGAGTGTGGTGGACATGAGCGGAGTGCCCGCCGCCTCGATGAACGCAAGCGCAATGCGGTGATCGGGCACACGAATACCGATAGTTTTGCGCGAAGGATGCGAGACGCGCCGGGGCACTTCTTTGGTGGCCTCGAGAATGAAGGTGTAGGCGCCAGGTGTGGCCAGCTTCAAAAAGCGGTACTGACGGTTGTCGACGCGAGCAAAATGGCTGATTTCCGCAAGGTCGCGGCACAGCAGCGTAAGGTGATGCCGCTCGTCGAGGCCGCGCAGGCGGCGCAGCGCTTCAGCGGCCGATTTGTCGTCGAGTCGCGCCACCACGGCGTAACTGGAATCGGTTGGAATGGCTACCAGACCGCCTTCGGCCAGCAGCTGGCCTGCTTGGGTAAGCAGCCTGGACTGCGGATTCTCGGGGTGAACAACGAAGAGTTGAGCCATTGATCGTTTCCCTAACATTCTTGTTGGTTCGGCCCTACGATAACGCGCCGGCCGTTCACCGGCAAACACCGATTTGACGGCGTAAGCCCCGCTGGCACACCTTTACAGGAATATGCTAGAATCCATTTTCTTTCGAACGGGGCAACGCTTTAATCGCAGCACCCGAACGAACAAGTGGTGACCGTAGCTCAGTTGGTAGAGTCCCGGATTGTGATTCCGGTTGTCGTGGGTTCGAGTCCCATCGGTCACCCCACAAAACATGCGGGTTTTGAAAAATAGCAAAACCCCGAAATGGCGGCATGAACCAGCTTTGGTACCATGCGCCGACGAAGCCCGCCGTTGTGCGGGCTTTTTTGCGCCTGTACAAGGCGCTTTTACCGGTATGCATGCACCCGTACCGTCAGCACACAGGCGCGCCGCTTGCTCCGTCATGCATTCATGTCTCGACGGAGAACGACCATGCCATCACAAAGCGATATTGCGCGCGACACCCAAAAGGGGCTGGAAGAAGCCAACCGAAAGGAAGCGGAGCGCACGCAACGTAACGAAGACGACCGTGCCACTCAGTTTGACGGCGACCCGAACGCGCAAGGGATCGAAGGCGGCCTGTTCAAACCCCAAGACGACACCCCCCTGATCATTCGCAAACGTGAACAGGACGATCCCAAACCGTGACACCGTCACGCGCTGTCACGCGCATCCCGCGTCTGCAGCCCCTTCCAACATCCGTACAGTACACAGGAGACTCCCATGGCACGTTGTGATTCCTGCGGAAACGATTATGACAAGGCCTTCCAGCTCACCCAGGGCGGCCGCACCTACACCTTCGACAGCTTCGAATGTGCGATTCGCACGGTGGCTCCACGCTGCGCCCATTGCGATGTTCCAATCATCGGCCATGGCCTGGAACAGGGCGCGTCCATGTATTGCTGCGCGCACTGCGCCAGTCAGTCGGGTGCTACCGATCTGAAAGACCGCTCCGCGCAGCATTGACAGACGCGGCACGGACGTTACGCTGTGCGATGTCGCGCGGCCCGTTGAGGCGACGCGTACCGTTCTCTGCATCCTCGTACCCGGCTAAGCCCCAATCTGCCGATACCCCGAACACGACAAAGCCCGGCGCGAGCCGGGCTTTTTTTTCTACTACAAGCGCTGTGGGATGCAGACGGCGTCTGCGTACTGCATGCGGGGCGCGGGCAGACGTGCCGCCCGTGGCCACCTGCATCGCGAGGTCTTCAGCCTGACCTCATTAAGTGAAGATCGCGATCAGAATAATGATGGGGATGGGTATGCCGAGCAGCCAAAGAAGGACGGAACGCATGAGATTCTCCTGTTTCGTGATTGCGGCGGGCCATGTGCGTGTCGTGTACATGCACAGCGTTGCCCGCTCCTGGCGTAACTCAAGCAAATAGCGGGCCGCGGCCCGATGGCTAGGGTAAACTCGGAGCTTCTCTGCGACCCCCGCCCCCTATTACACGGCGTATAGGCATGACGACCCTGCAACTGCTCTTCGACGAGTACTGGCCGCATCTTGCCCTGCTGCTGAGCATTGCGGTCGGCAGCACTGCCGCCGTGCACGCGGCCATGACCAAGAGCGACGTCAGGGCCGCCATCGCCTGGGTCGGGGTCATCATCATGTCACCGCTGCTGGGTCCGCTGGCCTACCTGATTGCCGGCATCAACCGCATTCGCCACGATCACATTTCCGATCAGCGCAATCGCAGCTTGCGTCAGTACACGCTGGGCACCCCGCTCGCCCCCATCGACGTGGCCCGACTGGCCGCGCCGCAATTCGTGTCGCTGCGCACGCTCAGCAACCGCATCAGCCGGTTTGCACTGCGCGACGGCAATCACGTGCAGATTTTGCGCAGCGGCGATGAGGCCTACCCCGCCATGATCGCGGCGATCGACGGGGCGCAGCGCACCATTGCTTTGCAAACCTATATCTTCGACAACGACTCGCAAGGCAAATTGTTCGTCGAGGCGCTTGCCCGGGCCCACCGCCGCGGGGTCGAGATCCGGGTGCTGATCGACGCGATCGGCGTACGCTATTCGCGGCCACCCAACATCACGTGGGCACTGCGCCGCAACAACATCCCCTATGCACTGTTCATGACCAACCCGCTGGGCATGCGCATGCCGTATGCGAACCTGCGCAGCCACCGCAAGATTCTGGTGGTCGATGGCCGCGTGGGCTTTACGGGCGGCATGAACATTCGCGAGCACTTCGTGTCGAACGTCGCGGGCGACAAGGTGGGCAGCGACACGCATTTCCGTATCGAAGGGCCGGTCGTGGTGCAGCTGATGGCGGTGTTTGCGCATGACTGGGAGTTCACCACCAAAGAGACCCTTGCGTTCGACCGCTGGGTGGCGCACGACTGGGATCCGCCCACCCCGCATGTGGCAGCACGCTGCATTCATTCGGGGCCCGACCGCTATGTGGCCAGCACGCACAGCCTGCTGCTGGGCGCGTTTGCCGTCGCGCAGCACCATATTCGCATTCAGTCACCGTATTTCCTGCCCGATCAGGTCCTGCTGGGGGCCATCAATACGGCGGCGCGCCGCGGGGTCCTGGTCGATATCGTCATACCCGGCCAGAACAACCTGCGCCTGGTGAACTACGCCATGACGGCCCAGCTGGATCAGGTCGTGCGCGCCGGTTGCCGGGTGTGGCGGGCCGCCGGCAACTTCAACCATTCCAAGCTCACCACGATCGACGGGGCCTGGTCGCTGATCGGCTCGTCCAACTTCGATCCGCGCAGCCTGCGCTTGAATTTCGAGCTCGACATGGAGATCTACAGCCGGCGCCTTGCGCGGCAGATCGAAGACCTGATCGACCTGGAAATTTCACACTCGGAACTGGTGACGCTGGAATCTCTCGCGGCAATTCCGTTTCGCAAACGCCTGCGCAACCGCATCATCTGGCTGGCGAGCCCGTATCTGTAAACAGAAGCCACTGCCCATTGATGATACGGTTTACCGCAGATGACCGGAATTCCTGAATGACACTTTAAACTTGCATAGTTACGGGGAAATGCGTCATATTGCAGGTTCCCCCGCAGCGCTGCGCTGTGTGTTCCGATTACCGTCAAGCATGCCAACGACTCAATCTCAGGCCCTGCAGGAATGGGCCAACCGCTTACTGGAAACCAATCCGCCCCGCGCGAAATCCCTGGTCATGACACTCTTTGGCGATGCCATTCTGCCGCACGGCGGTGCGCTGTGGCTGGGAAGCCTGATTCGCCTTCTGGCCCCCTTCGGCATCAACGACCGCCTGGTGCGCACCAGCGTCTTTCGGCTTGCGGAAGACGGCTGGCTGAGCGGGCTCCGCGAGGGTCGGCGCAGCCTGTATACGCTGCGCGACAGCGCCGCGCGACGCTTCACCCGGGCCTACCGGCGGGTCTACTCACCCACCTATCTCGCGTGGCCGGGCTACTGGACACTGGTTTTTGCCACCACCGGAACACTGAATCCGCAAACGCGTAGCGAGCTGCGCAAGGAACTGACGTGGGAAGGCTTCAGCGCGCTGTCTCCAACGGTATTCGTACACCCGAACCCCGATCGCGAAACCCTGCAGGAAATCCTGCACAGCTATGGGGTGCACCGCGACGTATTCGTCACCACCATGACGCAGGCGCAAGACATCGAGGGCCGGCCGTTGCCCGAACTCGTGAACGAATACTGGCCGCTCGAAGAAATCAGCCGCAATTACGAAAGCTTCATTGAACACTTCCGGCCTCTGCCCGACATGATTCGTGCGGCAGGCGGCGATATTGCGGCCGAACAGGCCTTCATCATCCGTGGCTTGCTCATTCACGAGTACCGGCGCACGTTACTGCATGATCCCCAGCTGCCCATCGAGCTGCTGCCGCAAGACTGGGCGGGCAAGATCGCGTACGAGCTGTGCAGGGAGGTGTACAGCATGACCTACAAGCGGGCCGAAGACTTCATCATGGGCGCACTGCGCGAGGAAGACCCCGACGCAGCGCCCTGCGCAGAGTACTTTTACGAGCGCTTCGGCGGTCTGCCCCGCTGAGTCTCACGGCACCCGTTCAGCCCTGCTGACCTGCTGAACCAACGTATCGGGTACGGCGGGCGACGCCGTTTTCGCCGCACTCTTTGTACGCTCTTTTATGATACGATTTTTTATATTGATACGTTATTATTGACACATATTAGTTATTGGCTCAATAATCGAGGTACAAACTGCGCAGCTCCCTTCATACCGATAAGCAGCGGCACGAGCGCAGGCGCCGCACACGGAGACAGCCATGAGCCACAGCGAAAAGCTCGCCCACACCATGCCCTACCCCCCCGCCACACCGCAGCCGAACGTGTATCCGCTGTCGTGGCATGCCGGCACCGCCAAGCTGGAAGAAATCTGGGACGCCTCGCTTCGCGAAGCCTGGAATCCGCAGGAACTGCCCTGGGACACCTTCGACCCGGAGGACTACACCTGGGAAGAACGCGAAGCCATCGCCTACTGGTGGACACTGCTTTCCGTGTTCGATGCCTCCGCGCCCCCCGTATTTGCCGAGGCCTTCATCAAGACCTATGAAGTGCACGAGGAAGACGCCGTGCGCCGCTGCTTCTTTTCGGTCACGCGCGACGAACAGAATCACGAACAGATGTGCGGCCTGGCCATCACCAAACTGCTGGGTCACCCCGACCCGCTTACCTACGAGCCGAAGACCGAACTGGGCCGCAAGCTGCACCGCAACGCCGCCTGGCTGTACTACAACGGCGGCCGGTACTGGACAGGCTACAAGTCGGCTGTACCCAAGTACGACCTGGCCGTGCTGTTCAGTTCATTCCTCATGGGTGAAATCGCCGCCGCCACCATCTTCCACCAGATGGCCGCAGGTTGTACCGAACCGGTGTTCAAGGAAGCCTTCCGCAACATCGGGCGCGACGAAGGCCGACACATGGCGATCTGCATGGCGCTCATGGAACGCGACTACCCCAAGATGGACACCACCAACAAGTCCATCATCACCAAGCAGGTGCGTGCCGGCTACCTGTTCCTTTCTGCCGTACTGTTCGAGCCGCCCGCCGACTTCTGGGATCTGCCCGAAGACTTCATCGCCGTCCAGCGCGAAGCCGAAGCCGTTGCACGCGACGCCGGGTTCCACATTCCCGAGTACGACCAGAAGAAAGAGAACTGGCGCAAGGCCATGCTGAACCTCAAGGGTGTGCTCGACAAGTACGACATTCCCTTCCCCGCCATCCCGGAAGTGGGCATCTCGGGCGAAGAGGTCACCGACATCAACATGAAGGACATCATTCCGGTGTTCTGACACCGCACAGGAACTGAATCATGAGCCGTATCACGCTGCACCCTTCGGGTCACGAGATCGAGTGCGGGCCGGGCGAAACCGTGCTGTCGGCGGTCGAAAAAGCAGGCTTCGCCATGCCCAACAATTGCCGCGCCGGTGCCTGCGGGGAATGCAAGGTGAAGGTGCTGGAAGGCGAGTTCGACCAGGGCATGGTGCTCGATATGGCCCTGTCCGACGAAGAGCGCCGGCAGGGATACGGCCTCATGTGCATGGCCAAGCCGCTCAGCGAGGAACTCGTCATCGAATGGGGAACCGCCGATGCCAAGCCGAAGCTGTTCCCCCCTCGCGAAAACATGCTGCACCTGGTCACGGAACGCCTGCCCCGCACCCCGCGCATTGTGGAATTGCGTTTGCGCCCCCTGGGCAACACCATGCGCTTCTGGCCCGGCCAGTACGTCATGCTGGGCGATCCGCAGGCCGGGGCACCGCTGCGCTCCTACTCGCTCGCCAACGCGCCACGACCCGACGGCGAACTTGCGGTGCAGATCACGCGCGAAGAACACGGTGCCACCAGCCGCTGGCTGCACGACACGGTGCAGGTGGGCGACATGATCAAGGTGTCGGGGCCGTATGGCACCTTCATCGGCGACCCGGCGGTCGAAACCCCCATTCTGTGCATGGCGGCGGGCTCGGGGCTCGCCCCCATTCTGTCACTGACCGAAACGGCGTTGCGGCGGGGCTTCAAGCAACCCGTGCGGCTGCTGTTCTCGGCCCGCACGGCCGACGACGTCTACGGGCACGGGCTCATCGCCTACCTGCAGGCCCGCCACCGGCGCTTCCGATTCATGCCCACGCTCACTGGCGAACAAAAGGAAGGCATGCTGCACGGGCGCATTCCCGCCCTGCTGCCAGAGCTGTTTCCCGACCTCTCCGGCTACAGCGTGTTCATCGCAGGCAAGCCGGAATTCGTCGAAAGCTGCAGACTGGCGGCGCTGGAGCGCGGTGCCAGGCCCGAGTTCATCCACACCGAAGGGTATTTCCCCCGCGCCGCAGCCAAGGCACCCCAGGCCTCGCAGCTTGTGAATGCCTGACCGGCATGCTTACGCCGGCAGCGCATCCCGCTGGGGTGCGCCCGCGCTTTCGTTCTCCACCGCACACGTCGTGGCGCCGCCGTCTCCGTCCATGACATGCAGGCCCAGCCGCTGCATGAGCGCCTTATCGCGTTCCTGCTGAGGATTCGCCGTGGTGAGCAGCGCGTCGCCGTAAAAGATCGAATTGGCCCCCGCCATGAAGCACAGCGCCTGCATGGTGTCACTCATTTCCGTGCGGCCGGCCGACAGGCGCAGCACGGCCTTTGGCATGGCAATACGCGCCACGGCAATGGTGCGCACGAACTCAAATTCGTCGACCGGCGGCACGTCTTCCAGCGGCGTACCGGCCACACGCACCAGGTTATTGATGGGCACGGATTCGGGATACGGATCGAGGTTCGCCAGCTGCGCGATCAGCCCCGCACGTTCGCGACGCGACTCGCCCAGGCCCACGATGCCGCCGCAGCACACCTTGATGCCCGCCTCACGCACGGCCTCGAGCGTGTCGAGCCTGTCCTGATACGTGCGGGTCGTGATGATATTGCCGTAGAACTCCGGCGATGTGTCGAGGTTATGGTTGTAGTAATCCAGCCCCGCCTCGCGCAGCCGCTGCGCCTGCCCGGGTTTCAGCATGCCCAGCGTCACGCACGTTTCCATGCCCAGCGCCTTCACCGCCTCGACCATCTCGATCACATGATCGAGCTGACGCTCGGTAGGTGAGCGCCACGCCGCTCCCATGCAGAAGCGCTGGGCCCCCTGCTCACGCGCAGCCTTTGCCGCCCCCACCACTACTTCCAGTTCGGCCAGCCGCTCGGGCTCCAGCCCCGTATCGTGATGCCGGGACTGCGGGCAATACGCACAGTCTTCGCTACAGGCACCCGTCTTGATGGAAAGCAGCGTGGACAGCTGCACGGCATTTGCCGGATGATGTGCGCGGTGCACCGTCTGTGCCTTGTAGATCAGTTCCAGAAACGGCAGCTCGAAGAGTGCGAGGGCGGCATCGGCCGAAAAGGTTTCGGAATTTCGGGTTACGGTGGTGACCAGCATCGACGACTCCTTGTTGCAGAAGGCGCAATGGTAGGAAACCGCCTGAACTCATTCAACGTCGCAACAACGCGAACTTACCAACAAAAACCATTAAAAATAGCTAATTTCTCTTAATTTTCACTTATCTGTTGTCATTTAGCATGACCAGGGCGCACGGGCACGATCCCCCGTTAATGTAACAAATAACTTCTACCGCACAACGACCCGGGAATTCATGCATCCCCAGTTATCCCCAAAAAACGTGAATAACCCTTTGGACAACCTGCGGACAGCGGCCGCAAGCCGTTGACCCGTCGGGCTTTGAGGTTCCCTGATCAACCGGAAGGACATTCCCCCAAACCCTGCGCGAGCCGGCTTATTTTTCGGCCTTGTCGTGCATCACCATGATCGTCTGCTGCATCAGGGCACACAGGGTCTCGCGCCCCTGCGCGACGGCGAACACTTCCGCCTGCGTCACAATGAGCGTGCGGCCGGAGCGCACCACCTTGCCGCGCGCAACCAGTTCATCGCCCTGCGCGGGCGCCATCATGTTCAGCTTGAATTCCACCGACAGCACGGACGCGCCTTCAGGCGTTACGCTCATGGCAGCATAACCGGCTGCCGAATCGGCAATGGTGGAGACGATACCGCCGTGCACAAAGCCGTGCTGCTGCTCCACACCGTTCCAATGCGGCATGCGAATCTCGACGCTGCCGGTGCTCACCGCCGCAAGGCGCGCCTTGATCAGCGCCATGGCGTTCTGTCGGGCAAAGCTGGCGCCGATACGTTCGTAAAGCGCGGCGTGTTCAGCGTGTTCTGGAACGGACGGAGTGGAAGAATGAATGTCCAATGCGTGGCTCCTTTGGTCGGGCCGGATGCGACCATGATAACGGCTGGCGCCGCGTGAACGGGAGACGGTGACGGGGTGGCCTGCCCTACAGGAATCGAACCTGTGACCCCAAGTTTAGAAGACTTGTGCTCTATCCAACTGAGCTAAGGGCAGAGCACGCCATTTTACCCGGCACAAGGCGAACAGCAACTTGGCGTGCAGCGGCAAACGCAGTGCAATGCGCACAATGCCGTGTCGACCCGGGGGCTTCGGCCCGCAGCTTGCTAACGGGCTGACACGACGCGCCGGGGTTCGTAACAAATGGTAGTGGCACGGCCCGCTGCGGATGTTACATTTGCCGATTCCAGTCTATTCCATCAGTCATGACGCTCCACCCTGTTCCCGCTCACACGGCATTACGGCTTCGTCTTGCCGCCCTTGCCGTGGGCGTTGCCGCCGCCCTTCCGCTACACGCCTTTGCCGGCATCACCTATTCCCTTGGCACGAATCACGCCGCCGCCGGCGAAACCGTGATGGTGCAGGGCATCGTCTTCAACGACACGCCCGACCAGATGGACTGGACGGCACCCGAAACGATCGTTCTGCAGTGGCGCAACGAACGGGGCCAGGCCCTGCGCAGCATCGCCTATCTCGACGGCGGAACGCCGGCCACGAGCATTCCGGTCAATGGCTTTGTCCGCTTCCAGTGGCGTGCGGTGGTGCCCCAGGGCGTTGACGGGCTGCAGGCCATCAACGTCGAAGGCGACAGCACACTGCTCGCGCTCGATACGAGCCCGACCGAAACGGCACGTGTGGCCGCGGCGCCGGCAGACGGCCCCGTGCTGGACGCAGGCAAGGGCGGGCTATCCGGGAGCGATCCGGTGGCATCCGAGCTCGCCGTCGCGCAAGCTGGGGCCACGCACCGGGGCGGCCCGGCGCCCGTGGCTGCCCTGAGCACCCCCACCTATGGCGGCTTCGAGCGCTTCCGCAGCGCAATCTCGCCCTATGAACCCGTGTACTTCGACGTAGGCGGAGACAGCAGTCGCATGGCGCGCTTCCAGATCAGCCTGAAATACCGCCTGTTCGCGCCCAAGGCCCCCCAGAACCCCGGCCTGGTGGATGGAATCTATTTGGGATACACACAAACGTCGCTGTGGGACCTGCACTCCGACTCCAATCCCTTCGTCGACACCTCGTTCAAGCCCAGCCTGTTCTGGCGCCAGGACGCCGTCTTGCGCCCTGAAAACAGCCCGTTTTACCTGGGCCTGCAAACGGGCGTGGAACACGAGTCGAATGGCAAGAGCGGTGAAGATTCGCGATCCCTGAACTTCGTGTACGTGCAACCGGAGTTCAACTACCGCTTCAGCCACGGCAGCACGCTGACTTTCGCACCCCGCGTGAAGCAGTACTTCGGCACGCGCGACAACTCCGACTACAAGGATTTCGTGGGTCACGTCGACTGGAAGCTGCGTTGGGCGCAAGACGACGGCATCGTGCTGACCGGCCTGTACCGGCGTGGCAAGAACGGCCGCGACAGCACACAGCTGGAAGCCGCCTGGCCGCTCAAGCGCACGTTCCTGAACATGAATGGCTACTTCCATGTGCAGTACTTCAAGGGCTACAACGAAACCTTGCTGGGCTACGACCACAAAACGGGCAGCCAGATTCGATTCGGGCTTGCCCTGGTTCCGTAACCGGGACATCGACGGGCGGCGTGAACGCTGCCGGTACGCCCGCTCGGGGCTACAGGGTCAGATATTCGCGGCGCAATGTTTCGTCATCGAGTAGCGGTGCAAGCGCACCGCTGTAGCGGATCACGCCCTTTTCGAGCACATAGGCACGCGTGGCGACCTGGCGCGCGAAGGGCACGTTCTGCTCGGAAAGCAGGATGCTTGCGCCCCGGGCACGCAGCGTGTGAATCATGCTCACCATCTGATCCACCACGATCGGTGCCACGCCTTCCGAAGGCTCGTCAAGCAAAAGTAAAAACGGGTTGCCCATCAGCGTGCGCGCCACCGTCAGCATCTGCTGCTCGCCTCCGCTCAACGTGCCGGCCTGACGATCACGCAACGGCGCAAGCGGCGGGAACAGCGTGTACAGGGCGTCCGGTGTCCAGGTGGCAGCCGGCTCGCCGCCGGGCCAGCGCCGGGGCGGCAGAGCGCCCAGCGCCAGGTTCTCGGCCACCGTCAGGTCGGTGAACACCCGGCGCTCTTCCGGTACGTACCCCATACCCAGACGCGCCACTTCGAAGGGGCGCAGCCGCTGCAGCGGCACTCCCATGAATGACAGATCGACGGCGCGGCGGCGCACCAGCCCCATGATCGCCTTGAGGGTGGTGGACTTGCCGGCACCGTTGCGGCCCATCAGCGCAACCACCTCGCCACGGCCCACCTGCAGGCTTACGCCGCGCAGGATCTGGGCCGCACCGTACCAGGCATCGAGTTCACGTACGCGCAACAACGCGTCGCGCGGTTGCAGGCCCACGGGTGCCGCCGGGCCGAGTTCATGGCGCGTCATGGCTGCCTCCCGTGTCGGCCCCGTGTGCACCGAAATACACCTCGCGCACCCGCGCATCGGCCCGAATGGCCGCGGCATCGCCCTGAGCAATCATGCGGCCACGGGCCATGACAATGATGCGATCGGCGTGTTCGAAGACGACATCCATGCTGTGTTCCGTGAAGAGCACGCCCATGTTGCGCGCCTGTACGATCTGCTTTACCAGGGCCACCAGTGCGTGCCGCTCGGCCGGGCCCATGCCGGCAGTGGGTTCGTCCATGAGCAGCAGACGCGGCTCTGCCGCAAGACTCATCGCCAGCTCCAGTCGCTTCACGTCGCCATAGGCCAGCGCGCTGCAGGGGTGCTGCGCCAGGTGCGCCATACCCACCTGTTCCAGCAAGTCGAGCGCGCGCCCGGGCTCATGGGCATCGGCCCGGCTGAAAAAAGAAAACACCCTGCGGCGATGCGCGATCAGGGCCATCTGCACGTTCTGCAGTACGGTGAGCGAGGCAAACGTGGCGGCGATCTGAAAGCTGCGGCCCACGCCCAGACGTGCCACCCGGTGCGAGGGCATGCCGAGGATCTCGCGATCGTCGAAGCGCACCGAGCCGGCCGTGGCCGTGAGCTGACCGTTGATCATGTTGAAGGTGGTGGATTTGCCCGCCCCGTTGGGGCCAATGAGCGCCAGCAGTTCACCCGCACGCACGTCGAAATCGATGCCATCGACCGCCAGATTGCCACCGAAGCGGCGCGTCAGCCCCCGTACCTGCAGCAGCGCGGGTTGGGGAACACGAGCCGGCAGCGCCCCACTCATGCCCGCCTCCGGTACATGGCCCAGCGCGAAAACTGCCCCGCAACACCCTGCGGAAACACCAGCACGATCAACAGAATGACGCCGCCAAAGAGCGCACCCCAGTATTCGGTGAGGCCGACGAAGTAATCGCGCATGGCGGTAAAGGCCACCGCCCCCACCACAGGCCCGGCCAGCTGCTGAATGCCGCCCAGCAACACCATTACCAGCACGTCGACCGACGTTCCCACCGTCAGGCTTTCGGGCGACACGCCCCCCTTGGAAAACACGAACAGCCCGCCCGCGACCCCGGCCAGCACACCGGCCAGGCAAAACCCGACGAGCCGCACACGGCGCACGTCGATTCCCAGCGCTTCTGCACGCGGGGCGGAATCACGCACTGCCCGCAGCGCCATGCCGAACGGCGCGAACGCCACGCGCCGCACCAGCACCACAACGGCAAATGCCATGACGGCCACCACGTAATACCAGGCGGCGCCTTCCAGCCAGGGTTCGGGCCACACGCCGATCATGCCGTTCGAGCCGCCCGTCACGGCGTCCCACTGATACACCACCGACCATACGATCTGCCCGAACGCCAGCGTGAGCATGGCAAGATAGACGCCCGCCAGCCGTACGCAAAACCAGCCGAAGGCCAAGGCCGCCAGGCCTGCCAGAACGGGTGCTGCCGCCAGCGACGCCAGCATGCCCCACCCCAGGGTTTTGAAGGCGAGCGCAACGCCATAAGCCCCGAGCCCGAAATAGGCAGCATGACCGAACGACACCATGCCGCCCAGGCCCATCATGAAATGCAGACTCACCGCAAAGACCACTGCGATCAGCATGTCTTGCGCGATGACGCTGGCGTACGGCCAGGTGTCGCCCAGCGCCGGTAGCGCAAGGACCAGCGCCGCCACCGCCAGGGCGGCCAGCCGTAAGCCTCGGCCAGCGGCTACGAGTGGCCGATCGGCCTCACCCACCGTACGCGCAAGCGCCGTGGGTTTGCCCAGCAGCCCCCACGGCCGGAAGATGAGCACCACCGCCATGAACAGAAACTCGATCACCAGCGTGAGCTTCGGAAAGGCCACCGCTACGCCGAAAATTTCGACGACACCCAACGCAATGCACAATGCCTTGAGCTGCGCAATGATGAGCGCAGCGAGAAATGCCCCGGAAATCGAACCCATGCCGCCCACGACCACGACCACGAAGGCCTCGCCGATCACAGCCAGATCGAGCCCGAGACTTGCGGGCTGCCGCGGCAGCTGCAGTGCCCCGGCCAGGCCTGCCAGGAAAGCGCCCAACGCAAACACACTGGTAAACAGCCATACGGCGTTCACGCCCAGCGCGCCCAGCATTTCGCGATCTTGTGTGGCAGCGCGAATCTGGCGCCCCCAATGGCTGCGGTTCAGCAGCACCCACAATGCGAGCCACACAAGCGGGCCGATCACGATCAGCAGCAGATCGTATTCGGGAAGATAGCGGCCCAGCACCTGCGCCGAACCTTCCAGCCCCGGCGCAAGCGGGCCCAGCAGATCTTCCGGCCCCCAAACGAACAGTGCCAGATCGTCGAACACCAGCACCAGGGCAAACGTGGCCAGCAGCTGGAACATTTCGGGCGCCTGGTAGATGCGCCGCAACAGCAGGAGTTCAACGAGCGCACCCAGCAGGCCGACAAGCAGCGCCGAGGCCAGCACGGCACCCCAGAAGCCCGCCGGCGTATCGCCCCACACATGCACCAGATGCCATGCGCCATACAGCCCCAGCATGTATAGGGAACCGTGTGCGAAGTTGACGATTCGGCTCACGCCGAATATGAGCGAGAGCCCCACCGCCACCAGAAACAGCGACGAGGCCTCGGCCAGCCCGTTCAGTGCCTGAACAAGCAGCGTCGCCGCCGTCATATCGCTACCCTTACCCTGAACACCACACTGTTCGGCATGCCACCGGCGTCATTGCGCCGACGCCGGCCGCCATTGCCGCACCTGCTCGTCGGAAGGCAGCACCGAAGCGCCATCCACATAGCGCACGTCGGTCATCACGCCCTTGCCGTCGCGAACATCCAGCGTACCGACGTAGGCACCCATGGTTGACTGATGATCTTGAGGCCGGTACGTAATGGGCCCGAACGGTGTCATGACCTCGAGCCCGCGAAACGCGGCGATCATCGCCTCGGTGTCGGTGGAGCCGGCCGCCTTCACCCCTTCGGCCAGCGAGACGATGGTGCTGTAGCCGATGATGGTACCCAGGCGCGGGTAGTCGTTGTACCGTTGCTGGTAGGCCTGCAGAAACGCCGTATGCTCGGGCGTGTCGATCGCATACCACGGGTAACCCGTGACCACCCACCCCTGGGGTGTCTCGCGGCCCAGCGGGTCGAGGTATTCGGGCTCGCCCGAAAGCAGGCTGACTACGGACAGATCGTCGAAGAAACGGCGCTGATTGCCCGCCCGCACGAACTTGGCCAAATCGGCCGCAAACAGCACGTTGAACAGCGCATCGGGCTTGGAGTCGGCCAGCGCCTGCACCACGTTGCCGGCATCGATGCGCCCCAGCGGTGTCGCCTGTTCGGCCACGAACTCCACATCGGGCTGGGCTTGCTTCAGCAACGATTTGAAGGTCGCGACGGCCGACTGGCCGTATTCATAGTTGGGGTACACGATCGCCCAGCGCTTGCGGTTCATCTTTACCGCTTCGGGAATCAGCATGGCCACTTGCATGTAAGTGGACGCACGCAGCCGGAACGTGTAGCGGTTGCCCTGCTCCCACACGATCTTGTCGGTAAGCGGTTCGCTGGCCAGAAAGAATACTTTGCGATGGCGCGCGAAATCGGCGACGGCGAGACCGATATTCGAAAGAAAGGTACCGGTCAGCAGGTCGACCTTTTCGCGGGTGACCAGTTCTTCGGCAGTACGCACGGCATCGCCGGGGTTGGAGTTGTCGTCGCGAATGACCAGTTCAAGCTTGCGCCCATTGACGCCACCGGCCGCATTGATCTGTTCCACCGCGAGTTCCATGCCCATGCGGTACGGCCCGAGGAACGCGGGCTGTGTCTTGTAGCTGTTGAGCTCACCAATACGGATGACACCCTGCGCCCGGGCGCCCGTTGCGGCAAGGCCTGCCGCGGCAAGAAGAATGAGACAGCGCAGCAAGCTCGATGCGATCGACATGATTGTCCCCGTAGTTTTTCGTACCCGGCAGGCTTTCGGGTGCAAGTGTCTCTATAATGCCTTTTTCAATTTCGGGTTTCATTGTAATGGAGCTATTGCTCGACCCAGGCATATGGGTCGGCCTGCTGACCCTGGTGGTCCTCGAGATCGTTCTCGGGATCGACAATCTGATCTTCATTGCCATTCTGGCAGACAAGCTGCCCCCCAAGCAACGCGACCGGGCGCGCGTCATGGGGCTCTCGCTGGCGCTGATCATGCGCCTGGCGCTGCTCTCGGCCATATCATGGATGTTCCACCTGACCACGCCGCTCTTCCATATCGGAAGCAGTGGGTTCTCGGGGCGCGACCTCATCCTGATACTCGGCGGATTCTTCCTGGTCTTCAAGGGCACCATGGAAATGCACGAACGCGTTGAAGGAAAGAGTCACGCTTCGCTGCAGTCGCCCGCCTACGCCAGTTTTGGCGTCATCGTCACCCAGATCGTGGTGCTCGACGCCGTGTTCTCGCTCGATGCGGTGATTACCGCGGTGGGCATGGTCGACCACCTCGAAGTGATGATGGCCGCCGTGGTCATCGCCATCGGGGTGATGCTGTTCGCCTCCAAGCCGCTCACGCGCTTCGTGAACGCCCACCCCACCGTCGTGATCCTGTGTCTGGGCTTCCTGCTCATGATCGGCTTCTCGCTGGTGGCCGAAGGCTTCGGCTTCAAGGTGCCCAAGGGCTACCTGTATGCGGCCATCGGTTTCTCCGTCATTATCGAAACACTCAACCAGCTGGCGCGCCGCAACCTCGCGCTCATGCGTTCCGACCGCCCCATGCGCGAACGCACCGCTGAGGCCGTATTGCGCATGCTGGGCAAGCGCAGCAGCACGGCCACCGAAACGCCCGAGGGCGACCTCTCGGGGCTGGACGCCATTCCGTTCGCCGATGAAGAGCGCCACATGGTGAGCGGCGTGCTGCGCCTTGCCGAGCGCAACGTACACTCGGTCATGACGCCACGCACCGACATCACCTGGATCAACCTGGAAGACAGCCCTGAGGCCATGCGCGAAGAGATCAACCGCACGCCTCACGGCTTCTACCCGGTGTGTCGTGGCTCACTCGACGAAATCGTGGGTATCGGCCGCGCCAAAGACCTGATCGCCGACCTGCTGGTCGACGGCAAGGTGAATCAGCGGCGCTTGCGCCCGCCCATCATCGTGCACGAAACCGTGCGCATGCTCGATCTCATCAACACGCTCAAGTCTGCACGCGGCCAGCTCGTCATCGTGATCAACGAGTTCGGCACCGTGGAAGGGCTGGTAACGCCGATCGACGTATTCGAAGCCATTGCCGGCGACTTCCCCGATGAAGACGAAACACCCGATATCATCGTCAAGGCCGAGAACCAGTGGGTCGTCGAAGGCGGCACCGACCTGCACCACTTCGAACAGACACTCGACGTCGAAGGCCTCGCCCAGGAAACCGACGACTTCAGCACGGTGGCCGGCTTCCTGCTGCAGCAGCTGGGCAAGCTGCCCGAAGTGGGCGAAACCTTCACACTGCGCCACGGCCCGTACGAGCTCAGTTTCCGCGTTCTGCAGCTTGAAGGCCGCCGCATAGCAAAGGTCTTTGTCGAGCGCCAGGGCGTGCCCGACGCCGAAGCACCCCAGGAAGCGGCCTGATGCGGCCATGCAGCTATGGTATAGTTACGCGCTTGTCGGGGCGTAGCGCAGCCTGGTAGCGCATCTGGTTTGGGACCAGAGGGTCGCGAGTTCGAATCCCGCCGCCCCGACCACCTCATTAAAGGGCTTACAGCAGCATTGCTGTAAGCCCTTGTTCTTTTGTAAAGTGAGGCCCGGTGAACTTCGGCGAGGCGGGACAGGTGCCGAATAGATGATTTCGGTGAACACGAACCGTGAGCCGACAGCCGTATGCGAAATTACCTCCTTGTTTTCCTGGGTGCCGGCCTGGGTGGCGCAGCCCGACATGCCGTCAACTCGGCCGCGCTGCACTTCTTCGGCCCAGGGTTTCCCTTCGGAACGCTGATCGTCAATATTGTCGGCTCGTTCCTCATGGGTGCGCTGGTCGAGTGGTTTGCGCTCCGGGCAGATCCGGGATTCGCGTGGCGCATCTTTCTGACCACCGGCGTACTGGGTGGCTTCACCACCTTCTCGGCGTTTTCACTCGATGCCATGGCCCTCTATGAGCGGGGTGAGTGGTTCTCGGCGGCCGCTTATGTCCTGGCATCCGTCACCGTCGCGCTGCTGGGGTTGGCCGCAGGGCTGTTTCTGATGCGCTCGCTGGCGTGAACACGGCTATTTCGCCGGGGGCAGACCCGCGTGCGGATCCTCTGGCCCGGTTCACGACGCAGCCGCGCGAACGCAACGTTCTTGCAGGCATCACGCCTTCGAATCATCGTCATCCAGATGAAACACGTGCAGCACCCTATGCAATATGGGCGCCACTACCACCCCCAGCACCGCAGCGAAAACAACGCTGATGTACGCCCCGTACACGGCCAGGAAAATCTTCCCCTTCACCGTTTGGGGCAACATGATTGGCCCGATGCCGCTGGCGATCATGGCCATGTTCAGCGTCACGTCGTGCCAGTGTGCGTCGGCCTCGATCCATAGGTAGCCCAGAATGCCCAGCAAGAGCGAAAAAATGACGAGTGCCAGGGCCACCAGCACATGCTTCAGCAGCCGCATCGCAAACCGCTTGCGGCTGATCAGTTCTTCGCCACGCGACTCATACATATAGAGACGCCTCACCTGTAATTTTTGCGTCATCCTACTACAGAGCACCCCAGACGGCCTTATGTGGCCGTGAGCGAGGGCGATGTTGTAGTATCCCGGCCTTGATTGGCCGAACCGTGAATCATGATCACCATACTGGAAGCAAATGGCCTGCGCAGCCTGCATTTCGGCACACCTGCCGTGCAGGGCGTCATGCGCGTGGCGAGCCCCTACGATATCGAGCTGGAATACGTGCAGCAGATGATGATGTGGCTGCTGTTCCGGGAACAGGCCGATCACATCGTGCAGTTGGGCCTGGGAGCCGCAACGCTCACCAAATTCTGCCATCAGCGCCTCGCGCCGGCACGGGTGACTGCGGTGGATCACGACCCGGACGTCATTGAAACGTGCCGGCAGCACTTCTGCCTGCCGCCCGACGACGAACGGCTGTCCGTGATCTGCGCCGACGCAGGGCACTACATAGCCCACCCGCATCGACGCCGCTCCATCGATGTCCTGCAGGTCGACCTGTACGACGCCAGGGCGCACAGCCCCGCACTCAGTTCAGAAGCCTTCTATGCGGCCTGCGCCCGCAGCCTGACGCCCCACGGTCTGATGACCGTCAACCTGTATTGCGACTGGCCCGAGCATCTTGATCATATTCGCATGATGGAAACGGCCTTTGAAGCCGTAGCCTGGTTACCGGAAGTGCACGACGGCAACATCGTGGCCATCGCGTTCAAACGCGCCCCGGTGGTCGATTTCGACGTGCTTTACCAGCGCGCCGCAAACATCAGCAAAGAACTCGGCCTCCCCGCACACCCCTGGGTAACCGGCCTCCAGCGGTGGATGAGCCAGGACACAGAAGAGTCCTGAGGACTCTTCTGTGCCTGGCGAATCCGAGTGGCATGCAAGCCCACTCACAAATCAAGCACCAGCTTCCCGCCTCCCCTGCTTCGTGAGCAGCACGCCATCATCCGCGCATTCTGCCTGCGCTCCGCCGGGCTCAATATGCTGTCACGGTGATCCACCTCGCCCGCCACCACCGGAACCTCACAGATGCCACATAGCCCTTCCTCGCAGTCGCTCTGCACGTCGATATTCTTGGCGCGCAGCGTATCCAGCAGGCTAGTGTCATTGCGGACGGTGAGCGTCAGCCCGGAATTGCGCAGCTCGACCTCAAAGCACTGCTCCTTGGCGGGGTCGAGCTTGGGCCGGTCATTGCTGAAATGCTCGACGTGCAGAGCATCCTCCGGCAGACCAGCCTGCGTCACGGCCACCTGCAAGGCCTCGAGCATGCGAGTCGGCCCGCACGCATAGATCTGCACCCCGGCTTCGCCGGCCAGCCGTGCCGCCAGCGCGTTGAAGTCGTTGCGCCGGCCTTCCTCACTGATGTGCAGCGTCAGGCGCTCGCCGTGCAGGGCCTGCAGCTCGTCGCCGAATGCCATCCAGTCGCGGTTGCGGCAGCTGTAATGGAACTCATAATCGAGCCCCAGTTCCCGGGCGCGTCGCGCCATGGTCATGACGGGGGTGATACCGATTCCACCGGCCACGAACACGTAGCGGCCGGCGTGTGATTCGTCCATGCGGAAATGATTGCGCGGGCCACGCACCCGCAACACCGTACCCGGCTTCACCGAGCTGTGAATCCAGGCCGAGCCGCCGCGGCTGGCCGGGTCTTTCAGCACGGCCACCTCCCACGCGGCACGATCGACAGGATCGCCGCACAGCGAGTACTGGCGCGCCAGATCGCCCTGCCCGCACTCAATGTCGATGTGCGCGCCGGGCGTCCATTGCGGCAGCGCGGAACCATGTGGCGACCTCAGGCGCAGCAACACGGTATCGCGTGCCACTTCCCGCACACTCTCGACCTCCAGGTTGCGGATGACGTTCTTCGCCAGGGGCGCCCCCAGCCGCACGTCCTGATTCCAGGTACGCACCGTGGGATCACGCCGTTCGGGGTTCTGCGCCGGGTCCCATTCCACGATGAGCGCACGCGGGCCGCGGAAGGCGAGGTTGTGGACGTATTCGTACGTTTGCTCGGCAAGCTTCATGTGCGGCAGGCGGCGGCTGAGTTCGCCAATGATGATCTGCATCTCCATGCGGCCGATATTCTTGCCCAGACATTGATGCGCACCGAAGCCGAAGGTGAGGTGATCAACGGAGTTGTCGCGGCGAATATCGAACAGATCGGGATCGGCGAAATGGCCGGGATCATGGTTGCCCGAATTCACCACCAGCAGCAGACGTGCGCCGGCCGGAATCTTGACGCCCTCGATCTCGACGTCGCGCGTGGCCCGGCGCCGCCACGACGCGATTGAACCACTGTGCCGCAGGCACTCTTCCACCGCCGGCGAGATCAACTCGGGATTGGCGCACAGATCGCGCCAGTCGTCGGGGTGCTCGAGCAGCAGCTTGATGGCATTGGCCGACGCAAACGAGGTCGATTCATGTGCCGCCACGATGATCGCCATCATCATGGAATGCAGGTAAGAATCGGTCACCACGTCGGGGTACTGCTTCTGCTGACGAATCGAATAACGCATCCAGCCGGGCCCGTCGGGCGTCTGGCGCATTTTTTCCAGCACCTTGCCCGAAAACTGCCAGAACTGACCTACGGTATGGGCGATTTCCACCCGTTGCTCAGGCGTGGGCCGTCCGAACGCGTTCACGGTGTGTGCGATCGAAAAGCGCTTCATGGTCTCGCGATCAGCGTCGTCGTCGATTCCCAAAAAATGCAGGGCGACCGTGAAGGGCACTTCCCACAGCAGGTTGCGCACCAGGTCGACCCGGCCGTCGTCGATGAAACGGTCGATGGCCTCGGTGACCAGGCGGCGCACCATGGGTTCGTGTTCGCGCAGATGTTCGGGCGTGAACGGTTCCATGAGCACACGGCGGCGGGCCATGTGCATGGGCTCGTCTTCATTCACCAGCGTGCGGTTCATGGCGTAGCCATACTGGCCCAGAATTTCCTTCACCTCCGGCGGCGGCGTGCCCACCGGCTCCAGCACATTCGACGGGCTGAAGGTGATCGGATCGCGAAAAATGTCCTTGATGGCCTGATACCGGGTAACGACCCAGTAACCCAGCTTCGGGCTGTAGAAGACCGGTCGTTCCTCGCGCGCCCAGCGTACGAATTCCGACGGGTTTTCCATGTAGGCGTCTTGGAACGGATCGAACTCGGCCGCCTTGCGGCTCAGGGGGCATCCACCGGCCGGGGCGGCGCTGTGGCTGACGGGGCATTGGGAAGCGAGGGTACTCATGAACGTGCTCCGTGCTTGATGTGAATCAAGCGAATTTTCACTTTTGCGTAACTCTAACACGCATTGCGTAATTCACTCGATCAGGAAAACCCTGAAACGATATACTTCGACATTCCCTGCGCATGTGCTGATGACTTCATGACATCCCCCAAAACGGAATCCACCCTGCCCGAACGCGACCGCCGCCAGCGCGTTCAGGCCGCCACCACCGGCATGGTGCTGCTCAAGGCGCTGGCCCGCCTCGGTGGCCGCGCCAGCCTCACCACCCTCGCCCGCCATGTCGAAGAGAATCCGGCGAAGGTGCACCGTTACCTCATCAGCATGATGGAAGAGGGGCTGGTCGACCAGGACCCGATTTCATTGCAGTACTTTCTGGGCGCCGAAGCCATCCAGATCGGCCTTGCGGCCATGCGGCTTGCCGACCCGCTGCGCATCGCGGAGCCGGCCCTCGCCCGCCTGCGTCAAGATCTGGAAATGACCTGCTTCATGGCGGTAATGGGCAACAAGGGCCCCACCATCGTGCGCTTCGAAGAACCGGGGCTGCCCGTCACGCTGAACGTACGGGTCGGGTCGGTGTTGTCGCTGCTGTGGTCGGCCACGGGGCGTGTGTTCCTGGCCTACCTGGACGACAGCCGCGTTGAAGAACTCGCCCACGCAGAACTGGCCGGCATTTCCGAGGCCCAACGCGCCACGCTGGATGCCGTCGACCCCATTGCAGCACTCAAGCGGCAGGTGCGTGCAACCGGCATGGCAATCGTGCGCGACACCAATCTACAGGGCATCAGTGCCATTGCGCTGCCCGTATTCGATTTTTCCGATCACCTGGCCGCCGTCATCACGGTGTTGGGCGCAACCGGCAGCTTCGACACGGAGCCCGATGGTCGCGTTGCCCGGGCCCTGCAGGCTGAAAGCGCAGCCATCAGCCGGGCGTTGGGGCACCGTATCGACGAGTCGCCCGCCCGCACCCCCACGCCCTGACGTGCGACACGCCAGATCTCCCCACGCATCACAGGGTAATTGCTGATCCCCGATTACGCACTGCGTAATAAAGTTTACGTTTAGAATATCCATCCTTAAACGCGAACCCGTGCTGTCGCAGCAATAACGATTTCCACTCATACAGGGGAGACAATGAAGATTTTCAAGACTCTTGCCGTCGCGGCCCTCGCCGCTGCTCCGCTCCTTGCCGCCATGCCGGCGCAGGCCGCCTATCCCGAACAATCGATTCGCTGGCTCGTGCCCTACCCGGCCGGCGGCGGGTCCGACTTCCTTGCGCGCACGATCGGCAATGCATTGGGCCCGATCACGGGTCAATCGATCGTCATCGAGAACAAGCCGGGCGGCAATACTTCGATCGCCGCGTCGGAAACGGCACGCGCGAAGCCCGACGGCTACACGGTTCTTTCGGCCGACAATGGCACGCTGGTCTTTAACCCCGCCCTGTACTCGAAGCTTTCGTACGACCCGGCCAAAGACCTCGCCCCCGTCACCCTGCTCGGGCGCTTTCCAATGATTCTGGTGGCCGACCCGAACTCCGGTCTGAACAGCGTGGATGACGTGATTCAGCGCGCCCGCTCCGACGGAAACGGCTTGAACTTCGCCTCGGCAGGTGCCGGCAGCCCGCACCATCTGGCCATGGAGCTGTTCAAGTACGAACTCAAGCTCGACACCATGACCCATATTCCCTACAAGGGTGCCGCGCCGTCGCTCACCGACGTGGCGGGCGGACAGGTGCCCGTGATGATGGTCGATCTGGCCGCAGGCGCGGGGTTCATTCACGGTGGCAAGGTCAAACCGCTTGCCGTGGCGCACACCGAGCGCCTGCCCCAGTTGCCCGACGTGCCCACCTTCGCGGAACTGGGTTACCCCAGCATTGTCGCGGCCGCTCACGTCGGCATGGTCGTACCCAGCGCGACACCCAAAGAAGTCATCGATGCCTTGAACGCCAAGGTGGTCGAGGCGCTGAACGAGCCGAAGACCCACGCCACGCTGGTGGAGTTCGGTGTTCAGCCGGTGGGCAATTCACCCGCTGAATACGCGGAAATGCTCAAGGCGGAAACCGAACGCTGGCACGCCCTGATCAAGGAGCGGGGCATCACCCTGGACTGATCTGCAGCTCAACCCTTCCTGCCGGCCTGATCAATCGCCCCGCCCGCAACGGTGGGGCGATTATCATTGTGCCGTACGGCCTGGATGAACCGCTGCACGATGCCGGCGGAATAATGACTGGCCACCCCGCTCAGAAACGCGTTGAAGTCATGACATGCCGTATCGTCGGCCCGGTCTGACACGACCCGCAGCACTGCAAAGGGCAAGTCATATTCATGGCAGATCTGTGCCACCGCCGCACCCTCCATTTCAACGCACAACGCGTCGGGCAGCTCGGCCCTCAGGGCCTGCACCGTCGACGCTTCGCAAATGAACTGGTCGCCACTGATGATCAGGCCGCGGTGCACGCGGGGCTGCTCCAGGCCAAATGCTCTGCGGCTGGCGGGCGAAATGTCGCGCGGCCAGTCGTTCATCAGGTAGTCGTGCGCGGCCTGATCCAGCAGCCCGGCCAGCGCCGGGTCGGCCGCCAGGTGGCTGCACCCCAACAGGGGAACCTGATGGCGCGGAAACAGCGGGCTTGCGTCCAGATCATGCTGCAGCAACGTGGTGCCGATCACCACGTCACCCACGCGCACCAGCGCCGCCACACCACCGGCCAGGCCGGTGAACACCAGAGCATTCACGTTGAACTCGCGTATGAGTGTGACCGCCGTGGCCGCCGCCGCCACCTTGCCGATGCGGGCGAGCACGACGACGCAACGCTGCCCGTGCAGCAGGCCCGTGTGATAGTCGCGCATGCCGATGCGCCGCGTGGTGACCGACGCCATTTGCGCGAGCAGCCCCGCGATTTCGTCGTGCATGGCCGCCATGATGCCAATACGCTGCATTGCCTTACCTCGCAAGTTTTGTGCGCATTAAAGCACGGTGCCCGAATGGGGAAAATCCCTAGACGCCAGGCACGACACCCGGTGAGCGACTCTCTATACTTGATCGGCTTCATGCCTTAACCGGCTTCATGCGCATTCAAGGAAACCGCAACATGTCTCCAGAGCAGTATTTGCATTCCATTGCAGAAAACTTCGGTGAACACATCGCACTCGACGACGGCGACGTCGCCGTCTCGTACTCTGAACTGGCCGTGGCGGTGCAGGCAATGAGCGTGGCGCTGGCCAATATGGACCCGACCCCGGGCTCCACCGTGGCCATATGTGCCGATTATTGCCACGAATATCTGGTCGCCGTGCTTGCCGTGCAAACGGCCGGCAAGAAGCTTCTGCCGCTCAGCACCCGCGCCGACCGGCAGTCGTTTGCCGATCTCCTGAACTCGGCCCTGCCCACGTGCATCATCGTCGACGAAACCGGCGACGCCCTCATCCCCTGCGACGACGACCTCAAGATCCGGTTTTCGCAGTTTCCCGGGCTGGTGCTCACCTACCGCGGCGAAGAAATGCCGGGGCCCGAAGCGTTCGAACGCTTCGGGCTGCCGCAGCCTGAACCCGAAGCGGGCGAAGAACCGGCCTGAACGACAGCCCTATAATCGGCTCATTGCAACCTCAAGGCCGCAACCATGTCTCAGAACACGCTCGACGAACTCGCCCGACTGATTCTGCGCCTTGTGCTGGGCGTACTGATACTTCTGCACGGGTGGGCCAAGATTCGCACGGGTATCGGTGGCATTGAAGCCATGCTCGCCATGAAGGGGCTGCCGGGTTTTTTTGCCTGGGGCGTGTATGTTGGCGAAGTGCTCGCGCCCATTCTGCTCATAGCCGGCATCTGGTCGCGCATGGCGGCCGCACTCATCGCCATCAACATGCTGGTGGCCGTATTTCTCGCGCACATGGGTCATCTTGGCCAGTTCACGAGCTCGGGCGGTTGGCAGCTTGAACTTCAGGCCATGTTCTTCGTGGCGGCGCTGGCCCTCATGATGCTCGGCGCGGGCCGCTATTCGGTGGCCGGGCGCAGCGGCCGCTGGAACTGACTGCGGCGACATGGCCGTGAACCGGCGTAGCCGCAAGCCGCGCATCGGCCTGGCACTGGGCAGCGGCTCGGCGCGCGGGTGGGCACATCTTGGGGTCGTCAGAACCCTGGTGCAAGCGGGCATCCGGCCCGACATCGTCTGCGGCACGTCAATCGGTGCACTCGTGGCCGCCGCGCACGCCTGCGGCGAGCTCGAGCGCTTCGAAGCCTGGACACGGCAGCTCAAGATGCGCGACGTGCTGTCCCTCATGGACTTTCACCTGACGGGCGGCATGCTCAAGGGCGAGCGCCTGATGGCGTTCTTCCGGCGCCATTTCATGGATCGGCCCATCGAGGCGCTGAACGTACCCTTTGCCGCCGTGGCCACCGATTTGCATACCGGGCAAGAGGTCTGGCTCCAGGAAGGCTCGACCACCGACGCGGTGCGCGCCTCGATTGCCCTGCCCGGCCTGTTTTCACCGGTATGGGTCGACGGCCGGTTGCTGGTCGACGGCGGGCTGGTGAACCCCGTTCCTGTATCGCTCGCACGGGCAATGGGCGCCGATATCGTTTTGGCCGTTGACCTGAACGCCGACATACTGGGGCGCCATCTGGACGCTTCGGTCGCGCAGAAAGTGGGCAGCAGCATCGGCAGCGCCTGGCGCCAGCACGTGCCCGACGCGCTCGCGGCCCTGCTGCCGACGAGCAATCATGATGACGACACCGGCATGCCGTCGCTTCTGGATATCGTGGCAAGCAGCATCAATATCATGCAAGTGCGCATCACCCGCAGCCGCATGGCGGGCGACCCGGCCGACGCCGTGATTGCGCCGGCGCTGGCCACGCTGGGCCTGATGGATTTCCACAAGGCGGCGCTGGCCATCGAGGCCGGCGAACAGGCAGCCACCGCCAGCCTGCCCGCCCTGCAGCGCCTGGGCCTGCTGTAACGACCCCGTGTTAACAATGGGCCGAAGGCAGCAACGTCACGCTGACGCCACCTGCACGGCCGCCGCAGCTTCCTGGCGACAGGCGCGTACGAACTCGGATGGTGCCATGCCCATATTGCGCTTGAACATGGTGGTGAAGGCACTTTGATTCTGGTAGCCCAAATCAAAGGCCACGTCGAATACCGGCTTGCCTTCGGAAAGCCAGTCGACTGCCGTAAGCAGGCGCACATGCTGGCGCCATTGCACGAAGGGCATGCCCAGTTCCTGCACGAACAGGCGATACAGGGTACGCGGGTCACAGCCCAGTTCCTCAGCCCATTCCTGCAGCGTGGTGTTGTCGTCGAGGTGCTGTTGAATATGCGTGCAGATGCGCACCAGGCGCGGGTCGCGCGGCGCATTCAACTGTGCCATGCCTTCGCCGTTATGGCGGAACTCTTCCAGAAGTGCCGCCACCAGAACCTGGGCCCGCCGGTCGGGAACGGGGCCGCTGATGAGTGCGGTTTCGGAAATGAGTTCGCGCATGAGGGGCGTGACGCGCAGCAGGCAGCTGCGATCGGGAAGCTGGTCGGTGCTGGCCGGGTTCAGGTACAGGGAACGCAGACTGACTTTGCCGAGCATGCGCACCTTGTATGTGGTGTGAGGAACCAGCCACAACGCGCTGCCGGTTCCCACCACCCAGTGCCCATGCCGGCTTGATACCAGCAACGCACCCGTTAGCGGCAGCTTGAGCACGCCCATGGCGTGCCCGTTTCCGGTAATTAAAGTGGAATCGGTGAAATCGCGGCACAGGCCGCCCATGAGCACGGCGTCGGCAGCGACGGTGTTGGCCGTAGCGGCAGAGGGATCGTGCACAGTGCCGGCCTGATGGCCGGTCATGCCAGAGACGCCGCCGACCGGCTGGCCGGACGAAATTTCGGACACGTGAGCAAAACCAGACAGCAAGGACATACCTGATGATTCCTCCTGCGCGTTTCGTAATTACGGCCGCCCGTACGGGCGGCCGTATGGCCGGAAGCCGCAGTTGCGCCCCCAGGCGAACTCACTACTTGTCTTTCAGGTGATTCTAGCCACGCCCGGATTTACCTCCATAAAGGTAAACCCCACCCGGGGCCTGACGCCGACGCCGTGCCGCTCACGCCTGCGCCAGGGGCCGGCAGGGATTCCCCCGCCGGCCCGCTTCTGCACAACCTTCAATAAACGCCCGAGAACTGCTTGAGAACATCGGGATTCTCGAGGGTGGACGTATCCTGGTCGATGTCCCGGCCCTCGGCCACGAGACGCAACAGACGCCGCATGATCTTGCCCGAACGCGTTTTTGGCAGGCTGTTGCCGAAGCGGATATCACGCGGCTTGGCGATCGGCCCCACCTGCTGGGCCACCCAGTCGCGCAGCTGGTTGGCGATCTTCTGGGCCTCTTCGCCCGTGGGCGCCGCCTGCTTGAGCATGATGAACGCGACGACCGCCTCGCCCGTAGTGGCATCGGGACGCCCCACGATCGCGGCTTCGGCCACGAGCTCGTGCGCCACCAGCGCCGACTCGATCTCGGTGCCGCCCAGGCGGTGCCCGGATACGCTCAGCACGTCGTCGGTGCGGCCCAGAATCCAGAAGTAGCCGTCTTCGTCGCGCTGGGCGTTGTCGCCGGCCAGATACATGCCCTTGAGCTCGCTGGGGAAATAGCTGGTCTTGTACCGGTTTTCGTCGCCCCATACCGCACGGATCATGGACGGCCAGGGGCGCCTGATGACCAGCAGCCCGCCGGCACCGGGCGGCAGCTCGTTACCCGACTCGTCGACCACTGCGGCGTCGACACCGGGCAGCGGCAGCGTGCAGGAACCGGGCTTGAGGGGCGTGGCACCCGGCAGTGGCGCAAGAATATGCCCGCCGGTTTCGGTCTGCCACCACGTGTCGACCACGGGGCAGCGCGAACGGCCCACGTTCTCGAAGTACCAGACCCACGCCTCGGGGTTGATGGGTTCGCCCACCGAACCGAGCAGTCGCAGACTGGACAGGTCGTAGTGGCGCGGATGGTGGTCGGGGTTCTGTTCCGACGCCTTGATGAGCGAGCGGATTGCCGTGGGCGCCGTATAGAAAATGGTGACCTTGTGACGCTGGATCATCTCCCAGAAGCGACCCGCATTCGGATACGTGGGAATGCCTTCGAAGACGATCTGGGTGAGCCCGGCAGCGAGTGAGCCGTAGGTGATGTAGGTGTGGCCGGTGACCCAGCCGACGTCGGCCGTGCACCAGAAGATGTCGTCGGGTTTGGCGTCGAACACCCAGTTGGTGGTGAGCTTCGCCCACAGCAGGTAACCGCCCGAGGAATGCTGAACGCCCTTGGGCTTGCCGGTGGAACCCGAGGTGTACAGCACGAACAGCGGATGCTCGGCACCCACGTATTCGGGCGTGCATTCTTCGGGCTGGCCTTCTTCGATATCGTGCAGCCAGACATCGCGGTCGTCGTTCCAGGTGATGTCGGAACCCGCGCGCTTGTACACGACGATCTTCTCGACGATATCGCCGCCTTCGTAGCTGAGCGCCTCGTCAACCGCCGACTTGAGCGGAATCTGACGGCCCCCGCGCAGCTGGGCGTCGGCCGTGAACACCAGGCGCGCACCCACGTCGACCACGCGCTGATGCAGGCTGCGTGCAGAAAAGCCGCCGAAGACCACCGAATGGGTCAGACCGAGACGTGCGCAGGCCTGCATGATTGCAACGGCCTCGATGGACATCGGGAGATACAGTATGGCGCGGTCGCCCTTGCCATAGCCCATGGCGCGGATGCCGTTGGCAATGCGGCACACGCGGGCATGCAGCTGACGATAGGTGACCGTTTCCACCTTGCCGTCGTCGGCCTCGAAGATCAGGGCAACCTTGTCGGCATTCCCGTTCTGCAGATGCACATCGAGACAGTTCTCGGAGACGTTGAGTTCCCCGTCTTCGAACCACGTGTAAAACGGTGCGTTGGACTCGTCGAGCACCTTGGTGAAAGGCTTGTGCCAGACCAGTTCCGATTCGGCCATACGCCGCCAGAAACCTTCCGGGTCCTGGTTGGCCTCGTCGGCAAGCGCCCGGTACTGCTCCATGCCGGAAATTCGCGCATTCGCGGCAAACTCGTCGAAGGGCCCGAAAACCCGTTCTTCGACCAGCATGGTGTTAATGGTAGACGACATTACTGCTCCTCCAATGATTCCCATCGCCGCAAGCGGCGATCTCCATCGCTATATTAGAAAGGGCGTTGGCGACGCCTGATGATATGGGTGTGCGACCCCGCCCTGAATGACGGGGTCGCATGCGGATCAGGCCGCCGTACCCATATAGCGGTTCAGGATATCGGGCCGCGACCTCAGTTCGTCGCTGGTGCCGCTGAACACGATGTGACCGGTGTTCAGCATGTAGGCCCGGCTCGCCATTGACAGCACGGCATTGACGTTCTGCTCGACCACGATGACGGTGCGCCCTTCTTCGGCCAGCTGGCGGCACACCACCATGAGGTCACGCACGATGATCGGCGCCAGCCCTTCAAAGGGCTCGTCGAGCAGGATCAGGCGCGCATCGCGAATCATGGCCCGGGCGATTGCGATCATCTGCTGTTCGCCCCCCGAAAGCTCCCTTCCCTTATTGGTACGCCGTTCGTCGAGCCGCGGGAACGTGGCATAAATGCGCTCGAACGACATGGGGTTGGGTGCCGTCATTGCCGCGAGCTCGAGGTTTTCGTGCACTGTGATGCCGCCGATGATGCGGCGTTCCTCGGGCACGAGCTGCAAACCTTCCCGGGCAATCATGTGCGTGGGCATGTTGTGGATTTCTTTGCCGTTGAACGTGATGGTTCCCGACTTGGGCTGCAACGCACCGGCAATGGTCTTGAGCAAGGTGGACTTGCCTGCACCGTTTCTACCCAGCAATGCGACCACTTCGTTCTCGTTCACGTGCATCGACACGTCGAACAGAATGTGGGAGTCGCCATAGAACGTGTTCACGTTCTTTACATCAAGCAAAGTCATTCGTTGTCCTCCGTGCCGCCCAGATACGCATCCTGGACTGCCTTGCTGTTGCGGATTTCGTCGGGCGTGCCTTCGGCAAGGAAGTTGCCGTCGTACAGAACCGTCATGCGGTCGGCAAGCTCGAACATGGCGTCCATGTCGTGCTCGACGATGAGCACGGTGCGGCCCTTGCGGATGTTCTTGAGCAGGGCCACCGTCTGAACGCGCTCTTCGGGGCTCATGCCGGCCAGCGGTTCGTCGAGCAGCAGCACGTTGGCACCGGTTGCAAGGGCCAGGCCGATTTCCACGCGCCGCTTTTCACCATACGAAAGCTCGTGGATGGGCGTATGAATGCGGTGGGTCAGCTCGACGAGGTCGAGCACCGCCAGCACCTGGTTGTGCGCCCCCTTGACCGAATCAACCGACTTGAGCGCATCGAGCTTGAACGGGCCGCGCTTGTGCCCCAGCACCGACATCAGGATGTTCTGATACACGGTAAGCTGGTCGAACAATGTGTTGACCTGATAGCTCTTGCTCATGCCCATCTGGCAGACCTTGGTGACGCCCAGGCCGGTGATGTCTTGCCCGCGCAGATATACCCGGCCGTGCGTCGGCTGGATCTCGCCCGCCAACATGCGGAAGAATGTCGACTTGCCGGCACCGTTGGGCCCGATCAGACCGCGCAGTTCGCCTTCCTGGATGGAAATGGACACGCCCTTGACCGCCTTGAGACCGCCATAGTGCTTGGCGATGTTGTCGGCGCGCAGGATCGGCTGACCCTCGGCCAGTGGCGGGGCCTCGCGCATGACCAGTGCGCTGGCCGAAACGCCGCTGCGCACGTGGGTGTTGGCCTGAGGCTCACCAACGGCCACCGCAACGCGACGTGCACGGCGGCGCTTGGCCCAGGCGATGCCCTCGCCCACGATGCCGCGACGGAAAACCGTGACCAGCACCACGAACACGATACCCAGGATCAGGCGCCAGTACGGACCGACGGCGTCGACAAACTGCAGCACTTCGTACAGGTACAGCCAGATCAGCGCGCCAACCAGAGGGCCGAAGAGCGTGCCCGCACCACCCATCACGGTCTGGATGACCAGTTCGGCGGAGGTGTGCAGGTTGAACGCATCGGGCGGCATGTAACCCTGGAACATGCCCAGCAGGCCGCCGGCCAGGCCACCATACGCGGCGGCGATGACGAATACGGCAAGCTTGTAGCGCTGGATGGTGTGGCCCACGGCCATGGCGCGCTCGGGATTTTCGCGAATGGCGGTAAGAATGACGCCGAACGGTGACAGCGAGATGCGCCGCGCCACCACGAAGCCCAGGAAGAACAGCACGGCCAGGAACGTGTACATCGGCCAGCCAAAGCCCACGTTCACCGAGAAGAAGCCGAGATCCACCACGGCCTCGGGAATGCCCGGAATGCCGTTCTCGCCGCCCGTCCAGTCGCGCAACGGGCCGAATTCGAGGAAGTAGATCATCTCCGCGAAGGCCAGCGTACTCATCGCAAAGTAAATGCCGCTACGCCGCAGCGTGAGGTACCCGATTATGAGGCCCAATATGGAAGCCCCGATGATCGAAAACACCAGCGCGATGAGCATGTTGTCGACGATGCCCGTGGTGAGCAGATACGCCGTGATAAAACTGCCGGTGCCGTAGAACGCGGCCTGGCCGAATGAAAGCAGACCCGTATAGCCGAACAGCAGGTCGAAACCCAGGCCGAACAGGCCCCAGATGAGCACCCGGCTGAGCAGGTCGGGACCCGCGCCGACAACCGGCGCGACGTAGGGCGCCACGATGAGGATGACCGCAGCAATGAGCAGCACCCCGTAGCGCTGGCGCAATGCACTGCCCTGGGGATCGGCCACCACCCCCACCGGCACCTGCGCGCCCTGAATGACGGATTCGTTGGACTGGCTCATGCTCTACCCTCCACACCCATAAGACCCTGCGGGCGGAAAATCAGGATCAGCGCCATGGCTGCAAACAGCATGACGTCTGAATACACCGGATTGAACAACGACGTGAGGCTCAGGATCTGGCCCGCGATCAGCCCCCCGAGAATCGCACCCGGGAAGGAGCCCACGCCCCCCAGTACCACAACAACGAACGACTGGATCAGCACGCGGAAACCCATGTCGGGCACGATCGACACCATGGGGCCGTAGATCATTCCGGCAAAGCCGGCGGCCGCGGCACCGATGCCAAACACCAGCATGAAGTAGCGCTGCACGTTGATGCCCAGCATGCGCACCATGAGCGCGTCTTCAATGCCCGAACGGATGATGAGACCCAGACGTGTTCTGTAAAGCACATACCAGCAGGCAAAGAGCACCGAGGCGGCGATCGCCATGATTTCGAGGCGATACGTCGGGTAAGTCATGAAGCCCATGTTGACCACGCCCTCGCCCCACGACGGCAGCGGTACCCGCTGACCGACGCCGCCATAAATGCCGCGGACGATCTCGACGAGCACAATACTGATACCGAAGGTGACCAGTATCTGATCTTCATGTGGTCTGTTGTAGAACCTTTGTATCAACCCCCGTTCCATGACGAGCCCCACGATCAGGGACACCACTGCTGCCCCGATGAGGCTGAGTACAAAGGATTCGGTGGCCACGAAGAGTGAGAACCCTGCGTAGGCGCCAACTACGAACAACGCGCCGTGCGCGAAATTGATCACCCCCAATGTGCCGTAGATGATGGTCAGCCCGGTCGCGATGAGCGCGAGCAGCACCCCCAGCGCCAGGCCGTTGAAAACTTGCGACATAAATAGGCTCATGCTAGGCATGCCCGCCCCCCTTATTGCCTGTTGGATCGAATGTGATTCAGGAAGCCATAGGCTTCAGAATATGCCGTGTGATCCGGCCCGGAACTGCACACGTGAACCGCCCGGCCCCGCGTATGCCGCAGCCGTCTTGCGGTACGCCGACCGCAAGACGTGCCCCGGACACGGGGGTGGGCAGCCCGGGCGCGTGCTGCACCGGGCCCCCTTTGAGGTGATCAGGCCGCGGGATCCATCTTGCAGCCAGCGTAGCCAATGGGTGGCAGCGTTTCGAGGCCATTGGCCACCGCCACCACGTCGACCAGGTCATCCTTGTTCTGGATTTCCGACGGCTTCTTGCCGCGCACGATGGCGAAGTCGGCGACGCCGTCGTGGTCTTCGGCACGGAAGTAGACTTCACCGCCCATGGAGTACGGGCGCTTGTGGTTGATGCCGTCTTCCAAGGCCTCGACCACTGCCGGCGGATAGAACGTGCCGGCACGCTCGACGGCGTCGGCCCACAGCAACATGATCATGTAGGCGTTGTGCTCGGGGTCGCGAGGAATCGCGTTGTATTTTTCCTTGTAGGCTTCAACGAAATCCTTGCCGACCTCGTTCTTCATGCCCTCGGTCCACCAGAACACCATGGTGCCGAGCACACCTTCCATGATTTCGGGGCCGACTTCTTCCAGCATGTAGGCCGGCAGGTACGGCACGCACATCTTCATGTTCTTGAGCACGCCGAATTCGTAGGCCTGCTTGGCGGAGTTGACCGCGTCAGCGCCGTAGTCGTGGTTGATGAGAATGTCGGCACCGCTATTGGCAATGTTCAGCATCCAGGAGCTGAAATCGGTGGCACCCAGCGGGTGAATCTGCGGGTTGTCGATCGTGGTCCACCCCTGCTCTTCGGTGAACTGCTTCATGTAGTGGTGGATCGAGTGCCCGTAGTTGTAGTCGGGAACCAGGTGAATGGCCTTGATGTTCTTGCCGTATTCCTTCGCAAGAATGGGCGCAATGGCCTTGGAAGCGGTGTAGGCGTGGTGGCACAGACGGAAGCCGTAGCGGCGGCAGTCTTTGCCGGTGGTGTCACTGGAGCCACTGATGACCGGGAAGTAGAGCGTCTTGGCACGCTCGCACGTGTTCTGCAGGGCAATGGCCACCGAGCTGCTGACGCTGCCGGCGATCATCATGGCCTTGTCCTGGCGAATGAAGCGGGTTGCTGCCTGCACGGCGCTGTTGGGCTTGGTTTCGGCGTCGCCCACGGCCAGCACGACCTTCTTGCCCAGAATGCCCTGCTTGGTGAGCGGTGATACCTTCTTCACGCGCGGGTCACCCTTGTTGAGCATTTCGGCCGCCAGCTCGAAGCCGCGGCGCTGACCGGCGCCTTCAGCCGAATAGGGCCCTGTAAGATCAAGCGTGAGGCCGGCAACCACGGTGTCGCCGGAGACACCGGCAGGGTAGTTGCCCAGCGCCGGATATTCTTTCTGTTGAGCCCAGGCGCTGTTGAGGACTGTGGGAAGCGCCAGCCCGCCGGCAACGCCGGCAGCGGTTTTCATGAATGTGCGACGACCTTCGGAACCACTGTGCACTACTTGAGTCTTCTTCACTGTATGTCTCCTTGGGATACCACCCGTAGTTGTCAGTCGGATACGTTCACTTGCCACGTGACAATGCCTTCCCGACAGTGGGAATGAATTGTTGTGGAGGGAACGGGGACCCGGCTGGATAGATGCCGCAGTCAAACAGGATGCCGACGGTATCGGCTAGAGCTGCTACTGTTTCAAATTGTGTTGCAGTGCAGCCTGGTTCGCAGATTAGCAAAAAGGCGTGCCATGCCACTATCGTGAAACAGACATTAACTACCTCGATTCGGACTTAGCGCCGCAAATCAGGGGTAAACCAGTAGCAGTTTCAGGCAAGTTTCAGTGGTTTTTCAGGGAGATCAGTGCAGAAAAAGCACCGAATACAGAGTGTAACAGAAGCGGCGCCCGCACCTGCCAGGGCGCACGGAAGGGCCTTCAGACCCTTCCGGAGCCACCTTCAACCGAAGCGTCCCGTGATGTAGTCTTCGGTTTCCTTGCGGGCGGGCTTCACGAAGATCTGGTCGGTTTCGCCGTATTCCATGAGTTCGCCCAAATACATGTAGGCCGTGTAGTCGGAGCAGCGGGCGGCCTGTTGCATGTTGTGGGTAACGATCACAACCGTGTAGTCGGATTTCAGCTCGGCGATCAGCTCTTCGATTTTTGCGGTGGAGATGGGATCGAGTGCCGAGCAGGGTTCGTCGAGCAGGAGCACTTCGGGCTTGATGGCCACGCCCCGGGCGATGCACAGGCGCTGCTGCTGACCGCCCGACAGGCCGTTACCGCTTTGGTTGAGCTTGTCCTTCACCTCATTCCACAGGGCGGCCTTACTGAGCGCCCACTCGACCCGCTCATCCATCTCGGCCTTGCTCAGGCGCTCGAACAGGCGCACACCAAAGGCTACGTTGTCGTAGATGCTCATGGGAAACGGCGTGGGCTTCTGGAACACCATGCCGATCTTGGCGCGAATGAGCGAAATATCGACCTTCGATGCCAGTACGTCCTCGCCATCGAGCAGAATCTGCCCCTCGGCACGCTGCCCGGGGTAAAGCTCGAACATGCGATTGAAGGTGCGCAGCAGCGTGGACTTGCCGCAGCCCGAAGGGCCGATGAATGCCGTCACCTTGTTCTTGTGGATCGACATGCTCACGTTCTTGATCGCGTGAAAGTTGCCGTAGTAGAAGTTCAGGTTACGGACATCGAGCTTGACGGGATCGGCGGATACGGAAGTAGTCATTTCAGGAGTTTCCGGGCGGCGGCGCCGCCTCAAGGGCTATTTGTTGCGAAAGAGGCTGCGGGCAAGAATATTGATGCCCAGCACCAGAAGCGTGATCAGCACGGCGCCGGCCCAGGCCAGGCGGTTCCAGTCTTCGAAGGGGCTCGCAGCGTACTGGAAGATCACCACGGGCAGGTTCGCGATGGGTGCGTTCATGTTGAACGACAGGAACTGGTTGTTCAGTGCCGTGAAAAGCAGCGGCGCGGTTTCACCGGAAATGCGGGCCACCGCCAGCAGCACGCCGGTGATCATGCCCGAGCGTGCGGCCCGATAGCAGATCAGGGTGATGATGCGCCACTTCGGGCAGCCGAGGGCCGCTGCGGCCTCGCGCAGGCTGTTGGGCACCAGCATGAGCATGTTGTCGGTGGAACGTACCACCACGGGTACCACGATAATCGCGAGCGCCAATGCCCCGGCCCACCCCGAATAGTGTTCGACCTGCGCCACGTACACCGCATAGATGAAGAGGCCGATCACGATCGACGGCGCCGACAGCAGCACGTCATTCAGAAAGCGCGTGGCGGGGGCGAGCCAGCCGCGATTGCCGTATTCGGCCAGATAGGTGCCGGCCAGCACCCCGACCGGCGTACCGATGAGCGTGGCCACTGCGGCCATCAGCACACTGCCCACGATCGCGTTCAGCAGGCCACCATCGGCGCCGGGGGGTGGGGTGGGCTGGGTGAGCAGTGAAAACGACAGGGCCGAGGCACCCTTGGTAAGCAGCGTGATGATGATCCAGAACAGCCAGAACAGGCCGAAGGCCACGGCCGCACCCGACAGCGTGAGCATCACCCGGTTGACGATCTGCCTGCGCCGGTACACGCGATTGGAAAGACTGACGACGGAATCGGAATCAAACATGATGATGGCCCCCGCTCAATGCGAGGTTCCTTCGGATTTGGACAGGCGCAGCAGCAGGATCTTGGAGAGCGCCAGCACGATGGTGGTGATCAGGAACAGGATCAGCCCCAGCTCGAGCAAGGCGGACTTCTGCATGCCTCCGGCCTCGTTGAATTCGTTGGCCAGGGCCGAGGCAATGGAATTCGATGGCGCGAACACGGATTCGGGCAGGTTGAACGAGTTGCCGATCACGAACGTGACGGCCATGGTTTCGCCCAGGGCACGCCCCAGCCCGAGCATGATGCCGCCGATCACACCACTCTTGGTATAGGGCAGAACCACCTTCCATACCACTTCCCAGGTCGTGCTGCCCAGGCCATAGGCCGATTCCTTGAGCATCGGCGGCACGACCTCGAACACGTCGCGCATCACGGCCGCGATGAAGGGAATGATCATGATCGACAGAATGAGCCCGGCGGTAAAGACGCCAATGCCGAACGGCGGGCCGCCGAATATCTGGCCGAGCACGGGCACCCCGTCGAAGACATCGATGATGTGCGGCTGCACGTACTGCTGGAACAGCGGCACGAATACGAACAGCCCCCACATGCCGTAGATGATGGAGGGAATGGCCGCCAGCATCTCGATGGCAGTACCCAGTGGCCGCCGCAGCCAGACGGGCGACAGCTCGGTGAGGAACATGGCGATGCCAAACGACACCGGCACGGCAACGATGAGCGCGATGATCGAGGTCAGCAGCGTGCCGGTGATCGGCACCAGCGCCCCATAAACATTGCGCACCGGATCCCAATCGTTCGTCCACAGAAAACTGAGTCCGTATTCGGAGAGGGATTCACGGCTGCCCCAGATGAGCGACAGCATGATCCCGGCGAGCAGAATGAACACCAGGAACGCAAAGGTGCGCGTCAGGTTTTTAAACAGCAGGTCCATCAGCGCGTTGGATTGACTCTTCATGACAGGGGCTTGGGCGTTACACCGGTGGCAGAGCGGTACGACAAGGGAATTTCATGGAAACAGGACGGCCCGCACGCATGCAGTGCCGCCCCACTTACCCAACACGGGGGCTGGCCGGCCCCCGATTTTACTGTTAGTTCCAGACCGGTGCACCGTCGGCCGATTTGACCTCGGTGCGCCACTTCTCGCGGATCTGGTCGGCCACGCTTTCAGGCATGGGAACGTAGTCGAGTTCCACCGCCATTTTGCCGCCGTTCTTGAACGCCCAGTCGAAGAAATCGAGCACGGCCTTGCCGTTTTCCGGCTTGTTCTGTGACTTGTGCACCAGAATGAAGCTTGCCGCAGTGATCGGCCACGATTCAGCGCCCGGCTCGTCGGTCAGCACCACACCCATGCCGGGTGCGCTGTTCCAGTCGGCATTGGCTGCTGCTGCAGCAAACGTCTGCTCGGAGGGCTGAACGAACTGGCCGTCCTTGTTCTGCATCTGGGCCCACGAAAGCTGATTCTGCTTAGCGTAGGCGTACTCGACATAACCAATCGAATTCTTGAGCTGGCGCACGTAGGCGGCCACGCCCTCGTTACCCTTGCCGCCCTGGCCGGTGGGCCACTTCACGGCCTTGCCCTCACCCACCGTCTCTTTCCAGTCGGGCGACACCTTGGACAGGTAGTTTGTCCAGTTGAACGTGGTGCCCGAACCGTCGGAGCGGTGCACGACGATGATGGACGCGCTGGGCAGCTTGAGATCGGGGTTCAGCGCCTTGATCGCCTCGTCGTCCCACTTCTTGATCTTGGAGAGGAAAATATCGGCCAGTACGGCGCCCGACAGCTTGAGCTCGCCCGGCTTGATGCCCTCGACGTTCACCACCGGCACCACGCCACCGATGATTGCCGGGAACTGCAGAAGGTTATGCTGCTCGAGGTCGGCGGCTTTCATCGGGTCGTCAGACGCGCCGAAATCAACCGTGCGGGCAATGATCTGCTGCTGGCCGCCACCGGATCCGATCGACTGGTAGTTGATGCGTGAGCCTGTTTCCTGCTGGTACTGCGCCGCCCACTTTGCATAGATGGGGTATGGAAACGATGCACCGGCACCGGTGATGTCGATGGCTTGAGCCGACAGCGCGGCTGCCGAAAGCGCCACACCGACGGAAAGTTGTTTGAATACGCGTTTGAACATGAAGGCGTTCCTTTTGAAGAACTTTAAAATCAGAATGCACCCAAGGCACACTCGAAATGGTACGCAGCAAATGTGACATGTTCATGACAACCACGTCGTGCGGCACACGCCCCTTGCGCATGCCCCGCTACACAGTTCGGGTGCGCGCACCCAGCTCCTCCATGAGCACGTTATGTATGTTCACCGGCTTGCCCCGGCTGCGCACCCTGATATAGGTGCCATTGGGCTGGGCGCGCCACGCGAGCTGGTTGTCGCGCAGCGCAATGGTGAACGATTCGCGTATGACGCGGCGCTTCAGGCGGCGATCGAGTATGGGGAACGCGATTTCGACACGGCGAAAGAAGTTGCGGTCCATCCAGTCGGCCGACGACAGGTACACGTGCTCCATGCCATTGGCATAAAAATAGAACACGCGCGAATGCTCGAGAAAGCGGCCCACGATGGAGCGCACACGGATGTTTTCCGACAGGCCCGGCACACCCGCGCGCAAGGCGCACGCACCGCGCACCACGAGATCGATCTTCACCCCCGCCTGGCTCGCCTTGTAAAGCTCGTCGATGATGATCGGCTCGAGCAGGGAATTCATTTTGGCCATGATGCGTGCGCGCCTGCCCTCGCGGGCGGCCTGCGCCTCGGCACGCACCAGCGCCACCATCGTTTCGTGCAGCGTGAAGGGTGATTGCAGCAGCAGGCGCAGCGGCCTGCGCGCCCCCAGCCCGGTCAGCAGCGAAAACACCTTGTCCATGTCTTCGCACAAACGCTGGTCGGCAGTGATCAGGCCGAAGTCGGTGTACAGCTTGGCCGTGCGCGGGTGGTAATTGCCGGTGCCCATGTGGCCGTACCGCTTGATGCGCCCGCCCTCGCGGCGCAGCACCAGCGCCATCTTGGCGTGAGTCTTGTGCCCCACCACGCCGTAGCTGACGTGCGCGCCCACCTCTTCGAGCTTGGCGGCCCAGTTGATATTGGTCTGCTCGTCGAAGCGCGCCATCAGTTCGACCACCACCGTGACTTCCTTGCCCGCCTTGGCGGCCGACACCAGCAGACGCATCAGTTCGGAATCTTCGCCCGTGCGGTAGATGGTCTGCTTGATGGCCACCACGTTGGGGTCAGTAGCCGCAGCCGTCAGGAAATCCAGCACCGGTTGAAACGACTGATAGGGGTGATGCAGGAGCTGATCCTGCCGCGAGATCGCCGCAAACAGGTCCTCCGGAGAGTCGCCGATTTCGTCGAACGGCGCCGGCACCGGCCCACGGTAGGGCGGGAACGACAGGTCCGGGCGCTCCACCGCATTGCACATCTGCATGAGACGCGAAAGATTCACCGGCCCGCGCACGCGGTAGGTGTCTTGCGGTGTCAGGCCGAACTCGTTCTGCAGGAAGACTTCGAGGTCTTCCGGTGCCGAGTCGTCGATTTCCAGACGCACCGCCGCGCCGAAATTGCGCTGCGACAGCTCGCCCTGCAAGGCGTGACGCAGGTTGGTGATTTCTTCTTCGTCAACGAACAGATCGCTGTTTCGCGTTACGCGCCACTGGTAACAGCCCTTCACTTCGAGACCGGGGAACAGGTCGCCGATAAAGGCGCGGATCAGTGTCGTGAGCAACACGAAGCCATGCGGAATTCCGCAGACCTCCACCGGGACCCGGACGATGCGCGGCAGCGCGCGCGGTGCCTGCAGGATCGCGATCGAGGCACGCCGGCCAAAGGCATCGGTACCGGCCAGCGGCACGATGAAATTCAGACTTTTGTTATAGACACGGGGAAACGGATGCGCGGGATCGAGTCCGATCGGCGTGAGCAGCGGCATGACGTCGCGCATGAACAGGGCGTGGGCCCAGTGGCGCGTCGCCTCGTTCCAGTCGCGGCTCGGAATCAGGTCGATGCCTTCCTGCTGCAGCGCGGGCAGTATCGTTTCCGTGAGCAGTTCGTTCTGCCGGTGCACCAGTTCATGCGTGGCCACGTGAATGCGTTCGAAGGCCGCTGCGGGCGTATAGCCGTCGGCCGCGACCTGATCGGGGTTCTGAAACTGCTGCTCCTTGAGACTGGCGATGCGAATCTCGAAGAATTCGTCGAGATTGGAACTGACGATGCACAGGTAACGCAACCGCTCGAGCAGGGGTACGTCGTCGCGCTCGGCCATGGCCAGCACCCGCTCATTGAACTTCAACAGCGACAGCTCACGGTTCAGCAGTGCAGGGTCAGACGAGTTCGGCAGCATGGCAGGCAATCACAACAAGGGTAACGTTACCTTTTACTTCAGCAATCTTACCGTTATGTGACAGCCGCCCGGCAATGTGCGCTGCGGAGCACCTCTGCAGGACCCGATTCGCGTTGCCGAAAAGGCACGTGAAACTATAATCGCCCGTGTTTCGGCTGTAATGAGGCCTCCCATGGACTCCCTTCTTGCCGCTGTCGACCTCGGTTCGAACAGCTTCCGGCTTTCCATCGGGCGCGTGGTGCAGCACGACGGCGCCGCCCAGATCTACGCGATCGACAGGCTCAAGGAACACGTGCGGCTGGCGGCCGGCCTGGGGCCGGACAACGTGCTGGATGAAGAGGCGATCGAACGCGCCATCGTCACGCTCAAGCGCTTCGGCGAGCGCATCGAGGGCTTTCACCCGAACCGCGTTCGCGCGGTCGCCACCAACACGCTGCGCATCGCCGCCAATGCCCAGGAAGTCGTGCCCCGGCTCGAAGACGCACTGGGCTTTCCCATCGAGATCATTTCCGGCCAGGAAGAGGCGCGGCTGATCTTCACCGGCATCTCGCACGAATTGCCGCCTTCCCCCTACCGGCGCCTGATGATCGATATCGGCGGCGGCTCCACCGAAGTGATCATCGGTCAGGAGTTCCGCCCGTTGCACATGAAGTCGCTCTTCATGGGCTGCGTCAGTTATACCCGGCGCTTCTTTCCCGATGGGGTCATTACCGAAGCGCGCATGCAGCAGGCGATCATGGCCGCGCGCCGCGAGCTGGAAACCATCGCGCGCCAGTACAAGCGTACCGGCTGGCAGGAAGCGTATGGCTCCTCGGGTACTGCCAAGGGGCTGATCGCCGTACTGGCCGAAACCGGCATGTCACGCAAGGGGATCACACGTGAGGGGCTCGAGAAGCTCAAGAAGAAGCTCGTGAAAGACGGCCGGGTCGACATGGATACCCTGCCCGGCCTGAAACCCGACCGTGCCGTGGTGCTGGCCGGCGGGCTGGCAATCATGCTGGCGGCGTTTCTGGAACTGCGCATCAAGCTGATGCTGCCTGGCGAAGGGGCACTGCGCATGGGTGCGCTCTACGACCTGCTGGGGCGCGAGGCCAATCACGACAAGCGCGACGAGACGGTAAAGCAGTTCATGCGCCGCTATCATATCGATACGCGTCAGGCCGCGCGGGTGAAGGCGATTGCCATGGCGCTGTTCGAGCAGCTGGCCCTGCCGCAGAACGCCGAAACCGAGGAACTCGCCCGCATCGTGGGCTGGGTGGCCGACCTGCACGAAGTGGGTGTCAGCATCGCCCACGCAAACTACGACAAGCACACCGCCTACATTCTCGGCAATGCCGACATGCCCGGCTTCTCGAACTACGACCAGGCCCAGATGTCGGCCTTCGCGCTGGGCCACCAGGGTAAGCTGCCAAAGCGCATTCCCGAAGATTCGCGCAACCGCCGCCTGGCGCTCTTCTGCCTGCGCCTGGCCGTACTGCTGTGCCGCCGGCGCGACGATATCGGTGAACTGCCGGTGCGGCTCACCGTGCAATCCAAACGCATTACCATCCACGCCGCGCAGCACTGGCTGGAATCGCGCCCGCTCACTGCCTATTCCCTGGAAGGCGAGCGCATCGAATGGAAAAAGGCCGGCTTCACGGTGAATATCGAACCCGTGGCGGCTTGAAGCGGTTTGCCTTATGGTTGGGGCGGGGCGTCGGCGGCCTGCGCCGCCACGTCACGCGCCCTGCAGCGACACCGAGGCGAGCTGCTCGACACCCTGTTCGGCCAGCCGCAGCTCTTCGGCTTCGACCATGAGGCGCAGCTTGGGCTCGGTGCCCGAAGCACGGATCAGCACCCGGCCGCGGCCGTTCAGCATGGCCTCGACTTCGCGCTGCGCCGCCTGCAGGCCGGCATGATTCTGCCAGTCCAGCCCCGGTTCCAGCGGCACGTTCACCATCTTCTGCGGATACATGCGCAGGTCGCCCACCAGCTCGGCCAGTGACGCACCGCTGCGGGCCATGGCCTGCAGCACCTGCAGGGCGGCAATGATGCCGTCGCCCGTGGTGTGCTGATCGAGGCACAGCAGGTGGCCCGAGCTTTCGCCACCGAACAGCCAGCCCTTCTGCAGCAGCATTTCCAGCACGTAGCGGTCGCCCACCTTGGCGCGCTCGAACGGTATGCCCAGTGCCTGCAGCCTTTTTTCAAGGCCGAAGTTGGTCATGAGCGTGCCCACCACCCCCTGCACAGGCTTGCTGAGCATGCGGTCACGAACGATCACGTACAGCAGCTCGTCGCCGTTGTAGAGGCGGCCATCGGCATCGACCATTTGCAGCCGGTCGGCGTCGCCATCCAGTGCAATGCCCAGATGTGCGCCGTGCGCACGCACCTGCTCGACGAGGTGCTCGGGATGCATCGCCCCGACACCCTCGTTGATGTTGAATCCGTCGGGCTGGCATCCGACCGCAAAGACCTCGGCACCCAGCTCGCGAAACACGTGCGGAGCAATGTGATACGCCGCGCCATTGGCGGCATCGACCACCATTTTCAGGCCGGAAAGGGCCAGCTCGTTCGGAAACGTGCTCTTGCAGAATTCGATGTAGCGGCCCGCTGCATCGTCGATGCGGCGCGCCCGGCCAAGATGCTCGGAATCCACGCAGTCAAGCGGCGCATCGATGATGGTTTCGATCTCGGCCTCGACCTCGTCGGGCAGCTTCATGCCGTTGCCCGAAAAGAATTTGATGCCGTTATCTTGATACGGATTGTGCGAAGCACTGATGACGATACCGGCGGCCAGGCGCAGCGTACGTGCCAGATACGCCACGGCCGGCGTCGGAACGGGGCCCGCCAGCAGCACGTCGACGCCCGCTGCCGACAGCCCGGCCTCGAGCGCCGATTCGAGCATGTAGCCCGACAGGCGCGTGTCTTTGCCGATGACCACCGTGGGCCGGCTGCGTTCAGACTGGTGCCGAGCCAGCACCCGGCCGGCCGCATAGCCAAGGCGCAGGGCGAATTCGGCGTTGATGGTGGGGCCGCCGACCGTACCGCGAATGCCGTCGGTGCCGAAGTATTTACGTGTGCTCATACGAAAGACTCATTCTTGATCGTGGCCCAGACCCTGAGTGCATCGACCGTCTCGGCGACGTCGTGCACCCTGAGTATGCTGGCACCCTTTTCCAGACCGTACAACGCGGCGGCCAGACTGCCCGCCAGGCGTTCGGCGGGTTCACGCCCCACCACATGGCCGATCATCGACTTGCGCGACAGCCCCAGCAGCCACGGGTATTCGTCGACCCGCATGGCATCGAGCCGGCGCAACATGGTGTAGTTCTGGCCCACCGTCTTGCCGAATCCGAAGCCCGGGTCGAGCACCACGCGTTCGCGCGCGATGCCGGCCTCGTGCAATGCCTGTGCCCGCTGCGCAAGAAAGCGGCGTACGTCGACCACGACGTCATCATACTTTGGGGCGTGCTGCATGGTACGCGGCTCACCCTGCATGTGCATGATGCACAGGCCGCAGCGACTGTCGGCCACGGCCTCAAGTGCCCCCGGCTCCTGCAGCGCGCGAATGTCGTTGATCATGTCGGCCCCCGCCTCGAGCGCCGCACGCATCACCTGGGGCTTGAAGGTATCGACCGAAATCGGTACGCCATGGTCGCGCAGCGCCTCCACAACGGGCAGCACACGATCGAGCTCTTCCTGCAAGGGCACGGGGTCGGCACCGGGGCGGGTGGATTCCCCGCCGATGTCGATCATGTCGGCTCCGTCGGCCAGCATGCGCTCGGCGCGCTTTAACGCGGCATCGCGCGACACCACGCCCACACCATCAGAAAAGGAATCGGGCGTGACGTTCAGAATGCCCATGACCAACGGGCGCCCGAGGTCGAGTTCGAAGCGCCCGCATTGCAATCGTGCCATGTTGAACTTCAGAGGATTTGAAAGGGAAAAAAGCTCCGGCGCGGTGCCGGAGCTTTTGCCTGGTTTCGCTTAGACGGGCGTGGTAGCCGTGCTGCCCCCGGCCGTGGGCGACACGCCGGCGGTCGGCGGGCTCTGGTCGGCGGGATCGGGGGTGTCGCCGGAAGCCTTGGGCGGGCGCGGCGGCTTGCCCTGCATGATGTCGTCGATCTGGTCGGCGTCGATCGTTTCCCACTCGAGCAACGCATTGGCCATGGCATGCATCTTGTCGGCGTTGTCTTCGATGAGCTTGCGCGCCACGGCGTACTGTTCGTCGATGATCTTGCGGATTTCGGCATCGACCTTCTGCATGGTGGCCTCGGAGACGTGCGTGGTCTTGGTCACGCTGCGACCCAGGAAGACCTCGCCTTCGTTCTCGGCATACACCATGGGCCCAAGCGAATCGGTCATGCCGTAACGGGTGACGATGTCGCGGGCAATGGTGGTGGCCCGTTCGAAGTCGTTGGACGCGCCGGTGGTCATCTGATTCATGAAGACCTCTTCGGCGATGCGCCCGCCAAACAGCACCGCGATCATGTTCAGCAGGCGTTCCTTGTCCATGCTGTAGCGGTCGCCTTCGGGCAGCTGCATGGTGACGCCCAGCGCCCGGCCGCGCGGAATGATGGTGACCTTGTGCACCGGGTCGGTCTTGGGCAGCAGCTTGGCCACCAGAGCGTGACCGGCTTCGTGGTACGCAGTGTTGCGGCGCTCTTCTTCGGGCATGATCATGGAACGGCGCTCGGCGCCCATGATGATCTTGTCTTTCGCCTTTTCGAAGTCGCCCATCTCGACCGTGCGCCCGTTGCGCCGCGCCGCGAACAGGGCCGCCTCGTTCACGAGGTTGGCCAGATCGGCGCCCGAGAAGCCGGGCGTGCCACGCGCCAGCACGGTGGCGTCGACGTCGGTGGCGAGCGGCACCTTGCGCATGTGCACCTTGAGGATCTGTTCGCGCCCGCGCATGTCGGGCAGCGCCACCACCACCTGGCGGTCGAAGCGGCCCGGGCGCAGCAGCGCCGGGTCGAGCACGTCGGGGCGGTTGGTGGCCGCAATGACCAGCACACCCTGGCCGGTCTCGAAGCCGTCCATTTCAACCAGCAGCTGGTTCAGGGTTTGTTCGCGTTCGTCGTTGCCACCGCCCAGCCCCGCGCCACGCTGGCGGCCCACGGCGTCGATTTCATCGATGAAGATAATGCACGGAGCCTGCTTCTTGGCGTTTTCGAACATGTCGCGCACGCGGGCCGCGCCCACGCCGACGAACATTTCGACGAAGTCGGAACCCGAGATGCTGAAGAACGGCACCTTGGCTTCGCCGGCAATGGCCTTGGCGAGCAGCGTTTTACCGGTGCCCGGGGGGCCCACCAACAGCACGCCGCGCGGAATGCGACCGCCGAGGCGTTGAAATTTGGTGGGATCACGCAGGAAGTCGACGAGTTCCTGCACGTCTTCCTTCGCTTCGTCGCAGCCGGCGACGTCGGAAAACGTGATGTGATTGGTGTTTTCGTCGAGCATGCGCGCACGCGACTTGCCGAAGCTGAACGCGCCGCCCTTGCCACCGCCCTGCATCTGACGCATGAAGAAGATCCACACGCCGATGAGCAGCAGCATCGGGAACCACGAAATGAACAGGCTGGTGAGGAAGGACGGTTCTTCGCGTGCACGGCCCGACACCTGAACGCCGTTCTTGACGAGTTCGGGCACCATCCAGAGATCGCCCGGCGACGTCAGGCTGTAGGGGCGACCCGAATCAGGCGTGACGTACAGCGTGTCGCCCTGGATATCGACCTTGGCGATGCGGCCTGCCTGCGCGTCGGTCATGAATTGGGTGTAGGTCACGTTGTCGGTAATCGGCGCCCGGCCGTCGAACTGCTTGAAAACAGTGAACAGCACCAGGGCGATCACCATCCAGATCGCTACCTTGGAAAACGAGTTGTTCAAAGCCAACCTCCTAGAAACTGCGACACGCGTGCCAAGGGTTCATTCTACCCGAATGCGCTGATCGTGTTTACAAAAACCTTAAAGCTGCGGACTCAATTCTTGAGACCGCGGGCAACCAGAAACGTTTCCGACGACTTGTCGCGCGACGCTTTGGGTTTGCGTTCCACCACGCGTACGAAATGCCGTTTGAAACGCTCGACGATCTGCGAGAACCCGCTGCCATGAAATGCCTTCACGATGAGCGCCCCTTCAGGTTTGAGATGGGCACATGCGAACTCCAGCGCCAGCTCGCACACGTGCTGAATGCGGGCCGAATCGGCCGAGCTCACACCAGACAGGTTGGGGGCCATATCCGAAATAACAAGATCGACGCGCGCACCGTCGAGCAAGTCTTCCAGTTGCTGCAGCACGGCGTCGTCGCGAAAGTCGCCCTGCAGGAACTCGACGCCGGCAATCGGTTCCATGGGCAGCATGTCGAGCGCAATGATGCGCCCCTGGATCTCGCCGCCGGGGCCGACCAGGCGCTCACGTGCAACCTGCGACCAACTGCCCGGCGCCGCGCCCAGGTCCACCACCACATCCCCCTTGCGCAGCAGCTTTTCGGTATCGAGCAGCTCGGTGAGCTTGAACGCCGCCCGCGCGCGATACCCCTTCTGTTGCGCCTGTTTGACGTAAGGGTCGTTTATATGCTGGTGAACCCAGTTCTTTGAGAATTTTTTCTTGGCCATTCCCGTACAATTCCAACATGCCAAAACTCGACATCACTTCTCAGGAACGCAGCGCACTGCGCGCGGCGGCCCACCCCTTGCGTCCCGTCGTGCTGATCGGCGACCGGGGTCTGACTGAATCCGTACTCAAGGAAATCGACCTGAACCTCAAGGCGCACCAGCTGATCAAGGTGCGCGTGGCCGGCGACGACCGCAGCGCGCGCACCAGCATACTGGAAACGATCTGCGACACGCTTTCGTGCGCCAACGTGCATCATCTTGGCAAGACGCTAATCATATACCGGCCGAACCCCGATTCGAAATCGATCATTGCGCCCGAACCCAAGGAAGCGCCCACGCGCGCGGTTCGCAAGCCCTCTGAACCGTACACGCCGAAGAAACTCGCCGCCACCGGCCAGACACTGACCCGGCGTGGCGCCAAGGCCCGCAAGGCACAGGGCCGTAGCCAGGGCGCCGAAACCGGGCTCGAACAGCGCCCGCCGCGCGAGCGCATGGCCGCACGCAGTTCCACAACCCGCCCGCCGGCCGCTGCCCCCCGCATTCCGCGTCGTCGCCCCGGCAGCGCCCTGTCGCTGCGCGCCGGCGTGCGCCGCCGTCGCGACTGAACCCTTCCTTTCTGCACGCCGCCCCTGCCCAGGGCACGGGCACCCCTGAAAAAAACAAAAAACCCGTGCATGACAAGCGCACGGGCCGCTTCAAGGCGCAAAGCGCGGCGATAGCCGCAGCTATCGCGAGCGTTTGCAATGCCGCAGACCACCCGATTCCAGGGATGCAGGCGCCGCGTTGGCGTGATCGGGGCAGCTCAAATGTAGCTGATGGAGATGATTTCGTATTCGCGCGTACCGCCGGGGGCCGTAACTTCGACCACGTCGCCTTCCGACTTGCCGATGAGGGCGCGCGCCACGGGGCTGGACACCGAGATTTTGCTGGCACGAATGTCGGCCTCGACGTCACCCACGATCTGATACGTGAGACGCTCGCCGGACTCGATTTCCTCGATCTCGACCGTGGCACCGAACACTGCCCGGCCATCGACGTTCAACGACGCAGGATCGATGATCTGCGCATTGGAAAGCGTACCTTCCAATTCCTTGATACGCCCTTCGATGAAGGCCTGCCGCTCACGCGCGGCGTCGTACTCGGCGTTTTCGGAGAGATCGCCTTGCGCACGGGCTTCCGCAATGGCATTGATCACCTCGGGGCGATCCACTGTTTTGAGTCGATGCAGTTCGGCTTGCAAGCGCTCAGCGCCACCTACAGTCAACGGAATCGCAGACATACTGTTTCCTGAATCAAAAGTAAAAGACGCTCCGGAAGGAGCGCCGACAGACTGATATTGAAGATTTGGCCTGACGCGCCAGACGCGCAGCCAACTTGCCGGGCGGCCTGGAATGTGTATTGGGGGGAATCGCGCCGGGGTCGGCCTAAAACAAAACCCCGGCCTGAACCGGGGAAAGGTTGAGTTATTGTCGGCAATGTCAGGGGAAATTGCAAGCCCGTGAACATGCTGTGACATTAATGTCGCTGCGGCCCCCCGATGCGCAGAATCGCATACAGCAGAATGGCGCCGAAGGTGGCCGTACCGATGCCGTCGAGCTTGAAATCACCGAACTGCACTGTGAAGTTTCCGGCACCCAGCACGAGCGTGATGGCCGCCACGATCAGATTGCGGTTGTCGCTGAAATCGACCTGGTTGACGACCCAGATGCGTGCCCCGGCCACCGCGATCAGGCCGAACACCACCACCGACATGCCCCCCAGCACAGGGCCGGGTATGGCCTGGATGAGCGCACCGAACTTGGGCGAGAAGCCCAGGCAGATGGCGATGAGTGCCGCCACCACGAACACCAGGGTGGAATAGATGCGCGTCACCGTCATGACGCCGATGTTCTCGGCGTACGTGGTGACCCCCGTTCCGCCCACGGCGCCGGACACCATCGTGGCTACACCGTCGCCCACGAAGGCCCGCCCCAGATAGGCGTCGAGATTCTGGCCTGTCATGGCGCTGACGGCCTTGATGTGGCCGAGATTCTCGGCCACAAGAATGATGGCCACCGGCACGATCACGCTCATGGCGTGCAGCTCAAATACCGGGGCGCTGAACGTGGGCAGCCCGATCCAGGGCGCATTGGCAATGCCGCTGAAATCGATGGGCGTGCCCAGACCCAGGCCGTTGGTCAGCACGCCGTAGATCACGCAGGCGGCCAGCAAACCCACCAGAATCAGCAGGCGCTGCACCATGCCACGCGTGTAAACAGCCACCACACCGACGCACAGCACCGTCATCAGGGCCATGAGCGCATCGAACGTGGACCCCCCCATGGCCCCGCGCGCTGCAATGGGTGCGAGGTTCAGCCCGATGACGGCCACCACGGCGCCCGTGACGACCGGCGGCATCCAGCGGTTGATCCAGCGCGCATCGCCCCCGGTGCGGGCGTTCACCCACCATACGATCAGGCCGATCAGCGTGTAGACCAGGCCGCAGGCAATGATGGCGCCCAGGGCAACACCGATGTTTGCGTTGGGCCCGGCGCCGGCATAGCCGGTGACGGCAATGACGCCGCCGATGAACGCGAAGCTGGAGCCCAGGTAGCTGGGCACACGGCCGCGCACGAACAGAAAGAAGATGAGGGTACCCACCCCCGACATGAGGATGGCGACGTTGGGGTCGAACCCCATGAGCAGCGGCGCGAGAATCGTGGAGCCGAACATCGCCACCACGTGCTGCGCGCCCATGGCGACATTCTGCGGCCAGGACAGGCACTCATCGGGTTGCACGACTGCGCCGGGCGCGCTGCTGTCGACGCGGCGCCAGCGGGGAAAGAAAGAATCGGACATGGACGGAAGCGGGATAGAGGTGAGGCGGCGGCAACACACGCCCTTCCCCCTTGGAAGGCAGCGCCGGCGCAACCGACGCGAAGTGTACGGCGCGCGCCGTACGACTGCAACCGGCTTGGGTGTTCGCCGGCTTGCAAGCCGGGCGCGCTGCTAAAATGCGCCGCATGGATACAACACATTTCTGGCTCATCCGGCATGGCGAAACCGAGTGGAACGCCAACCGGCGCCTGCAGGGCTGGCTCGATGTTCCGCTCAGCGACACCGGGCGGCGTCAGGCCCGCCAGCTCCGCACGTATCTGCAGGGGCTGAACGAGCCCGCCTTCTCGGCCGTGCTCACCAGCGACCTGAGCCGCGCAGCCGATACGGCACAAATCGCTGCGGGGCACCTGGGGCTGCCCATCGTTCGCACGCCTGCCCTGCGGGAACGCAATTACGGCGTGTACCAGGGCATGGACTGGGCGGCCCTCACCGAAGGCCTGGGTACGCAGGGCATCGACCTGCGCGCCCCCGATCAGCCCATCGAAAACGGCGAAACCTTTGCGGAGTTTGCCGCGCGCATCGCGGCCACCTTTCAGGCACTCGCGCGCGAATATGCCGGGCAGCACGTGCTGGCGTTCTCGCATGGGGGTGTGGTGGACATCGCCTGGCGCAAGGCCGGGGGCCATGCACTGACTGTAAAGCGCCCCGGCACCATACTGAACACCAGCATCAATGTCTTCGATATCCGGGGCGACGGCGTCTGGCGTCAGGGCATGTGGAACCAGGTGGAACACCTGGATCTGCCGGCGCTGGATGACGTGATGCACACCTGAACGTGCCGCACACTCAAGCGCCACAGTAAAGCAAACAGGCGGCGCCGGGCCGCCTGTTCAAGGCCGTTGCGGCCGGCCTTTCAAGGCACGGCCACCAGGGTTTCAGGCCACCCGGCCCACTTCGGCATGCAGCGTCTGCAGCGAATACACCTGCAGACCGGCTCCATTTCGGATGTACTGCATGCCTTCGACGGCGGCACGGGCGCCGGCGATGGTGGTGAAGTACGTCAGGCCGGCGGCAAGCGCCTGCGTGCGGATCGTACGCGAATCCGCAATGGCGTTGCGACGTTCCTCGACCGTGTTGATCACCAGGGCGATCTCGCCGTTCTTGACCATGTCGACGATGTGCGGCCGGCCCTCGGTCACCTTGTTCACGACCTGTGCAGGCAGGCCGGCAGCCTGAATCGCTGCGGCCGTGCCGCGGGTGGCCACGATCTTGAAGCCCATGGCGTCGAGGCCGCGGGCGACTTCGACCGCGCGGGGCTTGTCGGAATCGCGCACGCTGATGAAGGCCGTTCCCGAATCGGGCAGACGTACGCCGGCCGCCAGCTGGGACTTCACGAAGGCCTCACCGAAGCTCTTGCCCACGCCCATGACTTCTCCCGTGGATTTCATTTCGGGGCCAAGGATGGTGTCGACGCCGGGGAACTTCACGAAGGGGAACACCGCTTCCTTCACGCTGAAATACTCGGGCACGACTTCTTCATTGATGCCCTGATCGGCCAGCGTGCGACCGGCCATGGCGCGCGCGGCAATTTTGGCCAGCTGCAGACCCGTTGCCTTCGACACATAGGGAACGGTGCGCGACGCGCGCGGGTTCACTTCCAGCACGTAGACGTCGCCATTCTGGATGGCGAACTGCACGTTCATGAGCCCCTTGACGTTCAGCGCTCGGGCCATGAGCGCCGTCTGGCGCTTGATCTCGGCGATGGTTTCAGCCGACAGCGAATACGGTGGCAGGCTGCATGCGGAATCGCCCGAATGAACGCCGGCCTGTTCAATGTGCTCCATGACCCCGCCGATGAACACGACGCTGCCATCGGAAAGGCAGTCGACGTCGACTTCGGTGGCGTTGTTCAGGAAGTGGTCGAGCAGCACGGGCGAATCATTGCTGACCCGCACCGCCTCGCGCATGTAGCGTTCCAGATCTTGCTGTTCGTGCACGATTTCCATGGCACGGCCGCCCAGCACGTAGCTGGGGCGCACCACGAGCGGGTAGCCGATTTCGGAAGCGAGCGCGATCGCCTCGCCTTCGGTACGCGCCGTGCGGTTGGGCGGCTGACGCAGGCCCAGCTTGCTCAGCAGCTTCTGGAAGCGTTCGCGGTCTTCGGCCACGTCGATGGATTCGGGGCTGGTGCCGATGATGGGCACGCCGTTGGCTTCAAGCGCGCGCGCCAGCTTGAGCGGGGTCTGGCCGCCGTACTGCACGATCATGCCCACGGGGTTTTCCTTGTGCACGATCTCCAGCACGTCTTCCAGCGTGAGGGGTTCGAAGTACAACCGGTCGGAGGTGTCGTAGTCGGTGGACACCGTCTCGGGGTTGCAGTTCACCATAATGGTTTCGTAACCGTCTTCGCGCAGCGCCAGGGCCGCGTGAACGCAGCAGTAGTCGAACTCGATGCCCTGACCGATGCGGTTCGGCCCGCCGCCCAGCACAATGATCTTCTTGCGGTCGGTCGGTTCGGCCTCGCACTCGTCTTCGTACGTGGAGTACATGTACGCGGTGGTGGTGGGAAATTCGGCCGCGCAGGTATCGACACGCTTGTAAACGGGGCGAATGCCCATCTGATGACGCAGCTTGCGCACCTCGGCCTCGGCCGTGTCGAGCAGATAGGCCAGACGCCGGTCGGAAAACCCGCGGCGCTTGAGTTCGCGCAGTGTGTCGTGATCGAGGTCGGCCAGGGTCTTCTGTTCCAGCGCAAGCTCGATATCGACGATCTGCTTGATCTGCGCGAGAAACCACGGGTCGATCTTCGTGAGCTGATGCACCTCTTCGAGCGTAAAGCCCTGCGCGAAGGCGTCGCCCACGTACCAGATGCGCTCGGGGCCGGGCTCACCCAATTCGATCTGCAGCTTCTCGCGATCGGTGGTCATCTGATTCAGGCCATCGACACCCACTTCCAGACCCCGCAGGGCCTTCTGGAAGGACTCCTGGAACGTGCGGCCGATGGCCATGACTTCACCCACCGACTTCATCTGGGTGGTCAGACGCGAATCGGCCTGGGGGAATTTTTCGAACGCAAAGCGCGGCACCTTGGTGACGACGTAGTCGATGGCCGGCTCGAACGAGGCAGGCGTAGCACCGTCGGTGATCTCGTTGCGCAGTTCATCGAGCGTGTAGCCCACGGCCAGACGCGCAGCCACCTTGGCAATGGGAAAGCCCGTGGCCTTGGAGGCGAGCGCCGACGAACGCGACACCCGCGGGTTCATCTCGATGACGATCAGGCGGCCGTTTTGCGGGTTCATGGCGAACTGCACGTTCGAGCCGCCCGTTTCCACGCCGATTTCGCGCAGCACGGCGATCGAGGCGTCGCGCAGAACCTGGTATTCCTTGTCGGTAAGGGTCTGCGCCGGTGCAACCGTAATGGAGTCGCCCGTGTGCACGCCCATCGGGTCGAGGTTTTCGATGGAGCACACGATGATGCAGTTGTCGACGCTGTCGCGCACGACTTCCATCTCGAATTCCTTCCAGCCCAGCAGCGATTCTTCGATCAGCAGCTCGCTGGTGGGCGAGGCTTCGAGGCCACGACGGCAGATGGTTTCGAATTCTTCGGCGTTGTAGGCAATGCCGCCGCCCGTGCCGCCCAGCGTGAAGCTGGGACGAATCACCACGGGAAAGCCCGAGCCGCCCGTGTACTGCGCAATTTCAGCCTGCACCTTCCAGGCTTCTTCCATGGAATGCGCCACGCCCGACTTGGCCGACTCCAGCCCGATGGCGTCCATGGCGTCTTTGAACTTCTGACGGTCTTCAGCCTTTTCGATGGCGGCGGCGTTGGCGCCGATCATTTCCACGCCGTACTTTTCGAACACGCCGTGGCGCGCCAGGTCGAGCGCGCAGTTCAGCGCGGTCTGGCCGCCCATGGTGGGCAGCACCGCGTCGGGGCGCTCGATCTCGATGATGCGCTCGAGCACTTCCCAGGTGATGGGTTCGATATAGGTGACGTCGGCCGTATCCGGGTCGGTCATGATCGTGGCCGGGTTACTGTTCACCAGAATGGTGCGGTAGCCCTCGGCCTTGAGCGCCTTGCAGGCCTGCGCCCCCGAGTAGTCGAACTCGCAGGCCTGGCCGATGATGATCGGACCGGCGCCGATGATGAGAATGCTTTGAATGTCGGTACGCTTTGGCATAGATGGGATCAGTTCTGTCCGGCCATGAGGCTGATGAATTTGTCGAAAAGCACGACGATGTCATGCGGACCGGGGCTCGCTTCCGGGTGCCCCTGGAAGCAGAAGGCCGGCCGGTCGGTCAGCTCGAATCCCTGCAGGGTGCCGTCGAACAGCGAAACGTGCGTGACGCGCACGTTGTCGGGCAGTGACTCGGGGTCGACGTTGAAGCCGTGATTCTGACTGGTGATGAACACACGCCCCGTATCGACGTCTTTTACGGGGTGGTTGGCACCGTGGTGGCCGGTCTTCATTTTGACCGTGCGCCCGGCCAGGCCCAGACCAAGAATCTGCTGGCCCAGACAGATGCCAAACAGGGGAATCTTGCGCTCGAGCGCTGCCCGCGCGGTGTCGATGGCATAGGCACACGGCTCGGGGTCGCCGGGGCCATTCGACAAAAAGATGCCGTCGGGCTTGAGTGCCAGCACTTCTTCGACCGAGGTTTCGGCCGGCACCAGCGTAATGCGACAACCACGGTCGGCCAGCAGGCGCAGAATGTTCGCCTTGATGCCGAAGTCGTACGCCACGACGTGGTACTTGGCTTCGGCCGGCGCCGCATAACCCTTGCCCAGCTGCCACGAGCCCTGCGCCCATTCACGCTTGTCTTTCACTGACACCACGCGCGCCAGATCGAGGCCGGACATGCCGGGGAAGTCGCGAGCCAGCTGCAGCGCACGCTCGGTGTCGTCGCCGACCAGAATGCACGCGCCCTGAGCGCCCTTTTCACGGATGATGCGGGTGAGCTTGCGGGTATCGATGCCCGCAATGGCCACCACGCCTTCCTGCTTGAGATATTCGGGCAGGGATTGCGTGGCACGGAAATTGGAAACCCGCAGCGAGCAGTCGCGAATGACCAGACCTGCGGCATGCACGCGGTCGGATTCGACATCTTCTTCGTTGACACCGGTGTTGCCGATGTGCGGATAGGTGAGCGTGACGATCTGACCGTTGTAGCTCGGGTCGGTCAGGATCTCCTGGTAGCCCGTCATGGCGGTATTGAAGACGATCTCGGCGACGCAGTAGCCATCGGCGCCGATGGAGACACCCTTGAAGATGGTACCGTCCGCCAAGGCAAGGATCGCTGAAGGCGTGGATTCACAGCCTTCGGGAAGTAGTGACGGCAGCAAGATAAACCCCGGTTGTAATGTCAGTGTTCAAACTTTCTTATTATAGCTGCTGCCGCACGCCACCAGCCGGGGCCGCGAGTCAGCAGGACGGCCGTTGCGGCAGCCGCCCTGCCCGGGCTACGGTAGACTACATTGATTCGTTTTTCCACGCTGAACCGGGAGTCACTCACAACATGGAAACCCAACTCGAAGCGCTGCGCCGCCATACCACTGTCGTGGCCGATACCGGCGACATCGAAGCCATTCGCACATACCGGCCCACCGATGCCACCACGAACCCGACACTGATTCTGAAAGCGGTTCAGAAGGAAGAATATCGTTACATTTTGGATCGCATTCTTACCGATCATCGCAACGCCGATGTGGTGGAAAAAACAAACCGGCTGCTCGTCGCCTTCGGGCGGGAAATCCTGGACATCATCCCGGGCCGGGTTTCAACCGAAGTCGACGCCCGCCTTTCGTTCGACGTGAACGGCAGCATCGACCGCGCGCACGACCTGATCGCGCTGTATGAGCAATCGGGTATTCCACGCGAGCGCGTACTGATCAAACTGGCGTCGACGTGGGAAGGCATCCAGGCCGCCCGCCAGCTGCAATCGGAAGGCATACGCTGCAACATGACCCTGCTGTTTTCGCTGCCGCAGGCCGTCGCGTGCGCGCAGGCCAACGTGCAGCTGATCTCGCCGTTCGTGGGCCGTATCTACGACTGGTACAAAAAAGCGGCCGGCCCACAATGGGACGAAGCCGCGAACGCAGGCGACAACGATCCGGGCGTGCAATCGGTGCGGCGCATCTATGAATATTACAAGGCGTACGACATCCCCACCGAGATCATGGGCGCCAGCTTCCGCAACATCGGGCAGATCCGTGCGCTGGCCGGCTGCGACCTGCTTACCATCAGCCCTGAACTGCTGAACGAACTGAACAGCAGCACCGAACCCCTGGAACGCAAACTGGAACCCGAAGCGGCCAAGCGCAACCCTCCGCCACGCGAAGCCACCGATGAAGTGGCGTTTCGGACAGGCCTGAACGACGACGCCATGGCGACCGAGAAGCTCGCCGAAGGCATCCGCAATTTCTCTGCCGATTCGGTGAAACTCGACGCCCTGCTGGCTTAGATCTCAGGTACCGCGCCGCTCCATCAGCGCCCAGGCAATGGTTCCGGCGTCAACGTACTCCAGCTCGCTGCCTGCCGGAACGCCACGGGCCAGGCGCGTTACCTTGCGGCCCCGGGCGCGCAGCAACTCGGAAAGGTAATGGGCCGTGGTTTCACCCTCCGGGGTGAAATTCGTGGCCAGAATGACTTCCTGCACCGCGGGGTCGGAAGCCCGGCTCAGAAGGCGGTCGAACTGCAGCTGATCGGGCCCGACGCCCTCGAGCGGTGCCAGGCGCCCCATCAGCACGTAGTACAGCCCGGTGTACCCATGGCTGGCCTCGATCATGTTCTGATCGGCCGGCGTCTCGACCACGCATAGCAGCGAGGCATCGCGCCGGTCGCTTGAACACATGGCGCAGATTTCGTCTTCCGAGAACCCGTTGCAGCGCCGGCAGTGCCCCACCCCTTCAACCGCGCGGCACAGCGCCTCGCCAAGGCGCTGGGCACCCCGAGGGTCGTGCTGCAGCAAATGGTAGGCCATGCGCCGGGAGCTGCGTTCACCTACACCGGGCAGGCAACGCAGCGCCTCGATCAGCGCCCGCAGCGGTTCGGGCTCGGAAATCTGCTGAGACATCAGAACGGCAGCTTCATGCCCGGGGGCAGCGGCAGGCCGGCCGTGACCGATGCCATTTTTTCCTGTGCCGTGGCCTCGGCCTTGCGCAGGGCGTCGTTGAATGCAGCGGCCACCAGGTCTTCGAGCATGTCCTTGTCTTCTTCCAGAAGCGAGGGGTCGATCGTCACGCCACGCACGTCGTTGCGGCAGCTCATCGAAACCTTGACCAGCCCGCCGCCCGAAGCGCCCTCAACGACGATTTCGGCCAGAGCCTCCTGCGCCTTCTTCATGTTTTCCTGCATCTGTTGCGCCTGCTTCATCAGGCCGGCCAGCTGACCTTTCATCATGATGGATATCCTTGTAACTGTGATTGATCGTTATTGAATCTTGAATCGGCTCAGGCGACTTTTTCGTCGTCTATGGCCGCAATTGAGCCGGGCATCACCCGGGCCCCAAATTCGTCGATAAGGCTGCGCACGAAAACGTCGTTTTCAACCGCGGCCTCGGCCTGCTTCTGAAGCTCGGCGCGCCGTTGTGCCTGCATGGCACGCGCCGTACCGGAACCGGTCTTGCCGAATTCTATGTTGAGCTTCACCACTTTGCCGAAGTGCTCGGTCAGTACGGTGCGCAGGCGCGCCTGCCCCTGGCGGGCCGCCAGTGAACGGATCGCCACGCGCAACGTGATGCAATCGCCGTCCACACCAACCCATTCACTCTGCCGGGCCAGCTCGGCCGCCAGCCCCGTCAGGGGCAGCCTGGCCGCGAGCACCGGCCAGTCGGCTGCGGTCATGCGGGCCAGCCGCGGAGTGGGCGCAGCTTCGGCTACGGGAGAATCTGCAGCGGGCGGCAACGCGGCCAGCTGCGCGGCTGCAAACTCGGCATCATCGTGCACCGGTTCCCAATCAGGCATGTCACCCTGGCCTGCAAGAGACGCGCCGGGGAAATCCGGAGGAACGTCATCGAAGTCGGGCGGGATGTCGGACCACACCGGCTCGTCATCGGCTATAGATTCCGGTTCTTCGGCAGACTGCTGCGCCACAGGTTCAGGTTGCGGGGCCGACAGGGCTTCCGGTTCGCGGTGGGGTTCCGGCGCGGGGCGGGGTTCCGGCGCGGGGTGGGGCTCCGGTTCGGGCGGGTGTTCCAGCCCGCGCTCACCACCGCCTTCAATGGCCACGCCTGCAGCGGCGTCCTCGACAGGTGCTTCTGATGCACCGGCGGCCGATGTCACGATTTCCGCCGCTCCGTCTGGCGGCGTGCCCGTTGGCGGCGTGCCCGTTGGCGGCATCGCGGCTGGCGGCGTTTCCGCCTCCGGCGTCACAGCCTCAGGTGCCCCGGCTTCTGCTGTCGCGTCGGGCAGGTCTTCCCATGCCGGAACGTCGTCGAATTCTGGCGGAGCCGCCATGGAAACCGCAGCGGAATGCGCCTGTTCAGCTTCGGAAGGCGCCCCTGAAACGCGGGTGGCCGCCCGCACGGCGGGCGCGCCGGATGGGGCATCAGGAGCCTGGGGAATCGCGCTTTCAGCCACAGGGGCGCGCGATGCGCGCGGGAGTACCGCGTCGTTGGCACCTGCACTGGCATCGGCGATGCGGCGGGAAGGCGGCGGTTCGGGCGAATGTGCGCCCGCCGGTGTCAATGACAGCATGCGCAGACACGCCATGACGAAACCGGCGTATTCGTCTGGCGCCAGGGCCAGTTCGCTGCGACTGTGCACCGCCACGGAATAATAAAGCTGCACCAGATCGGGATGCAGGCTTTCGGCCAGCGCGGCAACGTCGTCGGCCATGGGGTCACCCGCCGGCAGGGCGCCGGGCACACGCTGCTGAATCGCAACGTGCGACAGCAGCACCGCCAGATCGGCCAGCGCGCCGGAATACGACAGGCCACGCGCAGCAAGCTCATCGGCCACAGCCACCACATCGGCAGCCCGCCCCGCGCCCAGCGCCTGAAGCAGTCTGACCAGATGGCGCTGATCGATCGTGCCCAGCATGCCCTGCACGGCGTCAAGCGTGAGATGGCCGGCACTGTACGCAATGGCCTGATCGGTGAGCGAGAGGGCATCGCGCATGGAACCGCCGGCCGCCTGCGCCAGCAGCCGCAGCGCCGGTGCCTCGAACTCGAGGCCCTCTTCGCGCAGAACGCCCTGCAGGTGATCGACAATGGCCTCGACGGTCATATGCTTGAGATTGAACTGCAGGCAGCGCGACAGCACTGTGACCGGTATTTTCTGCGGATCGGTCGTGGCCAGAATGAACTTGACGTGAGGGGGCGGCTCTTCGAGCGTCTTGAGCATGGCATTGAAGGCATGCCCCGTAAGCATGTGCACTTCGTCGATCATGTAGACCTTGAAGCGCGCGCTGCTGGGCGCATACACGGCCTGCTCCAGCAACTGGGTCATTTCGTCGACGCCACGGTTCGACGCGGCGTCGAGCTCGACATAGTCGACATAGCGGCCGGCGTCGATTTCGACACAGGCGCGACACTGGCCGCAAGGCTGGGCCGACACGCCCTTTTCGCAGTTCAGCGACTTGGCCAGGATGCGCGACAGCGTGGTCTTGCCCACGCCACGGGTACCGGTAAAGAGCCAGGCATGATGCAGCCGCTGGGTATCGAGCGCATGGGTGAGCGCACGAACCACGTGATCCTGGCCGACCAGGGTATCGAACGAACGCGGCCGCCACTTGCGTGCCAGTACCAGATACGTCATGGGGATGTGCAGCCAGATGACTGTCGGAACGGAAGGGAAAAGTGTACCCGCATTCGACAGGGCCGGGGGCCTGGAGGGATATTCAGACAATGGCGAGCCTGACTTCGGCACTGATTCTGCACGACTATGGCTGCTTCGTTCCCGACCTGACCAGGTTCGCCGCCGAACCATGCGAAGGGGCCCGCCACATCAGAGTTTAACAGGAAGCGAGCCCCCCTGCCTCGCGCCGCAAGGGGCTTGTCAATCGGCAAGAGCCGCCGTACCCTGCATGTCGCCATGGCCACGCGAACCGAATCCGACAGCATCGACCGCTTCATTGACGCCCTGTGGCTCGAAGACGGTCTGGCGCACAATACGCTGAGCGCTTACCGCCGCGACCTCGAGGGCTTCGACCGCTGGCTGCTGGCGCACGCCGGCACTGCCCTTCCCCATGCCACGGAAGCCGATATCCAGGCATGGTTCGCCGCCATGCACGCCAGCAGCAAGGCTTCCACCGCCAACCGGCGGCTGGCCGCCCTGCGCCGCTACTTTCTCTGGGCGACGCGCCATGGCCTCATCGATCACGATCCCTGCCTGCGACTGCAGGCCTCGAAGCAGCCCCCGCGGTTTCCCAAAACGCTCAGCGAGTCGCAGGTCGAGGCGCTGCTGCAGGCACCCGATCTTTCCACGCCGCTCGGCCTTCGCGACCGTGCCATGCTCGAAACGCTTTACGCCACCGGCCTTCGGGTCAGCGAGCTGGTGAACCTGGGGGTGCTCGATGTCAACCTGGCTGACGGTGTGGCGCGGGTCACCATGGGCAAGGGAGGCAAGGATCGCCTGGTGCCCATGGGGGCCGAAGCACAGCATTGGGTCGAACGGTACCTGCGCGACGCGCGTGGCGCGCTGCTGGGCGCGCACCGTTCTGACGCCCTCTTCATCACGGGGCGTGGCGGGCCCATGACGCGGCAGGCCTTCTGGCAACTGGTCCGCAAGTACGCGCTCAAGGCCGCCATTCACGTACCCCTGTCGCCCCATGTATTGCGCCACGCCTTTGCAACGCACCTGCTGAACCACGGTGCCGATTTGCGCGTGGTGCAACTGCTGCTGGGCCACGCCGATATTTCCACTACCCAGATCTACACACATGTGGCGCGCGAACGGCTGCGCCAGCTGCACGCCCGACATCACCCCAGGGCATGAATCTGCGCTCGCAGATGTCGTCCAACCTTGTTCTGACTCATGGCAAAAGCAAAACACGTATCGGAAACCCCCGCCACCCGGATGCTCAAAAAGCTGGGCATCGCCTATACCGAGCACACGTATGAATATGTCGAACACGGTGGAGCGAAGGAAAGCGCGCGGCAGCTCGGCTTCGATCTGCACCAGATCGCCAAAACACTGATCATGGAGGATGAGGGTGCCCGCCCGCTCGTCGTCGTGATGCACGGCGATCGCGAAGTTTCCACGAAGAACCTGGCACGGCAGATCGGTGCCAAACGGGTGGAACCGTGCAAGCCCGAGGTCGCGCAACGGCACTCGGGCTATATGGTGGGCGGCACGTCGCCGTTCGGTACGCGCCGGAAGATGCCGGTCTGGGTGGAAGCGGGCCTGCTGGAATTCGAGCGCATTTACCTGAATGGCGGCCGGCGCGGATATTTGATTGGCATCGCACCCGGGGCTTTGGTGCAGGCGCTGGGCGCGCAACCGGTGGAAGTGGCCCTGGAAAAATGAACACGGCACACCCTGATGGGTGCCGCCCTGGTGTGGCCACACAGGCAATTCGGGCATGACCGGTGGCGTCCCCGGCAGGAATCGAACCTGCAATCTTCCCTTAGGAGGGGAAAGTTATATCCATTTAACTACAGGGACGCGAAAAGCCTTTCATTATATCGTCATGACAACGCCGGCACGAAGGCCGGCGTCGTTGTGTGAAGAAAAGAAACCCGATTACTCGAGCTTGATGTTGCCCTTCTTCACGACATCATGCGCCCAGTCGTACTGCTCCTGGATTTCCTTGGCAAACTCGGCGGGCGAGTTACCGGAAGGCTCGGCACCCTGCTTTTGCAATGCCTCGATGACTTGCGGGGTCTTGAGCGCCTGGGCAGCCGCTTCGTGCAGCTTGTTCAGAATGGGCTCAGGCGTGCCGGCAGGTGCCAGCAGGCCATACCAGGCGGGCTGATTCAACTGCGGATACCCTACCTCTTCAAGCGTGGGAACGTCTTTCAGAGCATCGAGCCGCTTGTTCCAGGCGATTGCCATGGGACGCAGGTTGCCGGCCTGGATCTGGGCCATGGACGACGGCAGGTTGTCGAAAAGCACTTCGATCTGGCCGCCCACTGCGTCGGTGACGGCGGGGCCTGAACCCTTGTACGGCACGTGCATGATATCGGCGCCGGTAGCAAGCTTGAAGGCTTCGCCGAACAGGTGAAGCACGCCGCAGGTCCCAGAGCTTCCATAAGAGTACTTGCCCGGGTTGTCTTTCAGAACCTTGAGGAATTCTTCGAAGTTCTTGGCCGGGAATTTGGGATTCACCTCGATAACGTTGGGAACGTTGGCGAAGTTGGTCACCGCAACGAAGTCTTTCAGCGGGTCGTACGGCAGGTCGTCGGGACGGCACGCCTTGTTGACGGCCATGGTCGAAACAGTGGCGATCGACAGCGTGTAGCCATCGGGCTTGGCACGTGCAGCTTCCTGAGCACCGATGGCTCCGCCCGCACCACCCTTGTTCTCGACCACCATGGTCTGACCCAGAATCTTGCTCATTTCCTGGGTCACGATACGCGCGACGATGTCGGTGGAGCCGCCCGGCGCGAACGGCACGATGACGCGAATGGGCTTGTCGGGATAGTTGTCGGCTGCGTGGGCTGCAGTGCCCGAGAAAACGGCAGCAATACTGCCGGCCAAAGCCACTGCTGCAAACTTCGTGCTCATGAACTTCATACACTCTCTCCTTTCTGTGGCTTTTTCTTTTTGGGAAAAAACCGGGGGTGGCATTTTAAGCTAAGCTTGCCGGTCGCCGCCTAGTGTTTCTACTTATTCCACCATGACGATCGTCACACTCGTTCTGCCCGATTTTCTGCTGATTGCTCTGGGCTGGGCTCTTTTGCACATGCTGAAATACCGTGCCGAATTCTTCAGCACGGCAGAGCGGCTGGTGTACTACATTTTGTTTCCCGCCCTGCTGTTCAGCTCGATCGTCAAGGCTCCGTTGAGCATTGCGGAAGCGTCGACCCTGATTGGTGCCACAGCGGCCCTGATGGGCGGGGGGGTTGCCCTCGCCTGGCTTGCGGCCCCGGTGTTACGGCCCGACCCAATGATACACGCGTCGTTGGCACAATGTGCATACCGTTTCAACACGTACATCGGTCTGTCGTTGTCGCTGAGTCTTGCCGGCACCACCGGGCAATCGATCATGGCGGTCATCGTGGGCTGTGCCGTGCCGCTTGCCAACATTGCTGCCGTGTCGGGCCTGGCCCGACGCCAGAACACACGCGTGTCCGGTGAACTGGTACGCAACCCGTTGATTCTCGGCACGGTTGCGGGGCTCACCTGCAACCTCATGGGCCTGGAGCCCCCCGGGTTCGTAATGGACACGCTCGGTCGCCTGGGCGCATGCGCGCTGGCTCTGGGGCTGATCTGCGTGGGCGCCACCCTGTCGATACAGGGCTTGGGGCCCGCCGCCAAGGTCATGGGCTGGATGATCGTCGTGCGGCTGCTGGCCATGCCGGTGGTGGCGCTGGTGATCGCGGCGGTTCTGCCGCTGTCCGCACTCGAGAAGCAAATGCTGTTGCTATTCAGCACGCTCCCGACGGCCTCGTCCACCTACATTCTGGCGGTACGCATGGGCGGAAACGGTCGCAGCGTAGCCGTCACCATGTCGGTCGGCACAATTCTTTCGGGGCTCACGATTCCGCTCTGGATGCACTTTTCCCCTTTTTGAGGTCTGCACGCCATGTCGTCGAATCAAAGCAAATTGAACGAAATTAGGCTGAAATTGGCCGACGAAGAGGCCACTTCTGCCCTGGCCGCCCGTTTCGCGCCGCTTCTGTGCGGGCAACATGAAGGTATCGGGGCCGGCGGACGCATCCATCTGCGCGGCGACCTCGGAGCGGGCAAAACGAGCTTCGCACGGGCACTTTTGAGAGCGGCCGGCATACGGGGCAGGATAAAAAGCCCCAGCTATGCGCTGGTTGAAAGCTATAATCTTTCTAGCTTACACTTCTATCACCTTGATTTTTATAGATTTAGTGATTCGCGAGAATGGCTGGACGCAGGTTTTCGCGATATTCTCGACGACACAGCGATCGTTGTGATCGAATGGCCCGAGCAGGCGGGCGCGATGCTGCCGCCGCCCGATCTTGACATTCAGCTGATACATGAGGACGAAGGGCGCAGCGCTGTGCTGACGGCGCACAGTGAAAAAGGATCTCTATGGCTGACGACTCTATTTCCGCCAACGCCGGCATCCCCTCGCCAGACCTCGGCCGGCGACGACTGATCGCGAGCGCCTCGACGCTGCTCGTTCTGCCGGTCATTCCGCGATTCGCTCACGCCGCCAGTATCGTGGCGGTACGCACCTGGCCGGCCGACGAATACACCCGCGTCACGCTCGAGATGGATTCGGAACTCAAGGCCGAACACTTCACGCTCGACGGCCCCGACCGGCTGGTTGTCGATATCGAAGGCCTGACGCTGAACAGCACGCTGAACGAACTGGTGTCGAAGGTGCGGCCCAACGACCCCTACATCGGTTCGGTTCGCGTCGGGCAGAACCGGCCCAACGTCGTGCGGCTGGTGCTCGATCTCAAGCAGCCGGTCGCACCGCAAATCTTCACCCTGAAACCCATCGGTGAGTATAAATACCGGCTGGTGCTCGACCTCTACCCCAAGGTGGCCCAGGACCCCTTGCTCGCCATCATGGACAGCAAGGATCCCGACCCCCTTGCCGACGTGCTGGAACAGCTGGCGCAACAGAACAATCAGGCCCCGATTCCTTCGGTGCAGGGGCAGACCATGCCCCAGACCGCTCGCAAGCCCGACCTGCCCTCGCCGCCCAAGAGCACACCGGCGCCCTCGAGGCCCACGACGCCGCCACCGGCTGCCTCCCCGGCGCCCGGGCCGCGCCGTGGCCCCCTTCTGGTTGCCCTGGACCCGGGGCACGGCGGCGAAGATCCGGGCGCCATCGGCCGCGGCGGCACGCGCGAAAAGGATATCGTCCTGGCCATTGCCCGGCGCCTCAAGAAGCTGATCGACTCCACCCCGGGCATGAAAGCCTACATGACCCGCGATGGCGACTACTTCGTACCGCTGCATGTGCGTGTCCAGAAAGCGCGCCGGGTCAAGGCCGATCTCTTCATTTCCATTCACGCCGATGCGTGGATCAAACCCACCGCGCGCGGTTCGTCGGTTTACGCCCTCTCGCAAAACGGTGCCACCAGCACCATGGCGCGCATGATGGCGCAGCGTGAGAACGAGGCCGACCTGATCGGCGGCGTGAACCTGGGCACGCACAACGCACAAGTGGCCAAGGTACTGCTCGACCTTTCCACTGCGGCGCAGATCAACGATTCGATTCGCGTTGGCGGCAAAGTGCTGCACGAGATCGGCAAGATCAACCGGCTGCACAAGCGCCAGGTGGAACGTGCCGGCTTTGCCGTGCTGAAAGCCCCCGACATTCCGTCGATCCTGGTGGAAACGGCCTTCATCAGCAACCCCACGGAAGAAAAGCTGCTGCGCAGCAGCAAGTATCAGGAGCAAATCGCCCGTGCCATGCTTTCGGGCATCCAGGGGTATTTCCGCGAAACACCCACGCTGGCACGTCGCAGCTGATACACGGCGCATCCCGCCCCCCTTGACGCCGCGCCGCCCCTCCGTCGCGCGGCGCGATGGGCACGTGTGCCCGTGTGCTGCGGTTAGAATTTGACGATGACCCGACGACGTTCCATCTCTCCCCTGCCCGACCTCCTCATCAGCCAGATCGCTGCCGGCGAAGTCATCGACCGGCCGGCGTCGGTGTTGAAGGAATTGCTGGAGAACGCGCTGGACGCCGGCGCGCGCGCCATCGAAGTACGGCTTGACGGCGGAGGCATCCGCCGCATTGCCGTCACGGATGACGGTTTTGGCATTCCGCCCGACGAACTGCCGCTCGCGCTGCGGCGGCACGCCACCAGCAAGATCGGTTCGCTGGAAGACCTCGAACATGTCGCGTCGATGGGCTTTCGCGGTGAAGCGCTCGCCTCCATCGCATCGGTGGCGCGCCTCACGATCACGTCGCGCTGCCCCGATGCCGAGCACGCCTGGCAGATCGACGGCGGCACACTGCAGGTCAGTGCCGCGGCGGGCCCGGACGGCACCACGGTCGACGTACGCCAGCTGTTCGACACCGTGCCGGCACGACGCAAGTTCCTGCGCTCCGAAACCACTGAATACGGCCATTGCCTCGATGCGCTCGAGCGCATCGCCATGGCCCACCCTGACGTCGCCTTCCGGCTGTTTCACAACGACAAGGCGCAACGTCACTGGCGTGCGGGCAGCATGCCCCAGCGGCTGCGCGACGTGCTCGGGGCGGAGTTCATTGATGCCGGCATACTGGTCGAACGTGAGCACGGCCTGATTGCGCTGCGCGGCCTCATTGCGCGCCCCACCCAGTCGAGACACCGTGCCGACCGCCAGTATCTCTACGTGAACGGGCGTTATGTGCGCGACCGCGCCGTCGCGCATGCGGTACGTCAGGCCTATGCCGACGTGCTGCACGGCGACCGCCACCCGGCCTACGTGCTGTTCCTGAACGTCGATCCCGGTGTGGTGGATGTCAACGTGCACCCGGCCAAGCACGAAGTGCGGTTCCGCGATAGCGGTGCCATTCACCGGTTCGTGTCGCAGACCCTGGGCGAGGCGCTGGCGGCCACACCCGGCACCCACGCCGCACCCGCGGTGGGGCATGCGCCCGCTCATGTCTCGCCGGAGGCACAGCCTGGCGCTGCGCGATCCCCGCTGCCCGCCGAGCCCGTGGACTCGAGCGCCGGCATTTCTCGTGCACCCCTGAACACCCGTTGGAACACCGCTGGCAGCGGCATGTCCGCGCCACGGCAGCACGCACTCGGGCTGCATCGCACGCCGTCGGACCCACAAGCGTGGCAGACGCTGTACCAGCCTCTGGAGACCGCCGACGCCGGGTCCGCCATGGTGGCCGCACCCGATCTCAAGCCTTCGGGCGCACCGCCGCATGTGGCTGAGCACTCACCATCCGATGAAGACCAGCCTTTGGGGCAGGCGCTTGCCCAGGTGCATGGCATCTACATCCTGGCCCAGAACCGCCGGGGCCTCGTACTGGTCGACATGCATGCGGCACACGAGCGCGTGGTGTATGAATCGCTGAAACAGGCCATGGATGAGCGCGCGCTGCCGCGCCAGGAGCTGCTGGTGCCGGTGGTCTTTGCGGCCGATCCGCGCGACCTGGGCCTGATCGAGGAATACCACGACACCCTTGAAGAGCTGGGCCTCGCACTGACTCCGGCCGGCCCGGCCGCAATTGCGGTGCGCGCCGTGCCGGCCCTGCTCGCGGCGGGCGATATCGAATCGCTGGTGCGGGGCGTGCTGCGTGACCTCGCCGGAGTGGGCAGTTCGAACCTGCTGACCGAACAGCGCAACGAACTGCTGGCCACCATGGCCTGCCACGGCTCCGTGCGCGCCAACCGGCGCCTCACACTCGACGAAATGAACGCGCTGCTACGCCAGATGGAACGCACCGAACGCGCCGATCAGTGCAATCACGGGCGACCCACATGGCTGCAATGGTCGCTTGCCGAGATCGATCGCATGTTTCTGCGGGGCCAGTAGTGCAATGACCCGGCAATTTCCTGTCGTATGCCTGGTCGGGCCCACGGCCTCGGGCAAAAGCGCGGCCAGCCTTGCCCTCGCGGCCCGCTGGCCGATCGAGATCATCGTCATGGATTCGGCCACGATCTATCGTGGCATGGACATCGGTACCGCCAAGCCCGATGCGCGCGAGCGTGCGGTGGCCCCCCACCACCTGCTCGATATCCGCGACCCGGCAGAGCGCTATTCCGCCGCCGAGTTCCGCCACGACGCACGCGCATTGATCGCAGAGATCATTGCGCGGGATCGTCTGCCCGTAATCTGCGGGGGCACCATGATGTATTACAAGGTGCTGCGCGAAGGCATCAGCGATCTGCCACAGGCCGACCCGGCCGTGCGCGCCCAGATCGACGCTGAAGCGCGTTTGCGCGGCTGGCCAGCCCTGCACGCTGAGCTCGCAACATACGACCCGGCCACTGCGGCACGGCTCGCACCGAATGACAGCCAGCGGCTGCAACGCGCCATCGAAATCTACCGCACGAGCGGCGTGCCCATGTCGCAGTGGCTGGCACGCCGGCCACCCGAAGCGGCTTCGCCCTGGCGTTACATCACATTGAGCCTGGAACCCGGCGACCGTCTTGCGCTGCATGCCCGCATTGCCCGGCGTTATGGCGCCATGCTCGACATGGGGCTGCTACAGGAAGTCGCACGCCTGCATGCGCGCGGCGACCTGCACGTGGGCCTGCCTTCGGTGCGCTGTGTGGGCTACCGGCAGCTGTGGGATCACCTGGATGGGCGTGTAACGCTCGAGCAGGCGGTAGAGCAGGCGATTGCCGCCACCCGCCAGCTTGCCAAGCGGCAGCTGACATGGCTGCGTTCGCTACCCGGGCGACAAACGGTGGACTGCCTGGCGCCCGATGCCACGGCACAGATCGTGGACCGGGCCGCCCAGGCATGGCGCGCCACGGATTAGGCAAACGCGGTGCGGCGCAAATCCGATACGCCCGCCGGAATGCGGGATCAGACGATGGTTACCTGAGGTGCGTCGTCGCCATCACGCTCGGCGATCTCGCCCAGGCGATACACCGTTTCGCCCTGGCCGGCGAGTGTGGCCGCGACCGCATCGGCCTGCGCCGCCGGCACCACCACCACCATGCCGATGCCACAGTTGAAGACCCGGTGCATTTCGGAATCGGCCACATTGCCGTTTTGCTGCAACCACTGGAACAGTGGCGGAAGGGTCCAGGCATCGCGGTGCAGACGCGCAACGTGACCCGCCTGAAGAATGCGGGGAACGTTATCGAGCAGGCCACCACCGGTAATGTGGGCCAGGCCCTTGATATCGCGGCCATGCACACCGAGGGCATGCAGCACCGACTTGACGTAGATGCGTGTAGGCGCCATGACGACGTCTTCCAGTGCCCGACCGTCGAGTTCCTGATCGCGGCGGGCGTTGGCGTGACGCAGAATCTTGCGCAGCAGCGAAAAGCCGTTGGAATGGGCGCCGCTGGACGCCAGCCCCAGAATTGCGTCGCCCGGTTCGATCTGCCGGCCGTCGATGATGGCGGATTTTTCGACCGCGCCCACGGCGAAGCCGGCAAGGTCGTATTCGCCATCGGGATACATGCCCGGCATTTCGGCGGTTTCGCCCCCGATCAGCGCGCAGCCCGCCAGTTCGCAGCCCTTGGCGATGCCCTGCACGACGCTGGCCGCGGTATCGACCGACAGCTTGCCGCAGGCGAAGTAGTCGAGAAAGAAGAGGGGTTCGGCGCCCTGTACCAGAATGTCGTTGACGCTCATGGCCACCAGATCGATGCCGACGGTATCGTGCCGGTTCCAGTCGAAGGCAAGCCGCAGCTTGGTTCCCACGCCGTCGGTTCCCGACACCAGCACGGGTTCCTTGAGGTGGCGCGGCACTTCGAACAACGCGCCAAAGCCCCCGATGCCGGCCATGACCCCTGCCCGCATGGTACGCGCCGCAAAGGGCTTGATGCGATCCACCAGCGCCTCGCCGGCATCAATGTCGACGCCCGCGTCGCGATAGGTGAAAGATGCAGAATGTTTGTCAGTCATGAGAAAAGCCGTGGGATATGCAAGAATTGCGGGTTGAACGGTTAGACCGACACGATTTTACGATGAACCGCAGAATGTGGCCCGGGGTGCGCCCCTGGCGACCGGCATGGCCCAACAACTGACCCTCGACCTGCTTCCCCCCCCGCCGCCCTCGCTCGACAACTTCGTCGCCGGTCGCAACGGCCCTGCGCTCGACGCGCTGCGCCACTGCGCGCCCGGCCGCGCGGTGTACGTGTGGGGGCCGCACGGCGTGGGCCGCAGCCATCTGCTGCAAGCGGCCTGCCATCATGCGGGCGGCCTGTATTACCCGGCGGCCGGCAGCGCATCTGCCTTGCATGCGCTCGCCACGGGTGACACCCTGCCCGGGCCGCTGGTGGCCGTCGACGACATTCACGAGCTGAGTGCCGATGGCCAGGCCGCGCTTTTCGCGCTATATAACCGATGGCGGGAAGTCGCGTCGACCCGGCAGGCGTTCGCGCTGGTGACCGCGGGCGACCGTGCGCCTCTTGCGCTCGAACTGCGGGAAGACCTGCGCACGCGGCTCGGCTGGGATCTGGTATTCCGGCTGGAACAACTCACCGACGAAGAGCGGGCCCGGGCATTACAGAGCCGCGCTGCCGACCGGGGGCTGGATCTCGCCCCGGAGGTCATCAGCTGGCTGCTCACGCATCACGACCGCGACATGAGCCGGCTGAGCGCGCTGGTGGATGCCCTCGACCGCTATTCTCTCGCCCGCCACCGTGCCATCACCCTGCCTCTGCTCAAAGACCTTCTCGCCAACAACCGGAATTCCGAACACACTTGAGACGCAATGACCTCTTTCAAACGCCTTGTGCTTTTTGACCTCGATCACACGCTGCTGCCGCTTGACAGTGATTATCAATGGGCTGATTTCCTTGCCCGAACTGGCCGCGCGGGTGACCCCGCCGAGGCGCAACGCCGCAATGAAGAACTGATGGAGCGCTACAACGCCGGTGAGCTCACCGCCGAGCAGTCCGCCGAGTTCATGCTGGGCCTGCTGGCCCGTGCGAGCCTGCCCGACCTTGCGCTGTGGCACGAGGCCTTCATGTGCGAAGTGATCCGTCCGGCCATCCGTGACAACGCCGTCGAACTGGTGCAGCAGCACATGACCCGCGGCGACCTGTGTGCCATCGTGACGGCCACCAACGACTTCGTCACAGCACCCATCGCCCGGGCGTTCGGGATTCCGCATCTCATTGCCACCAACGCCGAGCTGCGCAATGGCCGGTATACCGGTCGCATCGAGGGCGTGCCCAGCTTCCAGGCGGGCAAGATCGTGCGTGTCGACGAGTGGCTGCGCGGCAAGGGGCTCACCCGCGACGATTTTGCCGAAACCTGGTTCTACAGTGATTCGCCCAACGATCTGCCCTTGCTCGAGGTGGTGAGTCACCCCGTGGCCACCAACCCCAGTGCCACCCTGCGCCAAATCGCGCAGCAGCGCGGCTGGCGCGTGCTCGATCTGTTTCTGGAAATGCAGGACGCCAAGTCGTGATGCGCTCGGCCTGCATTCATGGCACACGGCGCCCGGCAGCTGCGCCACACATGCCCGCGCAATGCATTCACGCCTGAGGCCATAAAATACGCCCATGCTTCCTCAAACAATAAAGAAATTCGTCACCCGCCTGTTCCCGGCGCCGCGCCGCGGGCCGGAACGACTTCCTGTCGAAAAGCACGGCATCGACCGCCGCCACGTCTCGCGCCACGCCATCAAGGTATGTGAAGTGCTGCGCCAGCATGGCTTCGAGGCTTATGTCGTGGGCGGCGCGGTGCGCGACCTGATCGTGGGCCTGCAACCCAAGGATTTCGACGTCGCCACCAACGCCACGCCGGAACAGATCAAGCCACTGTTTCGTCGGGCCCGCATCATCGGGCGGCGCTTTCGCCTCGTGCACGTAGTGTTCGGGCCCGAGATCATCGAAACCGCCACCTTCCGCGCCGCATCGACCCCGGGCAACGGGCACACCGATGAGCACGGTCGCATTCTGCGCGACAACGAATACGGCACGCACGAAGAAGACGCCGCGCGGCGCGACTTTACGCTGAATGCCCTCTACTACGACCCGATCAGCCAGGAAGTCATCGACTTTCACCGTGGCGTGGCCGATCTCAAGAATCGGGTCGTGCGCATGATCGGTGACCCCGAGCAGCGTTATCGCGAAGACCCGGTTCGCATGCTGCGCGCGGTACGGTTTGCATCGAAGCTTTCGGCCACCATCGAGCCGGCCACGCTTGCCCCCATCCGCAAACTGGCGCCGCTCATCGAACACGTTCCGGCCTCGCGCCTGTTCGACGAAACGCTCAAGCTGCTCACCTGCGGGCATGCCATGGACTGCCTGCGCAAGCTGCGCGAAGTGGGTCTGCACCAAGACCTGATGCCCCTGCTGGACGTCGTCTTCAACGTGCCCGAAGGCGAAGCCTTCGTCGATCTTGCGCTGGCGCGTACCGACACACGGGTGCGCACGGGCAAGCCGGTCAGCCCAAGCTTTCTGTTTGCCGCCCTGCTCTGGAAGCTGGTGAATCAGCGCTGGCAGGCACTGGTCGAAGCAGGCGGGCATGCCACGCAGTCTCTGCTCGAGGCCGCAGACTCGGTTCTCGATGAACAGGCGCGCAAGATGGCTATACAACGTAGATTCATAGCCGACATACGCGAAATCTGGTTCATGCAGGCGCGCTTCGAGCGGGTGAGCGCCAAGGCCATCTGGCGCATGCTCGAGCAGCCGCGCTTTCGCGCCGCCGTCGACTTCCTGCAGCTGCGGGCCGAGGCACGCGAAGTCGACAGCGTCATGGCCCAATGGTGGATGGATCTGGCCAACGCCGAACACGACGAACGCGGGCCCATGATCGAAAGTTACCAGGCGCAGCATCGCGACCGCGCGCCGGCGCTGCGCAAACGGCGCCGCCGGCCACGCCGGCGCCGCAGCAGCTCGGCCACGCCTGCCGGAAATCCCGCCCAATGAGCTCGGGCGTACACACACCGGGCAACCCGGCCGACGAAGCTTTCTACGACCCGGGCGCGTTTTTGCGCTCCCCGCGGCGCGTCACGGCCTACATCGGCATGGGCGCCAACCTGGGCGACACCCGCGCCACGCTCGAGGCCGCCACGGCAGACATCGCGGCGCTGCCACAGGTGCATGCCCCGGAACGTTCACCGTTTTATCGCAGCGCGCCGGTCAATGCCGCCGGGCCCGATTTTCTGAACGCGGTGCTGAAAATCGAAACGACGCTCGAAGCTGAAGATCTGCTGCGCGCGCTGCACGCCATCGAAAACCGTCATGGCCGCAACCGCCCGTACCTGAACGCGCCTCGCACGCTCGATCTCGACCTGCTGCTGCACGGCGATGAAATGCGGGAAACCGCCTTTCTGACCCTGCCGCATCCACGCATGCATCTGCGTGCCTTCGTTCTGCAGCCCTTGTACGATCTTGCGCCCGATCTGCGGTTGCCACAGGGCTCTGTCAAGGCGCTCCTGGCCGCCTGCAGCGACCAGGCGCTCGAACGCCTGACCGACGACGTGCCGCCCGCGCCGCAGGCAAGCTAACTTACGCCGGTACCGCCAATATACGACGCGCCCGTTCGATTACCGGAGCGTCAACCATTCTGCCGTCGACCTGAAACGCCGCTGCACCGGTGCGCTCGAACTCGGCCACCACCCGCCGCGCCCAGTCGCGCTCGGCTTCGGAAGGCGCAAACGCGGCATGAACGACCGCAACCTGTGCCGGATGGATGCACATCGCGCCGGCAAAGCCCATGTCACGGATCAGTGCAGCGGTATTGGCCAGCGCCTCGGTATTGCGAAAATCGGGCTGAACGCCGTCCAGGGGAGCCAGAATGCCGGCCGCCGCACTTGCCAGAATCATGCGGCAACGCACGTGATCGAGCATGACGCGCGCACCGGGGGTCTCGGGCCGCGTGCCGGTATCGAGCATCAAATCAAGATAACCAAAGGCAAGACGTGACGTGCCTTCTGCAGCAGCGATCGACTCGAGCCCCAGAACCCCGCACGCGCTTTCAATGATGGGCAATACCGGCTTGCCGCAGGCCTGGCGCACACGTTCGACCTGGTCCGCCCTTTCCGTCTTCGGCAGCACCACCGTCGTAATGTTCGGCAGATCGCGGCAAAGCGCCATGTCGGCATCAAACCACTCACTTTCGACGGCATTGCAACGCACCATGAAGGGGGCATCGGGATGCGCCGCGGCGAAGTGCCTGATTTGTTCGCGGGCCGACGCCTTGGCGGCGGGCTCAACGGCATCTTCAAGGTCGATGATCACGGCATCGGCACCGGCGGCCAGTGCCTTGGCATAGCGATCGGCGCGGCTGCCCGGCACGAACAGCGCCGTGCGCAAAACGGGTTGGAGAGTCATGATTGAGGTTTACGTCTTCTTTGGTTCAATTGACGCACCGGCAGATTGCGCGGCTCGCCGGCGCAGTTCGTTACGGATGACCTTCCCGGTGGTGGTCATGGGCAGGGTCTCGAGGAACGCGATCTCGCGCGGGTATTCATGCGCGGCCAGTCGCTGGCGCACCCAGTCCTGCAGTTCGGCCACCAGGGCATCGCCCGGTGCGTAGTCGGGCCGAAGAACGACGTAGGCCATGACGATCTCGGTGCGCAGCGGATCGGGCTTGCCTACCACGGCCGCCATCTGCACGGCCGGGTGCTGCAACAGGCAGTCTTCGATCTCGCCCGGACCAATACGGTAACCCGACGAGGTGATGACGTCGTCGTTGCGCCCCACAAAGCTGAGTCGCCCGTCGGGGCGACGCCAGCCTACGTCGCCGGTGATGAGCCAGCGCTTCACGTACTTGGCACGGGTGGCGTCGGGGTTGTTCCAGTATTCGAGAAACATGACCGGGTCGGGGCTGCGCACGGCGATATTGCCCTGCTCGCCGTCGGGCACCGGTGTTCCCGCGTCGTCGACGATGGCCAGCTCGTGGCCCGGCACGGGAAAGCCCATTGCGCCGGGCACCGGCTCTTCCAGTGCGGCGCAGCTGGAAACGATCATGTTGCACTCGGTCTGGCCGTAGAACTCGTTGATCGTGACGCCCAGGTTCTTGCGGCCCCAGTCGAGCAGCTCCGCACCCAGCGATTCCCCACCGCTTGCCACGCTGCGAAGCTGGAATGACCAGCGCTCGCGGGGTTGCTCCACGCCGCGCAGCATCTTGAGCGCAGTGGGAGGAATGAAGGCGTTGCGCACGCCGAAATCCTGCAGCAGCTGGTAGGCGGCTTCGGGCTGAAACTTCTCGAACCGCCGCGCCACGACCGGTACACCATGGTGCAGGGCCGGCATCAGCACGTCGAGCAGGCCACCGATCCATGCCCAGTCGGCAGGCGTCCAGATACGGTCGCCGGGTTGCGGAAAGAAGTCGTGACTCATTTCGACACCCGGCAGATGCCCGAGCAGCACCCGGTGCGCATGCAGCGCACCTTTGGGTTGCCCGGTGGTTCCCGACGTATAGATGATGAGTGCTGGATCGTCGGCAGAGGTGTCGACCGGATCGAATTGCGGCGAGGCCGCGGCCATTTCGGCGCGCAGGTCAACGCCCGTGTCGCAGGGCCCGTCGATGCACAGCACCGACGTCAGGGCCGGCAGGTCGCTGCGCAACGCTGCCAGCCGCGCCGCGCCCCGCGTATCGGTGATGACGCAGCGTGCACCCGAATCGCTCAGGCGATACGCCAGAGCGTCGGCTCCAAACAGGGTGAAAAGCGGAATCGAAATGGCGCCAAGTTTGTGAACCGCGATGTGGCCATAGGCCGTCTCGGGGCACTGTGGCAGCAGAATCGCGACACGATCGCCCCGCTCGACACCCTGCGCGCGCAGCACGTTCGCAAGGCGGTTCGAGCAGTCGCGCAGGCGGCCGAAGGTGTATTCATCGACACTGCCGTCTGCGGCAGCATGGATGAGCGCGAGGCGATCCGGCTCGCGCGCGGCCCATTTGTCGCAGACATCCACCCCCATGTTGTAGCGCTCGGGAATCTGCCAGGCAAAGCGCTCGCGCAGCTCGGGGTAGGTGTCTGCAGCCTTTAGCACGGGAAGACCTTTCAGTTCACCGGAACCAGAGGGATCATCTCGGTGATCCGGGCCTTCCATTTGGCCGGGCCGGTCTCGTGCACCGACTCGCCCGAGGCGTCGACGGCCACGGTAACGGGCATGTCCTTCACCTCGAATTCGTAAATGGCCTCCATGCCGAGGTCTTCGAACGCCACGACCCGCGCGTTGCGAATGGCCTTGGACACCAGGTAGGCGGCCCCCCCCACCGCCATGAGGTAGGCCGACTTGTGCTGACGAATGGCGTCGATGGCGACCGGGCCGCGCTCGGCCTTGCCGACCATGGCGATCAGGCCGGTTTTCTCGAGCATCATGCCCGTGAACTTGTCCATGCGGGTGGCGGTGGTGGGGCCGGCGGGGCCGACCACTTCGTCACGCACGGGATCGACGGGGCCCACGTAGTAAATGATGCGGTTGGTGAAGTCGACCGGCAGAGGCTCGCCCGCTTCCAGCATGTCTTGAATACGCTTGTGCGCGGCGTCGCGGCCCGTGAGCATCTTGCCCGACAGCAGCAGGGTCTGGCCCGGCTTCCAGCTGGCCACCTCCTCTGGTGTGAGCGTATCGAGATTGACCTGCGTGGATTTGTTGTAGTCGGGTGCCCACTGCACGTCGGGCCAGTTGGACATGGCCGGCGGCGTCAGCACGGCCGGACCACTGCCGTCAAGCTCGAAGTGCACATGACGGGTGGCGGCGCAGTTCGGAATCATGGCAACGGGCTTGGAAGCCGCGTGAGTTGGAAACGTGTTGATCTTCACGTCGAGCACGGTGGTGAGCCCGCCGAGGCCCTGCGCGCCAATACCCAGGGCGTTGACCTTTTCGTACAGCTCGATACGCAGCTCTTCGAGCTTGTTCTGCGGGCCGCGCTGCAGCAGCTCGAACATGTCGATGTCTTCCATGAGGGCCTGCTTGGCCATCAGCATGGCCTTTTCGGCCGTACCGCCGACACCGATGCCCAGCATGCCCGGCGGGCACCAGCCCGCGCCCATGGTGGGCACCGTTTTCAGCACCCAGTCGACCAGCGAATCGCTGGGATTGAGCATGACGAACTTGGTCTTGTTTTCGGAACCGCCACCCTTGGCGGCAACCTGCACGTCGACGCGGTCGCCCTGGACCAGCTCGACGCTGACGATACAGGGCGTGTTGTCGCGCGTATTCTTGCGCGTGAAGAGGGGGTCGGCGAGCACCGAGGCACGCAGTGGGTTGTCGGGATTCAGGTAGCCGCGACGCACGCCTTCATCGCATAGTTCCTGGATGCTGCGCTGGGTGTCGAAGCGCACGTTCATGCCGATCTTGAGGAAGACGTTGACGATGCCGGTGTCCTGGCAGATGGGCCGCTTGCCTTCGGCACACATGCGCGAGTTGGTCAGAATCTGGGCGATCGCGTCTTTCGCGGCCGGATTCTGCTCGCGCTCGTAGGCGCGCGCCAGGTGCTGGATGTAGTCGGCCGGGTGGTAGTAGCTGATGAACTGCACCGCATCAGCAATGGATTGGATGAAGTCGTCTTCTTTGATCAGGGTGGTCATGATGCTCTTGCCGGAAATGGAGTAAGGACGGAATCCGCCCGGGAACGAAATTGGGCGGGCGGAGCCGCCCGCAGCGTATTGGGTGCAGCGTGCTACTTGCCGGTCCAGACCGGCTTGCGCTTCTCGGCGAACGCCCTCGCGCCTTCTCTGGCGTCGTCAGACGTGAAGATGTGCGCGATCATGGGGCGCTGCAGATCAAACATGTCGTTCGGCCGCCAGTTGCGCGATTCCGCAATGATGCGCTTGGCGGTCTGCACGGCAAGGGGGCCGTTCTCGGCAATGCCCCGGGCCATTTCGAGCGCGGCGTCGAGCGCCGTGCCGGGCTCGACGAGCCGGTTCACCAGGCCGTAATGATGCAGCCGCTCGGCGGTCATCATATCGCCCGTGAGAACGGCCTCCATGGCGATATGGTAGGGAATGCGTGCAGGCAGGCGAACCATGCCGCCCGAGCCGGGAACCAGGCCGCGCTTGACTTCGGGCAGGCCGAACGTGGCATTGCGGGCCGCCACGATCAGGTCGCATGCAAGGGCCACTTCGCAACCGCCGGCCAGCGCGTAGCCTTCGACGGCGGCGATAAGCGGCTTGCGCGGCGGGCGCTCGCAGATGCCTGCAAAGCCACGATCGCCCACGTAGGGCCTCTCGCCCGTGGCGGCAAACGCCTTGAGATCCATGCCCGAACAGAACGTGTTGCCCGCACCCGTGAGTACGCCGATGGCGAGATCAGGGCTGCTGTCGAGCTGATCGAGCGCCGCGGCAAGCGCCTGGGCCACCTCGAGATTGACGGCATTGCGGGCCTGAGGGCGGTCGATCGTGATGACCAGCACCCGCTCCACGGGTTCGACTTTCACCAGTTCTGACATGGGGACTTCCTTGTTGGGGCGGCGCTCGCCGCGTGATCGGTTCGCAGACAACCGTATATCATACGACCATTCCCACGGCGCATCACCCCGTGGGCGCTGCACGGTGCCACCCCGTCCGGCAGCCGGCATCCCGGCCCTGCCAGCCACGTGGCCGCCTCACCTGCGCAGCGGAACCCGCTAAAATCAAGGAATTTTGCGGCCCGCCGCGCCTACCTCAGCCATACGTACATGCTCACCTTTCAGCAGATCATCCTCAACTTGCAGCAATACTGGGACACCCAGGGTTGCGCGCTGCTTCAGCCCTACGACATGGAAGTGGGTGCCGGCACGTCGCACACCGCCACATTCCTGCGCTCCATCGGCCCGGAACCCTGGCGTGCCGCCTACGTCCAGCCGTCGCGCCGCCCGAAAGACGGCCGCTACGGCGAAAACCCCAACCGGCTGCAGCACTATTACCAGTATCAGGTGGTTCTCAAGCCCGCCCCGCCCGATATCCTCGAACTCTACATCGGCTCGCTCATTGCCCTGGGCATCGACCCGGCGCAGCACGATATCCGTTTCGTGGAAGACGACTGGGAAAACCCCACGCTGGGGGCCTGGGGCCTGGGCTGGGAAGTCTGGCTGAATGGCATGGAGATCACGCAGTTCACATACTTCCAGCAGGTTGGCGGCCTCGACTGCTACCCCGCCACCGGCGAAATTACCTACGGCCTCGAGCGCCTGGCCATGTACCTGCAGGGGGTGGAAAGTGTCTACGACCTGGTCTGGACCCGCAGCGCCGACGGCTCGGTGATTCGCTACGGCGACGTCTTCCACCAGAACGAAACGGAACAATCGGCCTATAACTTCGAGCACGCGTCCACCGAAATGCTATTCAGCCATTTCAGCGACTACGAGGCCGAGGCACGCCGCCTCATCGAGGTGCCGCTCGCGCTGCCGGCCTACGAGGCCACCCTCAAGGCGGCCCACACCTTCAACCTGCTCGATGCCCGTGGCGCCATCAGCGTCACCGAACGCGCCGCCTACATCGGCCGTATCCGCAATCTGTCCCGGGCCGTTGCCCAGGCCTACTACGACTCCCGAGAAAAACTAGGATTTCCCATGCTGGCCAACCCCTCGGCCCTGGAGGCCGCGCAATGACCGTCCAGCCCCAATCCCGCCCCCTGCTGGTCGAGCTGTTCACCGAAGAACTTCCACCCAAGGCGCTGCAGCGCCTGGGGCAGGCGTTCGCCGAAGGCCTGCGCAGTGCGCTCGCGCAGCATCATCTGCTCGCCGAAGAATGCACCACGCGCCCGCTGGCCACGCCGCGCCGCCTTGCAGCGCTGTTCGACGCCGTTCTGGGTCAGGCACCCGAACAACACTACACCGAAAAGCTCATGCCGGCGAAAATCGGCCTGACCCCCGAACGCGAAATGACCCCTGCCCTGCAGAAGAAGCTGCAGGCCAAGGGGCTCGCGCACCTTGGCGTCGATGACCTCGTCATCGAATCCGACGGCAAGCAAGACTACCTGTACGCCCGCGGAGTCGCCGCAGGCGAAACGCTGCAGGCGGGGCTGCAAAAGGCGCTCGATCAGGCCATTGCACAACTGCCCATTCCCAAGGTCATGCGCTACCAGCTGGCCGACGGCGTCACCAGCGTGCGGTTCGTGCGCCCCGCCCACCGCCTGGCCGCCCTGTGGGGTAACGACGTCGTTCCGGTCGAGGCGCTGGGCCTTGCGGCCGGCCGCCTCACCGAAGGCCATCGCTTCATGTCGCAAGGCACGATCGAGATCACCTCGGCCGAAACCTACGAGTCGCAACTGCTCGAACAGGGCAGCGTGGTGGCAAGCTTCGAGGCGCGCCGTGCCGATATCCTGCAGCAGTTGCAGCAGCAGGCCGCCGTACTCAATGCCACCATCGGCAACGATCCGGAAGTCGAGGCGCTGCTCGATGAAGTTACGGCGCTGGTCGAACACCCCACCGTCTACGTGGGCGAGTTCGACGAAGCCTTTCTGCGCGTGCCGCCCGAGTGTCTGATTCTGACCATGCGGCTCAACCAGAAGTACTTCCCGTTGTTCGAACCGAATACCGGCCGGCTCACGCACCGCTTCCTCATCGTCAGCAACATGCGCGTGGCCGATCCCTCGAACATCATCGAAGGCAACCAGCGCGTGGTGCGCCCCCGCCTGGCCGATGCACAGTTCTTCTTCGAAACCGACCGGCGGATTCCCCTGGCCGAGCGCGTACCGCAACTGGCCACCAGCGTGTATCACAACAAGCTGGGTTCGGTGTTGCAGCGGGTCGAGCGCATCCGGCGCATCGCCACGCATATTGCCGGCCAGCTGGGTCTTGATGCGGCCGTGGCCGACCGGGCCGCACTGCTGGCCAAGGCCGACCTCAACTCCAACATGGTGGGCGAATTTCCGGAACTGCAAGGCATCATGGGCGCCTATTATGCCGAGGCCGATGGCGAAGCGCCGGAAGTGGTCGAGGCCATTCGCGGCCAGTACCGCATCAGGCTCGATGCGCCGGTGACACCGGCCACACTGGCCGCCACGGTACTGTTCATGGCAGAGCGCCTGGAAGTGCTGGTGGGCATCTGGGGCATCGGCCTGGTTCCTACAGGCGAACGCGACCCCTATGCCCTGCGCCGTGCTGCGCTGGGGCTGATCAGCGCCTACGAACAACTGGCCGCCGGCGGGCAACTGGCCATCACCGATCACGACACGTTGCGCCTGCACGATCTGCTCGAGTTCGCCGCCGCCACCTTTGAGCCCGGCACGCTCGCACAGAACACCACCGCCGAGGTGGCCAGCTTCATTTACGAGCGCTATCGCAATCAGCTGGGCAGCTACGATCGCAACGTGGTCGAAGCCGTTCTGGCGCTGGCGCCACCGCTGCATCAGGTGCTTGCGCGCATCAATGCCTGCGCGGCGTTCGCCGAGCGGCCCGAAGCCGCAAGCCTGGCCGCCGCCAACAAGCGCATCACCAACCTGCTCAAGAAGGCCGATTCCGAAATCGGCGAAATCGATGCCGGCAAGCTTGGCGAGCCGGCCGAACAGGCGCTTGCCGCCCGCATTCAGGAACTCGCCCCCGTCGCGCGCGAGCAGTTCCGCAAGGGCGACTTCAACGCATCGCTCGCCACGCTGGCAGGCACACGCGAGGCCGTCGATGCCTTTTTCAACGACGTCATGGTCATGGCCGAAGATCCCGACGTACGGCGCAACCGTCTGGCCCTGCTCCAGACACTGCATCGCAGCATGAACGAGGTCGCGGACATCGCGAGGCTGGCGCAGTGAAGCTGGCCATACTCGATCGCGACGGCGTCATCAACGAAGACAGCGACGCCTTCATCAAGTCGCCGGAGGAATGGCAGGCCATACCGGGCAGCCTCGACGCCATTGCGCGGTTGTCGCGCGCCGGCTGGCGCGTGGTCGTGGCCACCAACCAGTCGGGGCTGGCGCGCGGCCTGTTTTCCATGGATACGCTCAACGCCATCCATGCCCGCATGCGGCGTGAACTGGCCGACGCCGGCGGCTTCGTCGACGCCATCTTCATTTGCCCCCACGGCCCCGATGACGGCTGCCGCTGCCGCAAACCGGCACCGGGGCTTTTCGAAGACATTGCTTCCCGTTACGACACAAGCCTGCAAGGCGTACCCGCAGTGGGCGACTCGCTGCGCGACCTTCAGGCGGCCACGGCACTCGGATGCACACCCTGGCTGGTGCGCACGGGCAAGGGGCCACGCACGCTGCAGGCGGGCGGGCTTCCCGCCGGCACACGGGTGTGCGACAGCCTGTCGGCCGTCGTCGACGAACTGCTGGCCGGAGACTGACATGGCGTGGATCCGCGCACTCATTTACCAGATTTTCCTGGTCGTCACCGTCATCCCGTACGCAATCGCGTGCCTGATCTGGATGCCGCTGCCGCTCTCATTACGCTATCGGCTCACCGTAGGATGGCCGCGGCTTGCGATCTGGGGCGCGAAGGTGATTCTGGGGCTGCGCTGGCAGGTCAAAGGTTGGGAAAACCTGCCCGACGGACCCGCCATCGTGCTGTCCAAGCACCAGTCTGCCTGGGAAACGATGTTCTTTGCCGCCTATCTGCCGCGCAACGTCTGCTTCGTATACAAGCGGGAACTGCATCGGATCCCCTTTTTCGGGTGGGGGCTGGCGCTGCTGCGCATGATTCCCATCGACCGTTCGCGTGGCCGCGACGCGTTCGAGCAGGTGATCCGCGTGGGGCGCGAGCGCCTGGCCGAAGGACGCTGGCCACTGCTGTTTCCCGAAGGCACCCGCATGGCACCCGGCAAGACCGGCCGCTACAAGATGGGCGGTGCGCTGCTTGCGCAGGCCACGCGGGCACCGGTGATCCCCATCGCCCACAACGCGGGCGAACTCTGGCCGCGCAAGGCGTTCATCAAGAAACCGGGGCTCATCACGGTTTCGATCGGGCCACTCATTGCCACCGACGGCCTGACGGCCACCGAGATCAACGCCAAGGTGCAGGAATGGATCGAAGGGGAAATGCGCCGGCTCAATCCTGAGCGCTATGGCGAAAGCTGAACAGCTCTCACTGTTCGACGACGGCACGGTGCCCGTGGCACGCCCGGCGACTCTTCCGCCCGGCTGCCGCTGGCACGAGGTAGATACACCGTATCAACGTATCGGTTTTCTGCTGCGAACGTCGCGGCGCAAGACCATCGGGCTCACCGTCAATGACGACGGGCTTGTGGTGACCGCGCCGTCGTGGGTGCGCTATGGCCAGGTTGCCGACGCCGTTCGCGCGAAAGCTCCCTGGATCGTGCGCAAATTGCGCGCCCTGCATATCCGCCAGCAGCATCTGGCCACCGCCGATGCGCGCTGGCATGATGGCGGTCGCTTCCCGTATCTGGGTATTTACGTCACCCTGGCGATTCGCCCGGACGCCGGCACGGCCCTCTACAGCGGAGACCCCGTGCGGCCGGCCGAGCATGATACCCTGACACTGCCGCTGCAGTCCGACAGCAGCACCGAGCGCATTCGCGAGCGCGTGCACACATGGCTGCAACAGCAGGCGCGGGCTCTGTTCGATGCCCGCCTGCAGCACTTCTGCCAGACTGCGGGCGTCGAGCTCAAGAGCTGGCGCCTCGCCTCACCCTCCGCACGCTGGGGTTCGTGCAGCAGCGACCGTCGCATCATGCTGAACTGGCGGCTGATACACTTTCCCCCTCATGTCGTGGATTACGTGGTGGCCCACGAGGTGGCCCATCTGCGGCACATGAATCACGGGCCGGCCTTCTGGAAGGAAGTCGAACGCCTCTACCCCGACTTCCTGCAAGCCCGCCTGGCCCTCAAATCGCATCACCCCGGCAGCCTGCCCCTGTTGTGAAGGCCACCGGGAAACTTTAGGAGTACTTTATGCGTATCCTGCATACCATGCTGCGTGTCGGTGACCTGGAAAAGTCGCTCGATTTTTATATCAATGTTCTGGGCATGCACCTTCTGCGCCGCAATGACTACCCCGAGGGCAAGTTCACGCTGGCCTTCGTCGGCTATCAGCCTGAGGACGAAGGGGCGGTAATTGAACTCACCCACAACTGGGACACCTCTTCGTACGATCTGGGCAACGGCTATGGCCACATTGCCCTGGAAGTGGAAGACGCCTACGAGGCCTGTGAGCAGATCAAGGCGCGCGGTGGCAACGTCACCCGCGAGGCCGGCCCCATGAAGCATGGCCAGACCGTGATCGCATTCGTCGAAGACCCCGACGGCTACAAGATCGAGCTCATTCAGCGCAAGTCGCGCGTCGACTGATCCGCGTGCGAGGCCGGCTTCGGCCTCACCCCCTCAACGCCACGATTACGGCGTTCTCGGCCGCTTCCAGCGCCTCGGCCTGGGCGTCGGTCAATCCGCCCCGCACATGCGCATCGCGCCAGTCCTGCAAACCGGCCTGGCGAATCTGTTCGCGCAGATCGTGCACGTTCACCACACACTCGTATGCCTTTTCAAGGGCGCCAAGGTGCTGCAGACCATGACTGGCCCATACCGTGCCCACCAAACGTTCGCGGGTATCAGAGGGGCACAGCAGCAGATCGGCGCAGGCGGTCGTTACCGCGTCGTCAGGCGCAGCCGCCCGCAAGCCCGGCGGCAGGAGCAGGCCCTTCTGCACGGCCCCTGCGAGGGCCGGGTGCAGGTTTTCGAGCATGCCCTGCAGAAGACGCTCTACCGACTGGAATGACTCTGCAGCGCACCAGCGCACCAGAGGAAGGTCGGCCTCATGACGGCCTTCATCGTTCCAGCGCTTGAGCACCGCACACAGCGATGTGAGCTCGGCCAGCGCACGCAGCAGTCGCTCGAGCCCCGGTTCGGAATGGGCATGCACGGGCCGTACACCCGGCATCAGCACTTCCACCATCCATGCCAGTGCGGCGGCGTAACGGTTGACACGCCGGTAATACGGGGCCACCGCGCCTACGAGCCGTGGTGTACCGCTGCTACGGCCGAGCGTCCATGCATGGAACCCCGCCCACAACAGACGCGCTGCCGCCACGCCCGCATGACGCCAGACCAGCCGATCAAACGCCTTGCAACCCGCTTCGGTATCCGACAGCTCGAGTGCATCGACCTCGCGGTACAGAAACGGGTGCACACGCCCCACCCCCAAGGCCAACGCCGCCGTGTTGCGCGCCTGGGGCGCCAGCGCTTCGAGGCCGAACAATGCGGGCAGCAGCTCGTGAAGACACGACTGCCACTCACTCAGCGCGGGCGTGGTGCCCGCACTGCCCAGAAGATCCATGCTGTCGCCCATGGCATGACGCACGGCCTCGAAGATACCGACATCGAGCACGGCCGCGGCAATCACGGGCTTGTATCCCAGGTCGATCGCAGCACAGAGAAAACGGCGCCCCGCCTCGACCCGGTACGCGTTGGCCGCCAGCCTGCCGAGCCGGCTGCGGGCACCCAGCATTTCGCAGCCCGACCCTTCGCCGCGCAGACGCACCACGGCACTGGACGCATGTGCGGCAAGTGACACGGCGGCCGACGCCAGAGCCGGCACTGCAATGGCCTTGGCCATGGACTGCGCGGCAAGCAGAGCGGGCAGGGCGGCGTCGATGGCTTCGGAGCCTCCCAATAGTGCCGACACGGGCAGCACGACGTCGCGGCCGTCGAAAATGCCGCCGCGCCAGGGTTCGCCCGCCGGTACACCACCGGGTGCATCCCCCTTGCGGTCATCGTTCGGCGAATGGTACACAACGCCGGTCGTGGAGGTATCGACCAATGCCACGCACACCCCACGCTCGCCTGCGGGGCCGAGCACGCCATCAGGATCATGCAGACGAAACGGCAGCACGATCAGATCGGGTCGCGGCCCCGGTGCATGACGCGCGCCACTCCAGTTCAGCCGCAGCGTGGCCTCACCCGAACCCGGCTCGGACAACACGACGCCTGTGGCCTGGATGGGCGCGATGTCGTTTTCAACGGCAAACGAGGCGATTGCAGCGTGCGTGTGCCCGCTTGCGAGTTGCGGCAGCCACGCAGCACACTGTTCTTCACTGCCTGCCAGCGACAGCAGGCGTGCCGGGCCGAATACGAACCGTGCCGCAAGCAGGTAGGCGGTTGAGATCGAACGCAGGGCAACACGTTTGAGCACCTCGGACTGGGCCCAGGCACTCAGGCCGTAGCCGCCGTGCGCCGCTGGGACTGCCATGGCTTCAAAACGGTGTTCGACCAGCAGCGGCCAGCAGGTGGCGGGCTCGGGTCGTGCATCATGGTTGCGGGCCTGCTCGAGTGCGGCGCACAGCGCTGCCACGGGCCCGTCGAGAAATGACGTCTCGCCTGCCGTAAGGGCGGCCGGGCGCACGTAAGTCAGCGCATTCCAGTCGGGCCTGCCCGACAGGAGGTGGGCTTCCCACCAGATATCGCCCGACGCGAGAACCTGCCGCTGCAAGGAACTGAACGGCGTGACGCTGTTGCGTGCGCGCCGGTACAGGGGCTCCGTGAGCCAGCGACGGCGCCAGGCTCTCCAATCCATGCCTTCAACCTCCAAAGAACTGCATGTATGCCACGCCCCGTGTCGGGGTAACGCGAAGAGGCCGGAAAAAAGCCGGCGCTGCCGGTATTATGGCGTATGCTCAATACGCTCTGGCTTGCGTTCTTCGTCGTCTCGGCTGCCGCTGCGCTCTTCCAGTGGCTGGTGTTGCACGATCCCGACGTTTTCTCGCGGGTCGTGGCCGCGCTGTTCGACATGGCTGCGCTTTCGGTCGAGATCATGGTGCTGCTTTTCGGCACGCTCACATTGTGGCTCGGCTTTCTGCGCATTGCCGAGGCCGCAGGGCTCGTACAAAGCCTGGCCCGCCTTCTGGCCCCCCTGTTTCACCGGCTGATGCCTGAAGTGCCGCCCGGTCACCCGGCCCTGGGCCTCATCACCATGAACTTTGCGGCGAACGGTCTGGGGCTCGACAACGCCGCCACACCCATCGGTCTGCGCGCGATGCACGCACTGCAGACACTGAACCCCGACCCCCGCAGCGCCACGAACGCCCAGATCCTGTTCCTGGTGCTCAATGCCTCCTCGCTCACGCTGCTGCCTGTGACGATCTTCATGTACCGGGCCCAGCAGGGTGCAGCCGAACCCGCGCTGGTGTTCCTGCCCATTCTGCTGGCCACCAGCGCCTCGACACTGGCCGCGTTGATCTCGGTGGCCGTCATGCAGCGCCTTCGGCTGCATGATCCGGTGGTGCTGGTGTGGCTGGCCGCCACGGCGCTCGGGATCGGCGGGCTGATGGCCCTGCTTTCCGGGATGGGGGCCGCTGCCATCAGCGCGACCTCGAGCCTGCTGGGCAATCTCGTACTGGTCGGCATCATCACGCTATTTCTGGCCTGCGGTGCCATCAAGAGGGTACCGGTATACGAAGCCTTCGTGGAAGGCGCCAAAGACGGCTTTGACGTGTCGAAAAATCTGCTGCCGTACCTGGTGGCCATGCTATGCGCAGTCGGTGCGCTGCGCGCTTCCGGCGTGCTGGACATGATCCTGACGGGCATTCGGCACGCCACGCTGTGGCTCGGGCTGGATGCCCGATTCGTCGACGCCCTGCCCACCGCGTTGGTCAAACCCTTCTCCGGCAGCGCTGCCCGAGCAATGCTGATTGAAACCATGCAGCATTTCGGGGTCGACAGCTTCCCAGCCCTGCTGGCCGCCACGGTGCAGGGCAGCACGGAAACCACCTTTTATGTTGTCGCCGTCTATTTCGGGGCGGTTGGTATCCAGCGCGTACGTCACACCATCGGCTGCGCCCTGATCGCGGATCTTGCCGGCGTGCTGGCCGCCATAGGGGTGTGCTACTGGTTCTTCACTTAGGAAGCCGGCCTGCTGCCACCAGCTGATCGGACATCGCCATGAACTGGCCGGGGCTCACTGCCTCGGCACGATCGGTTGGCGCCACGCCCAGCGCCGCCCAGTCGATGTCGCCGGCCCAATCTGACAACACCCGGCGCAGCATCTTGCGCCGTTGTGCAAACGCCCGCGTGACAAGCGCGGCAAACGCGGCATCGCTCACGGGGCGTGGGCGACCCGCCCGCAGAGGCGTCATGCGCACCACCGAAGACATGACCCGTGGCGGAGGATCGAACGATTCCGGCGGCACATCGAAAAGCTTCGCCATGTCGTAGCGCACCTGCAGCATGACCGACAGCCGCCCGTAGTCGGACGACCCGGGCGCGGCCACCATGCGATCAATGACTTCCCGCTGCAACATGAAATGCTGATCGCGCACGGCATCGGCGTGCTCGGCCAGATGAAACAGCAGCGGGCTGGAAATGTTGTAGGGCAGGTTGCCGACAATGCGCAGCGAGCGGCCCAGCGCACTGTAATCGACCTTGAGCGCATCGGCCTCGATGACGGTAAGGCGCTCGGCAGGCCATTCCGATCGCAGGCGTGCCGCAAGATCGCGATCGATCTCAATGACGGTAAGTTGCCTGAGGGACTCGAGCAACGGGGCGGTAAGTGCCGAAAGACCGGGTCCGATCTCGATCATCAGATCGTCGGGTTGTGGATGGATGGCACGAATGATCTGCTCGACGATGGCGTCATCGACCAGAAAGTGCTGCCCGAACCGCTTGCGCGCCTGATGCACCATGCTCAACGCAGCCCGGTTGCGCGGCTGAAGTCGGGATCGAGTCGGTTTTCGATATAGGCCTGCCCGTACAGGCCGTTCAGCCACTGTTCCACCGCCGGTTCGATACGCCGCTGGAAGAGGATCTCACGGGCCTGCATACGCTGGTATTCCTCGCCCATGTCTTGATTGCGACGCTCCAGCACCTCGATGAGGTGCCAACCGAACGGCGATTTGATCGGTTCGCTGATCTGGCCCGGCTGCAGGGCGTTCATGGCGCTTTCGAACGCCGGCACTGTCTCGCCGGGCGAGAGCCAGCCCAGGTCACCGCCCTGAGGCGCGGTGGCATCGTCGGAATGCCGACGGGCCAGTTCTTCGAACGATTCGCCTGCAACGATGCGATCACGCAGATTGCGCAAGCGCTGCTCGGCCTGTTCATCGTTGGTGATCTGGTTGGTGCGCACCAGAATGTGCCGTGCGCGTGTCTGGGTCACGATCATCGGCCCCTGATCGAGCTGCATCGGGTTGGCCGGCGCCATCGAGACATCGGGCTGGGCCGGTTGCTGAGCGCCGCGCGGTTCGTCGCCCCACGTGAGCACCTTGAGAATATGAAACCCTTGCCCGCTACGAATGACCTTGGAAATTTCGCCCGCCTTCAGCCCGCGCGTGGCCTCAAGAAAGAGATCGGGCCACCCCTCGACGGGGCGCACGCCCAGCACGCCGCCTTCGAGCGCCTGCGGGCCGTCGGAGGACGATGCCGCCAGCCCGGCGAAATCGGCACCCGCGCGCAACTTGGCATGCAGGGCTTCAGCGCGCTGCTGCAGCTCGCTGACGGTGGCGGAAGGGGCATTTTCAGGCACCGCCACCAGGATCTGCGCGAGACCCAGCACACGGGGCGCCACCTGCTGCTGCGGTGCGGCGGGCGTGGCCGGCGCCCGTACAGGGGCGGGAGCAAGGCCACGCCCCTGACCGCGCAGGAACGCGTCGACTTCGGCATCGGTGATGTGCACCGTGGAATCAACCGCGCGTTGCCGCAGCATGTCGAAGCGCACGTCGCTGCGAAGCTCGTTCAGGTAGACTTCCCACGGCACCCCTGATTTTTCGATGTTGCGACGCAACTGTTCGACCGAAAGGCGATTGCGCTGTGCAATGGTCTGCACGGCACGCTGCAGCTGACTGTCGCTCACCTGAATGCCCAGACGATCGGCCTCCTGGTGTTGCAGCTCTTCCAGAATCATGCGTTGTAACACCTGGCGCTGCAGGATGCTGTGCTCGGGCACGGGTATGTTCTGTGCCTTGAGGTTGCGCTGTGCAATGGCGACCTGGTCGTTCACCTGCTTGAGCGTGATGACCTGCCGGTTCACGATGGCCGCAATACCGTCGACGAACTGCTGCGACGAACGGGCTGCAGATTTGGCGGCGCCGCTGTTGGGCGTGGCGGCGAGGCTCACCGATACGGCGCAGGCGCCCAGCATCGGAATCAGCAGGGCGGCCAGCCGGCGCCGGGCGTGCACACTACGCATTATTGATACCTCTCGAAGACGGTTTTTTCTGGTATGGGTGGAGTAATCGTCTGGTATCCGGAGATCCGTTCACTGACCATGCCCATGGGGTCTGAACCGATTCCGCCCAGGCCCGCCAGCTCGAGCTGGAAGAAGACGGCGGTATTGGCTTCGTCGCGTGCCACGGCATAGCGCTGCAGTACGACACGGGCGGCCCAGCAACAGTCGCCCTTGTACTCAAGGCCCAGGATCGCCTGCGTGGAACGGCTTTCCTTGATGGAATAATCATAGCGCCCCAGCGCGTACCAGTTCTTGCTGAGGGGCCATTGCCCCGCAATGGTGGCCTGCTCGCGACCCTGATCGTCTTCCGAGCGCAACTGCAGCGTGGGATCATACACCTGCCGGGGATCGCGCTGATAGCGATACCACGCCGAAAGACTGGCCAGGCGCTTGGGCTCCCAGCGCACGCCGGCCGTCATGCGGTTGCGGTCGCGCGAATCGGGATTGAACTGTGCGTCGAAGCGCACGCTGAGCGTATCGGTAAGTGCGGCATTGGCCCCCAGCAGATAATCGGACTTGCTGCGGGTACGACCCTGTTCATGTGGCCAGAGCGTGACCCGTTGATCGCGGAAGTAGATGCGTTGCGCCACCGACAGCGACAGGCGCTCGAACCCGGAGTCGGCATCGAGCCAGCGCGAGGTCAGGCCCACGGTCAGCTGATTCGCGTCGGCGATGCGGTCCCAGCCGCCGCTGAAGACGTTCTCGCTGAACGCCTGGCTGAAGCTGAAATCGGCATACGCGGTGTCGAACACGGGAATCTCGGTCTGATCGCGATACGGTACGTAAAGGTAATACAGCCGGGGCTCGAGGGTTTGCACCGCCGCATTGCCAAACAGCGACGTATCGCGCTCGAAAGTCATGCCCGAATCGAGCGACACAATGGGCAGCGCCCGTGACTGGGTTCGGTTGAAGCCACGGTACTGCGTGAGTTCGTCTTCGAACCAGTCGACGCTGTACTGGCTGAGGTGCACGCCCACCTTGGGTGTGACGTACCAGCCGGCACGCACTATGGGGTACGCCACGCTGGTGTACGACGAGAACCGGTTGCCGTTGGGTGCGATGCGATGGTCGCGATAGTAATCGAACTCGGAAAGACTACCCGAGTAGAACGGCATGACGAAGCGCGTGGCATAGTTTTCCGACACCACGTCGAAGCCGCCCCAGTCGTAGCGTGCCGCTCGAACATAGAGTTCAGGAAGCTTGTCGTACTGCGGTGTAAGGTAGGTGGAGGTGCGATCTTGCAGGGTCTGGTACTTGTGTACCGACAACGAACCTCCAACGTAGGGCGAATTCCACCACGACAACGCCGCAGTGCTGGGCAGCCAGGTATTGGTGGCCTCGTTCAGACCCAACGACGAGAAATCGCGGAAGTAGTCGTCGTCGGACACGCGACGAATATCGAAGCTGGCATGCAGCCCGCCGCCCAGCGCGTGGTTGTGACGCCAGCCGTAATACCAGCGGTCGCGCCGCGCCTGTCGGTCGTCGTGCAGGTAGGTACCCTGCATTTCACCGCCATACCGTTCGCCCAGGTAGCGGAATTCGGCACCCAGCTGCACGCCGCGCTTGGCCATGATGCGCGGCGTGAGCGTGAGGTCGTAGTTTGGTGCCAGGTTGAAGTAATAGGGAGCCGAAAACTCGATGCCACCGGCCGTGGATGTGCCGTAGGTGGGAATGAGGAAACCGGACTTGCGTTCCTTGCGGATCGGGAAGCTGAGATAAGGCGAATACAGAATGGGCACGTTCTTGAAGTACAGCGTGCCGTGCCGCGCGATGCCCTCGTTGGCTTCGAAGTGCAAATCGACCTGACGCGACTTGATGAACCACGCGGGTTCAGGGCAGGGGCACCCCGTGTACGTGACCTGCGTCAGCCGCATGTGATCGGTGCTGAAGATGTCGGCACGTTCGGCATTGCCTGCGCCGCCCGTGGCACCCAGCCAGAAATCGGGTTCGGAAAGCTCGCCGGTTTCGGCATCGATGTTGTAATCGATGGCCGGCGACTTGACGATGCTGGCGTCGCGCATGAGCAGCCCGTTGCCGCGCACCCGCAGCTGCCCCGTGGAGCGCATGTAATCGATGCGATCGCCCTTGATGACGGAATCGATGCGCCGCACCTCGGCATTGCCTTCCAGCACTACCCGCCCGTCTTCGTCGGAATGAATGTCGTCGGCGATGAGAAACGCCGACATCTGGTCTTCTTCCAACACGTGGGTACGCAGCTTCGAGGAAATTTGCAGGTCGCCCGCCGCCTGCACGTCGATGGCCCCCGCCGGCGGCGCCGCCGCCATTACGGCCTGGCTGCTGCCATAAGCAAGAAGTAGTGACCACCAGACCGAACGCACGAGTGTTTCGCCCCCGAAAACAAAACCGATTATATTTTGGCACTGCTGCCGACGCATGAGGCTCAACCCTCAGAGCGAGGCGACCCGGTATTATAGTGAGAGAATGTCGCAAACCATGGATTCACGCCCCGCCCCCGATGCCGACAAGCGGCTCGCCGACCTGCACCAATGGCTCTCGGGCCTTGCTCCCGAATTGGGCCTTGTTCCCCAGACATTGCGGCCGGCCTCCAGCGATGCCAGCTTCCGCCGCTACTTTCGCATCGACTGCAGCAGCGGCACCGCCATCGTAATGGACGCGCCGCCCCAGCATGAAGACTGCCGCCCCTTCATAAAGATCGGCGAACGGCTGCGTAACGCCGGCCTGACCGTGCCGGAAGTGCTCGCGCAGGATCTCGATCAGGGCTTCCTGCTGCTCACCGATCTGGGCACACACACCTATTTCCAGGCGCTGCGCGAAGGCGTCGACCTGGCCGGCCTGCACGTGCTGTACCGCCCCGCACTGCATGCGCTGGTGCGCATGCAGCAGGCACCTGTCGACGGGCTGCCCCGCTACGACGCCACACGTCTGTATGAAGAACTGGGTGTCTTTCGCGAGTGGTATGTCGAAAAATACTGCAACGCGACGCTCACGCCCCAGGAAGAAGAAACGCTCGATGCGCTGCTGGGTGCCCTGGTGGCCGACAACGCCGCACAACCAACCGTGCTGGTGCACCGTGATTACCATTCGCCCAATCTCATGGTGCCGGCGCAGGAAGGAAGTGAGCCGGGCATCATCGACTTCCAGGATGCCGTGGCCGGCCCCATTACATACGACATCGCATCGCTGGTCACCGACGCCCGCTACACATGGGAAGAACCGGAACAGCTCGACTGGGCCATTCGCTACTGGGAAGCGGCGCGCGCCGCCGGGCTGCCGGTAGGTGAGGATTTCGCGGTCTTTCACCGCGCTTATGAATGGATGAGTCTGCAGCGCAACCTGCGCATACTCGGGGTGTTCGTGCGGCTGTCGCAACGCGACGGCAAGCATCATTATCTTGATCATCTGCCCCGCGTGCAGGGCTACGTGCGCCAGGTCGCCAGCCGCTACAACACCCTGCGACCGCTGCTCAAGCTGCTCGATCGCATCGAGGGCGTGCAGCCCACCGTACCCTACGGCCTGCAATGAAAGCCATGATTCTGGCTGCGGGCCGCGGCGAACGCATGCGCCCGCTCACCGACCGCCTGCCCAAGCCGCTGCTGCCCGCCGGCGGCAAGCCCCTGATCGTCTGGCACATCGAGCGGCTGGTCGCGGCGGGGTTCACCGACATCGTCGTCAACTGCGCCTGGTTGGGTCATGAACTGCAGGCGGCGCTGGGCGACGGCAGCACCTGGGGCGCACAACTGCACTGGTCGCCCGAAAACCCCGCGCTGGAGACGGCGGGCGGCATCGCACGCGCCCTGCCCCTGCTGGGCCCCCAGCCGTTTCTCGTCATCAACGGCGACATCTGGAGCGACTGGAATCCCGCGCACGCCCGTATGCACGCAGCCCGTCTGGAGCAGGCGGGTGCCCGGGCGTGGCTGCTTCTGGTCGACAACCCCGCCCATCACCCGCAGGGCGATTTCACCCTGCATGCCGACGGCCGTGTGGGGGAAGCCGACCCCACGCGCCCCACCCTTACGTTTGCAGGTATCGGCGTCTATTTGCCCGAACTTTTTGCCACCGTGCCCGCCTCGGCACCCGCCCCGCTCGCACCGCTACTGCGCAATGCCATGGCACGCGATGCCGTACTGGGCGCGCACCATACAGGCGAATGGATGGACATCGGTACCCCCGAGCGACTGAACGCACTCGATGCGCGCCTGACTGGCCGTGCGGGCCCCGCCGGCCAAGCCTGACTGGGCGTGCGGGCCCCGCCGGCTGAACATGCGGCGGCGCGCGTAACGTGAAACCGGCGCTTGCGATTCAAACATTCGCTTACCGGCGGGCAGTCATTCCGGTTCCACAGCCAAATCACCCTTGTTAAACTGCCGGGGTGATTGATGCAAGAAAGGAATGAAAGCAAACATGTTCGGATCGTCGAAGCGAAACGCATTCAGACCGACCGCCTACGGCCCCTCGCGACGCCGGGGCATCCCCCGCTGGCTGGTTCTGATGCTCACCGGCATTGTCCTGGGCGCAGGGGGTCTGCTCTTCCTGCAGAAAAGCTATGGCCCGACACGCCTCACCGTGGAACAGTCGGAACAGCTGCACTACGACCTGAACAGTGCGAATATCGACAAGCAGCGGCTGCAGGCGCAGCTGAACCAGCACGCCAAGGATCTCAAGGCAGCGCACGCCCGCATCGAGGAACAGGAAGCCGAACTGCAGCGGCGCCAGGCCGAGATCGACCGGCTGGCCACCGACGTGGCGCTGTTCGTCGAGACGGCGCCCGATGACCCGCGGGGTACGTCGCCCGGCATCCGCGCCGTGTCGTTCAACTTCGAAAACGGCAAACTCGACTACCACATTCTGGTGATGCAGGATGCCGAAAAGGCCAAACCGTTCTCGGGTGAAGTCAGCCTGATCGCCGCCGGGCGCTACAGCAACGGGCGCAACGGCAACGTCGAGCTGGAACCGTTCCCCATTTCGCTCGAACGCTATACGCACATGCAGGGCACGCTCGAAGTGCCCGAAGGGTTCACGCCCCGCGAAGTCACGATCCAGATCCGGGCCGACGGCTCCGAACGTGTCAGCGCCATGCGCGTGATCCGCGTACCGCGCTGATCAGGTCACGTGCTGCAGGAAGTCGCGTAGACGCTGCGATGGCGGATTGCTCAGCAACTCCGCCGGCAACCCGTCTTCGGCGATCTTGCCGCCGTCCATGAACAGCAGGCGGCTGCCCACACGCCGGGCAAATTCCATCTCGTGGGTCACCACCACCATGGTCATGCCCTCTTCCGCGACGTCCTGCATAACCTTGAGCACTTCGAAACGCAGCTCGGGGTCGAGCGCCGAGGTGGGCTCGTCGAACAGCATGAGGCGCGGCTTGATTGCCAGCGCACGGGCAATTGCCACGCGCTGCTGCTGCCCGCCCGAAAGCTGCCCCGGGTAGTGATCCATGCGGGCTTCCAGCCCCACCTTCGCCAGCAGTTCCTTTGCTTCTTCGCGAGCCTGGCGACGGTTGACGCCACGCGTATGCACCGGCCCGAACATCACGTTCTCGAGCGCGGTGAGTTGGGGAAACAGATTGAACTGCTGAAACACCATGCCGGCTTCGCGACGCAGTTCACGAACCTGAGCCGGTGTTCCGCGTACGCTCAGGCCGTTGACGATGATGTCGCCTTCCTGAATCGTTTCCAGCACGTTGATGCAGCGCAGGAAGGTCGATTTGCCGGAGCCCGACGGCCCTACCACGACAACGACCTCGTGTGGGTCGATGTTCAGGCTAATGTTGTCGAGCACGGTGTTCTCGCCAAAGCGTTTCACCACGTTCCTGAATTCGACGATGCTCATACGATCTGGGTCCTGTGCTCGATGAATTTGAGAGTTAGCGCGATGAAGCCGGTGAGGATCAGGTAGATGACGGCAACGGCACCCCAGATTTCAACCGAACGGAAATTCGCCGCAATGATCTCCTGGCCCTGGCGGGTGAGTTCGGCCACCCCGATCACGATGAACAGCGAGGAATCCTTCAGGCTGATGATGCACTGGTTGCCCATTGCCGGAATCATGCGACGCAAGGCGACCGGCCCGATGATGTAGGCCAGAATCTTCCAGAACGGCAACCCCATGGCCTCGCCGGCTTCCTTCAGGCCCTTGGGTACCGACTGCAGCGCTCCGCGCACGATCTCGGCGATATACGCGCCGGAATTGATCATGAGCGTGAAGATGGCCGCCATGACGGCATCGATGCGCCATCCCGCGAGCAGCGGCAAGGCGAAGTAAATGAACATCACCTGCACGACGATGGGCGTGCCACGGATAATGAGAATATAGACCTGTGCAAGAAACGACAGCGCCCGGGGCAGATAGGCCGCGAAGCGCCACACCACGGCCATCAGTATCAGCAGCTTGAGGCCGTTCCACACCATGGGCGATACCCCTGCCATGAAGGTATCGGCAACCCAGGCACCCAGCCGCGAAACAAGGTACAGGGCCACCAGTACTGCCACCGCCGTGATCACCGAACGGGTGGAAATCGGTACCTTCACGTAGGTGGTCACGACCCCGCTCAGGAAGCCGATCACCGAGCCGCCGATCAGCCCGAGCAGCGTGATCTGGATGGTCATTTTTGCGCCTTCAAGCAGACTGGGCAGCGCATCCCAGATTGCGGACCATTCGAATGTCACGTCATTCGCCTTTTTTTGTGTTCTGAGCCGGAAAAGTAAACGGCGATCCTGTGCCGGGTGGCCGGATCGCCGCTGTATCAGGGCCGGCGCGCGGCGTGCGGGCACCTGCCGGACGCACAGCGCCGCAGGCCCCCCGCCGCAGCAAGGGGTCTCAGGTGCGCCCGGTTACTGCCCGGACGGCTTGCCAAACCATTTTTCGTAGATGGCATCGTACTGCCCGTTGTTGCGAAGTTCGGCCAGTGCCTTGTTCACCACCGGAACGAGTTCGCTGCCCTTGGGGAAGCCAATACCGTAGAAGTCGCCGCTCTTGAGCGAACCAACCACCTTGACCTGGCCCTTGCCCGCCGTGTTGGCAAAGTACTGCAGGTTCGGGGTGTCGTGCACCACGGCATCAACGCGGCCGGTGGCCAGTTCGAGGAACGCGTTGTCGATGTTCGGGAACAGCTTGAGCTTGGCGTTGGGGACGTTTTCCTTCAGGTAGTCGACCGTTGCCGTGCCGATTTTCACGGCCACCAGCTTGCCGTCGAGGTCTTCTGCCTTGGTGATCTGGTTGTTGTTCACCCCTACCAGCAACGCAAGACCGCTTTCGTAATACGGATCGGAGAAATCAATGACCTTCTTGCGATCTTCACGGATGGTGATGCCGGCCAGCGCAACGTCGAGGTTGCGCGTTTGCAGACCCGGAATGATGCCGTTGAAATCCATGGGCCGGAGCTGATAGGTCAGCCCGGCCTGCTTCGCGATCGCATCCCAGAGATCGATGTCGAAACCGGTGTATTTTCCGTCTTGCTTGAATTCAAACGGCACGAAGGCCGTGTCGGTGGCCACCAGCAGCTGCTTGCCCTGGGCCAGCGCCTGGCCGGCGGGTAACGCCAGAGCCAGAGTGACGCCGGCGGCGAATGCCTTGATCAGATTCTTCGACATGATGTCTCCTTTCGTATCACGCGTTCTGTCGGATTATGTTTCCCGCCGCTGCTCGTGACAACGGCGGGAAAGGGCTTATCGTAACCGATTAATTCAGAATGCCGGAACGATGGAACCCTTGTATTCTTCCTGAATGAACGCCCGCACCTCATCGGTTTGCAGGGCCTTCACCAGTTTCTGGATGGCGGCGTCGTCCTTGCGATCGGCATTGGCGGCAACCAGATTGGCATACGGCGAATCCTCGCCCTCGATGAACAGCGCGTCGTTCACGGGGTTCAGGCCGGCTTCCAGGGCGTAATTGGTGTTGATGAGGGCCATGTCGACGTCAGGCAGCACGCGCGGCAGCGTGGCGGCTTCGAGTTCGCGGAACCTGAGGTTCTTGGGATTCTCGGCAATGTCGCGGGCCGTCGCCAGAATGTTGGAGGGATCCTTCAGCTTGATGAGGCCTTGCTTCTGCAGCAGCAGCAGCGCGCGCGCACCGTTCGAGGGGTCGTTGGGAAGCGCAACCTGCGCGCCGTCCTTGAGCTCGTCCACGCTCTTGATCTTGCTGGAATAGGCTCCGAAGGGTTCGACATGCACCAGGCCCACGGAAACCAGATTGGTCTTGCGCTCGGAATTGAACGAATCCAGGTAGGGCTTGTGCTGGAAGAAGTTGGCATCGAGCTGGCCGTCGGCCACTTGTACGTTGGGCTGCACGTAGTCGGTGAACACCTTGATATCGAGCTCCACGCCTTCCTTGGCGAGCGCGGGCTTCACGAATTCCAGCAGTTCGGCGTGCGGCACGGGCGTGGCAGCGACCGAGAGCTTTTCGGCGAGTACCGCCGAGGAGGCAAAGGTGGCCGCCAGCGCGAACGCGGCGGCGGGAACGAGTTTCTTGAGCAGCATGTTGGATCTCCAGGGGGAAACGGCTTATTTACGGTTCAAGCGGGCGACCAGGCGATCGCCGAAAACTTGCAGCAGTTGCACCATGATGACCAGAATCACCACGGTAACAATCATGACGTCGGTTTGATAGCGCTGGTAGCCGAAACGCAGCGCCAGATCGCCGAGCCCGCCGCCGCCGATCACGCCCGACATGGCGGAATACCCCACCAGCGCGATGGCCGTAACGATGACGGCCGCCACGATGCCGGTCATGGCCTCGGGCAGCAGCGCCAGCAATACGGTCTGGCGCGAATTGGCGCCCATGGCCCGGCAGGCTTCCGAAACGCCCGGGTCAAGCTCGCGCAACACGTTCTCGACCAGGCGGGCGAAGAACGGTGCAGCACTCGCCACGAGCGGCGGGATGGCACCTTCCACACCCAGCGAGGTGCCGGCCAGCACGCGGGTGAGCGGGATCATGACGATCAGCAGAATGAGGAATGGCACTGATCGCAACACGTTCACGATGAACGACAGAACCTGATATACCGGTGCATTCGACAGCATCTGGCGCGGGCTGGTCAGAAACAGAATAATGCCCAGCGGCAGGCCGATGATAACGGTGAACAGCAGCGAGAAGCCGGTCATCAGCAGCGTGTCTATGGTGGCCTCGCCAATCAGCGGCCAGTCGATATTGCCAAAATTCATTGGTGCAGCTCCTCGCACACGACGCCTTCGGCCCGCAGCACCTCGGGCAGGCGGGCGCAGGCGTCGGCCTGCCCTTGCACCGCCACCACCAGCTGGCCGTAGGGCGTATCTTTGATGCGGCCCACCGACCCCTGAAGAATGCTGAGATCGACGCCCAGGTCGCGGCTCACACGGCTGAGCAAGGGCTGCAGGGTCGACGCACCCTTGAAGCTGAGCCGCAGCAGCGAGCCCTGCACGCCCTGGGCCACGTCGCGCCAGCCCTCGGCATCGAGCCCGCTTTCGAAAAGCAGCGACTGGGTGACGCCGTGCCGGGGATGAAGAAAGACGTCGAGCACGTCACCGCACTCCACGATGACCCCGGCATCGATGACGGCCACGCGGTCACACACGGCACGAATCACGTCCATGCCGTGCGTAATCAGAACGATGGTAAGCCCGAGCCTGCGATTGATATCGAGCAGCAGCCGAAGAATCGATTGGGTGGTTTCCGGGTCGAGCGCCGATGTGGCCTCGTCGCAAAGCAGCAGGCGCGGCTTGTTGGCAAGCGCCCGCGCAATGCCCACCCGCTGCTGCTGCCCACCCGACAACTGGCGGGGGTACTTGTGGGCATGCTCCGACAGCCCCACCAGCGCGAGCACTTCATGAGCACGCTCACGCTGTTCGCGCCGCCCCATGCCCGCCAGGCGCAATGGGAAGCACACGTTGTCGATGACGGTACGCGAGCTGAGCAGATTGAAATGCTGAAACACCATGCCGACCGACTGACGGAAGCGGCGCAGCTCGGCTTCGCTTAATGCCGTGATCTCCTGCCCGTCGATTTCGACACGGCCTTCGGTGGGGCGCTCGAGCAGATTCAGCATGCGAATCAGGGTGCTCTTTCCGGCACCTGATCGGCCGATAATGCCGAAAATCTCGCCACGTTCGATACGCAGGCTCACGCCCGCCAGGGCGTGCGACACGCGCTCGGGGGTGGCGTATGTTTTGCGCAGGTTTTCCAGAACGATCAAGGCGGGGGTTCTCTATACGAAAGCCGCCGCAGGATCACCGCGGCGAGCAGCAGAATTTAACACGGGATTTTGAACTTCTACGCCCAAGCTTACAACTGGAAGTTATAAGAAGGTCGTCACGCGAACGGCGTATTTTAACAATCCCCGCCTGCCCCGTTCATCGCCCGGTCATGATCACCTGCTGTATGGGAAACCCCAGCGACCCGGCATGTGCCAGCAATCGCTTCACCGTCTGCGGGTCGCCGTTCTCTTCGCGCGACAATACCCAAAGGTACTTTCGATCGGGCGTACCGACGAGCGAGTATTGGTAGTCGCCTTCGATCCGCATGATCCAATAATCGCCCCAGACCATAGGCAGCCACGACGTCCAGGCCGGCGCAAACCGCACCTCAAGGCGAGCCGGATCTGAACCGCCAGCGCTGCGGGCCAGCCGCCCCACGGCTTCGGCAGACTTGACGCTGCCGTCGGCCTTCGTGCATTGATTCGTGACGCCCAGCGTGCCGTCGGCGTGAACCTCGTAAAACGCCTGAACCTCGCCCGCACAATCCTTCTGAAACCGGTTCGGCAGGCGGGCCTGTTCATGCCAGCGGCCGGAGTACGCTTGGAGGTCCACGCCCTCTTGCGTCGGTAGCGATTCGGGCGTCGACGCGCACCCCGCCACGCTCGCGAGGAACGTGCACGCCAGCAGAATTCTTCTCATTGTTCTTCCTTTCACAAAGAATACGGCCCCTGCAATTCACGACTGCAGGGAACCGCAAAGCAGCGCGAACGCTGCGCCACACCATTCTGGTGGATCAATCCGTACCACCGCTCGTACCGCCTGTGCCGGAGTCGGCCGCGCCCATACCGCTTTCTCCGGTAGCGGACCCCATCCCCGAGCCGTTCTGGCCGTCGCCGCCGGAATCCGCGCCATTGTCAGCCGCCGCGCCTGCGTCACCGGAGCCATTGCCGGTATTCGGCTGCTTGTCGCTCACGTGAGTGGGGTTACCGCTGCGGTCAAGCGGCGGGGGATTCACGACGGCCCCCTGACTCGTTTCTGCCTGGTGCGGCATGGGTTGCATACTGGAACTCGTAGTGCTGCCACCGCCACCATTACCGCTGTTGCCAGGAGTGGCCTGCCCGTATACGACCGGGACACCCATCAGTGCGCCGGTACACACTGCAATTTTGACATCCTCCCCCGCCTAAAGTCGGTGGATTCCTACTGCGCCCACCCCGGCATCGAGCCGGAATGAGTCGCTTCG
>JAUZQE010000070.1 GCA_030733815.1 Yanghanlia caeni
TGCCCTTCCTGAGGGCGATTTTTTTGTGCCTCGCGAAAGGCACGATGCCACGCCGGTTCTGGCCGGCCTTGGCCGCGAGCCGGCCTGGTGACCGCTTGAATGACAGTCTCGGCGTTCGGAAGCTGTGGCTCTTGGCGGCATGAAACGCACAAATAACCGCTGAAATGAATATTTCAGGGACGACCACCTACACGCGGCACCTCATGGGCCGCATGGAAGCCGACCTGGGCACGCGCTTGGAATGGGTGGCCGTCGATCATTGGAACACCGACAACCCGCACACCCACATCGTCGTGCGCGGGTGCGACGACACGGGCAAAGACCTCATCATCGCAAGCGACTACATCGCCGATGGCTTCCGCCATCGCGCCGCCGAGCTGGCGACCGAATGGCTGGGGCCGCGCACCGAACTGGAGATCCAGCAGACCTTGGGACGTGAGGTGGAACAGGAGCGATGGACGAGCCTGGATCGCACCTTGCAACGCGAGGCCGATGACGATGGCCGGGTGCAGGTCGAACGCTTCAACGAACCGCGGCTGCAACGCCAGCGCCTGTTGTTGATCGGCCGCCTGCAACGCTTGCAGCGGCTGGGCCTGGCCGACGAGACGCAGCCGGGCACCTGGGCCGTCCATGCCGATGCCGAGAAGACCTTGCGCGCCCTGGGCGAGCGTGGGGACATCATCCGCACCATGCAGCGGGCCATGAGCGGTCACCCGCGCGAACTGGCGGTGTTCGAGCCGGGAGACGATGGCCGCACCATCGTCGGCCGCGTGTCCGCCAAGAGTCTGGCCGACGAGCTGCGCGACCGAGGTTATCTGGTCATCGACGGCGTGGATGGCAAGGCCCATTACGTCGCGCTCAACGCCCGCGATGAGCTGGCGAACTATCCCACTGGATCGGTGGTGGAAGTGCGCGGTTCCGCAGAGGTGCGGGCGGCGGATCGCAACATCGCCGCGCTGGCGAGCGATGGCCTGTACCGCACCGACCATCACCTGGCGATCGAACAAGGCCGAGCCAAACCCGGCCGCGACCCGCAGGAAGTAGTCGCGGCCCACGTCCGCCGGCTGGAAGCCTTACGGCGGGCCGGCATCGTGGAGCGCGTGGCCGAAGGGTTGTGGAAGGTGCCGGGCGACCTGCCTGAGCGTGGCCGCCAGTATGACGCGCAGCGCCTGGGTGGCGTGGCCGTGGAGCTGAAATCGCACTTGCCGATTGAGCGGCAAGCCCGCGTGATCGGCGCCACCTGGCTCGACCAGCAACTGATCGGCGGCGGTCGCGGGCTGGGCGACCTGGGCTTTGGTAGCGAAGCCAAGCAGGCCATGCAGCAACGCGCCGACTTCCTGGCCGAACAAGGGCTGGCCGAACGGCGCGGACAGCGCGTCATCCTCGCTCGGAACCTGCTGGGCACGCTGCGCAACCGGGAACTGGCGCAGGCCGCCAAGGACATTGCTGCCGACACCGGCCTGGAGCACCGGCCTGTGACCGACGGACAGCGCGTGGCTGGCATCTACCGGCGCTCCATCATGCTCGCCAGCGGTCGCTACGCAATGCTCGATGATGGCATGGGGTTCAGTCTGGTGCCGTGGAAGCCGGTGATCGAGCAACGGCTGGGGAAACAGATCACCGCGACGGTGCGCGGCGGTGGCGTGTCGTGGGAAATTGGGCGGCAAATCAGACCTGGGATCTAACAGGGTGACGAGTTCCTCTATCCCAACTACACGCCGAATCAGTTCTCGAAATACACCACCATCCTCAAGTGCCGATGTTCGTCCACTACCAGGGTTTCGTGATGGAAATCCTGCTGTTGTCCTGTTGCACTCAGCATTGATCCAATGCCGCGTTGCGCGACCTCGTTGCCAGGCGCGTCCCACTCGCGGCGAAAGCTTGGAGACAAGACCTTCATGTCTTCGATCAACGCCAGCATGGCGGGGTCTTCCGGTGCAACGGCAACGTCATAGCGAAACTGCGCCAGCAACCGAGGCGCATCGTCGGCCCAGGCCGGCAACCGGCGTCGCATGTCGGGGTCACTGAATATCATGCGCAGTACGTTCCGCTCTTCCCGCGACCTGGCATCCAGTGCAAGCAGCGCGTCTGCTGCGGCATTCCAGGCCACGATATCCCAGCGCAGGTTCTGAACATAGGCGGGCCTGGGGAGATCATCGAGCAATCGCTGAATGCCGGGTGTCACCAACACCCATTGATGCGCTTCTGGTGGCGGTGGGCGTCTGTGTGCAAGCAGGAACAGGTGACTGCACTCGGCATCATCCAGTTTGAGCGCATAGGCCACGCTCAACAGGAATTTTTCTGACACTTTGACTTCACGGCCTTGCTCGAACCAGGTGTACCAGGTTAGTCCCACACCGGCTAGAGCGGCAACCTCTTCACGGCGAAGTCCGGGGGTCCGGCGTCGTTCGGTCGCGGGTAATCCGACATCGCCCGGCGTCAGTTTTTTGCGATGGCGAATCAAAAATTCGGACAGCTCATGTCGCGTGCGGCTGAGGCTGCGCTTTCTGGTTTGTGTTGCCATTGGTAATAGGATAAATAGTTAAATTGTCATGTGACTATATTGCATGGAAGATGCGGTTTTAGCAATTGAGTAGTGCGAGGATCCGCCGCCCATGACACAGCCCAAACCACCTGCGACCCCTGTCCCCATACCCACCGACAATCGTCAAGAGGACGCCGGGCGTGCCGGGCCTCGTGCCTGGGCGGGGCTTGCACTCCTGTCGCTTCCAACCGTCATGCTCGGCCTGGATCTGACGCTGTTGCATCTGACCTTGCCAGCATTGGCTGCGGATTTGCAGCCCACCAGCTCGCAAGCCCTGTGGATCATGGATGCTTACGGCTTCCTGATTGCAGGCTTTCTCATCACGATGGGGACGCTGGGCGACAGGATTGGCCGTCGCAAGCTTCTGCTGATAGGCGCGGTAGCATTTGCCGCTGCGTCGGTGCTCGCCGCTTTTTCGACCAGCGCCAACATGCTGATCGCAGCGCGGGCGACGCTCGGCGTCGCGGGCGCCACCCTGATGCCATCCACGCTGGCGCTGATCAGCAACCTGTTCCCCAACCCGCGCCAGCGGGCGCTTGGTATCGGTATATGGGCAACGATGTGGGGGATTGGCTATGCGTTGGGGCCGGTCGTGGGCGGACTGCTGCTAACGTGGTTCTGGTGGGGGGCGGCGTTTCTGATAGCCGTCCCTGTTGCGATCCTGTTGCTGCTGCTCGCGCCATTGCTGCTGCCTGAGTACCGGGCACCAGATGCCGGACGGCTGGACTTGCCCAGTGTGCTGCTATCGCTGGCGGCCATGCTGCCGCTTGTCTATGGCATCAAGCAGATCGCCAAATCCAGTATCACGCTGGACGTCGTCATGTCCATTCTGGTGGGTGTGCTGTTTGCCTGGGTCTTCATCAAGCGTCAGCGGCGCTTGGCCGATCCGTTGCTTGATCTGAGCCTGTTCTCCAACCGAGCATTCTCGGTTGCACTCATCGTGCTGTTGTTTGGTCTCTTCGCAGTCGGTGGCACCATGCTGCTGGTCGCCCAGTACCTCCAATTGGTGTTGGGTTACTCCCCGGCGGCCGCAGGACTATGGATGGGCCTGGCCGCATTGGCCATGATCGTTGGAGGTACAGGTGCACCGCTCGTGGCCAGAGTTATTCGGCCAGGATTCGTGGTCGCGGGTTCATTGGCGCTGTCGGTGGTGGGCTACCTGCTGCTGACGCAACTGGCACCCGGCGCGGGAGGCGTGACCGTGGCGGTTGCCGCACTGGCTTTGGCGTATCTGTGCAACGGCACGATTGCGGCATTAGGGACAGACCTGGTGGTCGGCTCTGCACCAGCAGAAAAAGCAGGGTCAGCCTCGGCAATGACTGAGATGGTGCAGGACTTGGGCATTTCGTTGGGCATTGCGCTCCTCGGAAGCATTGCCAACGCGGTCTATCACCGCTCCATGTTGAGTCATCTGCCCAGTCACCTTGAACAGGGTACGCGCGAAGCGGTCGTTGATAGCTTGTGGGCGGCGTCCTCAGTCGCATCAGAGTTACCCGTTGGTCTCATGGCGCAGACACAAGCGGCGTTCATGGCAGGACTACATAGCGCCGCTATGTTCAGCGCGGCCAGTGTTGCGGTGTTGACCGTGTTATCCGCTGTGGCGTTGCGCCATGTGGGCCTGACCACTCCCAAAGACGGGGGTTGATCGTGGAGCTACGCCACCTTCGCTGTTTCCTGGCCGTCGCCGAAGAACTCCATTTCGCCCGCGCCGCCGAGCGGCTGCACATCGAGCAATCGCCGCTGTCACGCACCATCAAGGAACTCGAAGAAGACCTCGGCGAACAGTTGTTCATCCGCACCAGCCGCAGCACACGGCTGACCCGCGCAGGCAGACTGTTCCTTGAGCATGTGCCGCGCATCTTCACTGCTTTGCAGCAGGCCCGCGACAGCGTGCAGGCAGCAGCCAATGGCTTCCACGGTCAATTGCGCATCGCTCTGTCCGACGGCATTACACCATCGCGCCTACCAGCGTTGCTCGCGATGTGCAGGCAGGAGGAACCCGAAGTCGATATCCGTCTGTTCGAGGTGCCATTGCCGCAGCAGATCAAGGGGCTGCATGACGACCTGTACGACGTAGGTTTCGCGCAATCCGATGAAGTGGGTGAAGGCATTGCAGCCCAAGCGGTGTGGAGAGATCCGCTGATGGTGGCAGTGCCGGCGCGCCATCCGCTGCTCAGACACAAGCGCATCCCCTTGGAAGAAATGATGCGTTACCCGTTGGTGCTGTGCGATCCGCGTGTGTGCGAAGGACATGCGCGCCAAGTTGAACGGGTGCTGCGCCGCTCGGACATGGAGCCGCTGATTGCCGAGCGCGTGTCCTCATGCGATTTGATGATGGCGCTTGTATCGGCAGGCTTTGCGCTGGGCCTGACTGGCGCACCACACATTGCGGCCAGCCGCGAGCCAGGTGTGGTCGCGCGTCCCTTGGCAGGCCGTTCCCCGGTGCTGACGACTTAGTCGTCCCTGAAAAATCCCCGTGACCCGCATAAACATTGGTGGTTGGGGGTTTATCGGATACCCGGAACTCCCAGTTTGTTGTCCAATGACGGTTGTTTTCTGGGAGTTTTACTGCCATGTTCGCCTGCCCCGCTACCGATGACTTCTTCCGTGCCCGCATTGACCAGATGATCGACCTGCGCCACCCGCTGGCGGTGCTGGCCTCGCGCAT
>JAUZQE010000071.1:0-2824 GCA_030733815.1 Yanghanlia caeni
AGATGAGTTCTGGAGTGCAGAGGGTCTGGAACAGATAACAATGCTTAGCCCGGCTTGTAGTAAAGCAACAGGGCTAGAATACGAGTTCCAACGACAATAATTCGTCAACCAAAGATCAAGAATCTATCAAAAGAGACCCGACCTTATTTCTACAGTTCCGGCAGGGTGTAATAGTTATTTTTATATACCCAGGACGGCCATAAAACATGGCTCAGCGCTTCCTTCAATAGATAAGGATCCACGCCCTCTTGCGTATACGCATCCGGGGCCGCATAACGATACTGGGTGGGTGATCGATGCGGCTGGAGAACCAATAAAGAGTCCCCTTTCAGATACCCGTAATTATCCCCGTACTGCATCATTGCCCGCCCGCCGCCCTCCTGCGTGAGATCGTGTCCAATCATGGGATGATCCCCCTGAATTCCAGCTAGGGACAGCAATGTGGTGGGCAGGTCGATCTGGCTGATCACCCGGTCGTCACGTCGAGGTTGAATGTCCGCGCCCAGGATGACAGCGGGAATGTGAAAATGCCGCAACGGGACGAGGTTGGCGCCGTGCACCCTTGAGTCGTGGTCGGCCACCACCAGAAATACTGTGTCCTGCCAGTACGAAGAGGACTTCGCCTTCTCGAAAAACTGTCCCAAAGCCCAATCAGCGTACCGAACGGCGTTCTCCGTGGTGGCCGGATCACCATTGACCGCAATGCGCCCGGCGGGATACTCCCATGGCGAGTGATTGCTCACCGTAAATGCGAGCGTGAATGTAGGCTGCTCCGGGGGGCTGCTCAATAACGTGTCGAGCTTGTTGAACATATCCTCGTCAGAGGCTCCCCAGGTCCCAACAAAGTTAGGAGCCGCAAAAGTATGAATATCGTGAAGCTCGTCAAAACCATTTCCAAGGAAAAAGCCTTTCATATTATCAAAGTGGGCTTCTCCTCCGTAGATGAATCGAGAACGGTAGTTATGTTGCTTAAGCAGCTGGGCCAACGTGAAAAAATTGCGTTGCGCTCCAGATAGGCGCAGAACAGCGTCTGAAATGGTCGGTGGGAATCCTGCGACAATAGCCTCGAGACCCCGCACTGATCTCGTTCCGGTTGCGTAAGTCCGGGTAAAGTTCCAACCTTGTCCTGATAGCCTGTCGATATTCGGCGCCAGATCGGCGCCACCAAGGCTGCTGACGTACTGCGCCCCCAGGCTCTCTTCCACTATGATCACGATATTGAGCGGCTTCGCCCTCTTGCATGTCGGTTCATGATGATGAAGACTGGGTATTTCGGTGCTCACGGGGATGATGCCGGCACACCGGTTCACAACATCACGGATCTCATTCTCTTCCAATTTCCCGTAGACGTCTGAAGCGGAGCGCTCGTTCTTCATGCTGTAGATCGCATACAGCACGCTGTACAAGGAATTGAGCGGTAAGGTGTTGAGCATGCCATCGCTGCAATAGGCAACGGTTGATGGATTGATCGGCCGATGGCTGAGTGTCCCTCTGATGACTAAGAACAGTAAGGGTGCATACGCGAGGGTGTAAAGCAGTGCTTGCCACCAAGGAAGCGGAGTGTCTGTGCGTATGCTTCCAAAGAGCTGGACGCCCAGCCCAACCAGCAGCACGATCAATACGGATGCGCCCAGGATCACCAGCCTGTAGCCCCTCCAGAGCATGCAGAACACCTCTTTGGGGTGTTTAAGGTACTCAACATACAGTCGGTTGGGCCGCGTGTCGTACTCAAGAATAAATTGCGGAGTAGATACCTCCAAGAGCACGAGCAAGAACCAGGAGAACAGGAGCCATGCAATGGTGATAATGCTGGCCAGCTCATAATGTCCCAGCCATGGTGATAGCAGCAACGGGAGCCCAGCCAGCATAGCCACTAGCGTCGCATCGATACGCAGTCCACCTTTCAGTACCGGCCACAGGCCACCTCCCGCACTCACACGTTGCCAATGCCACGCAGCGAGCGACAGACGGCTCAGCGTCAGCAACCCCAGGCTGGAAAGAATGAATATCAGAGTCTGTTGACGCATTACCGGGGGCTCAGGCGTATTTTTGTGCCGTTTTCGTTCGTCTGCGTAATTTCAAGCAGCCAGTCGAGTCTTTCGGCCATCAACGTGACGATATAGAGGCCCAATCCGCTCAAAGCAGAACCATCATTGGAAAGCGACTTTTGGCGCATAAGAATGGCCTGCTGGTCGGCCGACAGACCAGTACCCCTGTCCTCTATCTCGACGAACCTTTCTGACACCGCCACCTGAATATCGCGTTTGGTATGCTGCACTGCGTTCTGAATAATATTGCGCAAGAGCATGCCCACTATGGCTGGGTCAGCGTTCACACGAAGCTCCGACACCACATTCAGGTTTACTCGGTCGGCGTCCTTCAGGCTGAATTTGAGATCACTGATCACTTGTCTTGCGATGGGGCTTACTTCGATGATTTCGTGCACTCTGTCTTCCGATTTTCGACGCGCCAGTTTGAGCAAAATATTGACGTTGTCTCTCATCTCATCACAGGATCTCCGCACCCGCAAAAGTGTGGCGCGATCCTTTTCGCTCAGTTGATCACGTGACTCGATGATTTCCAGCGCGCCTGACATCACGGCGATAGGCGTTCGCAACTCATGGCTGGCCAGGTTCAGCAAAGACTGCTCCCTGCGCACGTACGATTCAAGCTCGTCCAGAAATCTGTTGAATGTCAGCGCTATGGAATGCAGCTCAGAATCGCTATAGTCGGATTCCATGCGCGGCATGTTGGGCCCCACCGGAATTCTGCTGATCCGTTCTGAAAGACGTTTCAGCGGCCTGACAATTCGCCGGCTGCTGAA
>JAUZQE010000071.1:3116-5099 GCA_030733815.1 Yanghanlia caeni
GTGTGATTCATCAGTATGAAGTCACGTTCTTGTGCAAACTCGACATCAAGCATCGTATGCTCAAGGTCTTCGTTGACTAGAAGCACGGTGACCACCATTGCAAGCGTAGCAACTACACTGACGGTGAGTATGGCGCGGTAAACGCGTCGTGCAATGGATCGCAGCTTCATCAGGCGACTTTACCGGGTGGATGCAACCGATACCCACGCCCGTGTATGGTTTTTATCATCGGATACTGGAAAGTATCCTGAAGTAGTTTGCGAAGGGAGTACACGTGAGTGCGCAACGTGTTCATATCTACCTCGCGTTCACCCCAGACCCTATGCTGAATCTGGGCGTATGAAAGGAGGTCAGGGTAGGCCTTGACGAGTTCCTCGAATATCCGTGCCCCCGTCCCAGATAACTCCAGTTGCTCACCGTCATCTGTTCGCACCACCAGGTTTCCGGGATCGAAACTTATGCCAGGCACACGAAGCTCGGGCGTTCTGGAGAACCCCGCCTTGCGGCGATAGAGGGCGTCCACTCGCAACTGAAGCTCACGGAGATTGAACGGTTTAACCAGGTAGTCGTCTGCCCCTACTGAAAAGCCCTCTTCCTTATCTTGCAGCTGATCCTTTGAGGTCATGATGATGACCGGCGTGGAGGATTGAATATCCTGCCGGATGCGACGGCATATTTCAAAACCGGAAAGGCCCGGGAGCATGACATCCAGAATGATGACGTCATAGTCGTTCGTAGCGATCAGGTGCAGCGCGGTCAGGCCATCAGAAGCGAAGTCGAGGATGTAACGATCATCACAAAAAAACTCATAAAGGTTCGTCGCTAACCCGGCGTGATCTTCCACAATAAGCATTCGTATTGCGTGTTTGGTATTCATTCTGGCCTGTCCTGCCCGTTGCGCGCAAACATTCGGATCGAGAAATTGGTATGTCTCATAGGAGGAGCAATTTGTTCCATTCGCTCGCCTAACCAGCCAAGAAGGTACATCACCCCGCCGCCAAAGAGCAGTGGGGTGGCTGATGCCTGAGGAAGCAGGGAGGCGGAATCGTTCCCAACGGTCGGAGCTATCAGGATGCAGCAAGCATATGCCAGGCCGGCAGAAAAACCCAATAAACCCGTCAGCATGAGGATACGCGCACATAGGCTGCAAAGCGTCGTCGTACCGTCTCGGGAGTACCCCAGCAGCTGTGCGACGCTCCACTTGGATCTGCCCGCAAATCGTGGCCGACGCTTGTACGAGATGACAGTCTCCCTGAGGCCGGCCCATTCGATGATGTGCTTCATGTAGCGCCGGCGATTTACCACCAGGCTTAGCAGGGCGGCTGCCCTTGCGCTGTACAACATGAAGTCTAAGTGACGATCGGGTGTATGCGACTGTCGGCGCATACGGACCACGTCCACCCCCCCACGCCAGGCTCGGACCATTTCCGGGATTAGCTCCGGCGGATCTTGCATGTCGCCGTCCATGGTCACGATCGCTCGCCCGGCTGCGTACTTCAGCCCGGCGCGTAAAGCCGCCTCTTTGCCGAAATGGCCGGAAAGGAACACGCCCGTGACGGATTCATCGTTTAGCGAAATCTCCAGTAGGGTGCCAGCGGTGCCGTCGCTGCTTCCGTCGTCCACGAACAGCAGCTCATAGCTCGCTCCCAGCTGCTCTGCAACTGCCTTCAGTCGTCGATATACTGACAAAACGACTTCTTCTTCGTTGAACATGGGGAGAACTACAGACACCTCCACTCGCCCGTCCTGCCTTATTTCGGAGGTGGGCGAACGTCCTTCCTGCGTCATAGCGGATGGCCCGACAGAGTCGCGATGCAAGTTCATGGCATCTTACGAAATGCGTTATGAATTGCAGTAGCATAGGAGAGCCACCAACAAGTCTTTATCAATGAAATATCAAGAAAATGTTAAAACAGCGGGCGAGGCAGTGGAGCTGGCCGCCTTGGGAGGGCTGTGGTGGTTCAACGGTATGCGGCCCTATAA
>JAUZQE010000072.1 GCA_030733815.1 Yanghanlia caeni
ATCGGCAACTTGCAGCGCAGACTGTGGAACCTGTTTTACTTTAACCAAACAGCCTCCGCGATCCCCGGTGTGATTCAGGTCTACTTACTAACGTGCTTACGCGGTTTAATGCGTGGCGGTGTAAGTTCATCCAGGAACCATCTGCGACGCTCAGGTTCTGGACTGTCAACGACAGCATTCGCCGTAGTTGTGATGTTTTGATAGCATGGCGTATCAATGAGCTAAAGCCGAAGGGGGTTTAACGCTGCATTGGGCCGTTGCGGAAGCCCCGGCGCCGAACTCAAACCGTGCCTCCACTTCGCTGCCGATGATCAGCCTTTCTTCCGGCTTTTCGAGCATGGCATGATAACCTCCAGGACGAAATTCGAAGCTGTCTCCTGCTGAAATAGGGATCGCCTCTACTGCAGCCATCCGACTTATACCTCCCTGATTTATTGTGCGATGTAGTGATACCTTACTGAATCCGGGTACAGACATAGATATTAGCTTCGCCTCGTGCGTTCCACTGTTGCTCACTTTGAAATATGCACCGGACGGAGTGAGTCCAGGCATGAAGCGGATCCAGCAGTCTGAAACCTTTAGGGTGCTAGATTGCACGCCTGTGCCAGCTGTGTTTTTATTTTCGTTTTGAACTGGATATGCACTGCCCTCGCTTTCAATATGGTCGGCGTGTAAACTCGTAGCGTATGCGGGTAAAATAAAGCATAGACTGAACGCACCAACGATTAGCTTCCTCATATATCCTCTGTTTTAATTTAGCGTGCTTTTGAGGCGCCTTCCGAGGTAATTTTCTTAGGGCACCCTACTTATGCTCATTCTCAATCTATCCCGTTGATGACCTGCTCATTACCGGCATAGAGCGTTCCAAATTCCAATGGATCAATGGGATCATTGTCCAGTCTTACCTCGTAATGCAAGTTATTGCCCGTAGTCATGCCTGTCGAGCCCACGTATCCGATCGTGTCACCCCTGGAAACGAAAGCTCCTTTTTCAAGTTTGTGGGCGAAGCGGCTCTGATGTGCATATAGAGTAGTGAGATTTTCATTATGCCGGACCACGACCACCTTACCGTAGCCGTTCTGCCGACCCACAAACTCAATTTGCCCATCCGCAACAGTCACAATCGGTGTTCCTTTTGGAGCGGTGTAGTCAACACCCTTGTGCATTTTTTGTCTGCCTAAAACCGGATGGCTACGGAAGCCGAACCTGGAACTAATTGAGAACTGGCTTTCGTCGATCGGCGCCTCAAGGAAAAATCTTCGAAGACCCTCCATTCGTGAATCTTCTTCTCCGACCTCCCGTCTGTTGAGTTCAAATTTCTCATGGATGATTGAAAAGCTTAGAACGTCGGCGGTGGCACTGAAACTTATGCCCGTTGTTAAGAAAATTAATATCGCTCGCCGCAACAAAAATTTCGACATAGTGGTTATATAAAAACTATAATTTCAAAAATTTCGACGAAGCTCGGGTGCCTACTTGTAGTGTTCACTGTCGTAAAACTGAACATCATCCGTCCGTGCGATTTTGCCGTTCCGTTTCAGTCTTCGAGACGGACCACGTTGAGTAAATTAGCAACATAGTGCCCCCGACGAGGAGCATATCTGCCAGATTAAACGCGGGCCAATGCCATTGCTTCCAGTAAAAATCCAAGTAATCGACGACCGCACCGCGAAACACTCGGTCAACGACGTTGCCCATAGCCCCTCCAATAATGGAAACATAGCTGAGTGTGACGGAACGGCTGTCCAGCCCTCGATACAATGCCACTAAAAGCGTGGCACTCACCACCAACCCAATGATTCCGAGCACGTACCGCTGCCACCCACCAGCGTCAGCGAGAAAGGAAAACGCTGCTCCGGGGTTCAGGACATGAACCCAATTGAACCACGGTGTAATCCCAATGCCGGCGTGCAACGGTAACGTTGCTACGGTGGTCTGCTTAAGGATCTGATCCAGTGCGACAAAACCTAAAGCCAGAAGCCACCACAACCACCATCTCCGGTTCGAATTAAATGGCTGTTTCATTCTTCGCTTATCCGGGGACGCGCTTTGACTTCAACGTACGCATGCTGACCGCGCCTTTCTCTGTCGCGCTCAGCTTGCCCTGACGCAACAGGCGTAAACCGTTACCGACAACGAGCAGACTAGCTCCCATATCGGCAAATACTGCCATCCACATCGTTGCCTCGCCGAACACAGCCAAGACGAAGAACACTGCCTTAATTCCGAGGGCCAAAGTGATGTTCTGCCATAACACCGTGTGGGTTTTCTTTGATAGCCGCACAGTGGTCGCAATTTGATGTAGGTCATCGTTCATGATGACGACATCGGCTGCCTCTCGCGCAATATCAGTTCCAGCTGCACCCATGGCGAAACCAATATCGGCTTGGGCGAGGGCCGGCGCGTCGTTGATTCCATCCCCGGTCATTCCAGTTGGCCCATACTGACTCTGTAACTCTCGGATAGCGGCGAGCTTGTCGTCCGGCAGCAGATTGCCCCGCACGTCGTCTATACCAGCTTCATGACCGATACTCTCGGCTGTCGCACTGTTATCCCCGGTCAACATAACTGGGGTTACGCCGAGCGCGCGGAGCTCACCGATTGCCGCCCGCGAAGACTCCTTGATCGTGTCTGCTACAGCAAAGATAGCAAGTACGGACTCGTTAGAGGCTAGCAGCGTAACGGTGCGCCCCGCGCGTAAATGTACATCAAGAACCTCATCTAGCTCGGCTGTGGCTTGATTACGCTCATTAATTAAGCGGTAGTTTCCGAGGACATAATCCATACCTCCTATTTTTCCTTTAACTCCGCGCCCCGGAATTGCCTCAAAGTCTTGCACTTCCTGCCCGGGAGCATCCAGTCCCTTAGAGATGGCGTTCGAAACGGGGTGATCGGATCGATCGGCTAAACTGGTAGCGATGCTGGCCACGAGTCCGTCGTCATCAATCAGCACCATTCTTTGCCATGCTACGAGTTCCGGCTTGCCTTCAGTGATGGTGCCAGTCTTATCGAGCGCGACAGCCTTGAGCTTCCGGGCTTCCTCAAGGTAGGTGCCGCCTTTAATAAGCACTCCTCGACGGGCACCAGCGGCCAAGCCGCTGACAACGGTAACAGGCGTGGAAATCACCAGAGCGCATGGGCAGGCGATCACTAATAAGACAAGCGCCTTGTAGAGTGCGTCAACCCAAGTCCATTCGAAGAGTAGCGGGCCCACTGCCGCCACCACAAGCGCCATGACGAAAACTGCAGGTGTATAAACGGCTGCGAATTTGTCAACAAAACGCTGGGTCGGCGCGCGGCTGTTCTGGGCTTGTTCGACAGCGTGTATGATCCGCGCCAGCGTAGAATTGCCCGCGGTCGCAGTAACTTCAAATTCTAGCGAGCCGGATTCGTTGACAGTCCCTGCGTACACCGGGTCGCCGACGGCCTTCTCGACAGGCAGACTTTCGCCAGTGACGGGAGCCTGATTGATCGTACTGGCCCCCGCTGTGACCATACCGTCGAGTGCGACTCGCTCACCCGGCCTTACGCGAACTATTGCTCCAAATGCAATGTCGTTTGCTGGCATCATTTGCCAGTTCCCGCTGGGCTGTCGTACCTCTGCCGTTTCGGGGGTCAGGTCTAACAAATCTCTAATCGCATTCCGAGCGCGGTCAACCGCGCGGGCCTCAATAAGTTCAGCCAACGCAAAAAGCGCCATGACCATAGCAGCTTCGGCCCATTGTCCAATAAGGAACGCGCCGGTAACCGCAACGCTCATAAGCGCGTTGATGTTGAGTCGCTTTCGACGCAGTGCTAGGAAGCCCTTAGTGTAAGTTTCCAGGCCGGCCAGCCAGATTCCTATTGCGGCGAGCCCCATTTCGGCCACTTCCCAGAATGTTGTTTCAGGGGAAAAAAAAGCTACCACTTCCGCCCCAATGGCCAGCACCAAGGCCAAAATTAAACGCGGAATCCCGCTAGAGAAACCGCGCTGCATGCTGAGGGAAGTGCCGGATCCGTCTCCTTCCCCGTCTCGGTGTTGCTCTTGAGGGTCGTAGCCAATATGACGTATGGCAGTGACGGCGCGTGAAAGCACGTCCTCCGGAGCGTCGATAGCTAAAGTACGAGCACTCAGCTGAAAATTTAAGCTACGAATGCCCTCAATCTCTTCGAGCGTGCGTCGAATTTCTGACTCTTCAACGGAACAATCCATCGTTGCGATTCGAAACGTTCGAACGGACGCCGAGCTCGTCTGCTCCATGGACTCGTGCTTTGCCCGGGATTCGGTGCCGCCGCAGCAAGACACACCGGCAGCTTCGGAATGTATGGATTTATGCTTCATCATGGTTTCCTCTAATCGTTGCATTGGAAACCATGTAGCTACTCCAGAGTCAAGCCCCATGTAGTGCATGCACAGCAAGGCCATGCAGAAACCGTGCTCAATATGGCAGATCGAAATGCGCCATAGGAGGTTGGTGACCAGGCTGTATGCCAGCTGAGCCGCTGTGACTGTGCGCTGGACGATCTAAAGTCTATACTAGCTTTATAGTTTTTCCCTTCGGAGAAGTCCATGAAAATGAGGATCGGCGAGCTCGCCAAGCGATCAGAATGTCCGGTAGAAACCATCCGGTTTTACGAGCGAGAAGGCCTTCTTCCGCAGCCCGGGCGCAGCGCAGGCAATTATCGATTGTATGGCGACGAATATCTCGAACGCCTCCGGTTCATTAAGCACTGCCGTACGCTTGATATGCCGCTAAACGACGTCCAGAGGTTGCTTACCTTTCGGGACGACCCCCGCCAGGATTGCGGTGACGTGAACAAGTTGCTCGACATGCGAATCACAGAGGTCGAAGAGCGGGTCGAAGAACTACAGCAACTGAAGGAACACTTGACGACTTTGCGCAGTCAATGCTCCAGGACGGCCCCGGTAGAAGCTTGCGGAATATTGCGTGCTCTATCGGATTGCTCATGCCATTGATTACTACCTCAATGAATCGCCCCGGGTTTTGAGGAGGCTCCAACTTTTGAGAAAATGGAGCCATGAGCAAGAACAACAAATTTTCGCCT
>JAUZQE010000073.1 GCA_030733815.1 Yanghanlia caeni
AAGGTGGGTTTGCGCCAGGCTTTGATGGCGTCCACACTCCCGACGCAGGCAGCATCAAGAGCATGGGTCTTTGGCACACCAAACTGGCTGCGGTTGTACTTCGTACGCCCGCCGGATGCGAGTTCCACCGGCAAGCCAGTCGCCTTCAACGCATGAGCCAGAGCCCAGCGTGTGGCGTTGACCGCGGCGGCGTCCTTCAAGGGCCGCTTGGCTTGCGCTTGAATCCGAGCCAGGCGCTTCGGATCCTTGGACAGGAACCGCTCCAGAGGCAAGGCGGCCTTCTTGAGGTTGCAAGGCTCGCAGGCTAACGCCAGGTTGGAGATGCGGTTCGAGCCGCCACGCGCCCGGGCATGCAGGTGCTCGATCTGCAACGGCACACCAGAGGCGTCGCAGTAGGCGCACTTGCGACCCCACTTCTCCAGCAGGTACTCGCGAACCTCATAGCCAGCCAGCGTCCCCTGCTGGTATTCGATCCCCGAGATCTCGGGGTTCTCTAGCGCCTGCATGTCAAAGCGCACCAGCTCCGAGCTGATGGCCGTCACCGGCGCCCAGCGGCGAATGCGCGTCACCCACGCCAGGGTGGTATCTACCCGGTGCTGCAAGGATGGCGCGAGCCACCCTGCTTTGCGGGTGCGATTCAAAAAGCGCGGTGCGCGGTAGCGCAGATTGCCACGTCGGCGTCGACGCATGCTGCGGCGGGCGGTGAGCGCCTCGCTGATCTGCCGGCCACGGTGCACCAGCTCCAGGAGGCTCAGCACTGCGGCGCCGCGTTGGATCTCTCCGGTGCCGGCCTCAACGGTTTCGGTATCACGCACCAATGCCAGACCGGTGACTTTGCTGCCGGGATCGAGCTTGATGCGCAGCGGTTGGAAGCCGCAGGAGTCAGCGTGGCGGTCCACGAGTCGTATCACAAAAGGCACCCGCCGATGCACACGTGCGCGTCCGGCGGCCAGCAGCTTGCGGGCCCGCTTTTCACTACACGGCATCAGTGGCAAGCCACTGCGATCCAACACAAACACCGACATGCGGTCTCCTTAAAACAATGCCGTCTTTCCGGCTGCCAGCGATTACTCGCCTTGTGACGCAAACCTTGCGGTTTGTCTCCCCTCGACCATGTTGTCAGCCAGTTGAAAGCACAAGGCTTTCGATCACCGCCCGTTTCGTGCCAACCCGGGGCTTGTCTGCTGCGGTGATTTCCAGTGCCTGGAACTGAGGAAGCATTCCAGGGTGGGTCTTCTGACTTACTGACAACGTAGCGACTTACGGCACTCGGTCTGGTCAATCTCAGGCTTGAAAAGCGCTAACTCCACAAGCCTCGGCCTTTCGGCCGGGGTGATTGACTGGTAGCGTCGACCGCCTCAACCGGCGCTTCAGCTTCAGTCTGCATGTCGGGCTCGGTTTGTTCGTCGGCAACCGCAGGCGCCGCGGCTGTCGTCTCAGGTTGCCGATCAGGGAACAACTCTTCGAGGAGCTGGCCAATACGCTTTTCCAGATCCTCCGTCAGGGCAATACCCTTGATGTTCAAGCGCAGGCCATTGCTATCGCAGTGAAATGCACCGATCTTCTTGCCGCGCAGGAACAGTTCAATAGATCGGCGAGATACTCCGGCATCGGGTGTGGTTATTGCTTGACGCAACTTTGCAGCCAGCTTCGTTTGCTGGAAGTCTCCAGCAAGGTATCTTGGCCAGATCTCCAGCAAGGCTTTTTCCCCCTGCACACCGTGCTCGTTAAGTACGGTCACCAGTTCGTCAACTGCGCGCGCCCCTAGTAGTTGTGGCTTGTCCCTCAATGAAGCGAGCACGAATTCTGGAAGCTTTTCAAACGCGAAATAGCGATAGAGCTGCTTGCGAGACATACCGAGCTTCTCGGCCATTACGGTCACTTGCTCGTAGCGACTGCGCATGGCGAGCAAGGCTTGACTGATTTCGAAGTCACTCAGATCTGCCCGCGCGACGTTTTCGGCCAGCGCAATGGTGGCCATTTCTTCGTCAGTGCACTCAGACAGAATGGAGGGAATCTCGGTTAACCCAAGAACCTTGTGAGCTCTGACGCGACGTTCGCCAACGACGATTTGATAATGGCCTTCGAGCGACGGGTGCTTACGGACCACAATGGGCTCAATCAGACCGTGAATCCGAATGCTTTCGGCCAACTCATCAATCTTTTCGGGATCGAATTCGATCCTCGGTTGATATGGGTTGGGCAACAGTTTGGCGATTTCGATAGGAGTGCCCGCGCGGTGACGCTCAAGTTCCGTCATTCTTTGCTTGTCGATCGCCCATTGCAGCGATTTGCCTGGGGCAGTCTCCGGGCGTTCGGCCTTTTTATTGCGGGGCTTAGGCGGAGCGAGGGGGGTTTCATCGAGGCCCTCGGTCGTTTGGGCCATGCGTTTCATGAGATTCATAGGGCGACTCCTTGGTCAGCAGACGCTTTGCCAGTCCACTTGGACAAATACACGGAATCTATCCACTTGACGTAGTTGAACAGTGGCTCTCTTACACGATTCAGTGTCTTGGTTGCGATCTCGTTCTTGTTCATGTCAAACACCGTAGAGATGACCACGCTGGAGTTCGACATCGCAGCGCTGTATGGGATTTCGTAGGGGCTGACCCAGTGGCCGTAAGCGCGCTGGATCCAATGGCGAACAATTTCAGTGCCGCCTTTTTGATTATCCACTTTTGTGGGCAAAATGCTTACGAAGTCATAGATCTTGTTGAAGCCATAATGCCTCTTAATAGGGGAGGCGAAATCTCGCAGAAGCGTCCAGAACACCAATGAGCTGAGGGTATCCAGACTCTCTGGGACAACGGGCATGACCAGGCTGTCGGCCGCCATCAAGGCGTTGATATTCAGGTAGCTCAGTGAGGGAGCCGTATCAAAAATGATGTAGTCGTAATGCTCGCGAAGTGGCTCAACGCCTTGACGCAGGAGATCAAAGAAGCGAAATGAGCTATCCTGCATCAGCATCCCAGGGATCTGGAACTCTGCGGCAAACAAGCCGGCATGCGAAGGAATGATGTCTAGGTTGGCCCAGTATGTGGGCATCACAAGCTCTTGCAGCGTGGTGCTGGGATCCTGGATGTAATTCAACACCGTATCGTTTTCGTCGACCGCAGCTTGAATGAACACACCACATAGCTCGGTTAGCGATGCCTGCGGGTCAAGGTCTATGACAAGCACTTTGCGCCCAAGCAATGTGAGCCCCTGAGCAATGCTCATTGTCGAGGTTGTCTTGGTTGCGCCGCCCTTAAGCATTGTTGTCGCGAGCACAGCCCCGGAAACTCCCTCTGGCTTAGGGGAGAATTCAGGCATTGCGCGTATCCACTCCTGGGTCTCAGCCAGAGAGAAGGTCCGACTGGCGCCAGAGCCGTGCACCTCACCTTGAGGTAGTTCACCTTTGCGCACCAGGTAATTCAATGTCGCGCGCGTGATTCCACAAAGCTCCGCTACCTGACTTGATGTGAATCGAGGGGGATTCTTTTCTGGATTGGGACGAATGGCTCGTTTTCTAAGGTCGGCGATGACGAGGTCGATGGTTTCGCACATCTGGTCGATTTCGCTTAAGTCGACCCGGCGGTCTGGCGGCAATAGCGTCGCTTCAGATGCGGTTGGAAGAGTAAATGCTTCTTTATTGGCCTTCTGGGCTTTTGCTGTTGTCGCCATATAAGTTCCTCTGTTAGTATTGGCCGGAGAGTTATTTATTAAACACAAACATCAAAGGTTAAACACTTTCCGGCGATAGTTCAGCAAAGCATTAACATCAACACTCAGCGTCTGAGTATACAAGAGGGACGAGAGAAGATGTGCTTTCCTGGTTGAAAGTTAATGTCTTTTCTCAAGAATGAGGCAAGTTGGCCACAAGACGCATTGAGGAGCCGCGTGACCGGTAATTCCTTCAGTGCTCCTATTCCTTCAATGAACTCCGCGCACAGGTGGTTTAGAAATACAACGGTGACAGGTCGAACAACGTCCCTCTGTGTGATTCGCTACCCGGGTTGGCATGTGTCCAGGCAACACCTCTTGGCGGCAAGTGTGTCCAGGTGACACACCGAACCACACCCACTGTCCACTTTTAATTTTCTAACTAAGGCGTTTGGGAATAGGTATGCCTAACCCTTGGTATGTACGATTGCAGCAACTAGAAAATTTCTATTCTTGTAGGGTTTTCAAGTCGCAAACATCTACATTAGGTGTGTCCATGTGACACACTTGCCACGCAAGCCCTTATCTCAGAATGAGACCAGCGCTTGGCCAATTTAAGATCGAGTCCACACGTTTCCAACTCATCATCATCGACAGATCTCGATGCGAGATGCTGCCACTGCGTGAGCGTGTGTCCAGGTGACACACTCGCCGCGGACGAGCCTCTTAGCATTGTTCATATTCGCTATACCCGATTAGGCAATACGACCGTATGGGACGGTTACGCTGAATCAATCCAATAAAAATAAGAGGTAATAATATGAATAATGTTTCAACTTCAAAGAGCCCCCCGCTGTCAGAATAGTTGGAACCTCTACAGATGTTAGAGTTTGAATCTCCAACCTGGGGCAGAGAGAAGGTTCCCATGAAGTATTCCCCCGAGCGGCGCGAAGCCATCTTGGCCAAGCTGGAAGCGCCGTATAACCGTACCGTCAATGATCTGGCTGGCGAGGAAGGTATCTCAGCTGCCACGATATACAACTGGCGAAAGCAAGCCCGTAGCACGGGCCGATTGCTTCCAAACGCCTCCCCCACCACGGAAGGCTGGAGCTCGGCGCAGAAGTTCAATGCGGTACTGGAAACCGCTGCTCTGACCGAAGAGGAATTAGCCGAATACTGCCGCCGCCGCGGTTTGTATCCTGAGCAGATCCGTCGCTGGCGCGCCAGTTGTGAGCAGGCCAATGACCGCTCAGACCAGGCTGCTGCACGACAATCAGAAACGACCAAGGCCGAACGTAAACGTATTGTCATCTTTCGGCATAAAAGAGCCATTTCGTTTTCGGCATTTAGAGGCCACGGATTTTTCGGCATTTAGGAGCCAGGGCATTTCCGGCATTTAGAA
>JAUZQE010000074.1 GCA_030733815.1 Yanghanlia caeni
CGAAGCGACTCATTCCGGCTCGATGCCGGGGTGGGCGCAGTAGGAATCCACCGACTTTAGGCGGGGGAGGATGTCAACGGCTTGGGTGGCCGGCTCGGCTGCGCTGGTGGCGGCGGGGCCACTTTGGGGTGTGGTGGCGGGCGCGGCGCCCTGCGTGGTTTGTGCGTGTGCGCCCAGGCTCACCAGGGCGATGCCCGCGGCAAGGGTGATGGCGCTGCGGATTGGCTTCATACGTCCTCCTTCGAATCGAACGGCCCCATGGCCGGGTTCATGCCATACCTGCAAGGGTCGTACCTGCGGGCCGCATGAGGGGCGCATCCGCCTTAACCCTCATAGCGAAGCGGGGCTGCTTTCTGCTTCAATGCCGGGGAGCGCGCTGCGGCGTCACGGCAGTCGGATCCTGCAATGCCATACCTGGTGCGCCCCGATGCAGTCTTTCCCCAACTCATTACCCATGAGCCATGAAGACACACAACCTTTTGCGCGTGATCACATGCGCGTTCGTTCTGGCATTTTCGGCTGCCGCCTCGGCATCCGACGCCGTTCGCATCATCGTGCCCTTTGCGCAGGGCGATGCTTCCGACCTCATTGCCCGCGTGGTCGCCGAACCGCTCAGCAAGGTCGTCGAACGACCGGTGGTGGTGCATAACCACTACGGAGCCGGCGGCATCATCGGCACGCAGGATGCGGTTCGTTCCAAAACCGACGGCCTCACGCTCATCCTGGGCTCCTATTCCAATATGTGCGCGAACACGGTGTGTCGCGGCGAACGGCTGGGCTATGTGCCGTCTTCTTCGCTGCGGCCCGTGGCCATGCTGGCCCGCGCGCCGCTGGTCATTGCCGTGAATGCGCAGTCTGCCGTGGGGCAGTTCAGCGATCTCATTGCGTCGTTCGCTGCGCGGCCCGGCATTCAAACGTATGCCTCGTCGGGCCTGTGCAGCTACAGCGATTTCGTGGCGCAGTACATGATGCGCCGCTCAGATGTCGACGTCGTTCGGGTGCCGTATCGCGGCGGGCATGACGCCGTTCAGGCCGCCCTCGACGGCGATGTCGATGCCGTGGTGGTCGAGCTTCCCGGTGCCATCCAGCACATCGCTGCGGGTCGGCTCAAGCCGCTTGCCGTGTCCTCGAAAGAGCCGGTGTTCGGTGCACCCACGTTCTCCGACATTGGTTTCGAACAGTTCAGCAGCATGGTGTGGTATGGCTTTTTCGTGCCGGCCGAAACGCCATCACGCGAGGTACGCACCATGCTCAACGCCGTGCGCACCGTGCTGAAAGACCCCGAGGTGCTGCGGCAATTCGCGGCGCTGGGTGCCGAGCCCTATAACATCGTCGGCCCCGAAATCTTCCGCGAAGTCGTGAGCCTTACTCAGGCGCTGGAAGGTTACGCAGACGAGGCCAGGCTGCAACTTGAATAAACGCGTATTTGCGCAGATCCACCGGTGCTGATCGCACCATGCAGGTGCCGGTATGTTGGTAATGGCTGAATATATTAGTAAAGGCTAATATAATGGATGGCAATGCATATCTGTATGTTCAAGAAAGGAGTCATCCATGCTCAGGTTCGATCTGCCGCCCGTGTGGTCCAACGTTACGCGTTGGGAGGCCTTCGTCAATTTCCTGGTGTGTGCGGCAAGCCTGTACTTCACCCCCTGGCTCATGGGCATTCTGGTGGTGCAGGGTCTGGTGCGCGGCTTCATCGGCCATTACAAATGCCCGGCGCATCGGGTATGGGCCCGCATCTTTGAAGCGCGTGGCTGGGCCGGCAAAAAGGAAAACGCCGGCGCCAAGATGTTCGCCAACAAGATCCTGTTTCTGGCCAGCCTCGTGTCGGTGGTGGCCTATGCGCTCGGAAGCGACATCTGGCGCATTCCCTGCATCGTACTGATGGTGTTCACGACACTGGAGTGGGCGTTCTCGTTCTGCGCCGCATGTTCGGTGTATGGGTTGTGGTACCGGGTGTTCCCGCCGCGCATGGGCTGATCACGCGCCCCCGGCCGCGCCACGTGCGTAACGACAGCGCGGCCCCGAGCTGATCATCACACTTCGACGATCAGGCGCGGGTTGAACCCGGTACCTTCGCCGGGGTACCCCAGGGGGTTGCTGACGACCCGGGTTCCCCTGAATGTGTAATCCACCGCGTGATGCGTATGCCCGTGAATCGCGAGCGCGAGCTGCGGGCCGAACAGGTGTTCCCATGTGTTGGCATAGCCCGCATTGATGCTTGAAGGTGCCCGTGTGGGGTCGAGCGACCGGGGGATCGGCGCATGGTGCGTCACCATCACGGTTTTGCCTGCATGGGGCGTTGCCAGCTGGCGCTCGAGCCACAGCCGGGTTTCGACGGCTTGCCGTTGTGCATCCATGGGTGACCACAGGCGGTAGTTTCGCCCCACCCTGATTCTGCGGTGATCGAACATCATTTGCTGGCACGCATGCATGGCGTGCGCAGGGGAATCGTCGAGCGTGTAGTCTGTCCAGCCCGTGGCGCCCAGAAAACGTACGCCGTCGATCTCCACGCAATCGCGCTGCAGGTAGTGCAGGCGGCCGCCGCTCGATGCCGCCGCCGCGCGCAGCATGGTTTCGACCTTTTCGATGCTGGCGTTGTAGTACTCGTGATTGCCCGCGACCAGCACAATGGGCCCGTCGAAATGGGCAAGCGCCCATTGTGCCGATCTGCCGCGGCTGTGGATGTCACCCGCGAGCACCACCACGTCGGCCTTCACATCGGCCGGGCTGTAGGGTTCGAATTCGTTATGCAGATCGGAAAGAATATGGATTCGCATGGCTACAGTATGCAACACAGGGGTATATAGTGTCTGCGTGAGTAGTACCGTCGTATTCCACCGTCGCGGTGCCTGTAAAGGGGCATTGCGGCACAGAAACCTGCCAATAGGAGGGTGTTATGGCGAACAATACGAACGAACCGGGTCAGGGCTCGACAACCGGCGCCGGAGCCCCGGCCGTCAGCGACCGCAATTCTCTTACCGTGGGTCCGGACGGGCCGATCGTGCTGCACGACGTGCACTTCCTGGAACAGATGGCGCACTTCAACCGTGAAAAGGTGCCCGAGCGTCAGCCGCACGCCAAGGGTTCGGGTGCCTTCGGGGTGTTTGAAACCACCGAGGACGTATCCGCCTACACGAAGGCAGCGCTGTTTCAGAAGGGCTGCAAAACGGAAATGCTCGCGCGGTTTTCCACTGTGGCCGGTGAGGCCGGCAGCCCCGACACGTGGCGCGACGTGCGCGGGTTCTCGCTCAAGTTCTATACCAGCGAAGGCAATTACGACCTGGTGGGCAACAACACGCCGATCTTCTTCGTTCGCGATCCGATGAAGTTTCCCCACTTCATCCGCAGCCAGAAGCGCCTGCCCGATTCAGGGTTGCGCGACAATCACATGCAGTGGGATTTCTGGACCCTGAATCCCGAAACCGCGCACCAGGTTACCTACCTGATGGGCGACCGCGGGTTGCCCCGCACCTGGCGGCACATGAACGGGTACGGTTCGCACACCTACATGTGGGTGAATGCGAAAGGTGAGCGGTTCTGGGTGAAATACCATTTCCATACCAACCAGGGCATGGAGTTCTTCACCAACGACGAGGCCAAGGCGATGGCGGGGGCCGATGCCGACTTCCACCGCCGCGATCTGTTTGATGCCATTGCCCGGGGCGACTTGCCCAGCTGGACACTCTCGGTGCAGGTCATGCCCTATGAAGACGCGAAAACCTATCGCTTCAACCCGTTCGACCTCACCAAGACCTGGCCGCATTCCGACTACCCTCTGATCAGGGTGGGCACCATGACGCTGAATCGGAATCCGGAAAACTTCTTTGCCCAGATCGAGCAGGCGGCGTTTTCGCCGGGCAACGTCGTGCCCGGTATCGGGCTGTCGCCCGACAAGATGCTGCTGGGCCGCGCCTTTGCCTACAACGATGCACAACGCTATCGCATCGGGCCGAATTTCCATCAGCTGCCCGTCAACAAGCCGCGCTGTCCGGTCAACACGTATATGTTCGACGGGCACATGGCTTACGAACACAGCGGCAACCAGCCTGTGTATGCGCCCAATTCGCAGGGCCGCTCGTGGTCCGACGCTACCGGGGCAGTCGATGATGGCTGGGAGGCCGACGGCGCGCTGGTGCGCTCGGCCTACACCCTGCGTGCAGACGATGACGATTTCATGCAGCCGGGCATTCTGGTGCGAGAAGTGTTCGACGAGGCGCAGCGCGCGCGGCTGGTGGAAACGGTGGCGGGTGCGTTGCTGGGCGGCGTGCGCAGCCCGGTGCTCGAGCGCGCGTTTGAGTACTGGAAGAACATCGATCCCGACGTGGGGCGTCGCATCGAGGAGCGCGTGCGTAGCGGCACGGCACCGGAACCTGCGGCGGGAATGAGCGAGGCATAGGGATCCGCTTGACCCGGTGCGCGGCAAGCCTCGGCCTTCAGCCGGGGAAGGATAGCGGGGACGCCGTAGGCGTCCTTTGGGCGGTCAGTGTGGCGTCTGCTGCTGTTCGATGTACTG
>JAUZQE010000075.1 GCA_030733815.1 Yanghanlia caeni
TGCCCTTCCTGAGGGCGATTTTTTTGTGCCTCGCGAAAGGCACGATGCCACGCCGGTTCTGGCCGGCCTTGGCCGCGAGCCGGCCTGGTGACCGCTTGAATGACAGTCTCGGCGTTCGGAAGCTGTGGCTCTTGGCGGCATGAAACGCACAAATAACCGCTGAAATGAATATTTCAGGGACGACTAAAGCATCCCATTCTCTCAGCCTCTCAGCGATGAGAGTCTGGCCAATGGGCCTCGCTCTTTTCAGGTCGGCATGGCCCGTCGATTTTCTGAGATCTTCGACGCCCGGTACCCCTTTCAGGTGCGCCGGAGGCACCAGGCGGACATACCAGTTGCGAGATGTTTTGGGCCGGTAGAAGTGCTGAGGCACAGTGAGTGATTGATTCTTTTTGGCATGGTTGTTTGGCATACCTGTTGCCTGTACCCCATTGAAAAGTATGGGATTATAGGCAAATCAATGACTTACTGGGTGGTTGGCGGAAGCGGTGAGATTCGAACTCACGAAGGGTTGCCCCTTGCCGGTTTTCAAGACCGGTGCCTTCAACCACTCGGCCACGCTTCCGGAAAGTCGGAAAGTGTAGCGTATGTCAGGGCGCTTGTGGGCTTTGCGGTGATAATAGCCCCTTCTCTCAGGCAGTCAGATAGGAGTTGAAATGAAAGCAGTGGAAATCTCGCAGCCCGGTGGCCCCGAGGTATTGAAGCCGGTCGAGCGGCCCATGCCCCAGGCCGGCCCCGGCGAGGTTCTGATCAAGGTGACTGCGGCCGGCGTCAACCGGCCCGACGTCTTTCAGCGCAAAGGCAACTACCCGCCGCCGGCCGGAGCCTCCGATCTGCCCGGCCTCGAGGTCGCAGGCGAAATCGTCGACGGTGACGCGGCCAGGGGCGGCTTCAAGGTGGGCGACAAGGTGTGCGCGCTGGTGGCCGGGGGTGGGTATGCCGAATATTGCGTCGCCCCCGTGGAACAGTGCCTGCCCATTCCTGCGGGCCTCAGCGAAATCGAGGCGGCCGGCCTGCCGGAAACCTATTTCACGGTGTGGACCAACGTGTTCGACCGCGGCGCGCTCTCGGCCGGTGAAACCCTGCTGGTGCATGGCGGCGCAAGCGGCATCGGCACCACGGCCATTCAGCTGGCCAAGGCGCTGGGTCATACCGTATACGCCACCGCGGGCAGCGACGAACGCGTGCGGGCGGTGGAAGAACTGGGCGCCGACCTGGGCATCAACTACCGTACGCAGGATTTCGTCGAAGAGGTGAAGAAGGCGACGGACGGCCGTGGCGTCGACGTAATTCTGGACATGGTGGCGGGCGATTACATCGGGCGCGACGTCCAGTGTCTGGCCGATGACGGCCGCATCGTGATCATTGCGCTGCTGGGCGGTGCCAAGGGTGAAGTCGATTTCAACCACGTCATGCGCAGGCGCCTGACCATCACTGGCTCCACGCTGCGCCCGCGCCCGGTCGCTTTCAAGGGTGCCATTGCCGCGAAGCTGCGCGAGCGCGTCTGGCCGCTGCTCGAAGCCGGTACGATCCGGCCCATCGTGCATGCCACCTTCCCCCTGGAAGAAGCCGCCAAGGCGCACGCGATGATGGAGGCAGGCGACAACATTGGCAAGATCATCCTCACAGCCTAGGGTGATCCAAGGTACAATGCCGGGTTAATCCAATTTTCCTGCCTTATCAAACCTGTATGGTCGACTCTTCTCGCAAGCGCCTTGTCATCGGCAACTGGAAGATGCACGGTGACACGGCGTTCAATACCGAACTGCTTACCGCCCTGCGCACGGGCATCGGCTCCGCGCCTCAGTGCGAAGTGGCGGTGTGCGTGCCGTTCCCGTATCTTTACCAAACGCGGTCGCTGCTGGAAGGCAGCGGCGTGACGTGGGGCGGTCAAGACGTCAGCCAGCACGAAAAGGGCGCCTACACCGGCGAGGTGGCGGCGGCCATGCTGGCGGATTTCGGTTGCCGTTGGGCGCTTGTGGGGCACTCCGAACGCCGCAGCTATCACGGCGAGTCCGACACCGTCGTGGCCGCCAAGGCGGCTGCAGCGCTGGCCGCGGGCATTACGCCTGTCGTATGCGTGGGCGAAACCCTGCAGGAACAGGAAGCCGGCCACACGCACGCGGTCATTGATCGCCAGCTCGCACCGGTGCTGGCACTGGGTGCCGACTCGGTGGCGAAGCTTGTCATTGCGTACGAGCCGGTGTGGGCCATAGGCACGGGTCGCACGGCAACGCCCGAGCAGGCCCAGGAAGTCCATGCGCTGATTCGGCAGCGCCTGCGCGAAGCGGGCGCCCCGCAGGTCAGGGTGCTGTATGGCGGCAGCGTCAAGGCGGCCAATGCAGCCAGCCTGTTTGCCATGCCCGATATCGACGGTGCGCTGGTCGGCGGTGCTGCGCTGATGGCTTCCGAATTTTTAAGCATAGCGGCCGCCTGAGGCCTCGGAGTTTTCTTCATGGAATGGTTGTCCCCCGTCCTGATGGCGATACAGGTCATATCGTCGCTCAGCGTGATCGTGTTGGTACTCCTGCAGCAAGGCAAGGGTGCCGACATGGGTTCCTCGTTTGGTAGCGGGTCCGCCGGCAGCCTGTTTGGCGCGGCCGGCGCTGCAAACTTCCTGTCGCGCACAACCAAGTGGGCGGCAATCGCGTTTTTCGCGTCCACGGCTGGTCTGGCGTGGCTGTCGCACAAGCCCGAAGGCGGTGTCATCGATACCGGCGTCATGCAAGGGTATGAAGTTCCGCAAGTGCCCGGTTCCGTACCCTCGGCGCCCGGCGCGCCCAATGCGGCCGTGCCCTCGGTTCCGGCCGCCCCGGCTGGCGGCGTTCCTGCTGCTCCCGATGCCAGCGTGCCTGCAGCGCCCGCCCAATCGGCCGCGCCGGCAATGTCGGCGGTTCCGGCAGCGCCTGCGGCGTCTGAGGCTGCAGCACCCGCAGCCGGCGAAGCAGCTGAATCCAAAGCCGAATAAATTTTCCTGCGCACTTGAATACGCGCAAAAATATGTGCTAATATGTTGGTCTTTCCCCGCCGACGTGGTGGAATTGGTAGACACGCTATCTTGAGGGGGTAGTGGCGAAAGCTGTGCGAGTTCGAGTCTCGCCGTCGGCACCAAGACATAAAATCAGGCCGTTTCATAACGACTGATAAAGTACCCGAAACCCGCATGAACATTAGTGTTCTGCGGGTTTTTTGCGTTCAGGGCGTCTCAGTGGGTTTCGGTAAATCCCGAGCTTTTGGGTACTCGCTTGGGTACCTTAGAATAGAGGTACCACCGCTGCGCGACACGCCCAATACGCGACACAGCACGCTAACGGACCAGACCGCCCGGTGTCGGGCAATGAATGGATACTTCATGTCTGGTCCTTGGCAAAGTATCCGACCGCTTTTTTAATATGTCGCGTTCCGTCTTGACCTTGGCCAGCTCACGGCGCAACTGCTCGATCTCCTGCTGTTGAGCACTCTTCAAAGGCTTGCCTGCTGTCGGCTCCCAGTTGCCCTCACGCATCTGACCTACCCAGCGCCGAAGCACGCTGGGCTCCAAACCCAGATCTCGGGCCACCTGCGAAACGTTGTTCCCCGGCTGTTCAACCAGGCGAACCGCTTCGCGCTTGAATTCATCAGTGAAAGTTCTTCTGCTGCGTGTCATCGTCCTTCTCTCCAGGCATCATCATGCTGTCAAATGCAAAGTAATTTTGAGCCACAAAGCGCGTAGGCGCGCATTTGAAATCTGAGCCACCACTGGTGTTTACGGGTTCGGTGCTGGCGGAAAGAGGCCAGCCTTGCGTTGTCGTTTTAGGCGATAGCTGTCTCCTTTGATTTGCACGATGTGGGCGTGGTG
>JAUZQE010000076.1 GCA_030733815.1 Yanghanlia caeni
CGAAGCGACTCATTCCGGCTCGATGCCGGGGTGGGCGCAGTAGGAATCCACCGACTTTAGGCGGGGGAGGATGTCAAAATGACAAAGCCGAGCGGCTCTGGAGAAAAAGCGCGGAACTGATCGGCACCGTGGTCTGAAAATTCGATCGAGATATTGAATCTGTCACTCGATCACTTCCCAAGGAGCAAATTCCATGACATCACGCGACGTTGTTTTTCTGCCTGAACGCCAGGCGTTGTACGAGAGAAATCGATATTCGCCAGCGGTCCGATCAAACGGCTTTCTGTTTGTGTCAGGTCAGGTCGGCAGCTTAAAGGACGGTTCGCCGCAGCAAGGATTGAAGGAGCAAGTTCGCCAGGCTGCCGGAGTGCCCGGCAGTCAATGAAACCGGCACACATGAGGGGCGCGAGGTCTATCGGGGATGAAAGGGTGTGTTGGCTGCAACACTTTCATTTTCCATATGCTCGTGGCAAGAGTTGTCGGCCAGGGCGCGCAGAATTCCACAGTTGGCTGTGGCGGCCGGCTGGTTGCACTTGCGACGCAGCGTGACCAGGTGACGCTTGAGCTGACGCAGTTCCTTCATGCGTTCTTCCACCGCAACAATGTGCTGGTCGAGCAGGTTGTTGACGTCGGTGCAGTCGTCGGCGGGGGCGTCGCGGTGCTGCAGCAGGCTGCGGATTTCGTCGAGCGCCATGTCGAGCGAGCGGCAATGGCGAATGAAGCGCAGTCTTTCGACGTGCTCGTCGCCATAAATGCGGTAATTCCCGGCGCTGCGGGCGGGTGCCGGAAGCAGCCGCTCGCGTTCGTAGTAGCGGATTGTTTCTACCGTGGTCTGGGTACGTTGCGCCAGTTCGCCGATGCGCAGTGCCATGTGTGTTCCCGTTGCGTGTCATTGCCGTGAATGTCTGTAATTACTATAGGCTTGTCAGCAGCGGCGTACAAGCGCAATCGGCACGCATTGGACGCCGGAACGGGAGGACTTGACTCTAAAGCCGCTACAGGGTTTCAAATGGGTCTGTAAGCACAGGATCCCCGGCAATGAGCACAGGAATTCAACCGCACGCGCCCCTCGAGACGAGCGACCCTCCCCATGGCCCCTCCGTTGGTGGCACCTACCCGGTTTCCATGCACGTTCAAGGCATGGACTGCAGCAGTTGTGTCGGCAAGATCGAGACGGCACTGCAGCGGCTGCCCGGCGTGTCCGACATACGTCTGAATTTCGCCACCACACGACTCGACCTGCGTCTGGAAGAGACCGCGCGCACTCAGCCGGACGACATTGCCAGACTGATCCGCAGCCTGGGTTTCCAGGTGGCCGTCGAAGACCGGCACGCGCATCACGCTCATCATTCGGGCCACGAGCACAGTGCTGCGTCGCACGCGGGGCCAGGGCAGCGACGCTGGTGGCGCACGCAGGCCGGCCGCCAGGTGCTGGCGCTGGGGTCGCTGATGGGTGGGGCGTGCGTCGTGGCGCAGTTCGTGCCCGAATATGGCGAGTGGGTGTTTGCTCTGGCCGTCATCGCAGGTGTGCTGCCGTTCGTGCGGCAGGCGTGGGCGCTGGCGCGTTCCGGTACGCCATTTTCCATCGAGATGCTGATGTCGGTGGCGGCAATAGGCGCGCTGGCCATTGGCGAGGCCGAGGAAGCGGCGGCGGTGGTCTTCCTGTTTTCGTTGGGCGAGCTGCTGGAGGGCGTGGCGGCTGGAAGGGCTCGGGCGGGCATTCGCGCGCTGTCGGCCCTGGTGCCCGAACAGGCATTGCGCATCGACGCGGCAGGTGCCCAACACACGGTGGCTGCATCCATGCTGCAGCCGGGCGACACGATACTGGTGCGCCCGGGCGACCGTATGCCGGCAGACGGCGTGGTGATCGAGGGCCGTTCGACCATCGACACCTCGCCGCTCACGGGTGAATCCATGCCCCAGACACGCGAGCCGGGCGATCCGGTCTTTGCCGGTGTCATCAATATTGATGGCGCACTGCACGTGCGGGTCGAGAAGGCAGGGGCCGACAACATGATCGCCCGCATCATTCATCTGGTGGAACAGGCGCAGGCGAACAAGGCGCCTGTGGCGCGCTTCATCGAACGCTTCAGCCGCTGGTATACGCCGGCCGTCATGGCCATTGCGGCCCTTACGGTGATCGTGCCGCCGCTCTTCCTCGGTGCCGACTGGCTGACATGGGTGTACCGCGGGCTGGCGCTGCTGCTTATCGCCTGCCCGTGTGCGCTGGTGCTTTCCACACCCGCTGCGGTGGCCTCGGCGCTGGCGGCGGGCACGCGCAGCGGTTTGCTGGTGAAGGGCGGGCGTGCCCTCGAAATGATCGGGCGGGTCAAGGCAGTTGCCTTTGACAAGACGGGCACGCTTACGGCTGGGCGACCTCAGGTTACCGACGTCATCCCTCTGGATACGCAAACCGAGCACGACATCCTTGCGCTTGCCGCCAGCGTGGAGGCCGCGTCGAGCCATCCTCTGGCGCACGCGATCGTGGGTCACGCGGCGGCCCTGGGCATCGACGTGCCCGTGGCACAGAAAGCGAGCGCCGTGGCCGGTGCTGCTGCGCATGCGCTCGTGCATGGGCGCACGCTGGCGATCGGTTCACCGGCTTATGCCGGCCGCAGCGTGAACTTCACTGTTGAACAGGGCGAACGCATCGAGGCGCTGCAGCGTGATGGCAAGACGGTGACGGTGCTGTTCGATGAGCAGGCTGGTACGGCACTGGGTCTGCTGGCGCTGCGCGACGAACCGCGGCCCGATGCCAAAGCGGCCGTGGCACGGCTCAAGGCGATGGGCGTGCGACCGGTCATGCTCACGGGCGACCACGCCCTTGCGGGGCAGGCCATTGCTGCCGGCCTCGGGCTGGAGTGTGTGGCGCAACTGCTGCCTGCGGACAAACAGCGCTTTATCACGCAGCTGAAAGCGCAGGGCGGGGTGGCCATGGTGGGCGACGGCATCAACGACGCGCCGGCCCTCGCCGCAGCCGATGTCGGCATTGCAATGGGCAGCGGCACCGACGTCGCGCTGGAGACCGCCGATGCAGCCTTGCTCGAGAATCGCGTGCTCGACGTCGTGCGCCTGGTGGCGCTCTCGCGTGCCACCCTGGCGAACATCCGGCAGAACGTAATCGTCGCGCTCGGCCTGAAAGGCGTGTTCCTTGTGACCACGATGCTTGGCATTACCGGCTTGTGGGTGGCGGTGCTGGCCGATACGGGTGCCACGGCGATTGTCACGCTGAACGCCTTGCGGCTGCTCGGGGCGCATCGGCTGCGTTGACCCGGCAGGGGAATACGGCCCGATCCTGTTCCGGGCCGATTATGCTATGGCATCCACTGCGACGCACCCAAATCTTTGACCCGGTGCGCGGCAAGTCTCGGCCTTCAGGCCGGGGAAGGATAGCGGGGACGCCGTAGGCGTCCTTTGGGCGG
>JAUZQE010000077.1 GCA_030733815.1 Yanghanlia caeni
CCCGACGCCTCCCAGCGGCGCAGGGTCGTGATGGACACGCCCAGCGCCTTGGCGGCTTCACCTATGCTAACTAATCTCTCCATATTGGAGAGTATTGCATACATTTAATAGTGATTCAATCGAACAGTTCGAGCCATGCAGCAGCTGGGGGGGGGCGCAGCGGGCCCGTGCGTGGCGGCCGCAATGATGCGGGCGTTCAGGGTACCGCGTTGATCGCGTCGCGCGTGGCGCGGGCCGCCTCGGCCGCCGCCGTGCGCCAGTCATCACCCTGGCCCGCGTACAGAATGGCACGCGAGGAATTGATCATCATGCCCGTGCCGCGGCTGTCGCGCCCGGCCTTCACCGTGTCGGGCACACTGCCGCCCTGTGCACCGATACCGGGAATCAATAGCGGCATGTCGCCCACCCGCTCACGCACGCGGGCGATTTCCGTGGGGAAGGTGGCACCCACCACCAGCCCGCATTGCGCGTCGCGATTCCATGTTTCCGCCACCATCGAGGCCACCCGCAGATAAAGCGGCGTGCCGCGGGCGTCTTCAATGAACTGCAGATCAGAGCCGCCGGGGTTGGACGTGCGGCACAGCACGATCACCCCGCGATCCTTCCATTCCAGATAGGGCGCTACGCTGTCGTGCCCCATGTACGGGTTCACGGTGACGGCGTCGGCGTTGTAGCGCTCGAAGGCCTCGCGGGCATACTGTTCGGCGGTAGAGCCAATGTCGCCACGTTTCGCATCGAGCACCAGCGGCAGGGCCGGGTAGTGGCTGCGAATGTGCCGGCACAGCGCCTCGAGCTGGTCTTCGGCGCGTTCGGCGGCAAAGTAGGCAATTTGCGGCTTGAAACCACATACATAGGGCGCCGTGGCATCGACAATGGCACGGCAGAATTCGAAGATGGCGTCGGGGCGGCCCTGCAGTTCGGCCGGGAACCGGGCCGGGTCGGGGTCGAGGCCCACCATAAGCAGGGACGCGGAATGCGCCCAGGCGGCGTCGAGCTTTTCTTTGAAGGTCATGGAATGAGACGGCGAGGGGTTGGGGCAAACGAGGCCGATGCCGTCGATTATAGGAAAGAAAGAAAAGAACCCCGAAGGGCAGATGCCTTTCGGGGCTCCGGGTGCGGCGCCCGAAGGCGCCGCGTAGCGGCCCAGACCGGAGTCTGGAGAGGAGACAGATGAAGACGCTTTAGAAGCCGCCCATACCACCCATGCCGCCCATGCCACCCATGTCACCCATGGGTGCAGCGGGCTTCTCTTCGGGGATCTCGGCGACGGCGGCTTCGGTCGTCAGCAGCAGGCTGGCCACGGAAGCGGCGTTTTGCAGCGCGGTGCGGGTCACCTTGGTGGGATCCAGCACGCCCTGCTCAACCAGGTCACCGTACTCGTCGGTGGCGGCGTTGTAGCCGAAGTTGCCATCACCTTCCGCAACCTTGTTCACTACGACGCTGGGCTCTTCGCCGGCGTTCGCCACGATGGTGCGCAGCGGCGCTTCGATGGCACGCAGGATGAGCTTGATGCCGGCATCCTGGTCGACGTTCTCGCCCTTGAGCTCGGAGACGGCCTTCTTGGCGCGGATCAGCGCAACGCCACCGCCCGGAACAATACCTTCTTCCACGGCGGCACGCGTGGCGTGCAGCGCGTCTTCGACGCGAGCCTTCTTTTCCTTCATTTCGACTTCGGTGGCAGCGCCCACACGGATCACGGCCACACCGCCGGCCAGCTTGGCCACGCGCTCTTGCAGTTTCTCGCGGTCGTAGTCGGAAGTGGCTTCCTCGATCTGAACGCGGATCTGCTTGACGCGGGCTTCGATGCTCTTGGCGTCGCCGGCGCCGTCGATGATGGTGGTGGTTTCCTTGGCCACTTCAACGCGCTTGGCCTGGCCAAGCTGGTCGAGCGTGACGGCTTCCAGCGTCATGCCGGTTTCTTCGGAAATGACGGTACCACCGGTAAGGATGGCGATGTCTTCCAGCATGGCCTTGCGGCGGTCGCCGAAGCCCGGGGCCTTGACGGCGGTGGTCTTGAGGATGCCGCGGATGTTGTTCACGACCAGGGTGGCCAGCGCTTCGCCTTCGACGTCTTCAGCAACGATCAGCAGCGGGCGGCTCGACTTGGCAACCTGCTCGAGAATCGGCAGAAGGTCGCGGATGTTGCTGATCTTCTTGTCGTGGATCAGGATGTACGGATCTTCAAGAACCGAAACCTGCTTGTCGGGGTTGTTGATGAAGTACGGCGACAGGTAGCCGCGGTCGAACTGCATGCCCTCGACCACGTCGAGTTCGTTTTCGAGCGACTTGCCGTCTTCAACGGTGATCACGCCTTCCTTGCCAACCTTGTCCATGGCGTCGGCAATGATCTGGCCGATCGAGGAATCGCTGTTGGCCGAAATGGAGCCGACCTGAGCGATTTCCTTGCTGGTGGTGCAGGGCTTGGAGATCTTCTTGAGCTCTTCCACAGCCACGCCAACCGCCTTGTCGATACCGCGCTTGAGGTCCATGGGGTTGATGCCGGCGGCCACGTACTTGAGGCCTTCCTCGACGATGGCCTGGGCCAGCACGGTGGCGGTGGTGGTGCCGTCGCCCGCGTTGTCGGAGGTCTTGGAAGCCACTTCCTTCACCAGCTGGGCGCCGATGTTTTCGAACTTGTCTTTCAGTTCGATTTCCTTGGCCACCGAAACGCCGTCCTTGGTGACGGTGGGGGCGCCGAAGGCACGGTCAAGCACAACGTTGCGACCCTTGGGGCCCAGCGTGGTTTTGACGGCATTGGCCAGGATGTTGACGCCGCGCACGATGCGGGTGCGTGCGTCGTCAGCGAAAAGTACTTGCTTAGCAGCCATGTTTGATTCCTTGAGATTCTTCGTGTCGGGTTTACTGGATCACGGCGAGGATTTCGTCTTCGCGGATGACGAGCACTTCGTCGCCATCGACCTTGACGGTCTGGCCGGCGTACTTGCCGAACAGCACCTTGTCACCGACCTTGACGTCCATGGGCAGAACCTTGCCATCTTCGGTGCGCTTGCCGGGGCCGACAGCCAGGATTTCGCCCTGATCAGGCTTTTCGGCGGCGCTGTCGGGAATGACGATGCCGGAGGCGGTTTTGCGCTCGTTGTCCAGGCGCTTGACGATCACGCGATCGTGCAAAGGACGCAGTGCCATGAAGGAACTCCTGTGAGTAAATCAACGTTGTTGGTTGGATTCTGGTACCCAGGGCGGTGCAGATGTTAGCACTCACCCCGGTCGAGTGCTAATTATAAGGACGAAGTGTGAATCTTCAAGGGGGGCACTGAGAAGCTTCTTGGCAGATGTCGAACGCCGCTGAGTTTGCTGTCGATCGCCACTGAGTTTGCAACTTCCGTCACTGAGTTTGCAACCCGAGGGCGGCAGCGTGACCGCAGTGTCGGT
>JAUZQE010000078.1 GCA_030733815.1 Yanghanlia caeni
CAGGCTGGCCACCGTCCGATTGTGCGGCGGCATCAATTTCCTGACTGTCTGTTCTTTGAATTCTGCGCTATAGCTGGGCACTTCTTCACTCCGACCGCTCCCTCAAATTTCCAAATCAACCGAGCGGACATCTATTGTGACAGAGGGGGCTTCGGAGCAGTCAGTCCTATGTCACAACAGGGCGTGGACCAATAGTAACGCTCACCTTTTAACGTCCTTAGGCTCATGGAGGGGTATCGCGTTGGAATCGGCAAATACCAATAGAGTCAAGCTCAAGCAAATAAAGTTTGGCGTTCCGCCTTTTCGGAAGTTGAAGAACACTACGATCAATATAGCGGAACGGATCACAGTAATCGCGGGCCACAATGGCTTGGGAAAGTCGACCATACTTGGCCTTATTGCCAATGCCTCGGGTATTACGAAGGCACGGCACAAGAGCTACTTCGACAGAAACTATACAGCTCCTATCGAGGACGTCTTCATCCTTAGCGCTGAGTACGACTACAAGGAAGATAGGCACAACAAGCCCAATGTCACCATTACATACGAGCAGGACGGCCAGCAGCTCGTGAAGCGTTGCAATGTCACGAAAAATGAAGGCTTGACGCGTTTACGTGTACATCCCAGAACGATCAGCAACGTAGACGGGAAGGAAAAGATAGGAAGTGCCGCCAAAGTTCCGATCCCGACGATCTACGTTGGTATGAGCCGCATGTTTCCTATTGGAGAGAATGAGGATGACAAGATAGAAAGGCGCCCGCCAAAGGTGCATCCCGACGATGTCGTCTACATTAATCGATGTTTCAGTGAGATCTTAAGTACGGAAGTCAATGACTCCACGTCGCTGGATGCCTACACTATCAAGGGCATAAAAAAGACATCTAAAGTGCCCAACTTAGGAATCGACACCTTGGCCATATCCCTGGGTCAAGATTCGGTCACCGTTCTAGTTACTGCGCTCGCCTCGTTCAAGAAGATACAGCGTGAGCTGGGAAGCGACTATAAGGGTGGCGTTCTCGCTATAGACGAGATTGAGTCCGGCCTTCATCCACAGGCCCAACGAAAACTTGTACACCTCCTGAAGAGAGAGGCCCGAAAGCTCAAGATACAAGTGATCGCGACGACACACTCCCTTACCGTCATAAAAGAAATTTTCAAGACGCGCGACGAGAATGTGGACGCGGTGCGTTACTTCATCAACTCGCAACGCCCAATGTTGTTAGAGGCAAGCTCGTACCTCCGAATCAAAAACGACATGCTGGCAAACCCCCTCTTAGAAGAAGATGCCGCTCCAGTCCAGAAAGTGTATTTCGAAGATGAGGAAGCACTCTTCTTCTTCGACGAGATTGCGGCAGCTTTCAATGTGGACTTCGACTCCAAACACGGGATACAGCTGAAGTTGATCAGTACAAAGTTATCATGTGGACACCTATTTCATATGGCCGAGGCGGACAGCGACTTCAATAAGATCATAGTCGTCTTCGACAACGACGTCGTAACCTCGGAGACAAATCGACGTCGGCTTTATGAGAACAAGAATTTTGTGGCCCTGCCGGGATCGATCTCGTTCACAGAGAGCACTCCGGGGTGTCACCGCACGCCGGAAGCCATCGCCTTCCATTATCTAGCGAAACTCGCCGGTAATGAATGGGATGATGAGTACGAGGAATTTTGGTACAAGGCCACAGAGATAACGGGTTACAGCACAGACTCCGCCCGAGAGATTTGTCGCGAGTTCGATGATGGCAACTATGATCGGGAGAGGAATAAAGCTCTCTTTCGGAAGCACAAGGAGTTCTTCAAAAACTCGAAGATCCTGCAGTCGTGGGCCCGTGAAAACGAGCAAGAAGTACGGAAAACTCTCAGTAAGATGGAAGCAGCGATAAAGTATTGCTCACGTTTGTCGCCACGAGAGCCATAGGAAATTCCAATTGGCCAAGGGCCCATAAAGGCAGTCATACTGCTTCAATCATGTACTCGAACAAACTTTACACACCACTTCGTTACCCCGGCGGAAAGGCCAAATTCGCGCCGTTCATCGCCGAACTGATGGAGCTGAACGGACTGTCAGGTGGGCACTATCTCGAACCGTACGCGGGGGGGGCCGGCGTCGCATTGGAGTTGCTATTCCATGGGCATGCAAGCCATGTGCACATCAATGACATTGACCCAGCTATCTACGATTTCTGGATCAGCGTGACGCGCCGACCTGACGATATCATCAGGATGTTGCGTGATACGCCCGTTAATATGGACGAGTGGTACCGTTGGAGATCCGTCCTCAGACGGGAGACTACCGCATCCCAGACCGAGCGTGGTTTCGCCACGCTCTTCATGAACCGCACCAATCGGTCGGGCATTCTCAAGGGTGGGGTAATTGGTGGGCAAGCGCAGGCCGGGGCGTACAAGCTGGATGCACGTTTTAAGAAGGATGTGTTAACCAAACGAATAGAGAAAATTGCGGCGCACGCATCGGCAATCTCAGTATACAACTGCGACGCCTTCGAGCTTCTATCCCAATGCAGCCGTGTATTGCCTACGAATTCGTTAATATATTTAGACCCTCCCTACTATCTAAAAGGGCAGGGGCTGTACCGAAACTTCTACGAGCACCAAGATCACGAGAGGATAGCGAAACTCCTTCAAGACAGACACTTTGAAAGGCCATGGGTGGTTTCATACGACAACGTGTCCCAGATAAGGGACATGTACGCTTTTTCCCGGTCGATGGAATACAGCCTCAAATACACGGCGCAAAAGCGCTACAAAGGCTCAGAGGTTATGTTCTTCAGCCAAACATTGTTTTTGCCGGATGGTATCGCGCAAAGCGTGCCAGAATGCGCGTAGTTCCAACGATCGCATCGCGGGCGCCACGCGTACGGTAAGAAGGCTCCAGCCCCACGAACCATATAAGAAGTTTGGCACACTACCTATCCCAAGTTAGGAACGACGTATCCGGTGTTTGTCAACAATGATGTCCGTTTTCTTCATGCCGCGTGACTCAATTCTTTAGGTGCTGCGACATGCTCTTTC
>JAUZQE010000079.1 GCA_030733815.1 Yanghanlia caeni
CAGGCTGGCCACCGTCCGATTGTGCGGCGGCATCAATTTCCTGACTGTCTGTTCTTTGAATTCTGCGCTATAGCTGGGCACTTCTTCACTCCGACCGCTGCCTCAAATGTTAACGAAAAACGAGCGGACATCTATTGTGACAGAGGGGGTACAGTGCATCGACGATGTTCTAGTCCGTCCGGTGACGTAATCTGTCACAAACGCTAGAATGGGTCCCGATCCGTCCATGCGAGGGTGCAATGAAAGCGAGAGACGTTTTTACGCCAGGCTCATCTCCGACAGTTACCTTTGTGAGTCGACATTTGGAAAAGAGAAAAGAGATCTTCCTCGATGCTCTTGATCAAGGCGGCATCTTGGTGAACATTTCTGGGCCTTCGAAATCAGGAAAAACCGTCTTCGTCCGGAACTTGTTGGGTGCGGCGAATATGCTGCCTATAACTGGTGCGGGCGCTGCTACGCCAGCAGATTTGTGGGAGCGCGTATTTCATCAGATTGGTACGGAAATCCCCGCACAAAGACACCAGCAGACCTCGACGGACTTGGCTCTTGAGGCATCTCTCAAGGCGTCGGGCTCGTTGCTTGTGGCTAAGGCAGAGGGAACGGGCACCATTACAGGGACGTTTGGCGAATCCTGTGCCTCGAGTTTTCAGAAGGTCACAGACCATTTGCAGCTCCTGATTTCGGAGTTGGCCGGGACGGATTTTGTTGTATTCATCGATGATTTTCACTATATCCCGAGAGACGTTCAGCGGGCGGTGGCGGCGGAAATCAAAGAGGCGATCGCAAACGGAGTGCGCATCGTATGTGCCTCTGTGCCGCACCACTCTGAGGATGTGTTGCGAGCGAACCCCGATCTTCGTGGACGAGTCGTGACCATCGACTTCGATTATTGGGAGCCTGGCGCATTGTCGGAGATTGCTGATAAAGGGTTCGCCGAACTCAATGTGCACACGCATCAAGCAGCGATTCGGCGACTCGCTCTCGAGGCGGCCGGCTCCCCGCAGCTGATGCAATCTATTTGCCTTAATGCGTGTTATGAAGCCGGGATTCGCGATCGGAGCGAAACGCCAGTAGAACTCCCTTCTAATAACAATTTCATCCAGGATGTGTGCGTCCGAGCGGCTCTCGGCGCTGATTATTCCAGTACGTTAGAACGGATGAATGAGGGTCCAAAAGTGAGGGGTAGCGAGCGCGCGCACTACAGGTTGAAAGGAGGTGACGTAGGAGACGTATATACGATCATTCTTCGATCTCTATCGCTTGACCCTCCTCTTCTCCATTTCAGGTACGCAGAACTTCAGGATCGAATACGCAAGGTATGTGAAGATCAGTATCCTCCTGGGTCCAGCGTTACTGGGGCGTGCGCGCAAATCGCCGTCCTGGCAAGCGGCGGTCTCGACCGCATGATAGTGGAGTGGGATGCGACTGAGGACGCTTTGAGTATTCGAGATCCTTACTTGCTTTTTTTCTTGCGTTGGTCGGGAATGCTGAATGATGTCGGCGACGAGCTTTTACGTCAGCGGCGCCTTTCATGAGAGCTACATCCTGCACTTGACGGGTTCACGTACCGGGCGGGGTTGGGGTGGGAGAGGCGCGAGCCTACGAGGTCTCGCGAATCCAATCAATCTTCTTTTGAATGTACTCAATCAGCAATTCCATTTGTCGGGGAGTCGCAGCAATAGGCCATTCGCCAACCGTAGAACGGATGACGTCGTGGTGATCCATCCAGAACAAGGCTCCATCGACATACGAGCGGTATTCATCGTCTCCCATTGCGCGCATGGTCGGGATGTCTACTACTTCATCGTTAATGGTCAGAGAGATTTCAATTTTCCTTTCCATAACACCTCGCAGGAGTAAGTCATGGCGCTGACAGCCAAGCAGCGCCGCTTCGTGGAAGAGTAGACGACCGCTTTAAGAGCGGTGAGGCGGGAGAACCCTAGCTGACCAGCGCCGAACGGTTTGGCATGCTGTAGTCTCTTATTACAAATAGGAGGCGGTATGTTTTCTGTAGGCGACGTTGTTGTATTGAAGAGCGGCGGACCTAAGATGACCGTCACGTATCTTGGGGATCGGGGTGTTTCGTGCTCTTGGTTTAAGGATGATCAGACCCCAACATGGCATGAATTCCCGGCAGAAGCATTGACGCGTGCGAGCGCCGCTGATGTTGAAGTTGATAGCACCGTATTGGATACGCTCAGGCAAACTGGCTCGTTTGAGGATTAAGCGCCCGCCGCCCTCCGGGGCGGTTTTTCATTTCTACCCCAAAACGCAAAACAACCCCATGCAAACCCTGTGAGGTATGACCGATGGCACATTGCGGAGCCAAGACCCGCAGTGGCCAGCCATGCCAGAACAGAGCGATGGCAAACGGCCGCTGCAGAATGCACGGCGGCAAGAGCACTGGTGCGCCGAAAGCGAACCAGAACGCCAGAACGCACGGCATCTATTCGGATGCGCTTGCAGAGGATGAGAAGGGCCTGTGGGAGCAGGTCGAAGTCGGCAACCTGGACAATGCAATCAAGATAGCTCACTTGCAGCTACGACGAGCGCTGATTGCTCAGAATAAGGCCGAGGGCGGTGATGGGCTTGATCTTGATATGGATAGCGTCACCACCGTGATTCCAGAGAGTGGGAGCTCGGATGATGGTGAGCCTGCAGAGGCGCCGCGCCAGACAAGCACGGTGCAGCGCAGACGCCGGCCATACGAAGACATCATCAACCGCCTGCTGGGTCGCATTGGTGACTTGGAGGCGAAACGGGCAGAGATCATCAATAAGGCCGGTCACGCCGATGACATGACCGCGCTTCTGTCTGACCTGATCGACAAGCTGCCCTCATGAGAACTGGCAACCTGATGGTGGATCGCCAGCTCGCCCGCTGGTATCCATTGAAAGACCACCCGGTCCCCCGCTGTCAGAATAGTTGGAACCTCTACAGATGTTAGAGTTTGAATCTCCAACCTGGGGCAGAGAGAAGGTTCC
>JAUZQE010000008.1 GCA_030733815.1 Yanghanlia caeni
CGGATTATTCAGCGTAGCGATGGCTACGGCTACGCAAGGATAGCAACCTCGAAAGGAGATGCGGGAGCAGGGCACGTGAAACGTGCCGCGCTATCCCTCCCCGGCCGGAAGGCCGAGGTTTCCCGCGCAATCGGATGAATACGCGTACCCTGCCTGCCCACGACGGCCAGCCCCGTTGCAGCTGGTGTCTGGCCACCTCCGAATACCTGCAGTATCACGACACGGAGTGGGGTTTTCCGGTCGACGATGACCGGCGCCTGTTCGAAAAACTGTGCCTGGAAGGCTTCCAGTCGGGGTTGAGCTGGCGCACCATCCTCGAAAAACGCGAGAACTTCCGCGCAGCCTTTTGCGGCTTCGATATCGACACGGTGGCGGCGTTCACCGAAAACGACATCGAGCGGTTGCTGAACGATGCCGGCATCATCCGGCACCGAGGCAAAATCATGGCTGCCATCAACAATGCCCGGCGCGCCCGCGAGCTCATCGAGCAGGAAGGTTCGCTTGCGGCGTTTGTGTGGCGGTATGCGCCTGAACGGCCGGCCAGCGGCCGCCTGGCACCGGTCAGTTCCTCGCCCGAATCAGTGGCGCTGGCCAAGGAATTGAAGGCGCGCGGCTGGAAGTTCGTGGGGCCGACCACGGTGTATTCCTTCATGCAGGCGATGGGGCTGGTGAACGATCATGCGCCCGAGTGCGTCGTGCATGGCGAGGTCGAGCGCGCGCACAAGGCGTTCAGTCGGCCATGCCAAGCAGGATCACTCCGGCCATGAGTATGGCGCAGCCCAGCAGGCGCATGGGCCCCACCTTTTCGCGAAGAATGATCATGCCAAACAGCGCGCCCACCATCATCGACATTTCCCGGGCGGGGGCGGTAAGGCTCAATGGCGCGCCGATCTGCAGTGCCATCAGCACCAGAATGTAGGAAAGCGGCGACAGCAGGCCGACCGCCATGGCAAGCCACCAGTTGCCCTTCATGCGGCTGCGAATCAGATGCCGGCGCGCCAGCACCCAGGGCAGCAGAATCACCACCCGCACGAGATTCGCGCACCAGTCGAGCACCACGGGGTGGATGCCGAGCAGCTTGACACCATAGGCATCCACCACCGTATAGCCCGAGATCGCCGTGCCGGTGATCATGCCCCAGCGCAAGCCGCTGCGCGCCGCGGGTTGGCGGAACTTCGCCAGATTCCCCTGCGTGCTGATAAGCAGAATGCCCGAGACGATGGCAACGAGCCCGGCGAGCCCGTAGCCCGAGGGCTGTTCGCCCAGTATCAGAAACGCACCCAGGGTCGAGAGCAGCGGCCCGCTTCCGCGTGCGATGGGATACACCACCGACAGATCCGCCACCTGATAGCCCCGTTGCAGGAACAGGCTGTAGGCCAGGTGCAGGGCGCCGCTCAATGCGATGCAGACGAGTATGGGCAGCGTCCAGCGTGTCGCGCCCTGCCAGATGAGCCAGGCCACCCAGGGCAGATACGCCAGCGCCGAAATGGTGGTGTACACCAGCACAAAGGTCGGGCCGCCCTGCGAAGCCCGCTTGGCCAGCAGGTTCCAGGTCGCGTGGATGAAGGCGGCCAGTACGATCAGCAGAAGGGCGGTGTACGACATGAATTCAGCGTGTTCAGAGACCGGCCGCAAAGCGAGCAATTCTAATGGAAGGCGTCAACGGGCGTCGATGTTTCGGTCCGGGTCGGCATTCGCGAATTGTTGACGTGTGGGGGGTGGCGCACACTGTTTCCGACGTGAAGGAGACCGGAAATGACGCGCAAACACCTTCGACAACGTGGCCAGGCCATGACCGAATACATCATCGTCGTCGCCCTCGTGGCCGTGGCGGCCATCGCCGTGTATCAGCTCTTCGGCCAGGTCGTGCGTTCACAGACGGCCGCAATGGCCCGCGAACTCGCGGGCGAAGACGGCACCGAACAGTCGCGCATGGCCCAGTCGGCGGCAGAGGCCGCTGCGGGGCAGACTGCCGCCCGAACCCTCAAATCATTCACCGGCAATGCCGACGCAGGGCAATGACTCCGAATCGTAGTGGCCCTTCCCGTACACGCAACCGGCGGCGCTCAGTTGCTGGGTCGCAAAGCGGGCAGGTGCTTGTGCTGGGCATGCTGTTGGCGGGTGCCGCAACACTGGCCTTCATGCGTTACTTCGACACCGGCCGGTCGGTGCACGAAAAGGCCCGGCAAGATCACGTGCTCGATGCGGCGGCTTACAGCGGTGCCCTGGTTCAGGCGCGTTCCCTGAACATGCTGGCATACATCAATCGCACGCAGATGGCGCATCAGGTGGCCATGGCGCATCTGGTCACGCTGGGTTCGCTGGCATTGTTTGCGGGCACCGAGGCCGGCCGGGTGCTGGCGGCAAATCCGCCCGCACATGTCATTGCCATGCATTTCGGGCCCGAGCACGCTGCGGCATACCTGGCTGCGGCCAAAGCTGCCGGGCTGGAACACCGCGCTGATTCACACGCCAGCCTTGCCGCCGCCTACGCGGAACACGATCGCACGGCACGCTCGGTACTGGCTTTAGCGGCCGCGCGTGTGGCCAGCCGGCTGGTCGAAACGCGTGATCAGGCCATGCGCGAGGTCATCGCGGCCAATTACCCCGGCGAGGGGGCATTTGAACTGCGTGTCACCCATGACGGCGCAGCGGCGTTTCTTGCCACCTATGCAGGCAATCCGCGGTTGCGGCCTTTCATCCATGACGTACAGGCGCTATACCGTTTTCTCGACCCGCGCGACCACATTACGCGCAGCCGCTTTCCTGTAAGTGCCCGGTGCCCCACGTGGCGCCACGAATTGCGCCGCCGTGGGCGCACGGTGCTCGATGATCAGGGTGTGTGGCAATCCATCGATACTCAGTCGTATCATGCCGTGCGCTCGAATCGCTGGATCGGCTGTTACTTTCGTGAATACCCGATGGGTTGGGGCTGGGTACCCCCGCAGCCGTCGGTGTTGCTCGACGCGCCTTTCGTCGACGATCCGCCCCACACCTTCGGCGATCAAGACTTCTGGCGCTGGGTGCACGAATCCACTTCGTGGGACATTTCGGGCGGCAATGCCAATCCATTGGCGAACTCCTGGGCGCATGCCGCCAGGCAGCAGTGGGCCGGTGGCGGCTTGCCGGTGTATCAGGGGCTTGCCTCCGTTCACACCATGCCCAGTGCGCGGTTCAGCGTGGTGCTTGCGCGGCCTGGGCATGCGAGGCTTGTGTACACCTCGCAGGCGGCGGCCGAGGCCTATTTCCGTCGGCCTCAGCTGCGTGGCGACGGGTTGCAAGAACTGGCCAACACATTTCATCCCTACTGGCAGGCGCGCCTGAGTGCGCCTGTGCAGTTGCATGCCGAGGCTCAGCCATGACCCATGTATCGTGGCCTTCAGCGCGTGTCACGCATCGTGGCCAGACGGGGCAGGCCTTGGCAGAAGCACTGGTCGCCACACTGGTGCTGGGCGTTACCTGGGTGGCTGTGCACTGGCTCTTTCAATATCAAGACATGGCGCTTTCCACCGTGCATGCCAGTCGTCACGCGGCCTTTCTTGCCACGCGCCGCGGCGAAACCAGCATCGAACCGGCGCACGAGCACCACCAGGTCGAGCGTTTTTTCGCAGGCGACGCGCATCGCTGGGTTGACCGCAAAGGTGAGCGCACACTTGACGTGGCCACTGTACCGCGCTCTGGCCTGCGACGCGTCAGCGCACTTTCGCAATCGGCTCAGCCAGCAGGCGAAGCCCCTGACACACAGGCATTGCGTCAGCAATGGTTGCTGGAAGACGCCGGCATGGTGCAGGCCCGGGTGGCGCTTGATTTTGCCGATGCCGTCGGCGTTGCGAACGAATACGGGCCGCTGGGTCTCGCACTGTTCGATCGTCCCCACGACGATCTTTCACGCAGCCTCGTGATCCTGCACGGGGCGGGGCACGCTACTTCCGATGCAGCCGCTCAGCAGCGTGCGTCGTCGTCGTGGCTGGCCTGGGGCCGCGCCCAGGCGACATCCCACGTGGCCGGGCAAGAGGTCGCGGTGCGTGCCGCCGGGGTCGATGACGGCTGGAATCGCGGCGCACCCGGGTTCGACTGGTGGTCGGACTGGGCGGGGCGGGTGCCCGGCGAACATCTTCAGCCGTACGGGGGGCGCTGATGTCTGTCTTGAATGTCTTCCCATGCGGTACCCGGCTTGCCCAATACGCGGTGTTGGTCGTCGCACTTGCCCTGTACCCCGGCATCGCCGTTGCAGGAATCACCTGGCACGAATCATGGCACGTGCATGTGAACGGGCAGCACGTGTCGGTACGTACGTTCACCAGCCGCCTGTCGCCCGTCGCCGCAATGCAGCGGCTTGCTCAGCTGCATCCGGTCTATGCCCATTATCAGATTGCTGACGGCCGCATCCTGCTTTCCGGCGTGAAAGAGGGCGCGCATTGGGTTGCGGAAATTCACGGGCATCCCGAAGGGGCGCAGGGTTACGTCTCCGCGCTGTACTTCTCAGCCGACGGGGCCGCGTCCGGAGTACCGCCCGCGGCATGGAATAGCCTCGGCAGTTCTTCTTCCAGCCCCGGGCCTCGAGTGTTCGATTTCGATGGCGCCACGGTCCGTCTTCCCGGTGCGGGCGCCGATGCAGTCGACATCCATTTTTCGGAGCGCTGACATGTTGCGCCTGAGCGAGCTTCTGCTACGTGTGTGGGCTCTTCGCCCCGGGCGAACCGGTATGCTGCTGGTGCTTGCCATCGCAGCCGGGCTGGCGGCCGCCTGGTCCGCAAGGCAGCATATTCACGGCCATGTGCTGCGGCTCGAGGCGAGCGCTCGCAAGCCGGTCGTCGCCAGAGTGGTGGCGGCCCTCGAACTGCCAGCCGGCACACGGCTGCAGGTCGAGCATCTTGCCAGCCGTTCATTTCCTGCAGATCTGGCCCCCAGCGACAGCGTCGACGCAGCACACTACACGCGGCTGCTGGGCATGGTGCTGCAAACGGGGCTGCGGGCCGGTGACCTCATTCTGCCGGCACACGGCCGTATCGTTCAGCCCAGCGCGTTTTCCAGTTACCTGGGCGAGGGCAGGCGGGCGATCACGATGCCCGTGGACGCCATCAATTCCGTATCAGGGTTGTTGCAACCCGGCGACCTCATTGATCTATACGTTTCGTTCGATCACCAGCGGCGCCGCATCACGGCACCCTTGCTTCAAGGCGTGCTGGTGCTCGCCACCGGCAGTCAGACTCAGTCGCTGGCCGAAGCGCCGCACCTGCCGCAGCAGGGCTATTCCACCGTCACGCTGGATGCGTCGCCCGAGGATGCCGTAAAGCTCGTCGCCGCGCGACAGAACGGGTCGATCACCGCAGTGCTGCGGCATCCGGACGACGACCGTCCGACCCGCACAGCCGTGCGGGGCGATCTGGCCAGTCTGCTCGGCGTCGCGCAGCCGGTGCCACAGCGTTCATCACGTGCGCCCGTGCTTTACGGAAATCGAAGCGTGCGCACTGTGCCCAGCCTCTCGCCACGTCAGCCGGCGGTGCGCAATCCCTCAGGCATTTTCGAGCTGCCGCATGAACAGCAGCTGGCCAGCGCCTGGCAAAAAGTGCTGGAGGCAGCGGGGCAGGCCCCGGATTCCGGTATGGCTCCGGTCACAATGGATTGAACCATGCGGCATCGTGCAATTCCCGGTCGATCAATGCTTTCGCCCTTCATGCAGTGTGTGGCGAGCTGCCTGATTCTGCTCCTGCCCGTGTTGTCTCATGCCCAGGCCGTGGGTTCATTGCTGCGCATGCAGGTCGGCGAGGTGCGCGTGCTTGCCGTGCCGGATGTCGCCCGTGTTGCGGTGGGCGACGGCCACGTTCTGAACGCGGTCACGACCGAAGAAAAAGAAGTGATCGTGTTTGCCCGTAACGAAGGCTCAAGTGCCCTGCAGATCTGGTCACTCGACGGCAGCCGCATTCATTACGACATCGAAGTGGCGCCAGAGGGCGCACGCCGGCTTGAAGAAGAACTGCGCGAAGTACTCGCTCGCATACCGGGCACACGTGTGTCGGTGGTCGGCGACAAGCTTCTGGTTGAAGGCGACAGCCTGAGCGACGACGATCTGCTGCGGGTGGACGAGCTCGCACGGCGTTATCCGCAGTTGCTCAACTTCACGGGAAGGGTGGGATGGGACGCCATGGTTTTGCTCGACGTTCAGGTGCTCGAGGTGCCACGCTCCTTCATCCGCGAATTGGGTATCCGGTGGCAGTCGCCTGCGGCCGGCGGGCTCAATGCGGCACTCGCCTGGGACGCCGGCAGCCGTCGCCTGGCTGATCGCCCCGGCGAGAACGTCGTGCCGGCATTGTTTCCCACGAGTGTGGCAGCCGGGTATCTGGGCGCCAGTGTGCTTTGGTCGGCCCAGCTGCATGCGCTTGCTCAGGCTGGTCAGGCGGTCGTGCTGGCCCAGCCACAGCTTGTGGCTCGCAGCGGTGCCACGGCAGAGTTCCTGGCCGGTGGCGAGGTGCCTTATTCAACGGCCGACGCCAACGGTGCCACGAATACAGCATTCAAACCGTATGGTGTATCGCTTCGCATCACACCACGCATCGAGCGTGGCGGCGTAGTGCGCTCGCGCATCGAGGTTGAGGTGAGCTCGGTAGACCACGCTTTGTCGGTCGAGAACGGGCCGGCCCTCAAGACGCGGCGCGCCTCGACCGAGTTCAATGCGCGGTCGGGCCAGACACTGGTGCTGGCCGGCTTTCTTTCCCGTGATAACGCGCGCAACGTTGATGCGGTGCCGGGGCTGGGGCGCCTGCCGGTGGTGGGGGCATTGTTCAGGTCGGTGAAGACGCAGCACACCGACACGGAACTGGCTGTGTTCGTCACTCCCGTGGTCGTGGCGGCCGATCACCCCGACATCGTGCAGCGTGTTCGCCGGGGTGATGCGCTCACCCGCCAGCAGTTCCCGCAACCTGCGGCGCTCAATGTTCCGATACGCAATCGTGACTTCTTTCCCGCGGCCGGCAGCGACCCCGGGCCGGCATGGTTGCCATGGGAGGGCGAGGGCGGGCAATGGCGCAAGGCCGCATCCGCTGATGCAGATTCCAATAACGGGAACGGTGCTGTGCAGGCAATGCCTGTTTCGCTGAATTGACCGGAGGCACGTTTATGGTGGAGCTCGAGCTTTCATACGAAGATGGCCGTGCGAGCCGCGCTGCGTACGCCTTGCCCCTGCTCATCGGCCGTGATGCGGTTTGCGGGCTGCGATTGAAATCATGGCGCGTGGCACGCCGGCATGCGAAGCTGCAGGTGCGCGGCGGTCTGTTCTTTCTGCAGGATCTCGGCAGCCTGGCCGGCACGTTCGTGAACGGCAGCCGTCTTGCCCACGAAATTGTGCTGTCGGTCGGCGATGAACTGATCATCGGCCCCTGCCGCATTATGGTGTTGCGCGTGCACGTAACCGACCAAGCCGCTGCAAGTCAGCCCGAAGCCGCCGAGTGTGTGCTGGCAGAGCCGCCCGTCGCGCATGTTACGCCTGCAGAACGGGCTCCTGATCAGAGCGGGAATGCCGATGATGCCGTGGGCAGCGTCGACGGCACACGCACGAATCCCGCTTTCTTCGAGCATCGTTGCCGGCTGCACAAGGCGCTGGTCGACGCTCTGGATCTGCGCCGGCGCGACATTCTGCAGCTCAGCGACGCGGCGCTGCGTGCCGAAGCCGCCCGGGTATTGGCTTGCATACTGGAAGCCGATGACACGCTACCGCCCGACATCGACCGCGACGATATGTTGCGGCAGGTGGTCGACGAAGCGGTCGGATTGGGTCCTCTGGAACCGCTGCTTGCCGATCGCAGCGTCACGGAAATCATGGTGAACGCCCACGAAGAAATCTATGTCGAGCGGGCGGGTTGCCTGGTTCGTCATGCAGCGGGATTCAGTAGTGAGCAGGCTGTCGTGGCAATCATCGACCGGATCGTGGCCCCGCTGGGGCGGCGTGTCGACGAAAGCTCGCCCATGGTCGATGCCCGGCTGAAAGACGGTTCGCGTGTAAACGCCGTCATTCCGCCCGTTGCACTGCGTGGCGCCTGCCTCACCATACGCAAGTTTCCTGAACGACGTCTTTCCATGGATGATCTGCTGGAAGCCGGCAGTCTCGACCGACATATGGCCGCATTTCTGGCGGCTTGCGTGGCGATGCGCAAGAGCCTGCTGGTATCGGGCGGCACCGGTTCCGGCAAGACCACGCTTCTGAACGTGCTGTCCAACTGCATCCCCGCGGGCGAGCGCATCATTACCATCGAGGATGCGGCCGAGCTGCGCCTGAATCATGCGCATCGGGTGGCTCTGGAATCGCGTCCGCCCAATGCCGAAGGCAGGGGCCGGATCGAGATTCGTGATCTGGTGCGCAACGCCTTGCGCATGCGCCCCGATCGCATCATCGTCGGTGAGTGCCGCGGCGCCGAAGCATTCGACATGCTTTCCGCCATGAACACCGGGCATGAAGGCTCATTGACCACGCTGCATGCCAATTCGCCACGCGATGCACTGGGGCGCCTGGAAACCATGGTGCTGATGGCGGGTATGGATCTTCCGCTGGCTGCCGTACGCGAACATATCGCTTCGGCCGTCGATCTCATCGTGCAGCAGGCGCGTTTGTCCGACGGCCGCCGTCTCATTACCTCCATCGTGGAAGTTACCGGCATGGAAGCAGGGCGCATTCAGACCCAGGAACTCTTCCGATACTGCAACGACGCGAATCCGCGTTTTGAAGGGCGCGGCATTCGGCCCGAATGCTTCCCCGATGACGAAGCGGGCGTGCCGCTCGCGTGGCTCAGCCAAACCACCCACATCAACGTCAGAGGCGGTGTACAGTCATGGCACTCGTGATCCTCATGTTTGCTTCCGGAGCCCTTGTTGCATTGGCCACGTGGGTGGCTTTGCAGCGGGCGCAGCACGAGTACGCGCGCTATCGGGCGCGGTTCCGGCATCAGGCAGAGCGTGGGCTGGCCGATTTTTTCCTGTTTGTCGATCCGGCACAGCTATGGCTGGCCACCCTCGCGTTAGCGGGTGCGGCCGGTGTGTTGCTATTTGCCGTGGGGCTGCCGTTTTCGCTGGCAGCATTGGTCGCCGCGGCCTGCCTTGCCATGCCGCGCGTCGCCCTCGGTTGGGCGCGCCGCCGGCGGCTGGCACGCATCGACGCGCAGCTTCCCGACTTTCTGCTCGCATTGGCCGGAGCGTTGCGTTCCGGGTCGGGCCTGCAGTCGGGCTTGCGCCTGGTCGTGCAACACACATCGCCGCCGATCGCGCACGAGCTTCATCTGCTTCTCAAGCAACAACGCTTGGGGCTCACGTTCGACGACGCCCTTGACGCCCTGCAACGACGCGTCGACACCGAAGCCGTGGGGCTGGTCGTGGCGGCCATCAAGGTGGCAGGGCAAACGGGCGGCAGTCTTGCGGAAACGCTCGAACGCATCTCGGCCACGCTGCGCACTCGCCATCAGTTGCTGGGGCGCATACGCGCACTGACCGCCCAGGGGCGCATGCAGGCCTGGATCATGGCGGCCTTGCCGGTAATACTTGCCGTCGCGCTGCATGCCATCGATCCCGCATCAATGTCACTGCTGTGGCGCACTGCGCAAGGCTGGGCGTTAATGGGTCTGATTGGCGTACTGGAAGTGGCCGGCATCATGCTTGTGCGGCGCATCGTGCGCATCGACGTTTGAGCCATGCCAGCGCAGATGCCGAATCCAGAGTGTGGACGCGGTCGGTTGAGACGTCCGATTTCGGCCCCGGCAGGAGGTAGCTACGATGTGGATATGGATCAGCATGGCTTGTGCGGCACTTTCGCTGTACCTGCTGGCCTGGTGGCTGGGCAGACCTTACGCCGTGGCCAACGAATCGCTGGCCCGACCAAAGCGCATGGCATTGAGCCTGATGTGGCCCTGGGTCGATGCCGTGGCTCACGCGTGCGGCCCCTTCATGACATGGCGCCAGCGCCGCCACTTGCAGCAGTTGCTGCAGCGGGCCGGGGCCCACGCGCCATGGTCGCCGCAGCACTTGTGCGCGCTTCAGATCATTCTTGGCGCAATGGCCGGCGGCCTTGCCATGCTGATGCTGCACGAAGCTCTTTCTGCAGCCACGCTGCTCGTGTTCGTTTCTGCTTCGGCGGCACCCGCCGCACTGTGGCCCGTTGCGCGGCTGCGGCGCCGCATACGGGTGCGCAGGCAGGCCATGTTGCGCCAGCTGCCGTTCATGCTCGACATGGTCACGTTGTGCGTCGAGGCCGGGTTGAACCTGCACGGTGCGCTAAGGCAGGTGGCGAGCCACGGGCCGGGCGGAGCGTTGTACGACGAACTGCACCGCATGCTTTCCGATATCCGCACCGGTGCGCCTCAACGCACCGCATTGCTGCAGTGGGCTCAACGCTGCGAACTGCGTGAGCTGCATTATTTCGTCTCGGCGGTGGCGCAGGCCGAACAGTCCGGCATGAGTTTGGGGCCGGTGTTGCGCGCCCAGGCCGGTCAGCGTCGTAGTGAACGCTTTCAGCGGGCGGAAAAACTGGCGCTCGAAGCGCCCGTGAAACTCATGTTTCCGCTCATCACCTGCATCTTTCCGTGTTCGTTTCTGATCATTGCGGTGCCCATCGCTGCCAAGTTCATGGCGCTGGCGTGATGCCATGACAGCGGCGGCTGATGCCATGACAGCGCCGCTGCGCCTGCGCGTCGCCGACACCTTTTCGAAGCGGCTGCTGGGGCTGCACGCAGGGCGGTCGCTCGCGCCCGATGAAGGGTTGCTGCTGGTGCCGTGTCGCGCCGTACACACGTTCTTCATGCGTCGTGCGATTGACGTGGTGTTCATCGACGCCCGAGGCGGCGTCCGAAGCTGTATACACGCCGTCTCGCCATGGCGCATGGTGGCCGACCCGCACGCCCGTATGGTTCTCGAGCTTCCGGCCGGCTACTGCCGGAATCATCCCGATTATCCGCAACGCATCCATGCTGCATTGCAGCTCAGGGTAAGTCCGCGCTTGCCGGTCTGATGTGCTGTAAGGCATTGTTTCAACCGAGCGCTTGATCGGGTGATGCACCCGCGCTCACATATACAAGCAGCGCTGATCGCGGCATATAACAACGAGGAGGCATCAGTGGCGACAGTGGATCCTGTCCTGCGCGTGGACGGCCTTACGCTGGCATTCGGCGGCGTGAAGGCGTTGAATGGAGTCGGATTCGATGTCCGGCCGGGCTCCATCACCACGGTCATCGGTCCGAACGGGGCCGGCAAAACCTCGCTTTTCAATACGATATCGGGCTTTTACCGACCCCAGTCGGGGTCGGTTTTCTTTGAAGGCCGCGACATTACCCGCCTGCCCGCGCCCGCACGCGCCCGCCTGGGTCTGGCACGCAGTTTTCAGAACATTGCCTTGTTTCGCGGCATGTCGGTGCTCGACAACATCAAGCTGGGGCGCCACTGCCAGCTCAAGACCAACATTTTCCAGAGCCTGTTTTATCTGGGCGCCGCCCGGCGCGAAGAAATGGAATTGCGTGCCGACATCGAAGCACGCATTATCGATTTTCTGGAAATCGACCACATTCGTCATGCGCCCGTGGCGGCGCTGCCTTACGGTCTGCAGAAGCGGGTGGAAATGGCCCGCGCCCTGGCCATGCAGCCGCGCGTGCTGATGCTGGATGAGCCCGTGGCCGGCATGAACCGGGAAGAAACCGAAGACATGGCGCGCTTCATCCTCGACGTGAATGCCGAGTGGGGCGTGACCGTGCTGATGGTGGAGCACGACATGGGGCTGGTCATGGATCTCTCCGACCACGTGGTGGTGCTCAATTTCGGTCAGGTCATTGCCCAGGGCAAGCCGGCCGAGGTGCAGGGCAACCCCGAGGTGGTACGCGCCTACCTGGGCTCGGGCGACGTGACCGAGCTGCGCGAGCGGCTGCGTCGTGGCCGCGCGCAGGCACAGGCCGCGGGCGGCGCCAACGGTGCAGCGGGCGGCAACGCCAACGCGGGTCACGGTGTTACGCCGCGCGATGCGCATGCTCCGGCACAGGAGGGCGTCTGATGGACTGGCTCTTTCTGTTCGAGGTCACGCTGGCCGGTATTGGCGGCGGCGGGCTGTATGCGCTGGCCGGGCTGGCATTCGTAATGATCTACAAAGCCACGCGCGTTGTGAACCTGGCCATCGGCGAAATGCTGATGCTGGGTGCGTATGCGTTCTTTGCGTTTGCCGCGGGCATGAACTGGCCGGTACCCGTTGCGATCGTGGCCGCCATTGCGGTCAGCGCCGTGCTGGGCGGCGTGGTCGAGCGCGTTGCAATCCGCCCCATGCTGGGCGAATCGCCGATTTCGGTGTTCATGGTGACAGTAGGGCTGGGTTCGATCATGGTAGGCGTGGTCGAACTGATCTGGTCGGCTGATCAGCGCCGGCTGCCCGAGTTCATTCCGAACGAACCGATCTTCCTGGGTGAAGCCTTCGTCTCGCCCAAGATTTTCTACAGCTTCCTGGTTGCGGTGCTGCTGGTGGCGGTAAGCCTGGCGGTGTTCCGCTGGTGGCGCGGCGGCGTGGCGCTGCGCGCAACGGCCATCGATCAGGCGGCGGCCTATGCCATGGGCATCAACGTGCCGCGCGTGTTTTCGCTCGCATGGATTCTGGCGGCTGCACTTGCGGCGGTGGCGGGTATTGCGGTGGGCGCGATCGGGGGTATTTCGTCTTCCATGGGCATCTTCGGGCTGTCGGTGCTGGTGGTGGTGATCGTGGGCGGGCTCGACAGTGTGCTGGGCGCGCTGGTGGCCGGCCTGATGATCGGTGTGCTCGAGGCGTGGGCCGGCGCGTACCTGGGTGGTGAATACAAACTGTTGGTGACGTTCCTGGTGCTGGTGGCGGTACTTATGGTGCGCCCGTACGGCCTGTTCGGCACCCAAGAGATAGAGAGGCTCTGAGCATGCGTATCGCTACGGCAAAGGAAAGCTATCAGCTCGACGAGGCCCTGTTCGATTCGGCCACGCAACGTACGTGGGCCGTGCTGCTGGGCGTTGCGCTGGTGCTGTACCCGTTTCTTGCCAGTGACTATTGGCTTTATCTCGCCTGCCTGGTGTCGATTCACGTTGCCAGCGCCACGGGCTTGAACATTCTTACCGGCTACACCGGCCTGGTGAGCCTGGGGCAGGCGGCCTTCATGGGACTGGGTGCCTATACGGTGGCGGTGCTTGAACACTATTTCGGCACGATGTTCCTGTTCAACCTGCTGGCCGGCGGCGTCGTGGCCATGCTGGGCGGCATCGTGGTGGGCATTCCGTCGCTGCGGGTAAAGGGGCTGTATCTGGCCATTGTCACCATTGCCGCATCGTTCCTCGCCCACTTCCTGTTCGTGAACTCGGGCTTCACGGGGGGCACGGGTGGCATGACGGTACCACCGGCGCAGGTCTTCGGCCTGGCGCTCGACACGTCGTTTCGCATTTACTGGCTGATCGTGCCGGTAACGGTGCTGATGGTGCTGGGTGCGGCAAACCTGTTTCGCACCCGCATCGGGCGCGCGTTCATTGCGATCCGCGATCGCGATATCTCGGCCGAGGTGCTGGGCATTCCGCTGCTGCGCTACAAGCTGCTGTCGTTCGGCCTGTCGTCATTCTATGCCGGGGTGGCCGGCGGCCTGTGGGCGTATTTCTTCCGCGTGGTCACTCCGGAAAGCTTCCCCCTGATCATGTCTATTTTCTTCCTGGCCGCCATCATCGTGGGCGGCATGGGGTCGATTCTGGGCGGCATTCTGGGCGCCATCTTCATGACGATGGTGCCCGAGGTGCTGCGCATTATGGTCGGCTGGCTGCCGATCGAGGGCGACACACTGCAGTACGTCGCCCCGGTTCGCACGATCGTGTTCGGTCTGCTGATCGTGGGATTCCTGATTTTCGAACCGCACGGCCTCGCCGAAGTCTGGCGTCGGGTGCGGCGCTTCTTCCACCTGTGGCCGTTTCGCAATTAGGCGCGGCGGCTTCATATCCAACCGTCAGGAGCATCGCATGAGTCACACCCTTACCAGAGTGCCCGCTTTTCTCAAGCGCTGGGCCGCACCCGTCGGGCTCTGCCTGGGCCTGTCGCTCGCATCGCTGTCACATGCGCAGGAGGGCGGCGAGATCGTTATCGGCGGTTCGATACCGATGAGCGGCGTTTTTGCCTTCGCGGGCGTGGGCATACATGCCGGTATCGGCGATTACGTGAAAATGATCAACGAGCAGGGTGGCATCGCCGGGCGCAAGGTCAGCTATGTGCCCGAAGACACCGGCTACAAGGTCGACGTGTCGGTGGCGGCATTCAAGAAGATCACCAGCCAGAATACGGTGAACCTGTATTACGGCGACTCCACCGGTTTCTCGAAAACGATCAACCCGGAACTGGAGCGCATGGGCAACATTCTGATGACCGGTGCGTCGTTCGCCACCGAAATCAACGACCCCGAGAAGTTCCCCGCGCAGTTCCTGGTGGGCCCCGACTACACCGAGATGTTCGGCATTCTGCTGAAATACATCGCCAATGAAAAACCCGGCGCCACGGTGGCCTTCGTGTATTCCGATACCGAGTTCGGACGCGACCCCATTGAAACCTCGCGCAAGCGGGCCGAGGAGCTGGGTCTCAAGGTGGGTGCCGAAATCATGACGCCCCCGGGCAGTGTCGACGTCTCGACCGAGGTGCTCAAGCTGCGCCGCGCCAATCCCGACTACACCATCTTCCACGGCTACGTGCTCGCCCCGATTCCCGAGTTCATCGCGCAGGGCAAGCAGATGGGCTTGAAGAGCCGCTACATGGGCACGTTCTGGACGATGGACAACTCCACCGTCATGAAAATGGGCGAGAACGCCGACGGCTTCATGGGCGTGATGCCGTTCCGCTACTACTACGACGAGGAAGAGGCACCGATGCTGGCGAAGATTCGCGAAATGCGCCCGGAATACCAGAGCACCGCCTACATGCAGGGCTTCATGGCCGCCATGCTCATGACCGAAGCCGCCAAGCGCACGCTGGAAGCCGGCAAGGAACTGACCTCGGCCAATCTCAAGGCCAGCCTGCAGTCGATTCAGAATTTCGACACGGGCGGCATCATCGGCATTCCCATTTCCGTGAAGGGCAACTCCGTGCCGGTGGGGCGCATCTATCGGGCTGATTATGCCGCCAAGAAGATGGTGCCCGCGTCCGACTGGATCGTGCTCGACTGAGAGGGGGTGCAATGATCCTCGAGCTGAACAACATCGAGGTGGTCTACAACAAGGTCGTGCAGGTCTTGCGCGGCCTGTCGCTCAGCGTGCCCAGCGGCCAGGTGGTGGCGCTGCTGGGCAGCAACGGCGCCGGCAAGTCCACGACGCTCAAGGCCATTTCACGGCTGCTCGAGCTGGAAGACGGCGAGCTCGTGAGCGGGCGCATCACCTACGATGGCCGCGACGTGGGGGGCCTGCCCCCCCAGGCCCTGGTGCGCAGCGGCATGAGCCATGTCATGGAGGGGCGGCGGGTGTTCGAGGATCTGACGGTCGAAGAAAACCTGGTGGCCGCCACCTACGCACTGGAGGGTCGCAGGGCGGTACGCGCCGACTTCGATATGGTGTACGAGTACTTTCCACGCCTGCATGAGCGGCGCAAGGGCCTGGCCGGTTACCTGTCGGGTGGCGAGCAGCAGATGCTGGCCATCGGGCGCGCACTCATCGCCCGGCCCCGGCTCATGCTGCTTGACGAGCCGTCGCTGGGCTTGTCGCCCGTGCTGGTGGAAAACATCTTCGGCATCATCGCCCGCATCAATGCCGAGCAGGGCACGGCCATGCTGCTGGTCGAGCAGAATGCGTCGGTGGCGCTGGCGATTGCCGATTACGGCTACATCATGGAAATGGGCAAGGTCGTGATCGATGGCACGGCCGAGCGCCTGGCGGGCGACGCCGACGTGCGCGAGTTTTACCTTGGCATGGGCGGCGGCGGCGAACGGCGCAGCTTCCGCGACGTCAAGCACTACAAGCGCAGAAAGCGCTGGCTTTCATGAGGCCGGGAACATGGCACACGTTTCATTTCAACCCGCCGACCTGACCCTGCCGCAGATGCTGCGTGAGCGGGCGGCGCAGACGCCCGGGCGCATCGCGATCCGGCAGAAGGATTTCGGCATCTGGAACCCCTATACCTGGGCCGATTACTGGCAGCGTGCCTGCCATGTGGGGCTGGGCATGCACGCCCTGGGTCTCGAGCCCGGCGGGCATGTGGGCGTCATTTCCGAGAACCGCCTGGAATGGGTGCTGGCGCAAATGGGTGCCGGCGCAGTGGCGGCGGTGACGGTCGGGGTGTACCCCACGAGCCCGGCCGCCGAAGCCAGTTACGTGCTGGCGCACGCCGATGTCGAGCTCGTGGTCTGCGAAGACCAGGAGCAGGCGGAAAAGGTGCTGGAATCGCTGGAGCTGCTGCCGCGACTCAAGCGGATCGTGGTGGTGGAAACCAAGGGTTTTCGCAATTACCCCGAAACGCTTCGCGACCGCATCTGCAGCTTCGCCGAGATGGAAGCGCTGGGCCGCGAACGCGCCGCCACGCACGGCGGCCTGATCGACGAGGTGCTGAGCCGTCAGACGCTGGATGACGTGGGGCTCATGATTTACACGTCCGGCTCCACGGGCAAGCCCAAGGGCGCCATGATCACGTACCGCAACATGCGGGCGGTCGTGCCCGGCATCGTCGATCGCCTCGAGCTTACGGGCGACGCACGCCACCTGTCATACCTGCCACTGTGCCATGTGGCCGAACAGATGCTCACCACCTTCGTGCCCATTTACCTGGGCTCCCAGGTCAATTTTGGCGAATCGCTGCGCACCGTGCAGGAGGATCTGCGCGAGGTGGCCCCCACGCTGTTTCTGGGAGTGCCACGCATCTGGGAAAAGCTGTATGCGGCCATTACGATCAAGATGCAGGAAGCGCACGCCCCGGTGCGTGCGCTGTACGAGCGGGCGCTGGCGGCGTGCGAACCGTTTGCCCATAAGTCGGCGGCGCAGCGTACGCTGCGCGAACGGCTCACCTACGGCTTCTGGTACTGGCTGGTATTGCGGGCATTGCTGAATTTCATCGGGCTGCGCAAGGCCACGGTTGCGCTCACCGGTGCGGCACCCATCTCGCCGGCAGTAATCCGCTATTTCCGAACGCTGGGGGTACCGCTCATTGAAGTCTACGGGCTCACCGAATCCACCGGCATGATTCTGGGGCAGCCCTTGAACGATGTGCGCTGGGGGTCGGTGGGCACGGCCACCACGGGCGTGGAATGCCGGGTCGGCGATGCGGGCGAACTGCTGGTGCGCGGCGATATTGTCTTCGCCGGCTACTACAAGAGCCCCGAACAGACGGCCTCGGTCATCAAGGATGGCTGGCTGCTTACCGGCGACGTCGTGCGCGAAGACAACGGGGCCTTTTATATCGTTGACCGCCTGAAAGACGTGATGATCACGGCGGGCGGCAAGAACCTCACGCCTTCCGAAATCGAGAACGCAGTGAAGGCAAGCCCCTACGTGAAGGAATGCATCATTGTGGCCGACCGGCGCAAGTTCGTGGCGGCACTGATCCAGATCGACTTCGAAACGGTGTCGAAATGGGCGGAGTCCAACGGTATTGCCTTCACGCATTTCCGGTCGCTGACCGAAAACCCCGAGGTGCGGGCACTGATCGACGCCGAAGTGCAGAAAGCCAACTCGCAGCTTGCCGAGGTGGCGCGCATCCGGCGCTTCCACCTGCTGACCAAGGAACTCGACCACGATGACGGCGAGGTGACGGCCACCATGAAAGTGCGGCGCGCCATCATCTACGAAACCTATCAATCCGAAATCGAGGCACTGTACGCATGAGAAGCTCCGCTGTGCCGAATCCGCCGGCTTCCCGGCCTTCCGACGACGGGCGTCGCAATGCGCTGGTTCTGGTGGCCGCGCAACTGTTTCGTGAACAGGGCTACGAGCGCACCACGGTGCGCGAGCTGGCCGCCGCCGTCGGGCTGCAGTCGGGCAGCCTGTTTCATCACTTTCGCAATAAGGAACAGATCCTGCTTGCTGTAATGGCCAACGGCATTCAGTCGGTGATCGATGAGGGCGAGGCCCTGCTGCACGCCGAGCGCGACCCGGCGCGGGCATTGGAAGGTCTGTTCAGGCTGCACATGAACAGCCTCATACACGGGGTGGGCGGCAACGCCATGCACGCTATCATCTTCGATTGGCGCAGCTTGTCTGACGCAGGCAAGTGCCGCATTCGCGAGCTGGGTGACGCTTACGAGGCGATCTGGCATCGCGCCATTACTGCCGCCGTGGATGCCGGGCTGGTCGCAGGCGACCCCGTACTGATTCGAAAGTACGTGCTGGGCGGCATGAACCACATGGTGCGCTGGTACAAGCCGGGGGGCAGGGTGCATTCCGACATCTTCATCGACGAAATGCTGAAGGTGGCGTTCCCCGAACTGGTGCCCGTCGAACGAAACTGAATTGAGCAGGAAAAAACGTGACAGTATCCTCTTCCGATCCCCTTGCACGACACGGCAGCACGGCGGCAACGCCTGCGCAGGGCAACCCGACGCCGGAATCGGCCCTGCTATACGACACCACGGGTGCCGTGGCCACCATCACGTTCAATCGTCCCGCGGCGTTGAACGCCATCAACATCGAGATGGCGCAACGCTTTCGTGACGCCGTGGCGCAGGTGGCGGCCGACCCCGCAGTACGTGTGCTGGTTTTGCGCGGTGCAGGGCGGGCATTCATGGCAGGCGGCGACGTTGCCGAAATGGCGGCCGATCCGCACGTCAACCCCGATCGCATCATTAGCCCAGTACACGAGGGTGTGGCACAGATGGCGGCGCTGCAGATCCCGGTCCTGGCGGTGCTGCACGGAGCAGTGGCCGGTGCCGGCATGAGCTTCGCGCTGGCAGCCGATCTGGCGCTCGCCGCCGACAACGTCACCTTTCAAATGGCCTATACGCGGCTGGGGGCCAACCCGGATGCGTCGGGGTCCTGGCATCTGGTGCGGCTGCTGGGCCTGCGCAAGGCCATGGCGCTCACGCTGCTGAATGAGCCTGTGGACGCCGAGGCGGCCCTGCAACTGGGCCTGGTGAACTGGGTCGTGCCGGCCGCCGAACTCGATGCGCGGGCCGATGCGCTGGCCACTCAGCTTGCCGAAAGCGCCGTGCAGGCGCTGGGCCGCAGCAAGGCACTGCTGCGCGGCGCGGCCCTGCGCACCTTGCCGGAACAGCTCGACGCCGAACGTCAGGCATTCCTGCAGGGCGCCCGCGGTGCCGAATTTCGTGAAGGGGTCGAGGCCTTCCTGCAGAAGCGTCGCCCCGATTTCATCAACACTGCCACCTGAGTCTTGCCCCTATGACGTCTGCCGTGTCCGAACCGGTCATTCTCGACGCCTTCCGTACACCCTTCGGGCGCCCCGGCGGGGCGCTCAGGGAACATCGCCCCGATGCGCTGCTTGCGGGTCTGCTGGGTGAGCTGACCAGGCGATACGGCACGCACATGCCGGCGGTGGAAGACGTCATCGTGGGGTGCGTGAGCCAGGCGGGCGAGCAGGGTGCCAACATTGCGCGCCTTGCGCTCATGCTTGCGGGCTGGCCCCATGGCGTACCCGGTGTCACGTTGAACCGCATGTGCGGCTCCAGCCAGCAGGCGGTGCATTTCGCCGCCCAGGCGATTGCGGCCGGCGACGCCCGCTACGTGGTTGCAGGCGGGGTCGAGAGCATGACCCGGGTACCCATGTTTACCGACCTCACGCTGGGCCGGCATGCCTTTACCGGGTTCAACGATCTGAACCCGGCGCTGCTCGAGCGCCAGCCCCTGATCCACCAGGTGGAGAGCGCCGAACGCATTGCAGAGCACTGGCAGATCAGCCGCGAAGAGCTCGACGAATGGGCGCGCATCAGTCACGAACGGGCCTGGGCGGCCCGTACGCTGCAGGGCCGCGAGATCGTGTCTTTGCAGGGCCGATCGCGCGAGGGTGACGCGGTGCAACAGCAGGTTGACGAAGGCATGCGTGGCCAGGTCGACATGGCCCGCATGGCGGCGCTTGCTCCGGTATTCAGGGCCCCTGGCGAAGGCCGCATTACAGCCGGCAATGCCAGCCAGATCGCCGATGGCGCGTCGCTGGTGCTGGTGGCCGATCGGGCGGCGGCCGCAGCCGAGGGCCATAGGCCGCGTGCGCGTTTCGTGGCGCGCGTGGCGGTGGGTTCCGACCCGGTGATGCAGCTGACCGGCGTCATTCCGGCCACGCGCCTGGCGCTGCAACGCAGCGGCCTTTCCATTCACGACTTCGACTGGATCGAGGTGAACGAGGCCTTTGCCAGCGTGGTGCTGGCCTGGTTGCGGGAATTTCCGGTGAAGGAAGAGCGCCTGAACCCGTGGGGTGGTGCCATTGCGCACGGGCACCCGCTGGGTGCCACGGGTGCGGGGCTGATGGCGAAAATGCTGGCCGGGCTCGAACATAGCGGTGGCGAGCTGGGGTTGCAGGTGATGTGCATTGGCCACGGCATGGCCACGGCCACGATCATTCAGCGGATCTGAACACGCTCACGTAAGCCGGGTAAAAGCTCGCATAGAGCACCGCCGTGATGGCGACGTTCACGGGCAGCAGCAAGAACTGCAGAAACGTCGCCGACAGCCCGAGGCCGACCAGCAGCGATGCGAGTAGCTGGATGCCGATAAAGATGGCCGCCCAGGTAATGCCGTACAACAGGAAGGCCCATTTGTTGCGCCAGCAGGCCACCATCGAGAAAAACAGGGCCTGACCCAGCGGCACGCCGTGCCAGCCGATCAGCGCCGGTGCGTGCCAGAACAGCATGGAAATCAGCACGTACAGCACCCCGAACGTGATCATGGGTGCGCGCATGGCCTGCAACAGCGCGTACTCGTCGATCTGGCCCTGGCCCTCGATGGCGGCCGTGAGGGTATCGAGAAAGGGCAGGGTGGCCAGCAGCCCGCCGGCGAAGCAGCTGGCCAGATAGGCGAGCCCCAGAACGAACAGGCGCTTGCGCACGCGGGCGTCGCGCAGCGGCCGGGTCCACATGCCCAGTTGCATGGGTTGCCCAGAATCGATGCGCCGGCACGCCGCCAGCGTCATGAAAGTGAGGCTGGGTGTGGCGATGATGAGCGCCATCTGGCCGAACAGCGGCACCAGGTAGCTCAGGGAAATGAGCATGCTGAGTGTCATGCTCCAGAAGAACATGGCGAGCGGTTGCCGGCGGCAGATGCGGTAGCCCTGGTCGATCCAGAACCAGCCTGCATTGATGGGGAGAATGGCGGCTTGCATGACGGCGGCTCAGGGCAGCTGCGGCGCGGCGGTTTCGCGGCGCAGGCGCAGGATGCGTTCGAAATGGCGCGGGTCGTGCGGCTTGAGGGTTTGTGCCGGGCGTGGCAGGAAATAGTCGTACAGCCGCGAAATCCAGAACCGCAGGGCCGCCGCCTGCAGTATTGTCGGCCACGCTTCGTGTTCCTGCGCGGTGAACGGGCGCAGCGCGGCGTAGGCCTTGAGCCACGCCTCGAGCCGATCGGGGCGGAACGCGCCTGTTTCGCGTTCGATGCACCAGTCGTTGACACTCACCGCCACGTCGAACAGCCAGGTATCGCAGCCGGCAAAATAGAAATCGATGAACCCGCCCATGCGCGGCGTTTCGTAGGTGCCATCGAACAGTACGTTATCGCGAAACAGATCACAGTGCGCCGGGCCGGCCGGCAGGGCGGCGTAGGTGGGCGATTGCGCGAAGGCCGTTTGCTCTGCCAGCGTGGTGCGCAGCATGGTCGCCTGGTCGTCGGTAAGGAAGGGCAGGACGTGCGGAACCGTTTCCTGCCACCATGCGAGCCCGCGCAAATTGGGCTGCCGAATCGGGAAATCGGCGGCGGCAAGGTGCATGCGCGCCAGCGTTTCGCCCGTCAGGGCGCAGTGTTGCGGGCCCGGGTCGGGCTCGTAGCCACCCGAAAGGCGTGTCACGATGGTGCTGGGTTTGCCGTGCAGCGTGGTGAGCCGCTGGCCGTCGCGCATGCGCTGGGGGTGCGGAACCGGTACCCCGCCCTCGGCCAGATGCCCCATGAGTTCGATATAGAACGGCAGCTGCTCGGCGGTGAGCACCTCGAATATCGTCAGTACGTATTCACCCCGCGTGGTGTTCAGAAAATAATTGGTGTTCTCGATGCCGGCGGTGATGCCTCGCAGCGAAACCAGGTCTCCCAGGTCGTAGCGTTGCAGCAGCTCACGGGCGTCGTCATCGCTGACAGGGGTGAATACAGCCATGGATGCGTGTGTTTCCTTTGAATGAGGGTGGAAGGCGGCCCGCTGGATTTTAGTCCACCTTGCCAGGCATGCGAAAATAAGAGGTTTGAGGCCGCAAGCCCTCTTGATGAAGCAGTGTAAATGAAACCCGAACCCCCCTTTGATGCGCCGGCGTCGGCATGGCGCCTGTGTGTTGCGCCCATGATCGACGTCACTGACAGGCATTGCAGGTATTTTCATCGCCTGCTGGCCCCGCACGCACGGCTGTATACCGAGATGATCACTACCGGTGCACTGGTTCATGGCGACGTGGCACGTCACCTCGACTTCGATACGGCCGAGCATCCCGTCGCGCTGCAGCTGGGTGGCAGCGAGCCGGCCGATCTGGCGCATGCGGCACGCCTGGGCGAACAATGGGGGTACGACGAGATCAACCTGAATTGCGGTTGCCCGTCCGAGCGGGTGCAGAAGGGCGCATTTGGTGCGTGCCTGATGGCCGAGCCGGCTCTTGTGGCCGACTGCATCAAGGCCATGCAAGACGCGGTGAGCGTACCCGTTACGGTAAAGCACCGCCTCGGCCTGGATTACGATGAATCGTATTCATTCGTGCGCGACTTCGTCGGCCAAATCCACGATACGGGCTGCCGGGTGTTCATCGTGCATGCACGCAACGCCGTCCTCAAGGGCCTGAGCCCCAAAGACAACCGCGAAATTCCGCCGCTGCGTTACGACGTGGCGGCGCGGCTGGTGGCCGACTTCCCCGATGCCGTGTTTGTGTTGAACGGCGGCCTGGCGCAACCTGCGCAGTGTCAGCAGGCGCTCCAGACGTTTCATGGCGTGATGGTGGGCCGCGCCGCCTGGCATACGCCTGGCGTGTTGTCGGCATTGTCGGTGGCATTGGGCCAGACCTCGAGCGCGCCAGACGATCAGCACGTGCTGAACGCCATGATGCAGTATGCAGCACGCCAGACTCAGGCGGGTGTACCGTTGCGCATGGTGATCAAAGGCATGCTGGGCTGGCAAAGCGGGCGCCCGGGCGCGCGCCGCTGGCGCCAGACGTTGTCTGACGCCAGGCAGCTGACTGCAAATGACCCGAGGGTGCTCGAGCGCGCATGGGCGGCACTGGCGCCGCCCGCGGTACAGGAACAGGCGTGAAACGCTAGACGGAAGTCTGGCTGTCGCCCGGCCAGTCGCGAATGTACGCCTTGAGCATGGTGTTTTCGAACGCCTGGGCGGCCACGATGGCGGCGGCCATGTCGTAGAACGAAATCACGCCAAGCAGGGTCGGGCCGTCCATTACCGGGATATAGCGGGCATGCTTTTCAAGCATGAGCCGCTGCACTTCTTCGAAGCCCGTGTTGGGCGAGACGCTGACCGGGGCGTCATCCATGATGCTGCGCACGGTGTAATCGCCCACATTGCCCTTGGCGCGATGCAGGTAGCGGATGATCTCCCGGAAGGTGAGCATGCCAGCCAGCTGCCCGTGATCCATGATGACGAGCGACCCGATGTCTTGTTCCGACATGCAGTCTATGGCGTCTTGTATGGACGTATCGGGGGTGGCGGTATAGAGCGTGTTGCCCTTGACCCGCAGGATTTCACTGACTTTCAACATATTCGTTCTCCCGGTGTCTCCGATTGGGATATACGGATGTATTGTGCCTGAAAGCCGTTACGTTGTGGTAGCGCTACGGGTGAAGAGGGCCTCGAGGGTGACGGTTTCGCCGGCCAGCGACCGGGCCACGGCGGGCACCAGGCCCGGCGCATGGCGCAACCCCGGCTGGCGGGTGTCGAACAGCCAGGCATCGATCAGAGGCTGCAACGCGGCATGCCTCGGGTCGCATGCCATGACCCAGACCTCTGTGTCGCAATCCTGTTCCTGCGTATTCACGACGTAGCCCAACCGCTTGAGCAGGTGCAGAACCTTGTCGAGTTCATCCTGGTGCAGCGCCAAGTCGGCACACAGGTCTTCGGTGGCGCGCCCGGGAGACGGCGCTGCCCGTGAGGCCCACAACACGTTCAGCACGCGCACGCTATCGACCAATGCGGCACCCACGTAATGCTGCTGCGCCCAGCGCCGCTGACGCAAGGCGGGCAACAGTGCGGTAACGGTTGCGCCCAGCAGAATCACAAGCCATGACACATACATCCACAGCAGGAAGATGGGGATCGTGGCAAAGGCCCCGTAGATAATGGTGTACGACGGAAACCGGGCGAGGTAGTAGGCGATGCCCACACGCAGGAATTCGAGAATGATGGCCGTGAAGAAGCCGCCAACCAGGGCGTCCTTCCAGCGCACGCTGCGGTTGGGCACTGTGAGGAACATGGCGGAAAAACCCAGCCCGGTGAGCATCAGCGGAAGAAGCGAGAGCGAAAATTCCGCGACCTCATTCATGTCGCCGATCAGGCCCAGCGATTCGCGCGCCAGCATGGTGAGCGCCCACAGGCTCGCGCCGACCAGTATGGGCCCCAGCGAAAGCAGGGCCCAATACACCAGAATGCGCTGGCGCAGCGGGCGGCGGGTCTCGACCTGCCAGATCTCGTTGAAGGCGTCGTCGATCGTTCGAAACAGCATGACCGAGGTCACGATGAGCGCCAGGCCACCCACGGTGGTCAGGCCCGAGGCCTTGGCCGCGAACTGGTTCAGGTACCCCATGACGTTTTCCGACACCACGGCCGGCATCAGGCTGTTGGCCAGAAAGCTTTCGAGCGCGACGCGAAAGTCGGCGAACAGCGGAAAGGCGGTGAACAATGCCAGCACCACGGCCAGCAGCGGAACGAGGCTGAGTACGGTGGTGTAAGTGAGGCTGGCAGCCACCTGGGTGAGATTTTTTTCCTGGGCGCGGCGCACGGCGTACTTCACAACCTTCAAGGCTGTGGCGGCGGTGGCCCGCCAGTCGCGACGTTTTTCCGTTTGTGCCAACCCGTGCATGGCCTGTCAGCCGGTAATCGTTTCGGGTGATAATAGCAGCATGACACCCCCTCTGAATCCCTTGTGGCGCCATGTTGCGGCGGCGGCGCTCGTTGCTCTGTTCATTCTGTGCATTGTGTGGGAAGTGTGGCTTGCGCCCATTACGCCCGGCGGATTCTGGCTGGCCCTCAAGGCGCTGCCCCTGCTGCTGCCGCTGCGTGGTGTAGTGAGGGGCAATCTCTATACCATGCAGTGGGCCTCCATGTTCATACTGCTGTGGTTCATGGAAGGGGTGATGCGTGCGTGGTCCGACACCAATCCGGTTTCAGCCGCGCTCGCAGGCGTGGAAATTGCCCTTTCGTTGCTGTTCTATGTCAGCGCCATTTTGTATTGCCGGCCCGCCAAACGTGCGGCCAAGGCGCGTGCTGGCAAAGCCCCACGAAGCACGCCATGACCCATTCGCTTGCCCACCTGAACGTCGATAACTCATACGCACGGCTGCCGCCCGATTTTTACACCGAGCTTTCACCGCGGCCGCTCACCGATCCGCGCCTGCTGCATGTGAATGCCGAGGTCGCGGCTATGCTGGGCCTGAACGAGGCCGCGTTGCGTTCGCCCGAGTTCCTTGAAGTCGTGTCCGGCCAGCGCCCCCTGCCTGGGGGCAAGACTCTTGCGGCGGTTTACAGCGGGCATCAGTTCGGCGTGTGGGCCGGGCAACTGGGCGACGGCCGGGCACACTTGCTGGGCGAAGTCATCACACCTAATGGCCCGTTGGAACTGCAACTGAAAGGCTCGGGGCGTACGCCGTATTCGCGCATGGGCGACGGGCGGGCCGTATTGCGTTCGTCGGTGCGCGAATACCTTGCCGGTGAAGCCATGGCAGGGCTGGGCATTCCCACCACGCGGGCCCTGGCGCTCGTGGTCTCCGACGACCCGGTGTACCGTGAAACGGTTGAAACGGCCGCCATCGTCACGCGCGTGTCACCCAGTTTCGTGCGCTTCGGCAGTTTCGAGCATTGGGCGGGCAACCCGCAGAACCTGCGCACGCTTGCCGAATATGTGCTCGAGCGCCATTTTCCCGATCTGCTTGAGTCGCACGGCGGCGAGCCGCCCACGTTCGAGAACGCGGTGTTGCGCCTGCTGCGTGAGGTCACGCGGCGTACTGCCGCACTCATTGCCGACTGGCAGACCGTGGGGTTTTGCCACGGTGTCATGAACACTGACAACATGTCGATTCTGGGGCTCACCATCGACTACGGGCCTTACGGGTTCATCGACCGCTTCCAGGCCAACCACGTGTGCAACCATAGCGATACGCACGGGCGCTATGCCTGGAACGTGCAACCCGCGGTCGCCCACTGGAACCTGTACCGGCTGGGCGGCGTGTTCCTGGGGTTGGAGCTTTCCGAAGAAAGCCTGCGCGATGCCCTTTCCGGCTACGAACGCGATTTTCTGATTGCATACCACGGCAATCTGTGCCGCAAGCTGGGCCTGCACCAGTGGGAAGAGGGCGACGACGATCTGATCGATGCCTGGTGGCGTCTGCTGCATGGGCAGCGCGCCGATTTCACGCTGGCATTCCGGCATCTGGCGGCAACGCCGCATGACCCGGCCCCCTTTCTGGGCCTGTTCGCCGACCCGGAACCCGCGCGCGACTGGCTGGCCCGGTATCACGCCCGATTGCAGGCCGACCCGCGCAGCGAACCGGAACGCCGCGAAGCCATGCTGCGCGCGAATCCGTTATACGTATTGCGCAATCATCTCGCCCAGGGCGCCATCGACGCCGCGCAACACGGCGACGCCGGCGAAATCGAAACACTGCTCAGCGTGCTGCGCGACCCCTACACCGAACGCCCGGGCTACGAACGTTATGCCGAAGCGGCACCCGAATGGGCCGAGCGGCTGGAAGTGAGCTGCTCGTCGTGATGGGTCGGACTACAATGCCCGCCTACGCTCAATCATCACGTTTCCATCCATGTCCGGCAACACCTTAGGCAAACTGTTCTGTGTCACCAATTTCGGCGAATCGCATGGCCCGGCCATCGGTTGCGTGGTCGATGGCTGCCCGCCGGGGCTGGCACTCGATGCCCCCGACATTCAAAAAGAGCTCGATCGACGCCGGCCCGGTACATCGCGGCACGTCACGCAGCGTCGCGAGCCCGATCAGGTCGAGATTCTGTCGGGTGTTTTTGAAGGCCACACCACCGGCACGCCCATCGGTCTGCTGATTCGCAATACCGACCAGCGCAGTGGCGACTACGGCAATATCGTCCAGACCTTTCGCCCCGGCCATGCCGATTACTCGTACTGGAAAAAATATGGACGGCGCGATCCGCGTGGCGGCGGCCGGTCGTCGGCCCGTCTCACGGCACCCACGGTGGCCGCGGGCGCCATTGCAAAGAAATGGCTTGCCACCGAATACGGTATTCAGGTTCGCGGCTTCATGAGCCAGCTGGGGCCCGTGAACATTCCCTTCGAATCATGGGAGGAAGTCGAGCGCAATCCGTTTTTCGCGCCCAATGCAGGGGTGGTTGCCGAACTCGAAACGTTCATGGACGAGCTGCGCCGTGCCGGCGACTCGATCGGTGCGCGCATCGAGGTGGTGGCCGAGAACGTTCCGGCGGGATGGGGCGAACCCATCTACGACCGGCTCGATGCCGACATCGCACACGCGATGATGGGGTTGAACGCCGTGAAGGGCGTGTCGATCGGTGCCGGTTTCGAAGCGATTACGCAACGCGGGTCGCAGCACGGTGACGAGATCACGCCAGACGGTTTTCTAAGTAACCATGCAGGGGGCGTGCTGGGCGGCATTTCGTCCGGCCAGCCCATTACCGTGTCGCTGGCCATCAAACCCACTTCCAGCATCCGTGTCGAGCGCCAGTCCATCACCGTAGAGGGCGAACCCACCACGGTGCAGACGTTCGGGCGGCACGATCCTTGCGTAGGCATCCGCGCAACGCCGATCGCCGAAGCCCTTCTTGCGATCGTGCTCATGGATCACGCGCTGCGGCAGCGCGCCCAATGCGGGCGTGGCTAGGGCGCTCACTTCATTGCAAGGAACCGACATGAACAAGACGTTGAGCCTTACACGACGCATTGCGCTTTACGGCTGCACGCTTGTGCTGGCGGCGCTCACTGGCTGCGCCACGGTGCAAACCACCGATAGCGGTACGGTGGGCGTGGAGCGCCGCCAGTTCATGGCGGCCTCGGTGTCGCCCGCACAGCTGCAGCAGGTGGCCGACCGCCAGTATTCCGAGATGATGAGCCAGGCTCGCGCCGCAGGCGCGCTCGACGCAAACGCCGCGCAGGTGCAGCGCGTGCGCACCATCACTCAGCGGCTCATCGCCCAGGTCGGCGCATTTCGGCCCGATGCCGCGAGCTGGCCTTGGGAAATTCACGTCATCAGTTCCGACGACGTCAATGCGTGGTGCATGCCTGGCGGAAAGATGGCGATCTACACGGGCCTGATCAACCGCATCAAACCCACCGATGACGAGCTTGCGGCGGTGCTGGGCCACGAAATGGCGCACGCGCTTCGGGAACATTCCCGCGAGCAGATCTCCCAGCAGATGGCGGCGCAGGTCGGGTTGTCGGTGCTTTCAGCAGTTACCGGTGTGGCGGCGCAGGGCGATCTGGGCAAGGCTTTGACCAACGTGATGTTCACGCTGCCAAACAGCCGCACGCATGAATCGGAAGCCGACCTCATCGGTGTGGAGCTGGCCGCCCGCGCAGGCTACGACCCGCGTGCCGCTGTCACCCTCTGGCAGAAGATGGCCGCATTGAGCGGCGGCGGGGCACCGCCCGAGTTTCTTTCCACACACCCGTCTGCATCGACGCGCAGCGCCGAGCTGCAGCGCAATGCCGAGAAGGTGATGCCACTTTACGAGGCGGCACGGCGCTGATTCCGCGGCGGCCGGCAGCGGGTTCGTGTCCGGCACGGGGCGCGTCGGCACGCAGCCGCACACCGATGGCTGCAACACCGGTAGGGGCGTGATCGTGGGGCGGGCACTGGTATCCCGTTACTCTGCATACCAGTATAAAGTCTTATCTTGTACCTGGATGTCAGGCTGGCATAATGGATTCAATGTCCGGGCTTTTCATGGCCCAGGGCGTCCCGATTCCTCTGGTATTCCCCAACGAGATAGACAATGCCCCAAACACTCTACGACAAACTCTGGTCGGCCCATGTGGTTCACCAGGAAGCCGACGGCACCTGTCTGCTGTATATCGATCGCCATCTCGTGCACGAGGTGACGAGCCCGCAAGCCTTTGAAGGTCTGGCCATGGCCGGGCGCAAGCCGTGGCGCATCAGCGCCAATCTGGCAGTGGCCGATCACAACGTTCCCACCGAAAACCGCGCCGCCGGAATCGCCGATCCCGTCTCGCGGCTGCAGGTCGATACCCTCGACGAAAACTGCGAAAAGTACGGTATCACCGAATTCCGCATGAATGACATGCGACAGGGTATCGTGCACGTCATCGGGCCCGAGCAGGGCGCAACCCTGCCCGGCATGACGGTGGTCTGTGGCGACTCGCACACCAGCACCCACGGTGCGGTCGGTGCGCTTGCGTTCGGTATCGGTACGTCCGAGGTCGAACACGTGCTCGCCACCCAGACGCTGCTCATGAAGAAGAGCAAGAACATGCTCATCAAGGTGGAAGGCGAGCTGCCTGCCGGCTGTACGGCCAAAGACCTGGTGCTGCACATCATCGGTCGTATCGGCACCGCCGGCGGTACGGGTCATGCCATCGAGTTTGGCGGCAGCACGATCCGTGCGCTGTCGGTCGAAGGGCGCATGACGGTCTGCAACATGGCTATCGAAGCGGGTGCCCGCTCCGGCATGGTGGCTGTCGACGAAAAGACAATCGAATACTTCCGGGGTCGCCCCTACGCGCCCACGGGCGATGCCTGGGATCAGGCGGTGGAATACTGGAAGACGCTGCATTCCGACGAAGGCGCGGTGTTCGACACCGTGGTCGAGATCGATGCGGCCGACGTGCAGCCGCAGGTGAGCTGGGGCACGTCGCCCGAAATGGTGCTTCCCGTAACCGCGAACGTGCCGAATCCCGCCAACGAGACCGATGAAGTGCGACGCAACGGCATGAAGCGGGCGCTGCAATACATGGGCCTCGAGCCGGACATGCCGATTACGGACATTCGTATCGATAAAGTGTTCATCGGCTCGTGCACCAATTCGCGCATTGAAGACCTGCGTTCGGCCGCCGAAGTGGTGCGCGGGCGGCGTGTGGCCGCCAACGTGAAGCAGGCCATGGTGGTGCCCGGTTCGGGTCTCGTGAAGAAGCAGGCGGAAGAAGAAGGTCTCGACAAGATCTTTCTCGAGGCGGGTTTCGAGTGGCGCGAACCCGGCTGTTCGATGTGCCTGGCCATGAATGCCGACCGGCTCGAGCCCGGCGAGCGTTGCGCCTCGACCTCGAACCGCAACTTCGAGGGCCGTCAGGGCCAGGGCGGGCGTACGCACCTGGTCAGCCCGGCCATGGCCGCCGCCGCGGCGGTTGCCGGCCACTTCGTCGATGTTCGCCAATTCAAATAGAGGCCATCATGCAAGCATTCACCGTTCACAAGGGCCTGGTCGCGCCGCTCGATCGCGCCAACGTCGATACCGACCTCATCATTCCCAAGCAGTTCCTCAAATCGATCAAGCGTACGGGGTTCGGCCCCAATCTGTTCGACGAACTGCGCTATCTCGATCATGGCGAACCGGGCATGGATAACTCCAAGCGCCCGCTGAACCCCGATTTCGTGTTGAATCAGCCGCGCTATCAGGGTGCGTCGATTCTGCTGGCGCGCGAAAATTTCGGGTGCGGCTCGAGCCGTGAGCACGCGCCCTGGGCGCTGATCCAGTACGGTTTTCGTGCAATCATTGCGCCGTCGTACGCCGATATCTTCTTCAACAACAGCTTCAAGAACGGCTTGCTGCCCATCATCCTGCCGGAAGATGTGGTCTCGACGCTGTTTGCGGAAGTGGAGGCGACGCCCGGTTACCAGCTCGAGATCGACCTGCAGGCGCAAAAGATCATCAAGCCCGACGGCAGTGAGCTGGCGTTCGACATCGACCCGTTCCGCAAGCATTGCCTGCTGAACGGCCTGGATGACATCGGCCTCACGCTCGAGAAAGCCGACAAGATCCGCGAATTCGAAGCGCAACGGCTCGCGCGCTTCCCGTGGCTCGAGACGCAGCCGCAAGCCTGATCAGCCACCGCGTAAGTAATCGCACACCCAAGGGGCCGGCATTCCGACGGCCCCTTTTTCGCCTTTCATATCTGCTGGAATATCCATGACCAAGAAAATTGCCATTCTGCCCGGTGACGGCATCGGGCCCGAAATCACCGAACAGGCCGCCCGTGTGCTGCAGGCCCTGAAGCTGGACATCGACATGACGACGGCGCCAGTGGGCGGTGCGGCCTACGAACAGCACGGTCATCCGCTGCCCGACAGCACCCTCGAGCTGGCGAAGAACGCCGACGCGATCCTGTTTGGCGCGGTAGGCGACTGGAAGTACGATTCGCTGCCCCGCGAGCTGCGCCCGGAACAGGCCATTCTTGGCCTGCGCAAGGCGCTGGGCCTGTTTGCGAATCTGCGTCCGGCCATTCTGTACCCACAGCTGGCGAACGCCTCCAGCCTCAAGCCGGAAATCGTGGCGGGGCTGGATATCCTGATCATCCGGGAACTGACCGGCGACATCTACTTCGGTCAGCCGCGCGGTGTACGCGAACTGCCCGACGGCCCCTTCAAGGGCGAACGTCAGGGCTTCGACACCATGCATTATGCAGAATCGGAAATCCGTCGCATTGCACACGTGGGCTTCCAGGCGGCAGCCAAGCGCCAGGGCAGGCTGTGCAGCGTCGACAAGGCCAATGTGCTGGAAACCTCGCAATTCTGGCGTGATATCGTGATCGACGTCGCGCGCGAATACCCCGAGGTCGAGCTTTCGCACATGTACGTCGACAACGCCGCCATGCAGCTCGTGCGCGCGCCCAAGGCATTTGACGTAATCGTTACCGGCAACCTGTTCGGCGACATTCTTTCCGACGAAGCGGCAATGCTCACCGGTTCCATCGGCATGTTGCCTTCGGCATCATTGAACGCATCGAACCAGGGGTTGTATGAGCCCAGCCACGGTTCTGCGCCCGACATCGCCGGTCAGAACATTGCCAATCCGCTCGCCACGATTCTGTCGGCGGCCATGCTTCTGCGCTATTCCCTGAATCTGCCCGACGAAGCGGATCGCGTCGAACGTGCGGTGCAGAAGGTGCTGGAACAGGGCCTGCGCACCGCCGATATTCACGAAGAAGGCACGCGCAAGGTGGGCACGCGTGAAATGGGCGACGCCGTTCTGCAGGCGTTGGCGTAAAATGGGTATAACCATTCGAAATTTTCATCTTTACCAGGCGGCAGCATCATGACTCAATCGGTGGGTCTTGTCGGCTGGCGTGGCATGGTGGGCTCCGTCCTCATGCAACGCATGCTCGACGAGAACGACTTCTCTCTTTTCCAACCCGTATTTTTTTCCACCAGCAATGCCGGCGGCGCAGCGCCCAAGTGGGCTCATGGCGCCGGTCCGCTGCAAGACGCTTACGATATCGAAGTCCTCAAAACGCTGCCGATCATCGTGACTGCCCAAGGGGGCGACTACACCTCGGCCGTGTATCCCAAGCTGCGTGCGGCGGGGTGGAACGGGTTGTGGATCGATGCTGCCAGCACGCTGCGCATGGCCGATCACTCCGTCATCGTGCTCGACCCCGTCAACCGCAACGTCATCGACGCGGCGCTCAAGCGCGGCGTCAAGGATTTTGTGGGCGGCAACTGCACCGTCAGCTGCATGCTCATGGGGCTGGCGGGTCTATTCCGCAACGACCTGGTCGAGTGGATGTCCAGCATGACCTACCAGGCGGCATCAGGGGGTGGGGCGCAGCACATGCGCGAACTGCTTACCCAATTCGGTCTGCTCAATGCATCGGTCAAACACCTGCTTGACGACCCTGCATCGGCCATTCTCGAGATCGACCGTGGCGTTCTTGCAACACAACAAGACAGCGCACTGCCCACCGATCACTTTGGCGTACCGCTGGGTGGCAACCTCATTCCCTGGATCGACAAAGATCTGGGCAACGGTGTTTCGCGCGAGGAATGGAAGGCCGAAGCCGAAACCAACAAGATCCTCGGTCGCGGCGAAGCCTTTGGTACTGCGCCTGTTCCGGTCGATGGGCTGTGCGTGCGCATCGGCGCCATGCGCTGCCACAGTCAGGCGCTCACGATCAAGCTGCGACGCGACGTTCCGCTTGATGAAATCAGCGACATCATTGCGCAAGGCTCGCAGTGGGCAAAGGTCGTGCCCAACGAACGTGAAGCCACCATGCGTGAATTGACGCCCGTGGCGGTCACCGGTACGCTCGACATTCCCGTTGGCCGTCTGCGCAAGATGTCCATGGGGCCCGAATATCTGAGTGCGTTCACGGTTGGCGACCAGCTGTTGTGGGGCGCGGCCGAACCGTTACGCCGTATGTTGCGTATAGCCCTGGGTGAGCTCTGAAACCATGTTGACGTCGCGTCGAAGTTCCTTTCCGGCCGCACTGGCCGTCAAAGCCTCTATCCTTACCGGAACTTTCCTCGCGACGTCGCTCGTGCTTTCGGCTGCGCATGCGGTGGGATTCGGCCATTCCCGCATCGTTTCCGCACCCGGCCAGCCGCTGCACATCGAAATTCCCGTCACCGACCTCACACAGGCCGATATCGACACGCTGCGGGCCACACCCGCGCCGGTCGATGCCTGGCAGCAGGTGGGCATGACACCGCCCGTGCCGCTTGATTCCATGCGGCTGGTGCTGCTCGATGGCTACCGCCCGGGTGTGAAGGTCATTCGCCTGCGCTCCGACCAGCCATCGCAACAACCCATCGTCGACGTATTGCTCGACATTCGCAGTGCGTCGGGTCAGCAGCGCTACCAGGTCAGTCTTCTGGCGCATGCCGATCCGCAAGGCGTGCAACGCGCCCAGGTCGGCGCAGCTTCCGGCGCGCGGGCCATCGACGGCCGCGCTACCTCTGGCACAGCGGCAGATCATCCTTCGGCCGGCACCCAGATTCGCGTACGCTCCGGCGACACGATGTTTGCCATCGCGCGGCGCAACGCCGTGCAGGGTGTCACCGTCTACCAGATGATGATCGCGCTGCAGCGGGCCAATCCCGACGCGTTCATACACGACAACGTCAATCTCGTTCGGGCTGGAGCCACGCTCACGATGCCCGATTACGCAACCCTCACCGCGCTGTCCGATCGCGAGGCGCGGCGTATTTTCCAACAGCATGCGCAGGCATTTGCGCGCTACCGTCAGCGTAGCAGCGGTGCCGATATCGCGGCGGTCGCAACGTCCGGGCCGGCTGCAGCGCAAGGTGAAGTGGCGCAGGCCGCTTCCGCGCCTGCCCCGGCTGAAAGCGCGGTCCCGCCCGCCGGTGGCGACCGTCTGCGGCTTTCGGGTGGTGCGGGCACAGGTGAGTCCGGTAATGCTGGTGCCGCTGCGGGCACCGCTGTGAATGGATCAGCACATGCAGGCGCCGCAGCAGGTACCGAGGCAGGTCGTGCTGCCGGTGCGGCGGGTGGCGGTGCAAATGGAGCGACCGACGACCGCCCCGGTGTGAATCTGCTGGCTGCTTCCGGCGCTATTGCCTCAGACGCCATGCCTCACGGCCCGTCCTCGGGCCAGAACGCAGGCTCCGGTGCCAACGGCGCTGCGGGCGGGCAGGGCGCTACGGGCACTGCAAGCGGCAACGGTACGTCGGCCTCGGTGTTCGACGACGACGAGGCGGCGCGCCGCAAGAATATAGAAGAGTCCCGTTCGCGGGTCATCGAACTGGAAGACAACGTGCGCCACATCAGCGAGGCTCTGCAGAAGCAGGGGCACGTGGCAGCCGAAGCGGCGCTTGAAGGCGCGCGAAGTGTTACCGAGGTCATCAAGGAAGCGATTGAAGAAGCGATCGGCCTCGCCGACGACGAAACCGGCGAGTCGGCCGATACGCAGGCTTCGGGTGTCGCCCCCGATGCATCCGGTGCACCGGCTGCTGGTGCAGGGGGCAGCGCGGCGGGGGTCGAACCGGCTGCCGGGGCACCCGGCACCACGGCTGGCGCCGGTGCCGAAGCGGCGAGCGACGCGGGCGCGGCAGCACCGGGTAGGGGTGGTGCTGCCGCTTCGTCCACCGCTGATGCCGCAGCCACGGATTCCGCTGCGGCGGGTGCCGCAGGTTCAGACGCCATGCAGCCCCCCGGTGCGCCCGCTGCCGGCGTTGCTGCGGGTACGCCGACCACTGGCGCTTCGGCACCGGGGGCAACGCCCGGCGGTGCGTCCGCTGGCGCGCCGGCATCGCAGGCTGCGCCGGGCCCGGTTGTAGCCGATGGATCAGCCGCCAAGGCTCCCCGGAAGACGTCGTGGCTGCAGGAGAACCTGTTGCTGACCCTCGGCGGCGGGCTGGTGTTGCTGATTCTGATCGTGGTCTGGATCCTCAAGCGCATTGGTGCTTCGGAACGCAACGCCTTTGAAAGCGACAGCCCCATTACCGATTCAATGGTGCGCGAAAAACTGCGTGATATCGATCTGGAGCTCGATCACTCTCGTTCCGGGGGCGGGCGGCCAGGCGAGTGATGTCGCGCATCGCACTGGGCATCAGCTACGACGGCGCCCCCTGGCAGGGGTGGCAGACACAACCCGGCGGTCGTACCGTTCAAGACACTCTTGAAGCGGCGCTCGCTTCATTTCTGGCGCAACCGGTCTCTACGATCTGCGCAGGGCGAACCGATACCGGCGTGCATGCGCTCGAGCAGGTGGTGCATCTCGACACACCGGTGCAACGCAGAATGGAATCCTGGGTGCGCGGCGTCAATGCCCACATGCCGCCCTCGATTCGCGTGCAGTGGGCGCATGCGGTTCCCGATGATTTTCATGCGCGGTATTCGGCCACTTCGCGCAGCTATGTGTATCTGTTGCGCTCGCACCGCGTGGCGAGCCCCATTCTGCATGGCAAGGTGGGTTGGGTGCATCGCCCGCTCGATCTGCAGCGCATGCGGGCCGCCGCGCAGCTTTTGCTCGGCGAGCACGATTTCAGCGCCTTCCGTTCGTCGGAGTGTCAGGCGGCCAGCCCCGTTCGGCATTTGCAGCGGATCGACATTACGGCTTGCGGCGACCTGTTCCTTTTTTTCTTTCAGGCCAATGCATTTCTTCACCACATGGTGCGCAACCTCATGGGCGCACTGGTCGAGGTTGGCAAAGGGGCACTGCCACCGCAGCACATGACCGCATTACTGGCGCAACGCGACCGGCGCCTGGCCCCCCCGACGTTTCAGGCGGCGGGCTTATACCTGGTGAAGGCGCACTACCCGGACCGCTTCGCGCTGCCGTCGGTGCCGGTTGATGCTTTGCTGGCATCGCATTTTGGCCTGAGGGTGTGAGGGTTGATCCCCTCGTTCACTTTACCTGGTGTTACGCTAAAATCCGTGAGTTTTTCCACCCCGGACAAGGGCAGGCAATGAAATTTCTTTTGGCGGTGTCGCGCTTCATCGATGCGATCAACCGGCATATCGGGCAGGCCGTCACGTGGCTGACGTTAATCGTGGTGTTCGTCAGCGCCGGCAATGCCGTCGTTCGCAAGGTTTTTCACACCAGTTCGAATGCATGGCTCGAACTGCAATGGTACCTGTTTGGTGCCATATTTCTTCTTGCCGCCGGGTATACGTTCCTGCGCAATGAGCACGTGCGGGTCGACGTTCTGGCCATGCGCTTTTCCGCGCGCGCTCAGGTTTACATTGAGATTATTGGAATTGTGTTTTTCCTGTTTCCTGCTGCCGCACTCATCTTCTGGCTGTCTTTGCCGTACTTCTACGAATCGTATCGCCTGCAGGAACTCTCCTCGAACACCGGCGGGCTCATCCGGTGGCCGGTGAAACTGCTCATTCCGGTTGGATTCGGCCTGTTGATGCTCAGTGGTGTATCGCGCCTGATCAAGTGCATTGCTTTTCTTGCGGGGGCGGGGCCGAATCCCATGGTCCCGGAGAAAACGACCTCGGCCGAAGAAGAACTTGCAGAGGAAATTCGAAAGCGTAATGAAGCCCGCCTGAATGGCGGCGTACAGGGGCAATAGGCATGGAGTTCGTTGTCGACAATCTTGCCCCCATCATGTTCTTCAACCTGGTGGTGTTTTTGCTGCTGGGCTTTCCCGTGGCGTTCACGCTTGCCGCAATCGGCATTCTGTATGGGCTGATCGCCATCGAGTTCGGGCTGATGCAGCCGGCGCTGTTCCAGGCGCTGCCAAACCGGGTGTTCGGCATCATTTCCAACGATACGTTGCTGGCCGTGCCGTTCTTTACGTTAATGGGGCTCATACTCGAACGATCCGGAATGGCCGAAGACCTGCTCGAAACAGTGGGGCAGCTGTTCGGGCCCATACGAGGCGGCCTGGCCATTGCCGTCGTGGTGGTGGGTGCCATGCTGGCCGCCACCACAGGTGTCGTATCGGCGTCGGTAATCTCGATGGGCCTCATCTCGTTGCCCATCATGCTTCGCTACGGCTACGACCGGCGGCTCGCGTCGGGCGTCATTGCAGCTTCCGGCACCTTGTCGCAGATCATTCCGCCGTCTCTGGTGCTGATCATTCTGGCCGACCAGCTCGGCCGATCGATCGGCGACATGTACCGTGGCGCCATGGTGCCGGGCTTGTTGCTCGCCAGTGCATATATCGGCTACGTGGTGCTCATGAGCCTGATACGGCCGTCCAGCGCACCTGCGTTGCCGAAAGAAGCGCGGCTTTACGACCGGCCCGACGGTACGCGCGGGCTGAAATCGCTGCTGGTGCTTACGCTCATTTCCGCATCGGTCGCGTACTTTGGGTCGGAGTACTATTTCCGCACCCACGATAGCGTGCCGGTAGACGAGCGCGTGGTCATCGTGCTGCTGGTCTGGGGCGTCACGTCGTGGGTCATCGCACTGGTGAACCGAGCGCTGCGGCTCAAACTGCTGTCGCCCATTGCCGAGCGGGTTACGTTCGTGATGATTCCACCACTGTTCCTCATCTTCCTGGTGCTGGGCACGATCTTCATCGGCGTGGCCACGCCTACAGAGGGTGGCGCAATGGGTGCAGTGGGCGCCCTGGCCATGGCGGTTTCGCGTGGGCGGTTCTCCTGGAAGCTGCTGCGCCAGGCCATGGACACCACCACAAAGCTATCGTGTTTCGTGGTGTTTATCCTGGTGGGCTCCACGGTTTTCACGCTCAGCTTCCGCGGCATCAACGGCGACCTCTGGGTGGAACACCTGCTCATCGACCTGCCTGGCGGTGAATGGGGCTTCATCATCTTTGTCAGCATCTTTACGTTTCTGCTTGCCTTCTTCCTCGATTTTTTCGAGCTGGCGTTCATCATCGTGCCGCTGCTGGGCCCGGTGGCCGACAAGCTCGGCATCGACCTCATCTGGTTCGGGGTACTGCTGGCCGTGAACATGCAGACCTCGTTCATGCATCCGCCTTTTGGTTTTGCCTTGTTCTACCTGCGTTCCGTGGCACCCAAAGAGGCGTACCGCGACAAGGTTTCCGGCAAGATGACCGAACCCGTCACCACCGGCCAGATCTACTGGGGGTCGGTGCCGTTCATCTGCATTCAGCTGCTCATGGTGGTGGCCGTCATGGTGTTCCCCGGCATGGTTACGCACTATAAAGACGATATTCAGATGGTCGACCCGTCCACGGTTGAATTTGGTGTGGGCGACGTCTATGGTACCGATAGCTTTGGAGACCCGGGCTCCATGTTCGGTGGCTCCGATCCTGCCGCGGCGTTTGGCGCGCCCGGCGGTCAGGGCGGCAATCAGGGCGGTGCGGCAGACGATCCGGCCGCAGCGTTCCGGTGATTTCAGGAGTTCATCACTATGAGTGGGCGTACCCGTATCAAGCTTTGCGGTTTCACGCGTGCCGAAGACATTCAGGCTGCGGTAGCCGCGGGTGTTGATGCGCTGGGCATGATTTTCTTCTCGAAGAGCCAGAGGGCCGTAACCATCGCGCAGGCCCAGGCGCTGCGTCAGCAGATTCCGGCTTTTGTCGACCTGGTCGCGTTGTTCGTGAACCCCGACCCGGCCTATGTGCAAGAGGTCATCGAGGCCGTCTCACCCGACCTGCTGCAGTTTCATGGCAATGAGTCGCCGCAAGACTGCGAGCGTTACGGCAAGCGCTATATTCGCGCATTTCGTGTCGGCTCGCCGGGGCTCGACACGCGCGAAGACGTGCTGGCCGAATGCCGCGAGTACGCAAGCGCGTCTGCATGGCTGTTCGACAGTCACAGTGCTGCATATGGCGGCAGCGGCCACGGGTTCGACCATTCCCTGCTTGCATCGGTCGTTACGGCCAGCGACGCGCGGCCCATGATTCTCGCCGGCGGCCTCACGCCCGAAAACGTGGGTGACGGCATACGGCGCCTGCGCCCGTATGCCGTCGACGTCAGCACCGGTATCGAGGTATCGCCCGGTGTGAAATCACCCGAAAAAATTGACGCCTTCGTGCGCGCCGTTCAGATCGAAACGCAAAAACTCAACGACTAAATTTGCAGGCCGAAGCGGTCACCCGGAGGTTAAATCGTCGCCGGGTGGCGCGGCGAACGTGCGAATATCGGTGATCGTGATGCCGTTACGGTGCCGCCGAATCAGCCCCGATCGCTCGAACGACGCCAATGTCTGGTTCAACCACGTTCTGCTGACCCCCACCATGCTGGCCAGGTCTTCCTGGGTGAGGCCCCGAATCTCGCGCGCGTGGCCGTCGGGGCTGGCATCGTCTTGCATGGCCAGGCGGGCCATGATGCGGCGCAGGTTGATTGCGGCGGGTTGCAGCACCACGAGGCCGCTGCGCCGCATACTGTCGTAGGCTTGTGCGGCCAGAATGCGCGTGATGTTGCGGGCGAACTGCGGAATGGTGTCGAGCAGCGTATGAAGCGCGCTTTGCGGCAGCATCAGCAGCTCGACGGGGTCCAGGCTTTCCGCCGTAAGCGAGCGGCGCACACCCAGATACGCGCTGACGAGGCCGATGATGTAGTCGTCGGCCCAGATGCCGGTCGTGAACTCTGCACCGCTTTCGGTGGTATGGATGATGCGAACCCGGCCCGAAACAATAACGTAGAACGATTGCGCGGGTTCGCCCTGATTGAAAATGCGGTGCCGCGCGGCGTGGCTGCGCCGGATCAGGTAGCGATTGACCTGATCCAGCTCGGCAGGGGTGAGCGACTGCAGGGCAGTCGACCAATTGGTGGCGATCGTTTCGTCGGCAGTCGACACAGGTTTTGCTAGCGGATCTGGCACACTGTGGATTGTGCCAGAACACCGTCTAGTTGGCAGGCAGTACCGCCTCCGCTTCCACTTCCAGCAGCAGGCCTTCCCGGGCAAGTGAGGCCACGCCCACCATGGTGCTGGCCGGCAGCTGATCGTGCACCAGGAAGGGCTTGCGCGCTTCACGAATGGTACGCGCCGCCTGCGCGTTCAGGTTCACGACGAAATAGGTCAGCTTGATCACGTGCTCGAAGCCGAGATCCACCGCCTTCAACGCGCGGCCGATGTTCTCGAGCGTTTGCTGCGTCTGCCGGGCGAGATCGCCCTCACCGACGATTTCGCCCGCGTCGTTGTAGGCTACCTGGCCCGAGACGAACACGCGCTTGCCAACCGTATCGACCGCCACATGCGAGAAACCGTTAGGCGTGGCGAGGGTTTCCGGATTCACGACGCGAATCTGTCTGGTCATGCGAACCCCCATCCTTATTCCAGATCGAGGTTGCCCGGAGCCAGCAGCTCGGCATACATCGCCTGCTCCTGGTGCACGCGCTGCTTGAAGGTGGCGGGGTCGGAACCCACGACTTCGGCACCCACGGTTTCCAGTGCTTCGCGAATTTCGGCACTCTGCACGGCCTTGGCGGCGCTGCGGCTCAGGGCTTCGATCACGTCGGCGGATGTGCCCTTGGGCACCACGAAACCAAACCAGGCCGTGAAGTCTTCGGTGGCACCCGAAATTTCGTTGGCGGTGGGAACGTCGGGTGTCAGCGGCGAGCGCTTTGTACCCAATGTGGCCAGCGGGCGCAGTTTGCCGGCGTTGATATGCGGCAGGGTGGCCACCAGCGTATCGACTACGGCATCGAGATGCCCGCCCATGAGGTTGGTCAGTGCCGGTGCGCTGCCCGGGAAGGCGACGTGCAGCAGGTTGGCACCGGTGGCGCGTGCAAGCACTTCGGTACCGATGTGGTTCGAGGTGCCGATACCCATCGTTCCGTAGGTGACCGGTGCGCTGCGCTTCTTCGAGTCATCAAGCATGTCTTGCAGCGTCTTGTACGGCGACTCGGCAGGCACCACGATCACGTTCTGTACCGACATCAGCATCGAGACATATTCGAATGACTCGGTGGGAGAATAGTTCAGCTCGACGCCACGGTGCTGGTTGATGGCGAGCGTTGCGTTACTGGCGAGCAGAATCGTGTAGCCATCGGGGTTCGCGCGCGATACCGAGGCTGCGGCGACGGCGGTTGCGGCCCCGGGGCGATTTTCGACCACGACCGATTGGCCGAAGTCTTCCGACATGCTTTGCGCGACGCGCCGCACCAGGAAGTCGGCCGTGCCACCGGGCGAGTAGGGCACGACGATCGTAAGCGGTTTATCGAACGTGACGGTGGCTGATGCCTGAGCAGGCATCAGAACGGAGGTAAGGGTCACTGCGCCAAGCAGCTTCCAAAAGCGTTTCATAGAACAACTCCAACAATGGTCAATGCCAGGAAGCCTGAGTTTGGAATGTTTGCCGAAGGCTGTCTGTTAAGAAGTTGACTTCCGGGCGTGGGGGATCGCTTCATAATCGGTGGCAGCATTACCCGCAGCGAAGTGAAGCCCCCTTGGGATGCCCTTTCAGCGCATCCCTGGTGCGTGCGATCGGTGCAGGGTCGGTCGTGAATTCATTTGAGAGAGTACGTAGTGAAGTTCGAAGAGGTTGAATTCCTTTCTGAAAATACATGCCTGCGTGGGCGTCTGTATTTGCCCGAGCGGGAGGGGCCGGTGCCGGCCGTGGTCATGGCTCCGGGATTCGGCGGCCTGATTCAGCATTCCGCCATGCATTTCGCCCAGGCGTTTGCCGGCGCCGGTCTTGCTGCGCTGGTGTACGACAATCCATGTTTTGGCCGCAGCGACGGTGAGCCGCGTCAGGAAGTCGATCCCGTGCGGCAGCGCCGGGCCTATCGCGACGCCATCAGCTATGTGCAGCGGCGCCGCGAGGTAAATGCCGACAGGATCGGCGTCTGGGGCTCGAGCTACAGCGGCGGGCATGTGCTTGAGATTGCGGCGTATGACCGCCGCATCAAATGCGTCGTGGCGCAGGTGCCCACCATCAGTGGTTCGGCGCAGTCGATCAGGCGTTTTTCGGGGCAGACGCGGGCCGCCATGCAGAAGCGCTTTCACGCCGACCGCGATGCGCGCCAGCGCGGTCTGGAACCCGAAAGAATGCCACTGGTATCCAACAACCCCTCACAGCCGGCCTATTTCAACAGCCGGGTCGCCTACGACTACTACATGATCGACGGTTTCGTGAACGAGATCACGCTGCGCAGCGTGGAACTGAACTGGGAAAACGAGCCGGCAGTGCATATCAGCCGCATCAGCCCGACCCCCTTGCTGATGATCGTAGCCGATAACGACGAAGCCACACCCACGGAGCTCGCGCTGACGGCCTACGAGCAGGCCTTGCAGCCAAAAGAACTGGTCCTGCTTCCCGGGGGGCATTTTTCACCCTATCAGGAGCATTTCGAACGAACCCGTGAACTGGCTGCGGCGTTTTTCAGAAAGCACCTTGGCTGACGCGACGGCACAGCATGTGCCGCCGAAACGCGCGGCGCTTTACAATCCGCGCTCATGAGCGATGAGAACCCCAGAGCATGGATGAGGCTGCCTTCGGGCCGGCGCCTCGATCTTGTGAATCCCGACCCGGATGCGTGGGACGACACCGATCTGGCGACCCGCCTGGCGCGAACGTACCGATGGGGTGGCGAATCGACGTGGCAGCGGCCCTTGTCCGTTGCCCAGCACAGCCTGCTGGTCCTCGAGATACGGCGCCAGACGGCACCTGTGCCGTTGAGCCCGCACGAGGCGTTGCAGGAGCTCCTTCACGATGCGGAGGAGGGGTTTCTGGGGTTCGACTGCATATCACCGCTCAAGCAGATTCTGGGTGACTCGTTCAGGCGTCTGGAGAACCGTCTGGCCGACGCGATCTGGACGCGTTACGACGTGGCACCGTGGTCGCAGTCGGGCTATGCCTTGCACAAACAGGCGGATCGGGTCGCTGCGGCTTCCGAAGCGGTGCACTGCGTGGGATGGAGCCGCCAGGAAGTGGTGGAGGTGCTCGGAATCACCGCTCAGATACTCGAAGTCGACCCGCTTGTGCGCCGATGGGGCGGGCACCCGTGGGAACCCTGGGCTGCCGACGTGGCGGCCGAACGGTTCCACGCCGTGCTGCGGGAACTGAGGCGAACCGCCAATTAGCCGCTGTAGCCGTGATGCTTCGGTCGCGCGGGTGAGCCCGGTGCCAACTCGGCATCATCACCGCGCTTCTCTGAACCCTGTTCCTGCGCCGGGTTTGCGGAAGGGGTTTTAAGGCGACTGCGACGCAGCTCGCCGGCGGCTTCCAGCGCCGGGTAGGCGGTGGCACAGATATGGGAATGAATGCGCTTGAGGTCGCGCAGAATGTCGAGGTGCAGCGAGCTGGTCTCGATGCTGGCGACCAGGCCTTCCTTGAGCCGCGCCATGTGGTTTTCGGATGCCGAGAACTCGAGCTCACGTATTCGGGTCTTTTCTTCGAGCAGCTGTCGCGCAGATTTGACGTCGGCTGTAAGAAAGACCGCCGTCGCCAGGTTGAGGTTTTCGCGCACGATGCGGTGCAGTTCTTCCAGTTCTGCTGCGCCTTCCGGCGAGAATTGCAGCTGTCGCTTGATCTTCTTGCCGGCCAGCTCCATGAGGTTCTTGTCGATGATATCGCCGATATGCTCGAGATTGATCGCGAGACTCAGTATCTCCATGGCGCGGCGGCCTTCCGCTTCGTCGAGGCTGCCATGGGTGATCTTCACCACGTAAAGCTTGATGGCTTCGTGCAGACGATCGACGGCATTGTCTCGTTGCCGCACTTCGGTAACGAGTTTTCTGTCATTGGTCATGATTGCCGTCATGGCCGACTGCAACATCGAATCAACCAGATCGGCCATTCGCATTGTTTCGCGGGTGGCACACGTCAGGGCCATTGCGGGCGAATCGGTCACGCTTTCGTCGAGGTAGCGAGGCACTGACGGATCATTTTCCGGCCTCACTTCCGGCAACCAGCGCTCGAGCAGGGCCGCAAGGGGGCCAAGCAGGAACAGAAATGTCACCGCCATCACGATGTTGAAGGTCATGTGAAAGTTGGCGATGAGCCTCACCGGGTCCGGGTCCAGCGAACTCAGCAAGTTGACGGTGGGGGTCAGCAGTGGAAGAAAGATCACGCAGCCGACCATGCGGTTGATGAGGTTGCCGACGGGCAGGCGCCGATTGGCCGGGTTGAGTCTGCCGGAGCCTTCAAGCAGCGGATTCACCGCCGTGCCGAGGTTTGCGCCGATGACCAGCGCGAAGGCTTCGTGCGGCGTGGCCAGGCTCGAAGCAGCCAACGACATGGTCAGCACCACGATGGCTACGCTCGAGTGGGCCGCCCAGGCCAGTACCGCGCCAACCAGCACGGCAATCAGCGGTTCGCTGATCAGGGCGGAGATCAACTGACGGGCCATCGGGGCGTGCTCGGCCAACGCCAGCGTGTCGAGCAGGCTGTGCAGCGAAAGCAGCATCAGCCCCAAACCGATGGCGGCCCGGCCGAGATCCCGTACCCTGGTGCGGTTGCCCCGTTTGAAGGCGAGGACACCACCGATCAACAGAATGGGCGCGATGGCCGAGGAATCGAACGACAGCAGCTGAACGATGAGCGCCGTGCCTACGTTGGCGCCCAGCATGACCGCCAGCGCCGGCGCCAGGGCTACCAGGCCCGAGGCGGCAAATGAGGTAAGCATGAGGGCGGTGGCCGTGCTGCTCTGGATGATGGCCGTTACGCCGATTCCGGCCAGGAATGCATTCAGCCGTTTATGCAGTACGCCGCCGAGGAAGCGCCGGATGCCGGGGCCGAATGCACGCACGATTCCGCTGTGGACCATGTGCAGGCCCCACAGTAGCAGGGCGACCCCGCCAACGAGATCCAGCAGACTTTTGATGCCCATGATGTGGCTCCCTGCTCACGACGCAGCCTGTGAGCAGCAATGTTCTATGCTAGCACTTGCCTTGCCTGCGATGCATGGGGTGAACAGATGGGCTGCCGTGGTTTGCGTGCACGCAACGCAACGCCGCCAGCGCGCACGAAAAAACCCGCAGAGCGGGGCTCGATGCGGGTTTGAGGGAATTCTGGTAGGCAGTACTGGATTCGAACCAGCGACCTCTACGATGTCAACGTAGCGCTCTAACCAACTGAGCTAACCGCCTGCAAGAAGAACGAAATTATATGTGTGGTTTTTTGGCTTGTCAAATGAAACGGCAATTTGCCGCCCCACATTTGGCCTGCTGAGCCGGAAAGGGCTTTTTCGCAACACAGCGGGTGCAAATCATAGCCGAAAACTGTAACCGCTGCAGAATGGGGCGGTTCGCACCGTGCGAGGTGTTACACTAACGCAACGAAACCACTCACTGTTAATGGCCGACACAATGCTTTACGCGCGAACTACGACACCCACGCAGTAACTCCGTTTTCCGCGTCTGTCTGTCATTACCGAGTATTCATACAACGCGGCCAAGGCCGCGTTTCGTCTTTTCAGGACACATATGGTTCAGATTACACTGCCCGACGGCTCGCAGCGCGAATTCCCGGGCCCCGTTTCCGTGGCCGAAGTCGCGCAATCCATTGGTTCTGGCCTGGCCAAGGCCGCCCTTGCCGGGCGCATTGCAACCAATGGCGGGGAACCACGCCTGGTTGACATCAGCCATGTCATCGATACCGATGCCCAGCTGTCGATTGTCACGGCGAAAGATCCCGAAGGCCTCGAGCTGATCCGCCACTCCACCGCTCACCTGCTGGCCTGGGCGGTCAAAGAGCTGTTCCCTGAAGCGCAGGTTACCATCGGCCCGGTCATCGACAACGGGTTCTATTACGACTTCTCGTACAAGCGCCCATTTACCCCGGAGGATCTCGAGTCGATCGAGAAGAAGATGGTCGAGCTGGCGCGACGCAACGAGCCGGTGGTGCGTGAGGAATGGAAGCGCGACGATGCCGTCGAATTTTTCCGTTCCATTGGTGAACACTACAAGGCCGAGATCATTGCTTCGATTCCGGCCGAGGAAGGCATTTCCCTTTACCGGGAAGGTAACTTCATCGACCTGTGTCGCGGCCCGCACGTGCCGTCCACCGGGCACCTCAAAGTATTCAAGCTCATGAGTGTGGCCGGAGCCTACTGGCGCGGTGACAGCAACAACGAGATGCTGCAGCGCATTTATGGCACCGCTTGGGCCACCAAGGAAGAGCAGGCCGCGTATCTGAAGATGATCGAAGAGGCCGAGAAGCGCGACCACCGTCGTCTTGGCCGTGAGCTGGGGCTCTTTCACATGCAGGAAGAGGCTCCGGGTCTCATCTTCTGGCATCCCAAGGGCTGGACGATCTGGCAGCAGGTCGAGCAGTACATGCGCGCCGTGTATCGCGACAACGGTTACCAGGAGATCAAGGCGCCCCAGATTCTCGACCTGTCGCTCTGGAAGAAGACCGGGCACTGGGACAACTACAAGGAAAACATCTTCACGACCGAATCCGAGAACCGGCTCTACGGCCTCAAGCCCATGAACTGCCCGGGTCACGTGCAAATCTTCAACGCCGGGCTGCACTCGTACCGCGAACTGCCGATCCGCTACGGCGAGTTCGGTCAGTGCCACCGCAACGAGCCTTCCGGTTCGCTGCACGGCATGATGCGGGTACGCGGCTTCACTCAGGATGACGGTCACATCTTCTGTACCGAAGACCAGCTGCAGGACGAATGCGCGGCCTTCACGGCGCTGCTGCAGAAGGTCTATGCCGACTTCGGCTTCACCGAGATTCTGTACAAGGTGGCCACGCGTCCCGAAAAACGAATCGGTTCCGACGAAGTCTGGGACAAGGCCGAGCAGGCGCTCATGGAAAGCCTGCGGCGCACGGGGTGCGAGTACGAGGTCTCGCCCGGCGAAGGGGCTTTCTACGGGCCGAAAATCGAATACACCCTGAAGGACGCAATCGGGCGGCATTGGCAATGCGGCACGATCCAGGTCGATTTTTCGATGCCTGAACGCCTGGGCGCGGAATACGTCGACGCCAACGATCAGCGGCGCACACCCGTCATGCTGCACCGCGCGATCCTGGGTTCGTTCGAGCGCTTCATCGGCATCCTGATCGAAAACTATGCGGGCGCACTGCCGGCGTGGCTCGCGCCGCAACATGCCGTCGTATGCTGTATTTCAGAACCCTCGGCCGATTACGCCAAGCAGGTCGCCCTAAGCCTGAAAAAACAAGGTTTTAGGGTCGAAGCAGATTTGCGCGGCGAAAAGATCACTCGTAAAATTCGGGAGCACAGCATGCAGAAGCTCCCGTACATCCTCGTGGTGGGCGAAAAGGAACGCGAGAACGGCCAGGTGGCCGTTCGGGCTCGCGGCGGCGTCGATCTTGGCGTCATGACCGTCGAGCAGTTCAGCGAGCGCCTGCAGCACGACATTTCCACGCGGGCCTGATCGCGTTTTACAAACAGCGTGGCCCGACCGATTCATTGTTCTAGGAGTTCTAGATATCGCAACCGAAAAAGCACATCGCATCAATGGTGAAATCCGAGTCCCCGAGGTGCGACTCATTGGAATGGATGGGGAACAGCTGGGCGTCATGAGGACGTCCGAAGCCTTGCAGCTTTCCGAACAGCACGAGGTCGATCTGGTCGAGATCGCCCCGAACGCTTCGCCGCCCGTGTGCAAACTCATGGATTACGGCAAGTTCAAGTATCAGGAACAGAAGCGTCAGGCAGAAGCGCGGGCAAAGCAGAAAACCATTCAGGTGAAGGAAGTCAAGTTCCGCCCCGGTACCGATGAGGGCGACTACCAGGTCAAGCTGCGCAACCTGCGACGCTTCCTTGAAGACGGCGACAAGGCCAAGGTCACCCTGCGGTTCAGAGGCCGCGAGATGGCCCACCAGGAACTCGGGATGCGGGTGCTCGAACGCGTACGCGACGACCTCGGCGAACTTTGCCAGGTCGAGGCCATGCCCAAGCTCGAAGGGCGCCAAATGGTCATGGTGCTGGCACCGCGAAAGAAACCGACCAAGCCGGGCGAAGCTTCGGCCTGATCGTGCAGCGCCTTCTTACACGACACGCCCGCCGTCAGTTTTTGCGGCGGGCGGTTTTACAGGTGTGTCATGCACGTACTGTTCATCATTGATCCGCTGCCTTCCCTGAAGGCGTACAAAGATTCCTCGGTCGCGATGATGCGTGCACTGGCGCAACGCGGCCATCGTCTGAGCGTGGCGTATCAGCCCGACCTCTACATCGATGAAGGGGTCGTGAAAGCCGTTGCACATGCCATTGAGCTCGTTCCCGGTGCCGATCTGCACGGTACGCAATGGTGGCGTGAATCGGCCGGGCCGGCTGAAACGGCTCTGGCGGAATTCGGCGCAGTGATCATGCGCAAAGACCCGCCCTTCGACATGGAGTACGTGTACGCCACGCATCTGCTGGAATATGCCGAGGCGCAAGGTGCGCGCGTATTCAACACGGGTGCCGCCATACGCAATCACCCTGAAAAGCTTGCAATCACCGAGTTTGCCGAGTTCACGGCGCCCACTCTGGTCAGTCGCGATATGGCGCGGTTGCGCGCCTTTCACAAGCGCCATGGCGAAGTCGTCGTCAAACCGCTCGACGGCATGGGCGGCTCGGGTGTATTCGTTCTCAAGCCGAACGAGCACAATGTGGGCAGCATTCTCGAAATGCTCACCCAAGACGGCACGCGCACGATCATGGCGCAACGCTACATTCCCGAAATCGTGAACGGTGACAAGCGCATCCTGCTGATTGGCGGGGAACCCGTGCCGTTTGCCCTGGCGCGCATTCCCCTTGCCGGCGAAACCCGCGGCAACCTGGCTGCGGGCGGGCGGGGTGTTGCGCAACCCCTTACCGAGCGCGATCGCGAAATTGCCGGGTGGGTGGCCGGCAAGCTGGCAGGCAGAGGTCTGCTGGTAGTCGGCCTGGACGTCATTGGCGATTACCTTACCGAGGTGAACGTCACCAGCCCCACCTGTTTCGTCGAGATCACCGAACAGACCGGTTTCGACGTCGGCGACTTTTTCGCTCAGGCACTTGAACGGGCCACGGGAGGCTGAATGGCCTGCATCGTTCTGGTCATGCACGAGCCCTTGGGCAGCGCCTTCGCAGAATGCGCGGCGCACGTGCTGGGGCGTGATCCGGAACTGGTGGTCTTCGACGTCGTTGCCGATGAGAACCCTGAGGAAGCCACCGACCGCCTGACTGAGCTGCTGCGCTCCAGATCGGGCAGTACCATACTGGTGCTGTCCGATATCTTCGGTGCCACCCCGTTCAACATTGCCCGCAAAGCGCTGGCGCGCGTTGCGGAACAGGGCGGCCAGGGGCATCTGGTGACGGGCACGAATCTGTGCATGATTCTCAAGGCCCTTACCGAAAATTACGACGACCCCGAGAAATTCAGCGAAACCATACGTCAGGCGGCGGTGCGCGGCATTGTCGACGCCGCCTCACTCGTCTGAGCGCGTCGTGCGGCGCTCACGCCTACAAGAAGTCTAAAATCATGCCATCGATCAATATCGTCATCAGCAACAAGCTCGGCCTGCACGCGCGTGCGGCGGCCAAGCTCACCCAGACCGCCGGGCGGTTTCAATCTGAAATCTACATTGCGCGCGGCGACCAGCGGGTCAATGCGAAGAGCATCATGGGCGTGATGATGCTGGCCGCAGGCCTGGGCATCACGGTGACGGTCGATGCGGAAGGCCCCGATGCCGATGTCGCCCTCGACGAGATCAGACAGCTGTTCGAGAACAAGTTCGGCGAGCAGGAATAGGCAGTTCAGCAGTGGCGTTGCCAACATGACGACTTACTCAGACTCCCCCCGCAGCAGATACAGCGCCATGGTCAGCCTTCAGGGGCTGGGCGTCGTCAAGGGCTATGCGATCGGCCGCGCCGCGATCATGAGTGCCGCGGCACTCGAGGTCGCGCACTATCGCATTCCCGATAACGAGGTTGAAGCGGAATGCGAACGGCTCGAACGGGCGGTGGCGCAGGCCGGAACGGAATTGCAGTCGCTTATCGATGCACTGCCGGCCGATGCGCCGCGCGAAGTGGGGCCGCTGCTGAATGTGCATCGCCTTCTGCTTGAAGATCCCATGCTTTGCCGGCAGGCGTGCGAGTTCATCCGCGAACGTCATTACAACGCCGAATGGGCGCTGACCACCCAGGGGCAGATACTCGTCGAGCAGTTCAGTGCCATGGAAGACGAGTATTTGCGCGAACGCAGCGCCGATATTCGCCAGGTCATCGAGCGTGTGTTGCGCGTGATGTCGGGCAGCACCAACCTGCTCACCAATATCGAGAGCGTGCGGGATTCCGACGATCCGCTCATCGTGGTGGCGCGCGATATCTCGCCGGCCGACATGATGCGCCTCAAGGGGGCACGGTTCGCCGCATTTCTTACCGATCTGGGCGGCCCCACGTCGCATACGGCGATCGTGGCACGCAGCCTGAACGTACCCGCCGTGGTGGGGCTGGGCCACGTGCGTGCGCTGGTGCGCGACGGCGACATGCTGGTGGCCGATGGTGCAACCGGGGTCGTGCTGGTCAATCCGTCGGAACAGGTGCTTGCCGAGTACCGCGAACGTCAGGCGGCGTTTCTGCGTGAACGCGAAGAACTTGCCAGTCTGCGCCATGCGCCAGCCGTAACGCTGGACGGCATCGACATTTGCCTTGAAGCGAACATCGAATTGCCCGAAGAGGCCGAGGCTGCGCTCGAGGCGGGTGCCGAAGGCATCGGTCTGTTCCGCAGTGAATTCCTGTTCATGGGCCGGGCTGATCTGCCCACGGAAGAGGAGCAGTACCTGGCCTATGCCTCGGTCGTGAAAGCGATGGCGGGGCGGCCCGTCACGATCCGTACGCTGGATATCGGCTCCGACAAGACGCTCGACGGTGAAGTGACCGTGGCAACGAATCCGGCATTGGGGCAGCGCGCGATCCGATACTGTCTGGCGCGCCCCGAGCTGTTTGCCACGCAGCTGCGCGCGCTCGTGCGCGCGGCCGTGCATGGCCACGTGCGGATTCTCATTCCCATGCTGTCACACATGCACGAGGTCCGTGCCGTGCGTCAGGCCATCGAAGGCGCCTGCCGCGAACTCGACGCCCGCAACGTACCGTATTCCCGCGACTTTTCCGTGGGCGGCATGGTCGAGATTCCGGCGATGGCCATTGCGATCGAGCCGTTTGCCGAGGCGCTGGATTTTCTGTCGATCGGCACGAATGACCTCATTCAGTACACGCTGGCCATCGACCGGGGTGATGCCGAGGTCTCGGCGCTGTACGATCCGATCCACCCTGCGGTGCTGCGTCTCATTGCCCACACGATCAATGCCGGCGAAAAGCTGGGCAAACCCGTGTCGGTGTGTGGCGAGATGGCGGGCGATTCGCGTATTACCCGCATGCTGCTGGGCCTGGGGTTGCGCAACTTTTCCATGCATCCGCAGCAACTGCTCGACGTCAAGAAAGAAATCCGCCAGGCCCATTCATACGATCTGCGCATGAAAGTTGCGGGCGCCCTGAACAGGGCCGCCCGCATCGATCTGGCCGAGCTCTCCGCCTGAGCGGCACCCGGCCCCTCTGGTTCAATTCAATAGTGGTACGCGGTTTCGCCGTGGCTGTTGATGTCCAGGCCTTCGCGTTCCACATCGGCTGATACCCTGAGGCCGCACAGTTTGTCTGCCACAAAGTAGGCAATCCAGGCTGCGATGCCCGACCAGGCGATGGTGATCAGAATGCCTTCCAGCTGAATCCACAGTTGCCAGGGCAGCTCGCCCAGCGTGGCCAGACCCGGGCCGCCGAAGGCCTGAGCATTGAACACGCCCGTCAGCATGGCGCCTACGATGCCGCCCACGCCGTGGATGCCGAATACATCCAGGCTGTCATCGGCCTTGAGCATGCGCTTGAGGCCATTCACGCCCCATACGCACGCCGCGCCAGCGGCAAAGCCGATAAGCAGCGCACCGATGGGGCCCACCAGCCCGGCCGCAGGGGTCACGCCAACCAGGCCGGCCACGGCACCCGAGGCAGCACCGAGCAGCGAGGGGCGGCCCTTCGCTTTCCATTCCACCAGCAGCCAGGCCAGTACGGCGCCTGCGGTGGTCAGCAGCGTGTTGAAGAAGGCGAGGGCGGTGGTCTGCGTCGCGCCCAGCGCCGACCCGGCGTTGAAGCCGAACCAGCCCACCCACAGCAAGGCGGCGCCCGTCATGGCCATGGGCAGGTTGTGCGGTTGCATGGGTTCGCGCCCGTAGCCGACGCGTGCGCCCACCACCCACGCACCGACCAGCGCCGCCACCCCCGCGTTGATGTGCACGACCGTGCCGCCGGCAAAGTCGAGCGCGCCGCGCTCGAAGAGCCAGCCGCCAGGTGCCCACACCATGTGTGCAATGGGCAGGTAGGCAATCGTCATCCACAGTGCCGTGAAGATCATGACAGCGGAAAAGCGGATGCGTTCTGCGAAGCCCCCCACCACCAGGGCGCAGGTAATTCCGGCGAACGTGGCCTGGAAGGCGGCGAAGCTGAGTTCCGGTATGGTGCCGGCCATCTCGTAGGTTTCACTGGCCAGGTCGTACATGCCCGAGAAGAGGAGACGACCGAAGCCGCCGAACAGTGCGTTGCCTTCGGTGAACGCCAGGGAGTAACCGTAGATGAACCACAGCACGACAGCCAGGCTGAACGAAGCCATGACCTGAATCAGTACCGACAGCACGTTTTTGGCACGTACCAGCCCACCATAGAAGAGCGCGAGCCCCGGAACCACCATCAGTAGTACGAGAAGGGTCGAAACACTGACCCATGCGAGATCTGCTTTATCCATCGTGTTCTCCATTCAAGGGTCAGAGGGCGGATTCGCCCAGTTCGCCCGTGCGAATCCGCACGGCCTGCTCAAGCGGTGCGACGAAGATCTTGCCGTCGCCGATCTTGCCCGTGTGCGCGGCCGTACACAGCGCTTCGATTGCCTGTTCGACAAGGGTGTCGGCCACGGCCAGCTCCAGGCGCAACTTCGGCAGGAAATCGACCGTGTACTCTGCACCCCGGTACAGCTCCGTATGGCCCTTCTGGCGGCCGAAGCCCTTCACTTCCATGACGGTCATCCCCTGTATGCCGATATCGGAGAGTGCTTCCCGCACCTCGTCGAGCTTGAAAGGCTTGATGATTGCCGTGATCAACTTCATTTCGTTCTCCAAGTGAGTCATGCTCCCTGGCAAACGCAACAACCGTGCCAATTTTTCCGAGGGGATTCGCGGCAAAAATGGCCCAAAACCTTGCACGATGCGGGCATCGGGCGGGCAAAAACGCACCAGTGCGGTGCATGGGGCAATGGGAATGCGCCAAAAGAGGGCGCGGCATCGGCTTATGGAGGGTGCGGCGTCGGCTACAGCGGGTGCGGCATCGGCTACAGGGAGTGAGTGAGGCATCGGATGCGAGCCTGGGGTCACACAGCGCGCCCAATATGTAACAGGCGACCCGGAGACGACATGGTGTTGTATCTGCGCGCAACGCAGCGCGGTACTCGACATGTTCGCTTACACGCATTGACGCGGGCGGCATAGCCTTTGCAATACGTGTTGCACCAACGAATCAGAGAGGTGCTTATGGACACACGACGTATCCCGTATGCCATCGCTGGCGCAGCCCTGTCGCTCGGCCTGCTTGCCGCATGTTCCGACGATGCCGACGAGGCTCCGCCCCCCGCCCCGGCCGAAGAGGTGACTCCCGCTCCGGCGCCCGTGACTCCGCCGGCTGACAGCGCACCGGCGTCGCCGCCGGCCGACAGCATGTCGTCAACACCCGGCAGCTCCACCATGCCGGGCGCTTCGACTACGCCCGACACGGGCAACACCATGCCGGGCCCGTCGTCTACGCCCGACACAGGCAACACCATGCCGCCGCCACAGGAGGAAACGTCTCCTTCTACAGGCGCAAGCGCGACGGAGGGTTCCGGGTCCACCCCGTCGACTCCGGGATCGAGCACTTCGGGTTCTTGATTGCCGCTACCCCTCGTCATGCAACGAAAACGGGCGCCAGGCGCCCGTTTTCTTCATTACACTACGCGTATATGCACAGGAGAAGGTCATGATCAATCGCAGCGACTGGGTCGATGAATTTCAGAAGAACATATCCGAACTGATTGCGCGCAGCCCGGCGGCTGACATCGAACGCAATGTCAGGGCCTTCATGGCACAGACATTTTCGCGTCTCGATCTCGTTACGCGTGAAGAGTTCGAGATCCAGGCTCAGTTGCTGGAAAAGGCCCTGCAACGCATCACTGCGCTTGAATCGCGTGTCAGCCAACTGGAAGGGCGGCAACCGCCGGGTCAGCCGGCCGCCGCAGCGCCGGTCGAACCTGCCATCGAACCTGCAGTCGAATCCTCTCCTTCGGCCAGGGCCCCGCGCACCCAGCCTGGCGAACAGTAGTCTTACGCACAGACCAAAACGGCATTCCCTGAACGGCAGTGCCTCGGCCCGGGGCATACTTTGCGCATCGTTCATTGCGGAGCTTGCGGTCATGTCGCTGGCCATTCTTGCCAGTCGGGCGCTGCACGGTTTTCAGGCGCTTCCCGTAAAGGTCGAGGTCCATGTCGGTGCCGGGCTGCCGGCTTTCAATATCGTGGGGCTACCCGATACCGGGGTGCGCGAAAGCCGGGAACGCGTCCGGTCCGCGCTGCTCAGTGGTGGCTACACCTTCCCCGCCGGGCGCATTACGGTGAATCTGGCGCCGGCCGATCTGCCCAAGCATTCGGGGCGCTTCGACTTGGCGATCGCCCTGGGCATCCTGCTGGCCACCGGGCAAATTCCAGCGCTCAGGCCCGATCAGGCCGTGCACCAGATCCCCGATCATGTTTTTGTGGGCGAACTCTCGCTCACCGGCACACTGGGGGCCATCAACGGCGCATTGGCGATCGCTCTGGCCGTGGCCCGCGATGCGCCGGGCGCGATCCTGGTCATGCCTGCGGCCAGCGCGGCGGTGGCGGCACAAGTGCCCGGTATCTCGGTATGTTCGGCCGAAACGCTTGCCGACGTGGCAAACGCGCTTGCCCGGGGGCAAGCGATGCCGCGCGCCCAGCCCTTGCCGCCAGGCCGTCAGCCCGAAGCGCCACCGTGTCTTTCAGAGGTGATCGGGCAGGCCGCGGGCCGGCGCGCGCTCGAGATTGCGGCCTGCGGCGGGCACAGTCTGCTGATGTGCGGGCCGCCGGGCGTGGGAAAAAGCATGCTCGCGCAGCGGCTGCCTGGCCTGCTGCCTCCACTGGCGGTAGCGCAACGGCTCGAGGTGGCGGCATTACATGGTCTGGCCGGACACGACATCGCGCCTAGCGACCAGCCGCCCTTCCGGGCGCCCCATCACACAGCATCGACACCAGCCGTGGTGGGTGGCGGTGCGTGGCCGCGCCCCGGCGAGATCAGCCTGGCACACAACGGCGTGCTGTTTCTCGACGAGATTCCAGAATTTCAGCGTGCGGTGCTCGAATCGTTGCGTGAGCCGCTCGAGACGGGCCAGGTCAGCATTGCGCGTGCGCGAATCAGCTGCACCTTTCCCGCACGCTTTCAACTGGTGGCGGCCATGAATCCGTGCCCATGTGGCTGGGCGGGGCACGCGCGGCGGGTGTGTACCTGCGCACCGGGCCGGGTCGAGGCGTACCGGCGTCGCCTGTCCGGTCCGTTGCTCGATCGTATCGACTTGCATGTTGGGCTCACTACACCCGAAACGAGCTGGCTGAGCGCGGCGTGTGGTGAGCGCTCAGACGAGGTCAGACAACGCGTGCTGAGGTGCCGCAGCAACCAGCTCGATCGTCAGGGCTGCACCAATGCGCAACTTGAGGGCGCGGCCTTGCGCCGCCATGCCGAGCCGACGACGCAGGCGGCGAATCTGTTGCGTGACGCCGCGCAGCACTGGGGCTGGTCGGCGCGCGTCATGCACCGGTTGCTGCGTGTTTCCCGAACGCTTGCCGACATGGCGTCAAGCGACACGGTCTCGGCTGAACACGTCGCCGAAGCGCTGCAGTTCCGCCCGACATGGGGCGAGCAATACCATTAGACAAACAGCTGCCCGACACCGTATAATCAAGAGCTTTCCTTTTACCCAAACACCACGTTGAATGTGTGCATTCATGGTGTGTACCGATGGTGTGCACTGATAGTGAGTACTAACGGGTGTGCACTAACAGGTGGGTGTGCACTAACAGGTGTGTATTACGGGCAAAGGGAAAAGCCCACAAGAAGCAGATGTCAGGTTCTGAAAAGTGTGGCCAGTCTGGTTTGGTTGCCACCTGCATGTGCATTACAAGAGTTCAATCATCATGCCCAAGATGAAAACCAAGAAAGGCGCTGCGAAGCGCTTCAAGGTTCGCGGTAGCGGCTCCATCAAGCGGGGTCAGGCGTTCAAGCGCCATATTCTTACCAAGAAGACAACCAAGAACAAGCGCCAGCTGCGCGGTTCCACTGCGGTGCATGCCGCCGACGTTGCTTCTGTCAAGGCAATGATGCCTTTCGCTTGATTTACGGAGATCGAACATGCCACGCGTAAAACGCGGCGTTACCGCCCGCGCACGTCACAAGAAGGTTCTCAAGGCAGCCAAGGGTTATCGCGGTCGCCGCGGTAATGTATTCCGGGTCGCCAAACAGGCGGTCATGAAGGCAGGTCAGTACGCCTATCGCGACCGCCGCAACAAGAAGCGCACATTCCGCGCCCTCTGGATCACCCGCATCAACGCGGCCTGCCGCGAGCAGGGCGTTACTTACAGCGCCTTCATCGCCGGCACCAAGAAGGCCCAGATCGAGCTCGACCGCAAGGTTCTGGCCGATATGGCCGTCAACGACAAGGCCGGCTTTGCTGCGGTGGTTGCGCAGGCCAAGGCAGCTCTGGCAGCCTGATCCACCTTGTTGACTGTTTAATTGCGAACGGGGCTCCATGGGGCTCCGTTTGCATTTGGAAGGGTACGGAATGACAACGCAGGTCGACGATCTGATCGCTCAGGCGAAAGAACAGTTCGCACAGGCGCACGACGCCGCGGCACTTGAAAATGCCAAGGCCCGCTTCCTGGGCAAGCAGGGTGCGCTCACTGCCATGCTCAAGGGGCTGGCTGCGCTCGAGCCCGAGCGCAAGCGGGAAGAGGGCGCGCGCATCAACCAGCTCAAGCAGCAGATCGAGGGCCTGCTGAGCGCGCGGCGGGCCGAGCTGCAACAGGCAGAACTCGACCGGCGGCTGGCAGCCGAAACCATCGACGTCACCCTGCCGGGGCGGGGCCGCGGATTCGGCGGCATTCACCCCGTGATTCAGGCCTGGCAGCGCGTCGAGGCCATTTTCCGTTCCATTGGTTTCGACGTGGCGGACGGCCCCGAAATCGAGAACGACTGGACCAACTTCACGGCGCTGAACAACCCCGAAAATCATCCGGCCCGTTCCATGCAGGACACCTTCTACGTCGACATGAACGACGCCGACGGGCTGCCGCTACTGCTGCGCACGCACACCAGCCCCATGCAAGTGCGCTACGCCCGCATGCATACGCCGCCCATCAAGGTGATCGCACCGGGTCGCACCTACCGCGTCGATAGCGACGCCACCCATTCGCCCATGTTCCACCAGGTCGAAGGGCTCTGGATCGATGAAGACATCTCCTTTGCCGACCTCAAGGGCGTTTATACCGAATTCCTGCGGGCGTTCTTCGAAACCGACGACCTGTGCGTACGGTTCCGCCCGTCTTTCTTCCCGTTTACCGAACCGTCTGCCGAAATCGACATGATGTTCACGTCAGGCCCCAATCAGGGCCGCTGGCTCGAGATTTCCGGTTCGGGGCAGGTGCATCCCCAGGTGGTGCGCAATTTCGGTCTTGATCCCGAGCGCTACATTGGCTTTGCTTTCGGCTCAGGCCTGGAACGACTGGCCATGCTGCGCTACGGCGTGAATGACCTTCGTCTGTTCTTCGAAGGCGATTTGCGCTTCCTGCGCCAGTTCAACCGCTGAGCCCGTGACGGGGCCCACAGCTCTCTCACTTCCCCGAACGCACCGTTACACCCGAGACCATCATGCTATTTCCAGAATCCTGGCTCCGTACCTACGTCAATCCCGATCTCGATACCGAGGAACTGGCGCACAGCCTTACCATGGCCGGGCTCGAAGTGGAAGAAACCGAAACCGTGGCACCGCCGTTTTCGGGTGTCGTGGTTGCGCGCATCGCGCAGGTGCAGCCGCACCCGAATGCCGATCGCCTGCGTGTGTGCAGCGTCGATGACGGCTCCGGCACGCCGCTGCAGATTGTGTGCGGCGCGCCAAATGCCGCCGAAGGGCTGGTCGTGCCGCTGGCCCGGGTGGGCGCGCAGTTGCCCGGCGGAATGAAGATCGGGCCGGTGAAGATGCGTGGCGTGGAGTCGGCCGGCATGCTGTGCTCGGCCCGTGAGCTGGGTCTGTCTCAAGATCATGCCGGGCTGCTGGAACTCGACGCCGATGCGCCTGTAGGCGAGGACCTGCGCGCCTACCTCGATCTCGACGACACGGTGTTCACCCTCAAGCTTACGCCGAACCGGGCCGACTGTCTGTCGATTCGCGGCGTGGCGCGCGAGGTGGCGGCGCTGACAGGCGCCCCCATGAAGACGCTTGCATTCGAACCGGTTGCTCCCACCATCGAAGACCGCCTCGCGGTCAAGGTCGAAGCGCCCGATTTGTGCGGGCGCTTCGCCGGGCGCGTGATCCGGGGCGTGAACGCCCGTGCCGAGACGCCGGCCTGGATGAAGCGTCAGCTCGAGCGCGCGGGGCAGCGCTCGATTTCCGCGCTGGTCGATATTTCGAACTACGTCATGCTCGAACTGGGCCGGCCCACCCACGTGTTCGACATCCGCCGCATTCAGGGCGGCCTGACCGTGCGCTGGGCGCGCGAAGGCGAGCGCCTGGAACTGCTGAGCGGCCAGGTCGTCGACCTGCAACCCGATGTGGGCGTGATTGCCGCCGGCGACGTGGTGGAAAGCATGGCGGGCATCATGGGTGGCGAAGCTACGGCCGTCACGCTCGACACCACCGACATTTACCTGGAAGGCGCGTTCTGGTGGCCCGAGGCCATCATGGGCCGGGCGCGACGCTACAAATTCAGTTCCGAGGCGAGCCACCGCTTCGAGCGCGGCGTTGATTTTGCCAACGTGCCCGAAGACCTGGAATACATGACCCGTCTCATTGTCGACATTTGCGGCGGCGAGGTCGGCCCGCTTGACGACCAGGTGATTGCCCTGCCGGAGCGCAAGCCCGTACGCATGCGCCTTGACCGCTGTCGGCGCGTACTCGGGCTTGCACTCGAGCGCGCAGAGGTTGAAGACATCTTCACGCGTCTGAGTCTGCCTTTCACCGTGGAAAACGACGTGTTCATCGTGGAGCCCCCCAGCTATCGCTTCGACCTCGTGATCGAAGAGGATCTGATCGAGGAAGTGGCCCGCATCTACGGCTTCGAGCGCATTCCCGATCTGCCGCCCCGGGCGCGGGCTCACATGCGCGCCTTGCCGGAAACGCTGCGCGGCCCCCATGAGCTGCGCGTTCGCATGGCTGCGCTCGACTACCAGGAAGTCATCAATTTCTCGTTTGTCGAAGAAGCCTGGGAGCGCGATTACGCGGGCAACGACAACCCGATCCGCCTGCTCAATCCCATTGCGAGTCAGCTGGCCGTCATGCGCAGCAGCCTGATTGGCGGGCTGGTGGCGAACATTGCCTACAACATGCGTCATCGGCAAAGCCGGGTGCGTGTGTTCGAACTGGGGCGTGTGTTCATGCGCAATGCCGATGTGCGCGACGGCGATCTGAGCGTTGCCGGTGTCGAACAGCCCACGCGCCTTGCCGCCGCGGCCTGGGGCCCGGCGCTCGAGGAACAATGGGGCGAACCCGTGCGCCAGGTCGACTTCTACGACGTGAAAAGCGATCTCGTCGATCTGCTGGGCACCAACGCCGCCCGCATGCGTTGCGTGCCGGCCGTCCATCCCGCCCTGCATCCGGGGCGTAGCGCGCGCATCGAGATCGACGGCAAGCCGGCGGGCTGGCTGGGTGAATTGCACCCCCGTTGGGTGCAGAAGGCCGAGCTGGGTCAGGCACCGGTGGTGTTCGAAATCGATGTGGCGGCCATTTCCGAAGGCGCCATGCCGGCTCTGGAAAGCCTGTCGCGCCAACCCGTGGTGATTCGCGACCTGGCCGTGTGGGTCGATAACGCAGTGTCGTATCAGGATTTGTTGGATACGCTTACCCGCACCGTGGCGTCTGATGCTAACCTTAATATCGTGCGGGAGATTCGTCTGTTCGACGTTTGGCGCGACAAGTCGGCCGCGAACGAGGAAAAGAGTCTCGCTTTCCGCTTCCGGCTGCAGAACCCCGAGGCCACGCTCGACGACGATGCCGTCGACGCCTGCATGGTGGCCTTGCTGCAGGCCCTCAAGATTCACCACGGTGCGCGCCAGCGTGCCTGAGACGCCTAAAGGAATGCGTTCGATGACTGCTGATCGTACTCTTACCAAGGCAGAACTTGCCGAACTGCTCTTCGAGCGGGTGGGGCTCAACAAGCGTGAAGCCAAAGATATCGTCGACACCTTCTTCGAAGAAATTCGCGAGGCGCTTGCCAAGGGCATCGAAGTGAAGCTGTCGGGTTTCGGCAATTTCCAGGTGCGCGACAAGCCGCCGCGCCCGGGCCGCAACCCCAAAACGGGCGAGGTCATTCCCATTGCCGCGCGGCGCGTGGTAACGTTTCATGCCAGCCAGAAACTCAAGAGTGTTGTCGAACAGGCGGGTGTTCCGGCTGCCAAAGGCCTTAATTCCGGCACATAACGATAAGTGGCCCCAGAATCATCCATGAGCACGACCGAATCTTCCGTCAATCTGCCCCCCATTCCTGCCAAACGCTATTTCACTATTGGCGAAGTCAGTGAACTGTGCTGCGTGAAGCCGCATGTGCTGCGCTATTGGGAACAGGAGTTCACGCAGCTCAAGCCGCTCAAGCGCCGCGGCAACCGGCGGTATTACCAGCACCACGAGGTGCTGCTGATCCGTCGCATCCGCCATCTTCTTTATGAAGAAGGCTTCACCATCAGCGGTGCGCGCAACCGGCTGGGCGACGCCGCCGATCGTGCCGCCTACGATCCCGAAGCCGCCGTGCGCCTCACCGCCAACGAGCTGCAGGCGCTGCGTGCCGATCTCATGGCGGTGCGCGACGCTCTGGCGAATGCTCTGGGTGAAGCGGAATCGTCTGCTTCGCCAGCCGGCGATTTTCATCTTTCGCCTTAAGCGGGTCTTTCTTTTCCAGTATTGAACGCGGCAGCCGGCCCGGCTCAGGGTCGGGCTGGCTGCGTAATGGGGCCGCCCGCAGCCGAGGCGGCCCCTGTCGTCTCCGGCAGCGCAGTTTCCGACCCAAACACCGTCATCTGACCAATGAACAGAATGGGCCCGTTGGCAATGCCCCGGGCGGCGTCGTCCTGACGTTCCAGAGTGATTTCCAGTAACTGATCGTCTGCAAGTGTACCCAGCTGTGCGGCCGGAATCTGCACGGGGCGGTTGGGGTCGATGCGTGCGAGCAGACGCGGCTCGGGAATCGACGGGCTGCGCGTCCAGAGTACGACCTGCCGGTCGGCCGGCACTTCGGTATGCACGTGCGGGCGCATCACCAAGTTGCCGTGGGGGTCGAGCGTGGCCGTCCAGCCGGGCGTGCTGGTGGTGCCGGGGGCCTGAAGGATTGCGGCGCGGGTGGGGGCCACTTTGATGACCTGCACCGGGGGTGGGGGCGGCTCGCCGGGCAGCATGAAGCCGGCGACGGCTGCCGCGACGGCGCACATACTGACCAGGCGCCACAGCCACACCTGCCGCACGAGGCGCCGCTGCGCATGGGCGTCATGGGCCGATGAGGCTGATGCGGCGGATGCGGCGGATGCGGCGGATGCGGCGGATGCGGCTGATGCGGCGGATGTGCCGTCGCGCCGTGTGGCCGGCCCGGATGTTCCGCCGCCGGGCGCGTCCTCCGGTGAGGCACTGGATGTTTTTATGGCGTGCGCGCCAGAGGGATTTGCGGGTCGCGCGCTCGTGTGCGCGGTAGTGCCTCGGTGGCTGGAGGCTGGGGAGGTTGGAACGGTTGGCGCAGCCGCTACCGTTGGATCAGGTGATGCTGTCGAACCAGACGATGCTGTCGAAGCAGACAATGCCGTTGGAGTTGCTGCATCACTGGCAGCCGTCGACGCAGGGGAAACGTGCGCTCGGGTGACGTCAGAATCGGGCTTGCGCGTATTCTGCCCGACTGAATGTACTGCGTGGTGACCGAACGCATTGGCCGTGGCGGTTTGAATAGCGGCAGACTCGGAGGGGTCGTTGACGGACGGCTTGCGCAGCAACTGGGGGCGAGGCGGTGTGAGGTCTGCCGGGGGCGCGCCAATACCCAGCGTATGTTGCAGTTTCAGGCGCAGGGCAGGGTCGGGATGCTCGCGGGGCAGGGCATCGACCAGGGCAAGCAGGCGGTGTTCCCACGCCAGGGCGAGCTGCAGGGCCTCATCGTTTTCCCCGAGAAGCCGGTGGACGTCGGTCAGTTCATTGGGGCCAAGCAGGCCGCAGACATACTCAGCAATACGTACGTCGTCCGACGCGCCGCCCTGGCGGTCGAGCGTGAAACGGTGCGTACTCATGCAGGCAGGCCTCGCAGAGCGGCCTGAGTCGAGCGCCGCAGCTCGGCTTCGCTGCAGTGCAGCCAGCCGGCCACACGACGATAGTCGGCACCGTGCAGGTAGGCGTGTGCGATAGCGTCATATGCCCGCCCGTCGGCGGTACGCACAAGGCGCGCAATCTCGCCACGCACCGCCGTGGCGGGGGGCAATTCGGGTGGCATGACCGACGAGCCAGCGGCGGTGGCGGCAAGCCGTGCGCGGGCGAGGTGGCGCAGCACGCTGTAGATCCAGGCGCGGGCCGGACCCATGGCGGCGTCGTACTGATCGGCATGACGCCAGATCAGTGCGAACGTGTCGTGCACCAGCCCCTCGGCGTCATGGGGTACGAGGCGCCGGCACAGCGCCAGCATGTGCGGCGCTTCGTGATCGTACAGCTGATGAAAGGCCCTTTCGTCTCCTCGCGCGCAGGCGAGTAGTGCAGTGGCGTGGTCGAAGGAGGCGGTTTCCATGATTCTTCCGGGCGCCCGTGTGCGGGCAAAGACGCTATTGTAGGGGCTGCGCCAGCCCCTACGGGCGCCCGGAACCAACAGAAATCAGGATTTCTCGATGCCGGCCTTGCGGATGATCTCGCCCCACTTCTCGGTTTCCTGGCGCTGGAATTCGGCAAGCTCTTCGGGTGTCGAGGTGACGGCGCGTGTGCCGGTCTGCTCGTAGAACTGTACGGCGGCGGGTTGCTTGGTGGCGCCTGTAAGCAGTTCATGCAGCCGCTTCACAATATCGGAAGGCGTGCCGGCCGGAACATATGCACCGAACCAGTACCCCATTTCGTAGCCGGGTACGCCGGCTTCGGCAATGGTCGGAACTTCCGGTGCGAGGGGCGAGCGCTCCGGCATGGTGACGCCCAGTGCGCGCAGGGCCCCGCTGCGGGCCTGGGGCAGACCGGTGGCCATGTCACTGATCATCATGTCGATCTGACCGCCCAGCAGGTCGGTAATCGCCAGAGGGTTGCTTTTATAAGGAACGTGCAGCAGCTGGACGCCGGCCATCTGCTGAAGAAGTTCGCCGGCGACCCGGCTGCTGGAACTGCCGCTGCCGAACGACAGTTTGCCGGGGTTCTCTTTGGCGATCCGCAGAAAGTCCTCGACCGTCTTGGCCTCGGACTTGGGGTTCACTACCATGATCTGGCCACCCGTTCCCAGCAGGGTGACCGGTTCGAAATCCTTGACCGGATCGTAGCTGAGGCTCTTGTACAGGTGAGGGTTTGCGGCGTGGCTGGTGTTGGTGGTGATCAGTACGCGGTATCCGTCCGGCTGTGCACGTGCCACGTCGGACGCGCCGATCATCGCGCTTGCGCCGGGTTTGTTTTCGATGACCACCGTGGCGCCGGAAAGTTCGGTCACCCCCTGGCCGATGGCGCGTGCCAGCTGGTCGGTTGCGCTGCCCGGGCCGAAGGGCACCACGAAGGTGATGGGTTTGTTCGGGAACTCCTGCGCGTGCGCCGGCGCAGTGGCCAGCCAGGGAAGGGTGGCCATGCAGGCCGCTAGCAGAAACTTGCGTCGATGAGTGAATGATTTTTTCATTGTCATGTCTCCTTTTGGTGATGAACATCGGGCAAGCCCGCCGCGAGTTCGGGTGGTACGGGTACGGGAAAATCCAGCAGGTGGAACGAAAGCGCCTTGCCATGTGCGTCGAGATTCAACGCGTCGTTGACGCCACCGTCCAGCACGCCTTCGATCACGAAGTTGAGCGCTGCGATCGAGGCAATGGAGTAGCGTGTGACGCGCGTCGGCCGCCGCGGGGCAAACCATTCGCGCACGGCGTCTTCCGTAAGTTGCTCCAGCAGAACGGGAAAGAGGTCGTCGCGCCACGCAATCACGCTGATGTTGGAAATGTCACCTTTGTCTCCGGTGCGCCCGTGCGCCAGGCGATAGAGGGGAACCGTGACGGTCGGGGCGCCGGAAGGTGTCGGCTCTGCCGACTGGCTCCGGGGGGGGCAAGCGCGTGTGTTCATTACAGAAAGCTCCACGAGGCCGGGGCCAGTTCCCGGGGAACGAGCACCGATATGCTGTTCAGTCGGGGGCGCAGTGACGTGCGTACGCCGCCCCCGCCCGCCGGGCCACAGGTGTACAACGCATTCATTTCTCGTAGCAGCAGTTCGGCCGTGGCACGGTCGGGGTGAGCGGCCGCCATGCGCAGCCGCACGTCGCGAGCGCCACCCGGGGCGTGCTGCTGCAGCATCCGGCCGGCGTCGTCCGCCAGAATGCTCAGCACACCGATGAGGTCGACGCGCAGCTGAAGGATTCCGCCGATACGCCTGCGTATGATGTCGGCGGCGAGTCGGGCTCGCGCCTCGGCCTGGATGCCTGCGTATGAGATCTCCGCTTCCGCAAGCCAGCCGCCGTGCGTGAACACGTTGGCCTTGAGCGCATCCGGGCGGGGGCGGCCACGCACGCCCGAAACATGCACCCGGTCGGGGCCGGCGCGCTGCACCCTGACCTGACTGATATCGGCGGTGACGTCGGGTGTCAGATAGGCTGCTGGATCATGCACTTCGTACAGCAGCTGTTCCTTTACGGTCTGCTCGTTGACGCAGCCGCCGGTGTGCCGCGCCTTGCTTATGCAAATATCCCCGTCGGGGCCCAATTCGGCCAGCGGGAAGCCCAGTGAGTGCATGTCGGGTACATCTTTCAGACCGGGAACGGCGAAGTAGCCGCCGGTAACCTGCGTGCCGCATTCGAGCAGATGCCCGGCCATCGTTGCAGCGGCGAGTGCCGGCCAGTTGTCGGCCTGCCAGCCGTAATGCGCCATGGCCGGCCCCACCACCAACGAAGGGTCTGCAACCCGGCCGGCCACAACGATGTCGGCACCCGCTCGCAACGCATCGGCGATTTCGGCGGCCCCCTGATAGGCGTTGATGCAGACGACGTTACGCGGGTCAACCTCCGCAGGCAGCACCGTGCGCAGGTAATCGAGCTGGTCGGGCTGGTCGAGGCGATCGCCGCTCAATACCGCAATGCGCGGTGAGCGCACGCCCAGTTCAGCAGCAAGTCGCTGTATCCGCCTGGCGGCGGCAGGCGGATTGGCCTGACCGAAGTTGCTCACGATGCGAATGCCATGATTCAGGCAGTCGGCCAGACACGGCCGAAGCATCTCGGCCAGCAGGGGCTCGTATCCGGCCTGGGGGTCGGCGTTGCGCGCAAGCTGTGCGAGCGCCAGGGTGCGCTCCGCCAGCGTCTCGAAGATCAGGGCCTGGCCGCCTTCCTCAATCAGCGTGCGAACCACCGGCCCCACGCCGTCGATGCGGTCGCCTGAAAAACCTGCCGCACATCCAGCTTTGAACGTGTCCATACTGCGTTTGGGTCTCCGACTGAACGCATTTCAAGGTAAGACAGCGGAATTGATAAGTAAAATAGAAAGTATCGATCGTTAAATAGAAAATTTCCATGAATCTGTCTGCGCGTCAGCTCAAAGCGTTTTTATTGCTGGTGGAAGAACAGCATTTCACGCGGGCGGCGCGTCGTTGCCACCTCACGCAGCCGGCGTTCAGTGCGCTGATCCAGTCGCTCGAGGACGCATTGGGGGTACGTCTCTTCGACCGTTCCACACGACGTGTCGAACTCACCCCGGAAGGGCGCCACTTCTTGCGCTCGGCACCACGCCTTCTGAACGATATCGAGGCACTGGTGGGCGAAATGCGGGAACTGGTGTCGAAGCGGCGCGGGCGCGTGTCAGTCGCGGCGTTGCCTTCGCTGGCGGCGGGCTGGCTGCCGGACATCTACGCCACGTACGCAGCCATGTATCCGGGGGTGGAACTCAGCCTTCACGATGCCTTGCTCGAGCCGTGTCTGCAACAGGTTCGCGAGGGGGCCGTCGACATGGCACTGGCGGCAATCGGCCGCGACATGAGCGGGCTCAGCACGGAACCGCTGGGCGAGGATTTTTTCTATTTGGTGTGCCGTGGCGACCACCCGTTGGCCCGGTCGGCCCAGATCGGCGTTGCAGCCCTGCGCGGCGAACGCATGATTCATTTGGGCAAGGGCAGCAGCATTCGCCAGAGCCTGGCTGGCCAGCTCGACCTGGCCTCGATGCCCACTGCGCTCGAGGTGGATCACCTGGCTACGGTCAGAGGGTTGATCCTGGCCGGCTTGGGGTTGAGCCTGGTGCCCGGCATGACGCTGTTCCACTTCCGGCACCCCGATCTGGCGATCATTCCCCTTGCAGAAAACAGCCGCATCAGGCGGCAGTTGTACCTGGTTCGGCGCGAGAACCGCAGCATGTCTCAAGCGGCGCAGGCGTTTCATGCGTTGCTGATGCGCGAGCGCGATACGCTGGCGCAACAAAACCATTTCGCCATCAGGGAAACCCCTTAATTTTTTTGCGCATATAGGACCAAACTGGTACTATATGGTTTCGAACAAACGAGCGGGAATTCAGGAGCTAACACGGCCATGCTGCGCGTCAGCAAGATCATCGACTACGGCACATTGCTGCTGACGCACATGGCGTCGGATCCGGGCCGGGTATTCAGCGCCGCCGATCTGGCGGCCACGCTGGGCCTGGGTCAGCCGGTGGTCAGCAAGGTGCTCAAGTCGCTTACGCAGCGTGAAATCGTGAAGAGCACGCGCGGCGCACGGGGGGGTTACACGCTTGCCCGGCCAGCCGAAGAAATCAGCATCGCCGATATTATAGACGCACTTGACGAGCAGCCTTTCGGCCTCACCGAATGCACGGCCATGCCGGGTTCGTGCAGTGTCGAGGCAGGCTGTCACATCCGCAGCAACTGGCATCGCATCAACACCATCGTGCGGCAGACTCTCGAACAGGTTTCGGTTGCCGACATGGTCAATCCTCTCACCCCCATCGCGTTCAAATACGACCGGCCCTCACCGAAGGCGGCGCCGGCCGATTCCACGGCGGCATGCCCCTCGACATGGAGTTTCACTGAATGAGCAGTAGCGCAACCGACCAACTTGATTCCTTCCTCGATCGGGAGTATTCGGCCGGCTTCGTCACCGAGATCGAATCCGTCACGTTTCCCCCGGGGCTCAATGAAGACGTGATCCGCAGGCTGTCGGCCATCAAGAAGGAACCCGAATTCCTGCTTGAATGGCGACTTGCCGCGTATCGCAAGTGGCTCGAAATGACGCCGCCCGAATGGGCGCACGTACATTTCCCGCCCGTCGATTTCCAGGAGATCAGCTATTACTCGGCCCCCAAGAGCAAGGCCGACGGCCCCAAGAGCCTGGACGAGGTCGACCCGGAACTGCTGCGCACGTACGAAAAGCTCGGCGTGCCGCTGCACGAACGTGCGCGCCTCGCCGGCGTGGCGGTCGATGCCGTGTTCGACTCGGTGTCGGTGGCCACCACCTTCCGCAAGCAGCTCGAAGATGTCGGCGTGATTTTCTGTTCGTTCTCCGAAGCGGTACAGCAGTATCCCGAACTCATCAAGGAATACCTGGGTACGGTTGTTCCGCCGGGCGACAACTTTTACGCCGCGCTGAATTCGGCCGTGTTTTCCGATGGCTCATTCGTGTATATCCCCAAGGGCGTGCGCTGCCCCATGGAGCTTTCCACGTACTTCCGCATCAATGCGTCGAACACGGGCCAGTTCGAGCGTACGCTGATCATTGCGGCCGAAGGGTCGTACGTCAGCTATCTGGAAGGCTGTACGGCGCCCATGCGCGACGAAAACCAGCTGCACGCGGCGGTGGTCGAGATCGTGGCACTCGAAGACGCCAAGGTGAAGTATTCCACCGTGCAGAACTGGTACCCCGGCGACAAAGACGGCGTGGGCGGCATTTACAACTTCGTCACCAAGCGTGGCGAGTGCCGGGGTGATCGCTCGCACATTTCCTGGACCCAGGTTGAAACCGGCTCGGCCATCACCTGGAAATACCCCAGCGTGGTGCTGCGTGGCGACGATTCCACCGGCGAGTTCTACTCGGTGGCCGTCAGTAATCACCGCCAGCAGGCCGATACCGGCACCAAAATGATCCACATCGGGCGCAATACGCGCAGCACCATCATCTCGAAGGGCATTTCGGCTGGCTACGGCAGCAACGCGTACCGCGGGCTGGTGCGCATGACACCGAAGGCCGAGAACGCACGCAATTTCACGCAATGCGACTCGCTGCTCATCGGCAAGAAGTGCGCGGCGCACACCTTCCCGGCCATCGAGGTGCAGAACCCCACCGCCAAGGTCGAGCACGAAGCAACCGCTTCGCGCATCGCCGAAGATCAACTTTTTTATGCCATGCAACGCGGCCTTACGGCCGAAGATGCCGTATCGATGATCGTCAACGGCTTCTGCAAGGAAGTTTTCAAGGAATTGCCCATGGAGTTCGCGGTAGAAGCGCAGAACCTGCTCGGTGTGAGCCTTGAAGGCAGCGTAGGTTAAGGAGAACACTCATCATGCTGAACATCAAGGATTTGCACGCCTCCATCGAAGACAAGGCCATCCTCAAGGGCCTGAATCTGCACGTCAAGCCGGGCGAAGTACATGCCATCATGGGGCCCAACGGTTCCGGCAAGAGCACGCTTGCACAGGTGCTCGCCGGCCGCGACGACTACCGCGTCGACAGCGGCGAAGTCGAATGGCTGGGCCAGAATCTGCTTGAAATGCCCATTGAAGAGCGCGCGCGTTCCGGCATCTTCCTCGCATTCCAGTACCCCATTGAGATCCCCGGGGTGTCCAACGCATACTTCCTGCGCGCGGCCGTAAACGCCGTACGGCGCCATCAGGGGCTTGAAGAGCTCGACGCCATGGATTTCCTCAAGCGCGTGAAAGAGGAAATGAAGGTCGTCGGCATGCGCGAAGAGTTCCTGTATCGCTCGGTGAACGAAGGCTTTTCGGGTGGCGAAAAGAAGCGCAATGAAGTGCTGCAGATGTCGCTGCTCGAGCCGAAACTGGCCGTGCTCGATGAAACCGATTCGGGGCTCGATATCGACGCGCTGCGCGTCGTGGCCGATGGCGTGAACCGGCTGCGTTCGCCCGAACGTGGCATGATCGTGATCACCCACTATCAGCGTCTGCTTGATTACATCGTGCCCGATTACGTACACGTATTGGCCGGCGGTCGCATCGTGCGCTCCGGCGGCAGCGAACTGGCACACGAACTCGAGAAGCGCGGCTATGGCTGGGTCAAGGAACTCGAAGCGCAACAGCAGAAGGGGGCGCAGGCATGAGTTCAGTGCAGTCCTGGGTAAACGACTTTGCTGCGCGGCATACGCAGCTGCCGGGTGCCAAGCTGGCCTGGCTGGCCGCCATGCGCCAGCGTGCGATCGAGCGGTTCGCCACCGAAGGCTGGCCCACCACCAAACACGAAGACTGGCGGCACACGTCGCTGGCGCCGCTCGAGCAGGTTGCTTTCGATACGCAGGCCCAGCCCGTCGACGTCGAAGCAATCGTGCGTGAACTGCGCGGCGACGAACCTGGCTGCTGGCTGGTGTTCGTCGACGGCCGCCATGCCCCGGCGTTGGGCCAGTTGGGTGCGTTGCCTTCCGGCGTGCGCATCGGCACGTTGGCCGATGCGCTGGCACATGAGGCCGACCTCGTTCAGCAGGCTTTCGGCAGCGAAACCGACGGCGGCAGCCCCGCAGCACTGAATCTGGCGCTTGCGAGCGACGGTGCTTTCGTGCACCTGGCGCCCGGTGCGGTGCTCGAGGAACCCATACACGTGGTCTTCGTGGCCAGTGGCGAGGGCGCTGCGGCCTTTACCCGCAATCTCTATGTGGCCGAGGCCGGTTCGCAGGGGAACGTGGTCGAGCACTACATTGGCCGCGACGGCAATATCAGCTTCACCAATACCGTGTCGCGCGTGCAGGTGGCAGCCGATGCGCGCCTCGTTCATACGCGCCTGCAACAGGAAGCGCCCGAAGCCTTTCATCTGGCGGCCATCGACGTTGAACAGGCCGGCAAGTCATATTTTGCGTCGCATTCCATTTCGCTGGGCGCGCGATTGGCACGTCACGACATTGCCACGCGCTTCGACGGCACCCGTGCCGAAAGCCTGCTGAATGGCGTGTATTACGCCAATGGTCAAAGGCATGTCGATCATCACACGCTCATCGGGCATGCACAGCCCAACTGCGTGAGCCACGAGCATTACCGCGGCATTCTGGCCGATCGGGGCAGGGGGGTCTTTCGGGGTCGCATCCTGGTTGCACCCGGGGCCGACGGCACCGACGCCATTCAGCGTAACGACAGCCTGCTGCTTTCGCGGCTCGCCCGCAACGACTCCAAACCCGAACTCGAAATCTATGCCGAAGACGTGCGTTGTACGCACGGCGCCACCGTTGGCCAGCTGAACGAAGACAGCCTGTTCTACCTCATGTCGCGCGGCCTCGACGAGGAACATGCCCGCAACGTGCTGATCTACGCCTTCGTGCTGGAAGGCCTTGCACGCATTGAACCGGAAGCCGTTCGCCGCCGCGCCAGCCATGCAGTACGGGCGCTGACGCCGGGCGGGCATCTGCTGGAGGAACTCGAATGACTGCTGCGGCTCCCACACGCGAAACCGTTGCCGAAATCGCCGGGCATGCGGGCGATTTCCCCATTCTGGGGCGCACGGTGCATGGGCGCCGGCTGGTGTATCTCGACAACGGCGCCACGACTCAAAAACCGCAGGCGGTCATCGAGGCCGAAGCGCGTTACTACCGCGAGTCGAATGCCAACATCCATCGCGGCGTGCACTGGCTTTCGCAGCACAGTACCGATCTGTACGATGCCGGCCGTGAACGCGTGCGCAGCCTGCTGAACGCGGCCTCGGCCTGCGAAATCGTGTTTACGCGAGGCACCACCGAAGCCATCAACCTGGTTGCAGCAAGCTGGGGGCGCAGCCAGCTCAAGCCGGGCGACGAAATTCTGCTGAGCGGCATGGAGCACCATTCCAACATCGTGCCCTGGCAGCTGGTTGCCGAACAAACCGGGGCCGTGATCCGCGTGATTCCGGTTACCGACGACGGCGAACTCGAAATGCAGGCGTACGCCGAAATGCTGAGCGAACGCACGCGGCTCGTGGGCGTGTGTCATGTGTCGAACGCACTGGGTACTGTGAACCCGGTCGCCGAAATCATTCGCATGGCACATGCGTGCGGCGCACTCGTGCTGGTTGACGGCGCGCAGGCCGTTGCGCACCAGTCTGTCGACGTGCAGGCGCTCGATTGCGATTTTTATGCGTTTTCGGGTCACAAGCTGTACGGCCCCACCGGCATTGGCGCGCTGTATGGCCGCAAGCAGCTGCTCGATGCCATGCCGCCCTGGCAGGGCGGTGGCGACATGATCCACACCGTCAGTTTCGAGCGCTCCACTTATGCCGAGACGCCGCAGAAGTTCGAGGCAGGCACCCCCAATATTGCCGGCGTGGTCGGGCTGGATGCCGCCATTGCGTATGTACAGGAAGTGGGCCTCGATACCATTGCCCGTCACGAGGCCGCATTGGTCGAATACGCAACCCAGGCGCTGGGGCAGATTCCCGGCCTGCGTTTCATTGGCCAGGCACGCGAACGCGCGGGCATCGTGTCGTTCGTGCTCGAGGGCATTCACCCGCACGACCTGGGCACCATTCTCGACATGGAAGGCGTGGCCATTCGTGCGGGCCATCATTGCGCCATGCCGTTGATGACCCGCTTTGGCCTGCCCGGTACGGCGCGCGCGTCGTTCGCCCTGTACAACACGCAGGAAGACATCGACGCACTGGTGGCGGGCCTGAACAAGGCACGCCGGCTGTTCGGACTGGAGCACGACGCATGAGTGGGCAATTTGGAGATCTGCGCGAGCTCTATCAGGAAGTCATCTTCGATCACAACCGCCGCCCGCGCAATTTTCGTGCGTTGGAAGGCGCCACGCATCAGGCGGATGGCCACAACCCCCTGTGCGGTGATCAGCTCACCGTGTATGTGCGCGTGACCGATGGCGTCGTCGAGGAAGTGAGCTTTATCGGCCACGGCTGTGCCATCTCCACGGCCTCTGCGTCGCTCATGACCGAGGCAGTGAAGGGCATGCCGGTCGATGAGGTCGAGCAATTGTTCAACGACATGCATGCCATGCTGACCGAGTCGCATCCCGATCGTGACTTGGGCAAGCTCGAAGTGCTGTCGGGCGTGCGCGAGTTTCCCGCACGCGTAAAGTGCGCCACACTGGCCTGGCACACCCTGCACAACGCCATTACCCAGGCCAGGGAAATCGCAAAGACCGAGTAAGCGTCATGATGCATTTGAAAAGCGAAGAAATCGAGGTGCTGCGGGATTGCCCGGCGGTGACCATTCCCTACGGGTCGCCGGTCACCATCGAGAAGGGCTGCATCGCGGTCATCACCCAGAAGCTGGGCAGCAGCATTACGGTCATGGTGCAGGGCAACCTGTATCGTGTCGAAGGCCAGGATGCCGATGCGCTGGGCCTGGAAGTGGAAGTCGAGGAACAGCACGTTCCCGACGGCCCGGTCACCGAGGAATGGGTCAAGGAACGGGCGTGGGAAGTCATGACCACCTGCTTCGACCCGGAGATCCCCGTCGATATTGTGAATCTGGGCCTTGTATATGGCTGCGACATCATTCCGCTGGGCGACGAACGCTTTCGCATCGAAGTGCGCATGACCCTGACCGCCCCCGGGTGCGGAATGGGCACGATGATCGCCGACGAGGCTCGCAACAAGCTGCTCAATATTCACGGCGTCGAGGAGGTCACGGTGGATCTGGTCTGGGATCCGCCCTGGAGCCGCGAAATGATGAGTGAGTCGGCCCGGCTGCAACTCGGGCTGCTCTAAGCATTCGCCGCAAGCTCCAGTCACCGGCACGCTGTTTGCCGCTCGAAGCCGCATCGTGGTTTCTCGACGAACGGCGTGCCGTGTCGCGCCTCAAAAGGAGCGGAAATGATCAAGAAAGGTTCGGCTGTCTGGGAAGGCAGCTTCAAGGAGGGAAGCGGCGTCATTTCGACCGAATCGGGGGCTTTGAAGAAGACCCCGTATGGGGTTGCGGCCCGCTTCGAGTCTGAGCCCGGCAGCAATCCCGAGGAACTCATTGCCGCAGCCCACGCGTCGTGCTTTTCGATGGCGCTTTCCCTGATGCTGGGCAATGAAGGCTTCACGCCGGCCAGCATCGAAACCACCGCGGCCGTCAAGCTCGAGAAGGTGGGCGATGGTTTTGCCATTACGGCCAGTCATTTGACGGTACACGCACGCGTACCGGGCATCGACCCCGGAAAGTTCAGCGAGGTGGCTACCCTTGCCAAGGCCGGCTGCCCGGTATCCAAGGCACTGAACCTGGAAATTACAATGGATGCAACGCTCCTGGCGGACTGATCGAGTCAATAGCCCTCAGGCTATTGACTCACCGTGACGTTCGCGCACGTTGGCCCAGCCGAGCGTGGCACCTCGTGACACGGCAGCATACACCGCAGCATTGCGGTTGTGCACGTCGAGCCGCTGATAAAGCGTTTCGGTGTGCGCCTTTGCGGTGGCAACGGAAATGTTCAGCGTTCTGCCCACCGTTTTCATGGGGTAGCCGCGCGCCAGCAGCATCAGCACCTCATACTGACGCGGTGTAAGCCCCAGCATGCGGCTTTCGCGCAGCGCGGTCGAGCCCGGCCTCACGGGGATACTGAAATCGCCCTCGGTGGAAAGGGTACCCGAGCGCGCAGCGGGCGGGCAGTTCAGGCCATTCGCGTTGCGCATCGCTGAAAGCACATAGTCACTTTGAACATTATGTTGCAAGTGCGTGCCGTTTCGATTCGTTTCCGCGCCATTGCGGGTGGTGCCCGCGTGGTCGTTCGAAGGCTCGGCGATGGAGCAAGCCGGAAAACATGTACCGCCGGCACGTACCAGGTGAATGGATGCCTGCAGTACCTCGGGTGCGGCCTGTTTGGCCACCGAACCGGCCACGCACACGGGCAGGGCGCTGAAATCGGGTGCGTCGTGTGCATCGGTGACGAGCAGGATACGCCGGGGCCCAAAGCGTTTCATTGCCGCATCAACCAGTGCGGTACTGTTGCGTGAGGGGCTGAGAGAAAGCAGCATCAAAGTGCACGGAGCGCTTTCCGGTTCAGGCGGATCGTCGAACGAGGAGTAATCGTGGGCCCGGATGGATGCCTGGGGTAGGGCATCGTTCAACAGCTGCTGCAGCCCGAGTCGGTAGACGGGATGCGGCTCGATGATGACAACGGATTCCATTTTCGAGTTTTCCTTAATTCGGCGCAGCGAAAACGCGCTGATTACACCGCTTGTACAGCTTTGCGGCGGGGCGCAAAACGTCGATATCGCCGGGCCTGTTGACTCGGATCGTACATATGAACTGGATAAATGGCGGGTGCCGATGCGGCTGGCTATGGGGGACGTGAGTGGTAATGGTATGTGTCGCAGCACCTCGTGGCCCATATTGTAATGCAACCCTACTTGCCGCACGCGAAAGCGTATCAGGTCGTCAGGGTTTATCTGATGCATTACGCAACAGAATACTATTCCGCCGCCGCCTTTATGGACACTCGAACACGTATCGCAGCGTTTCAAAGTTCCTGCCTGTCAGCATGATTTCAATCTCGCAGCGTTCACCCGGATGGCGGTTCAAAGATAGGCGCGAAATGGCGGCCGGAGTATCGGCGGCAATATGAATGACGCCGGTTTGGCCGATCACTGCACGGTTACCGTCTTTTTCCTGAACAGCTCGAATTCGGTATCGGAGGTCTTGGGCACTGGAGCTGGAAACATAGGGCACGATGACTTGCGTTTGTGCCTGCGCCGTGTTGTTCAACCATACCTGTATATCTGCATCCGTTTGCATCTGAACGTTCCGGTTGTGTGAAGTCGCAATGTTTACAGACGGGAATTGAAATGAAGCATTTTGAAATGCGGGCGGTTGCCCGCCCGCAGTTCATCGACTTCAGTTGCTTTGTGTCACCTGGGCGAAGTTGAATGCACCGCTCTGGGTCACACGTGCCGTATGCCCATTGCCGCTTTGATCGACCAGTGCCACGTTGCCCAGTCCGCTCTGATTCACGCGTGCCATCAAGTCGTGGCCATTCTGGGTGACGGAGGTGTATTGGCCCGTGCCGCTTTGAGTGATCTCCGTTTCGTTGAATGCAGCGCCCGTACCCCGTTGGTCGACGAGAGCCGTGTTGTAGAAGCCGCTTTGTTCAATCGTGGCCTTTACACGATCGCCACGTTGCACGATGCTTGCATCATGACCCCAGCCGCCATTTTGGTAGATGTGTGCCCATTGGCTGTTGTCGCGGTTCCCGCCGCCCCAACCATAACCGGGATAGAAGGTGGGGCTCATGCCGCTATTGCTACCTTGCCGGATGCTGGCATCGCTCCCATGTGCCGCCTGGTAAATATGGGCACCCGCATAATCAAGGCGGCTTTGTTCGATCGAAGCCGTGTTGCCGCTTCCCGGTGAGTTGATCTCGGCCCAGATGCGATTGCTGCGTGTCTGATCGATCGAGTGAGTGTTGTCCCAACCCGAAGTGGTGATGGTGGCTTCGACCGCAGAACCGTCATTGTTGTACTGATCGATCACGGCCGAGCTCGCGCCGCCCGTTTGTTCGATCGTGGCTTCCGCTGCCATCGCTGCAGACAGCATTCCATAGGCCAGCGTAATACCCAATGCAAGTGCGGATAGTTTCACATTCATGGTGGTGCTCCTAATGGTGCTCATTGACCTGCTTTAAGGGCCGGATCATGTGGCGTTGCACGGCGGCCCGGTGTCCGTGCAATGCAGCCGGCTGAAAAGCCGACATACTCGGAAAGACGCGTCATGACTCGATGCGCGTCGATCCTTCTCCCGGGTCGGGAGCCAATGAGGGGGCGCGTGCCGCCGTGCCGGGCGTCTGCACCACGTTCACGGTTTCGCCTTCTGCTGCGGCCAGATAACGCTGGATCAGCGGGGAATTCCAGTCGGCCTCATTGCGTAGCCGCCAATTGCCATCCTTGATGCCCTGAATCGTCAGGTGGATCACCGCTGCCTCGATCGCCTCTTTCACGCTGAGCTGCGCAGGTTCATTGCGCGTGATTCCGGCCTCGAACTCGAGCAGATCGGTGTAGTTCACGAACTTGTAGACACTGGGGGTGACTTCGTACGAAAAGATCGTCTTGGTCGTCGAAACCGAATGCAGCACGGCTCCAGTGCGGATATCGATGCTGCGCAAATTGACCGTGACCTGGTCCATTCGGTACTGGGTGGAGGCTCCGACCCCCAGGAAGCGGGCACCAATACCCCCCGTTCGCAGGTTGCTTTCGTATGCGATGATGCCGCCGTCGAGCAGAATGGAGGCCGCCAGAAGCGGCGGTACATCGCCCGTGGTTCCGTTTTCGGGGAACTCGCGCGCCCGGACGATGCGTCGCTCCGTCAGCAGTTCCTGCAGGCTTTCGCGCTCGACGGGCGTGAACCAGCCCGAGTCCTTCAGGGCCTTGATCAGCATCGAGGCAGCTCCCTGCGTCACCGACGTCGAGAACGAACTGTCGGGTGACGGTTTGTATTGGCCGGTCTGGTCGCGGAACCCGTACACGGCGGCGATGACCTTGCCGCGGGGGGCCGGAAGCTGCGACAGATCGCGTGTGGAGGGTGATGGCGGAGTCAGGGTCGCGGCCGTGGTCAGCTGCACGGGCTCACTGGGAGGAACGGCGCAGGCGCTGAGCACCCCCACGACGCTCAGGGCAAGCGTGCTGCGAATCAGGCGCGTGGTACGGGGGCGACGTGCGCCGTTACGGGCGGGATGACGGGGCGTGTTCATTGGCTGCTCACCATGAAGGCGGTTGTGGCACCGGTCAGCTTGTCGGTCGTGGTGACGTTGAGCATGCCGTTGCCCATGTCTGCGATGTTGATGATGAAGTTGTCTGTTTCCAGATTGCCGGGAATCAGATTGCCGTTCGGGCCGATGATCTTCGAGGTGGCGGCCGTCGTCAGGCGGTTCACCACCTGACGCTCGAGGGCCTCATTGAATTGATCGAGCGGCTTCTTTTCTTCAAATGCCAGTGCGTCGTCGAGCCCCGGGTCCGTATGGGTTTTTGTGGCCAGGGCGGAGTTCAGCAGCACATTGCCGTACAGCGGGTTGCCGCCGAACGACGGGTTGCGCGGGTAATAGATCAATTCGGTCGCCACGGCGGGCGCGGATACGGAAGCGGCGGCGATCAGCAGGGCAAGGTGCAGACTGCCTGAGCGGGTGGGTGACATAGGCTCCTCTCTTCATAGTTCCTCGGGACCCAGGTCCGGGTTCCGGGTGGTGAGTCGTTCCAGCTCACGCTGCGAAATGTTTCTCAGCACCTGCTCGACGGCCGCCTCGCTGATCGGGCGTGTTGCCGCGCGGGCCGGTGGAAGAAAGGCGTGGAACATGCGCTGCTGGCGGTATTGCACCCAGATCTCGCTGCCGAAGCGGGCAGTGGGGCGCTCATGGATGGAGATCGCGTAGCGGGCGGCCTCGTCGTGCTGACGCCAGCGCGTCGAGAAGTATTGGTAGAAATCCTTGCCCAGTACGGTCACGGTGCGATTGACCACCACGCCACCCAGCGGATCACGAAAGTTCCGTTCAATGGCCTGACGGGGATCCTCGTTTTCTTGCGATGCATCATCTTTTGCAGATGCGTCGCTGCGTTCGGTTGCGGCCGGCCGGGCCTGGCCTTCAAAGGATTGTGCGGCGAATGCAATTCCGCCAGGCAGGAGGGCCATTACGGCGGTGATGCAACATGCGCAGGCCGTGCGGCCGGTGCTCCGCCGTTGTGCGGGCGACGACAGGGTAATGCAGCTGCGTAAAGCACGGTCCTCAGTCATGGCTCTGATCCATCCTGCAAGGAAACACTGCGTTTTTTCTACATTCCGTCGCAAGCTTGAAATCGCTTGTATGGCCTGTATCTTATGGAAACGACATGTGCCGAACATGCGCCGTTCGGGGGGAGGGTCACCCTGCGGATGGCGGTCACGCAACGGGCTTACGTCGCTTGGCGGATCGGGTGCCGTGACGCGCTCAAGCACCGGCAAATCAGGGCCGGGCAACCTTGGTGGAGGGGAAGGGGAGGGATTTGGGACCTGCTCGGCCGGCTGAGGCGGGCAGTCGAATGGCCGACCGGGTATGCCCTAAGATGAATGGTAGTGGCGGCAGAATCGCGCCCCCGGGCGGTGATGCAGACGATACACAAATGAAAAGGGCTTACAGATGTTTCACTGTAAGCCCTTAAGGAATATTGGTCGGGGCGGCGGGATTCGAACTCGCGACCCCTTGCACCCCATGCAAGTGCGCTACCAGGCTGCGCTACGCCCCGACGGTTTTCATTTGAACGATGTTGCTGCCAAACGAAGAACGCTACTATAGCAAGGCGTGTTTACGTTTGTCAAACGGGCTTCAAACGCCGCTGCATTACCCCACCTGGAACTCCATTTCGGGGTAACGGATTCGGGTGCGGGCGCGGTTGCGTGTGGCCAGGCTGTACACCAGTGTGAGCGGCCCGACGCGGCCCATGAACATCAGTACCAGCAACACACATTGGCTGGCAGTGGAAAGCTGGTGCGTCAGTGCCTGGCTGAGGCCCGCCGTGCTGAGTGCGGCCATCACTTCCAGCAGCAGGCTGATGAAGGCCACGTCTTCCAGTACGGTGAGGACCAATAGCGCAAACACCGCCGTCAATACCGTGACGACAACGACGGCCAGCGACTTCTGCACCATTTCGGGTGCAAGGGTGCGGTGCATCAGCACGACTTCCCTGCGCTGTGTCACGAAGGCAAAGACGGCCGCCATGATCACGACGAACGTGCCCAGCTTGATTCCACCGGCGGTACTCATCGAGCCACCGCCGATGAACATCAGTACGGCGGCGAGCAGGGCCGTGCTGTCGTCGATGGCCGACATGTCGAACGTGCTGAAACCGGCCGTGCGCATCGAGACGCTCTGCATCCAGGCGGCCCGGGCCTGGTCGGCCCAGGCGAGCGCGCCAAGCGTACGGGGATTGTGTGCTTCCAGCAGCCAGAACGCGAGAAACGCAGCAATGTGCAGCGTGAGCCCGCTGATGATCATGAGCCGCACATAGGGTTGCAGGCCGCTCCAGCGTCGCTTGCGAATCACGTCGACAATGACGGGGAAACCGAGGCCCCCCAGAATGACGACAATGGAAAGAATGCCGATCGTGGCGGTGTCGGAGACGAAGGCCTGCAGACTGCCTTCGAAGAGGCTGTAGCCCGCGTTATTGAACGCCGTGATGGCGTGAAAGACGGCGTTGTACAGCGCCTGGGCAGCCGGCATGCGGCCGCTGCCCCACCACCATAGAAACAGCAGCAGCATTGCGGCGACTTCGATGACCACCGTAATGCGCAACACGCTGACGGCGGTGCTGCGCAGGCGCGCGGTACTGGTCTGGTTGAAGGCTTCGAGTGCCAGTGTCTGCTGGCGCAGGCTCATGCGATGCCCCAGCGTAATGGCCGATACCACGGCAAAGGTGACGAACCCCAGCCCGCCGATCTGGATCAGAATCAGCACGACCCACTGGCCGAACAGACTCAGTTGTTGCGGCTCGACAATGGTGAGACTGGTGACGGTGACGGCGGCCGTGGCCGTGAAGAAGGCTTCGAACAGCGACAGCCCGCGCACGGCGCCCGCCGCGGGCAGTACGAGCAGCACGGTGCCGATCGTGATCAGTGACAGGAAGCCGGCGGCAAGCAGGGTGGGAGGGCTGGCCCCGACATTGCCGCCCCGCCTGATGCGCTGATAGGTGGCGATTCCGCGCCGGGGGTCGAGGGCGTGCATGGGAAGCTAGATGAGTCGGGGTGCCAGCGCCCGCAGGGCGTCGAGGTCTCCGAACAGCACCAGGATATCCTTGGCATACACCACGTGCTCGGGTGCCGGGTGTACCGTGACCTGACTGCGATGTTTGACCAGAAGCACCTGCGGCTGCGCGGGGCTATCAGATATGACGCGCGAAAGGGGTGCACCATCGAGCCGTTCGCTGACCCGGATTTCGACGACGAATTCGCCGTTGCCAATGGGAATGTAGTCGTTCACCATGGGGTAGCTCAGGGCCTGAGCCACCCGTACACCCATTTCCTCTTCGGGGTGAATCACACGTGCCACGCCAAGACGGTTCAGAATAAGGTGCTGGGCGTGCGACGAGGCCTTGACCCAGATATTCTGAATACCCAGGGTGGTGAGATGCACGACACACAGCAGGCTGGCCTGCATGTCTTCACCTATGGCCACCAGCACCACATCGAAATTCTCGAGCGCCAGCTCGGCGACTGCGGCGCTGTCGGAGACGTCGGCGATTACCGCGCGGGTCAGGCGGTCGGCGTATTTGTCGACAAGCTTCGGGTCGGCATCGACGCCGAGCACCGAATGGCCCATCTTCACGAGTTCCAGCGAGGCGGCCGCGCCGAATCGCCCCAGCCCGATTACGGCAAACTGTGCCATTTTTGTTCGGATTCCTTGGGTTGCTGCGGAAACAGCTTGTAAAACAAGGATGCAGCGTAGTCCAAATTCTGGTAAAAACCCTTATATGATTCTGTTAAGCATACATCGGTTTGGCTATGGCAAATCTGTTTGACCCCGTACAACTGGGGGCGGTTGCGCTGCGCAACCGCATTGTAATGGCCCCGATGACGCGTACTCGCGCCAGCGAAGGGCGCGTGCCCAACGATCTCATGCGCTTATATTACAGCCAGCGGGCCGGCGCAGGGTTGATCCTTACCGAAGCCACTTCGGTATCGCCGCAAGGCGTGGGGTACCCGAATACACCCGGTATCTGGTCATCGGCCCAGGTCGACGGCTGGCGCAAGATCACCTCGGCGGTGCACGACAAGGGCGGAAAAATTTTCGTTCAGCTGTGGCACGTTGGCCGCGTATCCGACCCGGAACACCTCAATGGCGAAATTCCGGTGGCCCCCAGCGCCATTGCATGTGCGGGGCACGTCAGCCTGCTGCGCCCCAAACGCAATTACGTGGTGCCGCGCGCCCTGCATGCCGAAGAAATTCCCCGCATTATTCAAGATTTCGCCGATGCCGCGGGGCATGCGCGTGACGCGGGCTTCGACGGCATTGAGATCCACGCCGCCAACGGCTATCTCATCGATCAGTTTCTGCAAGACGGCACCAACAAGCGGCAAGATGGCTACGGTGGCAGCATCGAAAACCGCGCGCGTTTTCTCATGGAAATTGTCGATGCCTGCTCGAGCGTATGGGGTGCCGGCCGAATCGGCGTGCATCTGTCGCCCTACGGCACGGCGCACGGCATTCACGATTCCGACCCCGATACGCTGTTCACGTACGTTGCGCGCGAACTCAGCCGCCGCAGCGTCGGCTTTCTGTTTCTGCGGGAAGCCCCCGGGCATGAAGACCTGACCGACGCGATTCGCAGCGAGTTCGACGGCAGCCTGATCGTGAATCAGGATTACACGCTTGATCGCGCTGAGCAGGTAGTGGCCGAAGGTCGTGCCGATGCGGTGGCGTTCGGCCGGCCGTTCATTTCCAATCCCGATCTGGTGCGTCGCCTGAAAACCGGTGCGCCCCTGCAGCCGTTCGATACGTCTACTTTTTATGGCGATGGGCCGGCGGGCTATGTCGATTACAGCTGCTGCGCCTGCGATACACCCATTCTGAACGAAGCCTGCTCATAGGCTTATCGGTTCAGCCAGGCCTGAGTAAAGCCGGATGCGCAGACTTGTGAAAGGTCTGTGTACCCGGCTTTGCTTCTTTACATGATCCGGGCTTTCACCTGCGAAGAAACGGCTGCCATGTCGGCGCGGCCCGCAAGCCGGGCCTTGAGCAGGCCCATGACCTTGCCCATTGCGGCCGGCCCGCTGACGCCCTGCGCCTGAACTTCTTCGAGCGCCTGAGTGATGGCGGCGTCGATCTCGGCAGGCGCGGCCGCTTCGGGCAGGAATTCCTGAAGCACGGCAATTTCGGCTTTTTCCTGTTCTGCCGTTTCGGTGCGGCCGGCCTGTTCGTACGCCGCGATCGATTCGCGGCGCTGCTTGACCTGCTTTTCGATGATCGCGGTGATGTCGGCGTCGTTCAGTTCCTTGCGTTCGTCGACTTCCTTCTGTTTGATGGCGGCCTGCAACAGGCGCAGGGTACCCAGGCGCGCGCTGTCGCGGGCGCGCATGGCGTCTTTCACCGATTCAGACAGACGGGTTTTGAGCGAGCTGCTCATGGCACGTTTCCTGTGTTGCGTTGAAAGATTAAATTCTAGTGGAAGTCGCGGCTGCGCGTTCGCAGTTCGCCCAGCAGGGCGGAAAGATCGACCAGGCGGTGGGCGATCAGATGGCAGACGTCTTGATGGCGCTGCCATACGCCATAAACCCCTAAAAGGCTGGCGCCCGTGAGTTCAGCGTGCTGGCGTTCGGCCAGTTCCGGCCGCACGATGACGTTCACGTGGCCGGTTTCGTCTTCCAGAGTGACGAAAATGGTGCCGCGGGCGGTGCCGGGGCGCTGACGCGTGGTGACCAGACCGCAGGCCCGTGCCAGCCGCCGGTCGGGCCAGGTGTCGTGCAGGCTGCCCGCCGGCACGAAACGCCGTGCTTCCAGGCTGTGGCGCAGCAGGGCCAGCGGGTGGCGCTCCAGGGTAAGGCCAAGGCTGCGGTAGTCGCTCAGGATTCGTTCGCTTTCAGGCATGGCGGGCAGGGCAGGGGCATGGGTTTCGCGGATGGGCGCACCCCGCAGCAGACCGGCGGCGGGCAGCAGGGCCGATTGCCACTGCGCGTCGCGTCGGCCTCTGCTTAGCGCTGCCAGAGCGCCCGATTCGGCAAGCAGGGTCATCTCGCGACGGTTCAGGCCGGCCCGGATGGCGAGATCCTGCACGCATGAAAATGGCTTCTGCCGACGCACCTTCTGAATGCGTAGAGCCGCATTTTGCGCCAGACCCGCGATCTGGTTCAGGCCCAGGCGCACGGCCGGCTGGGTGCCGTCGGCAACCTGCGCCGGCTCCAGCGTGGATTCCCAGTCGCTGGCATGGATATCGACCGGACGAACCTTCACACCGTGGCGCCGGGCGTCTTGCACCAGCTGGCTGGGTGCATAAAAGCCCATGGGTTGGGAATTGAGCAACGCGGCCAGAAAGGCGGCCGGTTCATGACATTTGAGCCAGGCGCTGCAGTACGCCAGCCGTGCAAAGCTTGCCGAATGGCTTTCGGGAAAACCATATTCGCCAAACCCTTCCAGTTGCTGAAAAATCTGCAGCGCGAAGTGTTCTTCGTAGCCCCTGGCTTTCATGCCGTCGAGCAGGCGCTGGCGAAAGCGCTCGACGCTGCCCGGCCGCCGCCAGGCCGCCATGGCGCGGCGCAGCTCGTCGGCCTCGTCGGCGCTGAACCCCGCCGCCACCATGGCGATCTGCATGGCCTGTTCCTGAAAGATCGGCACGCCGAGCGTGCGTTTGAGCACCTCATCGAGTTCGGGCGAAGGGCTGCAAATGTCTTCATCGCCCTGGCGCCGCCGCAGGTAGGGGTGCACCATGCCGCCCTGAATGGGCCCGGGCCGCACGATGGCGACCTGGATCACCAGGTCGTAGAAGCAACGAGGTTTCAGGCGCGGCAGCATGCTCATTTGCGCCCGCGATTCAATCTGAAAGACGCCGATCGTATCGGCTTTGCACACCATGTCGAATGTGGCCTTGTCGTCGGGGCGAATGTCCTGCAGGGCGTAGGGCCGGCCCCGCAAGGTGCCGACCAGGGTCAGGCAGCGCTGCAGGGCGCTCAACATGCCCAGCGCCAGCACGTCGACTTTCAGCAGGCCCAGGGCATCCAGGTCGTCCTTGTTCCATTGCACCACGCTTCGATGCGGCATGGCGGCGTTTTCGATGGGCACCAGTCGGGAAAGGTTTCCCCGGGCGATCACGAATCCGCCGGGATGCTGCGACAGATGGCGGGGAAAGCCGCGCAATGTCTGTGCCAGCCCGGCCCACAGGCGCGCCTGCCGGCTCTGGGCGGGCAGACCGTGTTCATGGATCTTTTCCAGCAGGTCTCGCCTGCTGTTCCAGTAATGAAACGATTTGGTCACCCGTTCCACCAGCTCAGGCTCCAGCCCCAGCGCCTTGCCGGTGTCACGCATGGCGCTACGATGGCGATACGTGGTGGTGACGGCAGCCAGCGCGGCGCGTTCCCGCCCGTAGCGTTCATAGATGTACTGGATGACCTCTTCGCGACGCTGGTGCTCGAAATCCACGTCGATATCGGGCGGTTCGTTGCGTTCGCGGCTGATGAAGCGGGCAAACAGGGTGTTGCTGCTGTGCGGGTCGACTTCGGTGATGCCCAGGCAATAGCAGACGGCCGAGTTGGCGGCTGAACCCCGGCCCTGGCACAGAATGCCGCGTCGACGCGCGAAGCTGACGATGTCATACACCGTAAGAAAATAGGCTTCGTAGTGCAGCTCGGCAATCAGGGCCAGTTCGGTGTCGATCTGGGCCATGACCTTTTCAGGAACACCTTGCGGATACCGCCGCCGTGCCCCGGCCAGGGTTTCCTGGCGCAGGTAGGCGGCCGGGGTGTAACCGGCGGGAATGATCTCTTCGGGGTACTGGTAGCGGATCTCGCTCATCGAGAAATGGCAGCGTTCACGGATGCGCAGGGTTTCCTGCAACAGGTCTGCCGGGTACATGTTGGCCAGGCGCAAACGGCTGCGCAGATGGTGTTCCGCATTGGGGCGCAGATGTTCGATGACCTGATCGAGGGGGCGACCGTGCCGGATGGCGGTCAGGGTGTCGTGCAGGGGTTGACGCGAGCGCCGGTGCATTTCAACGCCCCCCAGCGCCACCAGCGGTATGCCGAGCCGGGCTCCCGCGTGACGGGCCGCGGCCAGCAGCCGGGCGTCGCCGGGCCCGTGATGCAGGGCCACGCCGAGCCAGAGACGTGGCGCAAAGCCGGCCGCCAGGGCTTCGAGCCCCTTTTCGAGTGCAGCGCAGGCCATGCCGGGTTCGGGCTTGAAGATCACCAAGCAGTCGGGCAGGCCGCGCAGGTGGGTAAACGGCGGGGACGGTTCGGTCAGATCGGCCAGGCTCAGCCGGTACGACCCCTTGGGGCTGCGTCGGCGTGCCAGGGTAATGGTTTCCGACAGGTTGCCGTAGCCGTTCAGGTTGCAGGCCAGAACGATGATCTGCAGGCCGTCTTCAAGCCGGAAGCGGCTGCCCACGATCAGGTGCAGGTTCCGGCGTTGGGCTTCCTGGTGCGCCCTGACCACACCGGCCAGCGAACACTCGTCGCTCAGAGCCAGGGCCTCGTAGCCCAGGGCCGCCGCCCGTTCGATCAGTTCTTCCGGGTGCGAGGCGCCGGTCAGAAAACTGAAATTGGAAATGCAGTCGAGTTCCGCGTAGCAGCTGAGGGAAAAATCCATGACATGCAGTGTGAGTGCGGCGGATCAGGCAAACAGGCCGTGCAGAAACCACCCCTCGCCGGTTTCGCGCTCGCGATACACCCAATAGCGGGCGCCTTCGGGGTCTTCGGCCACGAAGTAGTCGCGACGCAGGTGGGTGCCTTCGTTCCAGCCGGTTTCGATGCGTTCCGGCCCTTGCACCAGACGCAGGGTGCGGCCCTGATAGCGGGGGCGTTCGTGAAGCACGTCGAGCCGTTGGGCAACGGGAAGGAGCCAGAAGGGGCGGATGGACGGGTCTGGCGGTTCGTGACTGCCCGCGGCAGTGGGGGGCGGGACGCAGGGTTCGGCCCCGGGGCCGAAGCTCCAGGTGTTGGCCCGTTCCGGCAGGTGATGAAAACGGGCCTGGGGGCGGCGTATGCTTTCCGGCCCCAGACGGGCGGCAAGCAGGTCGAGCAGGCGGCGCGTTTCCTGAGCCTGGCGGGCGGGATCGGGAAACAGGGTTTCGCTGACCGGTGCCCGTGGCAGGGCCGGCCCCGAGATCAGTTCCAGCCTGACGACGGTCTGGCGCAATACGACCCGGCCCAGTTGTTCCTTGAGAATGAGGTTGAAGTCTTCCAGACGCCAGGCGGCAATGGAAAAGCGCAACACGACCCGGGTGGGGGCTGGGGCATGGCGGCCTTTTTCGTGATGCAGCACCAGAACGAGATCGTGCAGCGCCTGCTGCCGCTGGTGCAGCCAACCGCACAGGGCCTGCAGCAGCGGTTGCGTGGCGGCCAGAATGGCGGTGTCGCGGATCAGGTGAAAATCGGGTTCGTGTGCCAGGCGGAAGGTTTCGGGCGGCACGAACCCGACCAGGGGTTCGGGGGCCCGGGCATAGGCGGCATCGAGCGCGCGCAGCAGTTCAGGGTGGGTGCGCTGTTGCAGGCCTTGCCGTGGCAGGGCGCGCAATTGGCCCAGTGAGCGGCAGCCGATGCCATCGAGCCAGCGCGCATGGGCGGCGGTTTCGGGCAGCGCCTGCAAAGGCAGGGCGTCGAGACGGCGTTCGAGGGTTTTGATGCGCAACGTGCGGCGATGCCGGGCCGGAGGCGCCCCCGCCAGCAGCCAGGCACCGCTGGCCGAGGGCGCCAGGCCCAGGTTCAGGGGCAGGTTCAAGGCCCGCACACTGTGGCGCACCCGCCGGCACAGGCGGCGCACCCCCCCGAAAAGGGCAAGGCTTGCGCTGACTTCGAGCACGATGGCATCGTGACGAAAGCAGGCTACCTGCGGGCTGTACTGCAGCATGGCCAGCGCCACGTCGTGCAGGGAGCCCTGCGACGGGGTGGCGGCCTGTTCATGCCATCTCAGGCAGATCCACAGGGGCATGATGCGCAGGTGCCTGGCGAGAGGCATAGAGTTGCAGGGTGACGGGCTCGGGCCAGGCTGCCCCCTGGCGCTTGACGATGTGCAGTTGCAGCCCGCGCCGCAAGGGCTGCAACTGCACCCTGAGCACCGCGGCGCTGGCCTGTGCGCGCACCGAGGCCGGCCGCATGATGATGCACAGGCTGTCGCTTTGCCGGGCAAGCAGTTGCAGCCGGCGCAGGGCGGCCGTGCGCACCGGATCGGCCCAGCAGAAGACTGCTGCGCAGACGTTGTGGCGCAACGCCTGTTCGGCAGCCCACAGCGCATCGGCCACGCCTTGCGGCTGAATCCAGACGAGGCGTTCGGGCGCCAGCTGCCAGTGTGCCCAGGCCTGGATGCAGGGCGGGTAGGGGGGCCGTACCAGAGCAATGCTGCGTTCGGGGTGCCGGCGCATGAGTGCGGGCCGGAAAAGCTGCAGTTCGCCCAGGCCCGGGCGCTCGAGCATGACTTCAATGAGCTGACCCACCGGCCAGCCCTGCCCCGGCAGTTCACGATCGAGCGCGGCGAAGCCGGTGGCTACCGTGGGGTGGGCGGGCCGCGCCAGTTGTGTGGCGCGCCACAGGGCGGGGTGGATGCGTTCGGGGTGACGCAGGGCAGCGGAAGCCATGAAACCAGTACAGTGAAAACACCTGTACAAATATACAGTAAATCATGCCGGCCCTACAAATCACCCCGCCGGGCCCCACCCCCTGCTGCACTGGCACAGTAGAATGACAAGTTAAAGAAGACATGCCATGACGACAATTGATTTTTCCGCCACGCTCGCCTTCATTCCCAAAGAGGAAAAGCCCCGCCTTCTGTTCGTGCTGCTGCACGGCGAGGCGGCCGGGCCGGAACAGCTTTTTCCCCTGGCCGAAGCTCTGAAGCAGGCATTTCCGTTCGCCATGCTGATTCTGCCGCCCTCGGGTTGCGAACAGCATCTGGAAGAACTGGTCGCCTTCGTGCGCCGGGTGCAGCATCACTATCAGATTTCCGGCGAACAGACCGCGCTCGCAGGCTTTTCGCAAGGCGCACGCATGGCACTGGAAGCCAGCCGGGCCCACGCCGACCTGGCCGGTCGGGTGCTGGCTTTTTCAGGCTTGTATGCCGAGGCACCGGCTTCGCTGCCCGAAACCACCATGATCCACCTGTTTCACGGCGCCGACGACGCCCTGCTGCCCCTGCATGAGGTGCAGGCCATGATGCAGCATCTGGGCAGCATCCAGGCCGATGCCACCATCGATGTCGCGTCTCAGGTCGGGCACGAAATGCATGCCGCGCTTATTGAACAGGCTATCGTGCGGCTGCAGACCTGCGTTCCGCTGCGCAGCTGGCAAGCCGCATACGGTGAACTCAACAAACGCAGCGAAGGGGAATGTGGCGACCCTGATCCCGACTCGCCGCCCACCCTGCACTGAATCAGGCCACGGGCCAGTCGTGACGTTCGCGGGGTGTACCGGCCGAATCGTACGTGATTTCGCTGAAAATGCCGCTACCCTGCGCGTTCAGCGCAATGATCGTCGAGCAGCGCGTGCCGTATTCGGGGCTGACGATGAACACGCTGCTCAACAGCCGTTCCATTTCCAGTGGCAGGCCTGTTTCGGGCAGGTGATCGTCTTCGGGCTGCACGCCGTCGCGCAGGACGTCGTACACCGGTTCCAGCTGCATTGTTCCGTTTTCGGGCAGCAGCGCATCAAGGCGGGTGCGTAGCCGTTCCACCTTGGGCCAGGGGGTGTCCAGCGCGTGATTCGACAGGGCGTAACGCCCCTGCGCCAGTGTCACGGGGCCCGTGCTGGCGGCATGGTTGCCCACATACCAGGCTTGCGCGCCTTCCCCCACGATCAGGTTGAAGCCGTTGTACTGGCCGGACCGGGCGTGTACGTCGGCAATATAGGTTTCGGCGGGCATGTCGCCCCGCAGGAAGCCGCTGACCAGCTCGCCCCGGCTCAATGCATCGTCGCGATGGGATCTGGGGTCACGGAAATTGGTCAGAAGCGCCCAGCGGTGCCCGCGGCTCAGGCCCAGCCAGGTGCCCCCGGCGGTAAGGTCGCGACCTGCAATGACGTGAGGCGCTTCCGGCCAGGGGCCGGCGGGCAGAGCGGGGCGGGCGTGAAACTCATCGCGGTTGGCGGCGATGAACACGGGCCATTTGGGGTCGGCCCCCAGGCTCAGGTAAGCAATGCACATGTGTTCAGGAACCGGTCGCAGCCAGTGCCAGGGTCTGGCCTGCCGTTTCCACCAGTTTACGGATGCGCACCGCATCACCGATGCGCGAATAGCTGCCGCTGGAGTTGAGCAGCACGATCGCCACATCGCGGGCGTCGATGCGCGTGAGCATGACGAGGCAGCGGCCCGCTTCGTTGATGAAGCCGGTTTTGGAGATCAGGATTTCCCAGTCATCGCGTTTGACCAGCCGGTTGGTGTTGTTGTAGGTGAGGCGGCGCCCCCGGCCCAGGTCAAAGACCTCGGTGTCGTCGGTGGCGTAGTCGCGAATGAGCGGGTGCCGGCTGGCCGCGCGCAGCAGCTTGACCAGGTCGCGCGAAGTGGCCACGTTCTCGCTGGATAGCCCCGTGGGCTCGACAAACCGGCTATGGCGCATGCCCAGGGCGCGTGCCTTGTCGTTCATGGCGCGCACGAACGCGGGCATGCCGCCCGGGAAATGGCGCCCCAACGCATGGGCCGCCCGGTTTTCAGACGACATCAGGGCCAGGTGCAGCATTTCACCGCGTGTCAGGCGCGTGCCCACGGCCAGGCGCGAACGCGAGTTGCGCATGCGGTCGATGTCATCGTCGCTGATGGTGAGCACTTCATCCATGGGCAAGCCCGATTCCACCACCACCAGCGCCGTCATGAGCTTGGAGATCGAGGCAATGGGGCGCAGATCGTCGCTGTTCTTTTCGTACAGAACGGCTTCTTCGTCGAGATCGAACACCAGTGCCACTTCGGAACGCAGCGCCGCTTCGAGTGCTGCACCGCCGGATTCGGCCCGAGCACCCGGCGAGGTTGCCAGCGCGGTAAGCGCAGCCGCGCCGAGCAGACAATGGAGAGCGACTCGTGATAGAGGGGCGGGCAGACGGAACATGGCAGGCATCGCGGCAGGCAGCAATGCTGTGGATAGTAGCAGAAAAATTCGATTAATTAATAGCTTACGGGCACTATTTAATTATTTTTTTAAGAGTTGGGCCCGTGCCTTCAGAATCAGTATGGAAATAATGGCCAGATTCAGGGCATTCCAGCCGATGCCGTGCACGAAGGCCGCATCATAGTCGCCCGTGAGGTCGTACAGCGCGCCGCCCGCCCAGCCACCCAGCGCCATGCCCAGCAGTGTGGCCATGAGCACCGTACCGGTGCGTGTGCCGGCCTGGTCGGCGGCGAAGTATTCGCGCACGATGAGCGCATAGGCGGGGATGATGCCACCCTGAAAGAGACCGAACAGCCCTGAGACCACGTACAGCGACACCAGGCCCGAGCTGTTCAGGAAAAGGACCAGCGCCACACCTTGCAGCAGTGAACCCAGCCAAAGGGTGCGCAGGCCGCCGATGTGATCGGAGATCCAGCCGGACACCAGGCGGCTCACGACACCCAACCCGAGCATGAGGGCCAGCATCTCGGCGCCGCGCGCGAGATTGAAGCCCAGGTCGCCGCATAGCGCCACGATATGCACCTGCGGCATGGCCATGGCCACGCAGCAGGCCACGCCCGCTACCGAGAGCAGGCCTTGCAGGGCCGTTGGCGACATGCCCAGGGGCCGGGATGGGTCGGACGCGTCGATCTCCCGCCGGTGCCGTGCCTCGGTGTCGCGCGACTGGGCCTGCCCCGAAAGCGGCAGATTGGGCGGTGAGCGGCGATACAGCAACAACAGGGGCAGCATGGTGAGCAGGCAGGCTGCACCCATGCCAACGTAGGTGGCGCGCCAGCCATCGGTCTGCATGAAATGCTGCACGATGGGGGGCCACACGGCACCGGCCAGATAGTTGCCGCTCATGCAGATCGATAGCGCGATGCCGCGACGCCGGTCGAACCACAGGCCGGCGTCGGCCACCAGCGGCGCAAACGTGGCAGCGGTACCCAGCGTGCCGACGATCAGGCCGTGTGCCAGCGTGAAGCTCCAGATGCCGGGTGCGCTGCCGGCCAGGGCATAGCCGATGGCCAGGCCCGCAATGCCCAGCATGATCGGCACGATGACACCAAAGCGGTCGGAAAGGCGCCCCATGAGCACACCACCCAGCCCGAAGCCGACCATCGTCACGGTATAGGGCAGTGCGGCCATGGAGCGTGATACGCCGAATTCCGCCTGCACGGCCGGCAGCATCACGGTAATGGCATACATGCCCGAGCCGCCCAGCGTCATGAGGATGAGCGAGGCGACCAGACGTGCCCAGGCGTAGGGGCTTTCTCGCAGGGAAGCAGGCGACACGCTGGCGGGCATGGAGTGCTCCAGACTCAAAGAAGCAGAGCATACCTGCTTACGTGGCGCCCGGGTATGCGAGGCATCACTGCCTCGTTGTTGGGGCGTCAGCGCTCAGCGCGGAGCCGGAGTCACGATTTCCCGGTGGTCTTGTCGCGATAGCGAAGCACGCTGATCGCGCCGTTTTCCTCGATGTAGGCCCGGCGCACTTCCGACAGGTCGTTGATGCCCTGCAGGCGCAGTTCCGACATGAGCTCCGGTTCGGTGATGTACTCGCGCCGCATCGAGCGGCGCTGCATGACACCGTTGCGCACCAGGCAGATGCGATCGGGCGAAAGAAGTGGACGGGTGAACGGAAAAAAATAGGCGAGCCGGTCGTTGCAGACGCTCCAGAAAAAGAGCGTGCCCACCAGCACCATGCCTTCGCCCACCGATTCGTACTGGGCGACCATTCCGTTGGATGCCGCTTCGGCGATCAGCACCATGAGCAAAATGCTGGTCATGCCCAGGGAGCCCAGATCGCGGCGCCCGGCGAGGCGCAGCGCAACGAAAATGAACAGTACATCAGCGAGCCGCGTATGAACAGCTCAAGCGGCGCCACCTCGAAACGAAACAGCGCGTCCCACTGCACGTCCATGCCTGTGTCTCCGTGCCCGTATGGCCTCTGGGGCTTTGAGGCAGGCAAATTGCGTACCGGTATGTACCCACCACTTGGCTACGGTGTAGGCTTGTCAGGGGTTCATACCTCCGCCAGTCGCTTCATGGTGTCGGGAAACTTCTGGACCAGACGGATTAGCAGGGCAGCTTGGGCGTTGGGCTTGGCACGACCCTGTTCCCAGTTCTCCAGAGTACGTGGGTTGGTGCGCAGGTAGCGTGCAAACACAGGGCGCGATAGGTTCAGGCGCTCGCGCAGCGCCGTCAGTTCGGCTGCGGTTACCTCCGGTGCGGGGTTGATTTCTACCTCGTGCGTACGCAGTGTTTGCTTACCGGCGCGTGCGTTCGCCAGGGCGTCGAAGCCCTCAGTGATTTCTGAAAACAGGTTCCGCTTTTTCATCGCCTCGCCTCCAATTCTACTTTCAACATACCCTTGAGCGCCTTCTTCTCGTCGGGATTCAAATCGGCCATTTCGTCCTTGTCGTACAGGGTGAAAAGCCAAAACTGCGAGCCACCGTCCCACCAGTAATAGATCACTCGCAAACCACCGCGTTTGCCCTTGCCTCGGCGCGGGTCACCGTGCCGCAGCTTGCGCAGGCCGCCCGTACCCTCTATGACGTCGCCAGCCTCTGGATTTTTCATCATGACGACTTGCAGGCCACGAAAATCCTCGTCGTTCAGGTAATCGGCCCGGTAACGGGTGAAGGCGGGTAGTTCAACGAAGGTGGCTTTCATCACCCAAATTATACGCAACTTGCGTATATATTCAATGGTGGCTATGTAGTCGGAGCTGAATAATTCAGCTTTTTCGTCAATGGAAGGCGGTGCTCACGCCGCCATTCGATGTTTTTCATTCAGTCCGCCCGTCAACCACACCAGCATCAAGGCGTAAAAAAGCCGCAGCCGGCGCAGCAGCAGGCGAATGTTGTGGCCGGCGCCACACAGAATGGCATGGATGGCGTCGCCGAGCCGACCCTTGAGCCAGTTTCTGTCCAGCTTTCCGTCCGATTTCATGTGGCCAATCGTCGGTTCAATCGCGCTTCGGCGTTTGATCATTGCTTTCAGTCCTTTGGTGATGCCTCGGCGCTGGCCTGACCGCAGTATTCGGGTGCCCGGCACCTCCATACCCCGATACCCTCGGTCAACAACGGCCGTATGAATGGGCGTGTCGCTCAGAATGCCAGCCTGCTCCAAGGCTTCGGGCAATGTGTGACCATCGTAAGGATTGCCAGGCATGGAACGTAAGTGCGCCATAAACCCCATGGTTCTGTGCTGTACGGGTAGACGATATAGTTTTGATTCTCAGAGATTGGATTTGCGCAGTAGCTCCGGCGAGACGTTCCACCGTTGATTGTCGTCCGTGCAAACGCTTACCGTCTTTTTATTCAACCGCAGGACCGTGCCATGTTTCTCTGTACCGTCGCTGGCTGTGAAGCAGATCCGGTCGCCCTGGGCGAAGCGGGCCAACTGCACCGTGCTTCTGGCCTGCGCGAGCAGGTTCAGCCGTTCGACCACCATGCGGTTCAGGTACACCAGATCGGCTTCACTCATATGGCGCAATGCCTCGGTGAACAACTCACGATCCAGAAGGGTTTTATTATTCGTCATGCCTGTCGGGAAGCGTTCCCACCGTTACGCTTGTCTCAGTGTGTCGTCCACCGGTATCCCCTCAACGGCCTCTACCGCCAGGGTTTCCAGATCCAGGTTCCACGGCAAAAGCGCTTCGTACTCATCCGCCGTCTTGGCATGGGGCAACTCCCGCAGCACTTTTCGCAGCCACGTATAGGGTTCGCGCCCATTGGCCTTGGCCGTTTCCACCAACGAGTAGATCAAGGCGCTGGCCTGTGCGCCGGCCGGGCTCTCGCTGAACAACCAGGCTTTTCGTCCCACCACGAAGGGGCGGATGGCGTTCTCGCAGCGGTTGTTGTCGATCGGCAGATCGCCACGTTCGACGTAGCGCGTCAGCTTGCTCCAGTATTTGTCCAGGTAAGCCAGTGCCTTGCCCAGGGCCAAGCTGGGCACCACCTGCGGGCGGGTCTTGTCCAGCCAGTCACGCAATTGCGCCAGAACCGGCACGCTTTGGGCCTGGCGGGCGGCGTAGCGTTGTGCATCGGTCGCGTCCTTGAGTTCACGTTCGATACCGTACAGCTTGCCAATCAGCGTGATCGCCTCATCGGCCCGGCTGCGTTTGCCCTTGCCCTGCGCCTTGATGGCATCGACGAAGCCCCGGCGTGCATGCGCCCAGCACACCAGGTGTTCAACGCCATCGCCTCGGCCCACCGCGTTGTAGCCCTCGTAGCCATCGGTCATCAGATGACCACGCCAGCCTTCGAGCAGACGCAGCGGCACCTGCCCGGAACGGCTCGCGTCGTAGTCATAGATCACCACCGGCCTGTCGGGCGGCCCGCCCGTCTGCACCCACATGTACGAGTTCGAACTGGCCGCTTTACCCGGCTCCCTCAACACCTGTACCGTGGTCTCGTCCATATGAATGATCGGGCTGGCCAGCAGATGGTCGCGCAGCAGATTGTGCAGGGGCTGCAAGGCCCGCGCCGAGCCGATTACCCACCGTGCCAGCGTCTGGCGCGGCACTGTGACACCGCTTCTGGCCAGGACGTGCTCGAAGCGCGCCAGCGGCAGACCATCGACATATTTCACCGTCAGCAACATCGCCAGCAGGTCACCGCTGGCATTGCTCTTGGGCAGCACCTGTGCGGGTACGGGCGCGGTGACCGGCGCCGCATCGCCGCCCGGGCAGGCGTAGCGCTTACGGATATGGCGCAGCACCCGTATCTGCATCGGAATAATGTCCAGCTGTTCGCTGATGTCCTGGCCGATCTCCACCCTGGGCGTACCGCAGGCGCAGGCACGTTCAGCTTCAGGGAGGTCATGCACGATGTCGATACGAGGTAGCGCTATGGGCAGCGGGGTGCGCTTGCCACGGGCAACCGGCTTGTGCGGTGTGGGTGCCTGAAGCGAAGCCGGCGGCAACGGGACCACGTCATCGGCCTCGGTCGTATCGGCGGCTTGGGTGTCGGCCTCGTCAAACAGCCGGAACTGTGCCGACAGCTCACTGCTGCGCCCGAACTGGCGACGCCGGCTCAGGACAATTTGCTCGAACAGTTCCTGGATACGGGCGATCAGCTTGGCGTCGTACTCCCCCTGCAACTGCTCACGCACCTGGGCCTGGATCTGTTCGTGCATCTGTGCTTGAACCTGGGCCTGCATATCCTGCAACAGGCGTCGCATCGCCTCGGGCGGCGCCACGATGCCGTAGCGGGCGGGGTCAATCTGCACAGGAGCGACGGGCAGGGAACTCATGCCCGTCATTCTACCGTTTATGCCCTATGTCGTGGCCGCATAATGCAAGGTTTTATGCGGCTGATGCGCCCATAAATCAAAGCCTTCAAGCAGCCATTCCAGTTCCTGCAAACTCAACCTGCAGGTCTGTTGATCCGCATCCAGCACCGGCCAGGCAAAGCGCTGTTTCTCCAGCCGTTTGTACCAGAGGCAGAAGCCGTTGCGATGCCAGTACAGTGCCTTGATCTTGTCGCGTTGACGGTTCACAAACACGAACAACGCATCACCAAACAGGCTCATCTGCAACTCCTGCTCGACCAGCGCCGACAGTCCGCCAATGGACTTCCTGAAGTCCACTGGCTCCCGACACAGGTAGACGCTGCCAATGCGGCTGCCCGGATGCATCAGCGCACCTGCTGGCAGACCGCAGCGGCTACCTGCGCCAGCCAGGCACCCGGGGGCAATGTTGATAATTCCAATCGCACGCCCGGCGCCAGCCACAAGGTGCAACGCTGCCCTATGTGCGGCGGTTCGGGCAATTGCACGGCCACCAGTTGCGCCACTGCAGGATCGGCGGGCACCGCCGCCTGCGCCTTCAGCCGCCTGCGCCAGTAATACAGCGACGCTGCCGATAACGCCTCACGCCGCGCATAGGCTTGCACGCTGATGCCTTCGGCTTCTATCGCCGACAGATGCGTGGCCCAGTCCACCTGTTCTTCCATCGCAGTTTGCTCCATCAAAATGTTGATGGACTGAACTATGCGCCCTACGGAAGGAACACGGAAGAATGGGGTTTATGGTGCGCTTACTCTGTTTCATCTCCAGAGGAATCAGTCGTCCTCGTTCGTGCCCCAGATGGCCTGGGCTTTTTTTGATAAGGTCAGCA
>JAUZQE010000080.1 GCA_030733815.1 Yanghanlia caeni
CCCGAAATCTTGTTTCGCACCTCGATTTTATGCGGGCTTAAAGGTATGCGCCGATTCCTTTTGGTGAAATTTCCGGGCTAGCCACGCTTTGAAGTTACCTTAAAGAACAGGTAAGAATCTACCCGCGCCTCCCGAGAGGCTCATCACAAAATGTCGTGATAACCGCGTCACATGCCTGCGCGGGTTGGGGCGAGGAAAGGCTATCCACATGATGCACGTACCGAGACATGATAGGAATATCACGACTCGGTACTACGGCTAGTCTTTTGAAAAGGGCGTCCCTTCGAAATCGACCGTCACCAGCTTTCCATTTAACTTGCCCATCCCGGGGGAATTCACTGGCATGCCAGGGGCCGCCACGCCCTTCACCGAAGCGTCTGCCAGGAGCTTGTTAACCGCATTGGCCGGCACGTGTCCCTCAATGATTTGCCCCGTACTCTCGACCACGCCTGTATGGCAGGATCCCAGCTTCGCGGGTACACCCAGCTTCTGTTTGATCGACGTCATATCAGTCGTCTTGATCGCTTTAACCTCAAAACCAGACTCCCGCATATGATCCACCCACCCGGAACAGCATCCACAGTATGGATCCTGATACACCGTAATAGCGGTATCGGCGGCATGGGCCAATGAAGAGGCGGCCATCAGAGTAGCCGCGACAACCAACATTCTCATAATTCACTCCTGATAAGTGGTCGGATCCGACCACTCGTAAATATCCTCTTGAACTCCCTCAGCCCTGGGTTCGCACAGTCACTTCTTTTTGCGCCTCCAGCACCTTGGGCGGCCAGCTGCTCTTTATATACGCCAGCACCGCGATAATTTCCTCATCAGTCAGGATATCGCGATAGGCTGGCATATCGGTCTCGTAGCCCCGTGGCGCTGTGCGCCCCGGAACCAGGCTATTTTTCACCATGTCGATTAGCATTGCATCGGGGTGGTGCCACGTGTGGCCGGTCTTATCGTGCGGCGGCGCGGGCAACCGACCATTCGCCAACCGCTGGCGCCAGTTCGGTTGCCCTTGCAGTTCGGCGCCATGGCAGGATGCGCAATTGTTTGCGTATATCGCTTTGCCCTGCATCACAAGGGTTTGATCAGCAGGGTCGATAAACACAGGCCCCGATTGTTTCATCGCCTTGTAAAGGGCTGCGGCGGAACCCAATAAAACGATTGCCGCTGCGCCAAAGACTAATTTCTTGCGTGACATTGCTTCATGACTAGCTTAGCTGACCGTTATCTCTCGGAACATCCCAGCATCTGTGTGCGCTGGGAGTAACCATGCTCTGGCCTACGCGCTGACAGCGAACTCTGTCATCATGCCGGTTTCAAGATGCGGCATATGGTGGCAGTGCAGCATCCAGCGCGCGGCTTCGCCCGCGTCGAGCGCGATATCGACCTTCGACATCGACGGCACATATACAGTGTCCCGGAAGGCGCCCGAGACCGCGCGTCCGTTCAGTCCGACGACCTGGAACACATGTCCGTGCAGATGCATCGGGTGGCCCATCATCGATACGTTATGAAAGGACAGCACGACCCGCTCGCCGCTTTTCGCGCTAACCGGACGGTGCTGGCCCCAAACGGCGCCGTCGATCGTCCAGACATAAGGCTGCATTGTGCCGCCCAGCGTTACGATGTGGCTACGATCTACGGGCCGACTCGTCAGTGCGTTCAAGGCGATCAAGCGCGACTCCTGTGACAAGTCAGTGTCAAAGGCGGGTGCGTCGGTTTCTGCCAGGGTGTCAATGCGGCGGATTTCAGCGCCCGGAGTGGCAAGGATCAGCCCTGTACGCTCTCGCGCCCCTTCTCGTAGCGCGAGAATCGGCCAGGCACCACCGTCCTGTGGCAGGTCGATTTCGAGATCAAGGCGTTGGCCCATGGCCAGGCCGAAGCGCGTGCCCTGAACGGGCTGGATGGCATGTCCATCCACAGCGACGAGCCGGGCTTGCGCTTTCCCAGTCTCGATCCAGAAAACCGTTGCCGCAGCAGCGTTAATCACCCGCAGACGGATGCGCCCGCCACGCTCGACCTGCACCACCTCGGGATCCGAAAGCGTGCGGTCGTTGGCAAGATAGGCATCCCAGTCGTAGTCATTGAGATCCATCGCCATGCCATCCATGGCACCATGGTCCATGCCCGCCATATCACTCATGTGGCCGCCCCCATGACCACCTCCATGGCCGCCTCCATGACCACCTCCATGGCCGCCCCCGTGGCCTTCCTCGATCTCAGCCATCACTTCCTGGGGCGTCTTGAATGAGAAATCATGCAGGAATAGCACCACCTCTTGCCGATCGGCCGCAAGATCTTCCTTTGAACGAACGATCAACGGTGCCGCGAGCAGTTGCATCTCCTGGATTGGCACATGACTGTGCATCCAGAATGTGCCCGGCAACGGCTCAAAATCATAGGACCGCGTTTCACCCGGCGCGAGCATCGGCAAAGGCAAGTCTGGTACGCCGTCCTGCGCGTTGGGTGGAATTTGGCCATGCCAGTGAATGATCGTACTCACATCAAGATTGTTAGTCAGGTCAACCCTGAACCTCTGTCCCGCGTCGAGAACTAAGCCTTGGCCGCTAGGACCAGCAAGACCGAAGACGGTCGCCGCGCGACCGTCGACATCGAGCGTGCGGGTTGCTGCCTGTAGAGACAGCGGGGCCACACCCTGCGCCGCCGCGAACTTGGGCAGCTGCGAATAGGCCAGCATGGCTGCACCCGCGGCAAGAAAGCCGCGTCGTGAAATGGTATTCATTATTGTTTCCTGTACAACGGTAGTGCTAATGCATAGATATAGCGAAGTGCTGCGGTCAGTCGAGTGACGCAAGCATTACTTTTTCATAATAAAAAGACATTTGAGCTGGCAGCCCACAAGGGAGGGGAGTATCCGTCTTTTTGTGGGCGAGGCGGTTGAACAACTTTATCCCCGAGCCTGCGTGAACCGGTCGCCGAACAT
>JAUZQE010000081.1 GCA_030733815.1 Yanghanlia caeni
CGTAAGCGTCCAGCCTTGACCGTCTTGAAGGCGTCCGCTGGATAGAGAGAATAGGTTCCAATCAAAAATACGTTGGAACCTATGTCGTCACTGGAAAATTATCGGAATCAGCCCCGTCGTCGATTCAGTCGGGCATTCAAGCGGGAGGTGGTGGAGCTCCTTTTGGAACAGGCGGCTACTGTGGCCGAGGTGGCGAGAGCCTACGACCTGCATCCCAATCAGCTGTGCCGATGGCGCACGGAATACTTCCGAGGCGATTACGGCACGGTGAGTTCAAGGGAGGCACCGCCTGCGACATTCCTGGCGGTGGAGGTTGCCGACACCGTCAAGATGCCGAAAGATGTCGCAGTGGCCGAGACGCCAATCGTCGATGAGGGCAACTCCCCCTGTCGTATTCCTCGTCTGACGGTCATGCTTGCAAAGGGACAGGTTCTGCTGGAGGACGTTGAGCCCGCGACACTGGGCTTGCTCATCGAGGCGCTGCGGTGATCGGGCCCCCGGCAGGTACACGGGTATGGCTGGCTGCGGGCGTGACGGACATGCGCCGAGGATTTGATGGTCTGGCGGCCATTGTGCAGGATACATTGCGTGCAGATCCCTTTAGCGGCCATGTCTTTGTCTTTCGAGGGCGGCGAGGCGATCGTATTAAGATCCTGTGGTGGAGTGGCGACGGCATGTGCCTGTTCGCCAAGCGGCTTGAGCATGGCCACTTCGTGTGGCCCAGTGTCGATTCGGGCGCCGTGCGTCTGAGCCCAGCACAACTCTCGATGCTGCTGGAAGGTATCGACTGGCGTAGCCCGAAACGAACGCATCGTCCGACTCCGATTTGATCGATCAGAATGAGCTAGAACCCGCATTTTTATTGGCGTTGCGTGTAAGTCTGGCATCCTGTCGCGAGCCGCATTTGATAAAATAATGGCTATGTCGAATGCTGCTGCCCCTTCTGCCAACACGACTGCCTTGATGGCAGTCATCAAGGCGTTGCAGCAGGAGAATGAATACCTGCGCCTGCAGTTGGCGAAAGCTCGGCGCGAACGGTTTGGGCGCAGTAGCGAACGGGGTGATCTGCTTGCACAACAACTGCCCTTGGCGTTCAGCCAGGGTATGCCCGTTACGGCGTCGGTAAATCACGCCACAGCCAAAAAGTCGCTGTCCGCGCGTCCCAATCGACGAGACACTCAAATCCAACGTCTGCCGGAGTTCCTGCCGCGCGAGGAACACCGCCTAGCAGCCAATGACACCTGTGGCTGCCCAGCCTGCGGCGGCACACTCAAGTTCCTGGGCGAGGATGTCAGCGAAATGCTGGAGTTCGTTCCGGCCCGCTTCAAGGTCATCCGCACGGTCAGGCCAAAGCTTGCCTGCGGGCGGTGCGATGTCATCGTGCAAGCGCCGGCGCCCTCTCGTCCGATCGCTCGGGGCCTGGCCGGTCCTGCGCTGCTGGCGCAGGTGCTGGTGGCCAAGTATTGCGACCATCAACCCTTATATCGACAAAGCGCCATGTATGCCCGTCAGGGTGTTGCGCTGTCGCGCTCCACATTGGCGAATTGGGTGGCTGGCAGCGCTCAGCTGTTGCGCCCGCTAGTCGATGCGCTGCAACGCCATGTCATGGCAGGCGACAAGGTGCATGCGGACGATACGCCCGTACCTGTGCTTGCGCCGGGTCGCGGCAAAACCCGCACCGGGCGGCTGTGGACGTATGTGCGCGATGATCGCCCGGCGGGTAGCGACGTGCCACCCGCCGTGTGGTTCGCGTACTCGCCAGACCGTAAGGGCGAACATCCACATCGGCACCTAAAGCACTTCCAAGGCATTGTTCAGGCCGATGGCTACGCCGGCTTCAATGCGCTCTACGAGAGCGGGCGTGTGGTGGAGGCGGCTTGCTGGGCGCACGTACGACGCAAGTTCTACGACATAGCCGAACAACAGACCAGTCCGATCGCCTTGGAGGCCATCGGGCGCATTGCTCAGCTCTACGGGATTGAGGCACAGATCCGCGCAGAATTGCCTGATGCCCGGCGAAAAGAACGACAGGCGCGTGCAGGACCAAAGCTGCAGGCGCTGCACGACTGGCTGCATGACACCTTACGTTCCCTGTCGCGCAAATCTGCGCTGGCCGGGGCCATCCGCTATGCGCTGGGGCGCTGGACAGCGCTGACTCGCTACGTGGATGATGGACGTATCGAGATGGACAACAATGCCGCCGAGCGCGCCCTGCGTGTCGTGGCCCTGGGCCGCAAGAATTTCTTGTTCGCCGGATCGGACAGCGGCGGCCATAGTGCGGCGGCAATCTATAGTCTGCTCGGCAGCGCTGCGCTCAACGGCGTAGAGCCCATGGCATATTTGCGCGAGGTGCTTGCCCGGATCGCCGAGCATCCCGTAAACCGAATTGATGAGTTGCTGCCATGGAATCTCGAGCCACAGTCCAACGCACTGGAACGCGCCGCGTAGCGGCCTCCAAGGTCACCCCATTACAGGGCCAGGCCCTGGTGTTGCGCATCGAGCTGTGCGACATTGTGCCGAACATCTACCGCGTCATTGTGGTGCCGGCACGCATCACCTTGCCGAAGCTGCATGTGACGATCTTATGGGCCATGGGATGGCAAGGCGGGCATTTGCACGAGTTCATCATCAACGGTGAACACTACGGCGAGCTGGATCCCGAGTTCCCTCATGATGATCTGAAAAACCAGCAGCGGGTTCGCCTGGATAAAGCGCTGGGCCCAACGACCGCGTTTGAATACATTTATGACTTCGGTGATAGGTAAGCGTCCAGCCTTGACCGTCTTGAAGGCGTCCGCTGGATAGAGAGAATAGGTTCCAATCAAAAATACGTTGGAA
>JAUZQE010000082.1 GCA_030733815.1 Yanghanlia caeni
AGGGGAAAACTTGTTGGTCTTGCTCATGACTGCATTCTCTCAAGAAATGCAGCCTCCTCAAAACCCGGGGTGATTCAATTGTGTCTAACGAATGCACATCCCCCGTTTATGGGGAAGAGCCGGGAAGAGCCGATCAACCGTGTCTAGTGAATGCCCATCCCCCGATTACGGGGTAGAGCCGATAAGAGGGGCTTTTTGAGCACTGGTATAGGGCCAATGCTAGGGAATGTGGTGGCCTGGGGCGGAATCTAATTGAGCCTCTACAGTCCATTATTCATGCGGGTTCCCAAATCTTTCGGGAGCGCGGGGGTACAAAATAGGGTACAACTCGGCGGACGATGCAAAAAAGCGACAAAGTGGCCTGTGGTGATATTTCATGAGCCGTTTTGAGAGTCAAAAGCCGGTACTACACGTTTCGCCAAGCTCTTTCTGCCGCTGACCTCGCGGTAGCTACAACGGTGGTTGTTTCTCTGCCCGATGTTTGTTGTCATTTTTCGGACAGAGTCGATTGATGCAAGGTTTGAGCTAACTGGCCACGGCCTTGTTGCGTTCGATCAGTGCATGCACGCTTGCGGCTGTTATGCCGCTAGATCGCTTGCCTATCTTGATGAGTACTAACTCCCCCTCATTGACCAACCGATAGATCGTGGAACGTGACACGCCGAGCTTCGCTTCCGCCGTGTGGATCCGATATAGAAGAGCCTCGTCAGGTGGTTTCGGGGCTTGCTTGCTGGGTGACGGGTAGCCGAAGATGCTGTTCGACAGTGCCTGTTCCTTCATTTGTTCCTCCGTTAGACCTTGGGAAGCACCCTGGAGACTCAGGATGCTTTCCAAAGCCGGCGCAACCAGCGCCGTGTTGTCCGACCCGCCAAGTTGCCTCGATGGGGGCCGGGTGCTTTCATCATTCTCAGCAGCGCCCGCCGCTGGGCCCGCTGTCGCGGTTCGGCGGGATGCTGGGAACTGCGGTCTTTGCCGCTGTCATCGACGGATTACGCGCCATCTATCGAATGTGGCCTGCACTTCGGCAGCGCCGGCGTCCGTGTGAACGGATCGTCACTCACGCCTTCCAGTTCGCACCAGTCGCTACCGGCCCAGAAGAGGAATGATTTTTCACCTGCTTTACTCCTACCCAGGTGCACGTCACCCAGTACGAAGCTGGTGACACGGGTAGCCGCGCACTCGCACCGCTCAGATGGAGCAGGGCGCGGTATTTATCGGTGTTCTGTTGTTAAAGAGCAGGGTTGATGTAATCATTACGTATCTACTACGCAGAGTCAATACAAATGTAATACTAAAAAGTCATATCGATAAAGCGAATTCCCCTCGGACGGGAGAAAAATTTAGAAAGGGACACGCTGAGATCCGTATTGGCTCGTCAAGGGACTGCGGCCCGAAACTGGGTGGCTGTCGTTTTTTTGCAGAGTCGGGGGAAGAAACGGCGCGGCGCTTTATTGTCAGGCGGCGGACGTGGGGCCGTTGTCTTCTTTCTTGGTGTGCTTCGCCAACTTCATCTGAATGTAGTCGCCAATGTCTTCCTGCACATGTGCAGGAAGTTCCGCGACGACGCTACAGGGGGTACTAGGCCAGGGCCATTCTTCCTCAAACATTTCGCCCTTGCCAGTGACCAGCCATTCAGCCCTGATGTGCAGCGCTGCGGCGATCCATACGATGTGTCGCGAGGATTCGCTGCGGCCACCCTCAATATGAGCTATGGCACCTTGTGTAAGCGGCGTCTGGACAAGGTTGGCTAACGCTTCCTGCGTGAGGCCGCGTTTCGTGCGCGCGATGCGTAAGCGGTCGCCGATGGTGCTCATGCTGTGCAGTTTGCGGTATGTTTTTTGGTAGAAAGATACATTATGACAGATCTTCGGTTCAAACTATGACCGGAGATAAAAATAAATAACTAATAATCTTGGGGGTTGAAATGTCATTGTGGCGACATTGTGGCAGGTATTGGAACGCCGTGGAACGCAGGTTTACCATGCTTTGAAACCGTGGAGCATTTTTCGCACCTACCCCGGGGCACCACAGCTGCGGTCATCCACAATGACAGGAAAGCCTTCAAAGCTTCGCCGGGTGTCGCCTGTTAGCGTGCGAGATACGGACTTAGGGTTTGCCTCTATGTTGAGGTAACCGTGGCACTAGCCTGAGATATGCGGGAAGAAACAGAAGCTTGGTGATGGTTTGTGTGAGGATGACTGTGGGCGTCAGTGATGCAAACTGCGCTGCTCAGGTTCGGCTATTCACACTGATGCAACTGCAGCCCGTCGCCGTGCCGTTCAGGCGCGCTAGACCGTGTCCTCGGCTCTCGCTTGCGGGCAACTAATCCTGAAAGAGTCGCCGTCGGTATGAATCGATCCGGGAATCGCGGGCCCGGGATCCGAGGTCTGCAAGATGGCAAAATAGAAACGGCGTGATCATTGTGAATCACACCGGGGATCGCGGAGGCTGTTTGGTTAAAGTAAAACAGGTTCCACAGTCTGCGCTGCAAGTTGCCGAT
>JAUZQE010000083.1 GCA_030733815.1 Yanghanlia caeni
AGGGGAAAACTTGTTGTTCTTGCTCATGGCTGCATTCTCTCAAGAAATGCAGCCTCCTCAAAACCCGGTTCGATTCATTATGCTAGAAGCCGCCATCTTGACAGATGGCTACTCGTTGACAGTACGTATGAGCGCCGCAGCATCACCGCCCATGACTACACGTCGCTGCCCTGCGACCCAGCCGAGGGCCTACAGAATGCGGGGCTGGTTGCACGCATCACGCAATGGCTAGAAAAGACTTCCTGAACATGTCCATGTGGGGATAGCCCATAGAGTGCGCAGCCTCGCTCATCTGGCCCAGGCCGAGCTGTGGCGTCGAGCCTCGCTGTCCTCTCAAGTGGTTTTACTCATTGAAAAGCCCCCTTAAAAGAACTAATATAAGCACTTCCAATAGCACCTTAAAAAGAGTTTCCACATGGCTCACACTGTTCTTGCTGAAACGGCGGCCAGCATTTCTGAACTCAAGCGCGACCCCATGGGCACCGTGGCGGCGGGCGAAGGGTCGCCTGTAGCTATCCTCAACCGCAACGAGCCTGCGTTCTATTGTGTCCCCGCAAAGGCCTATGAAGCCCTGCTGAACCGGCTGGAAGACCTTGAACTGAACGCTATTGCCGATGCCCGCCAAGGCCAGGCAGAAATCGAGGTCTCTCTGGATGACCTATAGGCTGAAGTTCAAAGACGAGGCCTTGAAAGAGTGGCACAAGCTCGACAGCACGCTACGCGAACAATTCAAGAAAAAGCTCACTGAGCGTGTGCAAGACCCGCGTGTGCCCGCTGCCAAGCTCTCTGGTCACGCTGACCGCTACAAAATCAAGCTGAAATCCAATGGCTATCGGCTAGTTTACGAGGTACGCGATGCAGAGGTCGTTGTCGTCGTTGTTGCCATCGGAAAGCGCGAACGCAATGCGGTCTACGCCGCAGCAGCCAAGCGCTGATGCTCAGCAATCAAGGCGGGTAGCAAAGCACGCCGCACAGGCCTTGCACTGTTGACATCCTCCCCCGCCTAAAGTCGGTGGATTCCTACTGCGCCCACCCCGGCATCGAGCCGGAATGAGTCGCTTCGGTGGGTTCCTGCTGCTGGCGGCATTGCTGCACCGCTCACTTCACAGGCGCAATGGGCGTGTCCCGCCCTGAGAATGTTGATCGCGCCGACCAGATCGGCGTTTTCCTCGAAACCGCATTCGACGCACAGAAACCGGGCCTGCGTCTGGCGGTTGTCCGCCGACACATGGCCGCAGGCCGGGCACGTCCGCGACGTGTTCTGCGGCGGCACGACAATGAGATGTAAGCGGTGCATCTACCCCATTATTCCCAGGCAGCCAGATTCATGGCTAAATCCTGGTCATGGGTATTCCACGGCAACAAGGCCTCAATTTCATCGACCGTTTTTGCCAGCGGCAGGCGTTCCAGTACGAAGCGCAGCCACGCATAGGGTTCGCGATCATTGGCCTTTGCCGTCTGCAGCAACGAGTACAACACCGCACTGGCATGCGCCCCGGCGGGGGTGTCACTGAACAGCCACCCCTTTCGTCCGATCACAAACGGCTTGATCGCCCCGCCTTCCAGAAGGTTGTTGTCGATGGGCAGGTCGCCGCGTTCGGTGTAACGGATCAGGCGCGGCCACACTTTGTACAAATACCCCAGCGCCTCACCCAGCTTGCTCCTGGGGGTGACCAGCGGCAAGGTCTCATCCAGCCAGGCGCGCAATTTCTGCAGGATCGGCAAGCTGTGCGTCTGGCGCGCCTCGAAGCGCTGCGCATCGCTCGCGTCTTTCACCTTGGCCTCGATACGGTAAAGCCGGGCAAACAGATCCAGCGCGTAGTCGGCGCGGGCACTCTTGCCATTGGGGCTGGAGCGCTTGGCCTCGACGAACTTTCGCCGCGCGTGCGCCGCACATGCCAGGTGCTCCACACCGGGCAAGCGGGCCACCGGCGCATAGCCTTCGTAGCCGTCCGTCATCAGGTAGCCCTGCCAGCCCTCCAGCAGACGCAACGGTACCTTCCCCGAACGGCTCGTGTCGTAATCGAACAGCACCGCCGTACGCCCCGGCGGCCCCCCGCGCTGCACCCACATATAACTTTTTGCCGTCGGACTTCGCCCCGGTTCTTTCAAGACCTGCACCGTGGTTTCGTCCATGTAGATGACCGGCGCCTCCAACAAGGTGTCGCGCGCCAGATTGTGCAGCGGCTGCAAGGCCTGGGCAAGCTTGATCATGGCTCGCGCCATGCTCTGGCGAGGAATGTCCACATGGTGGCGGGCCATCACCTTCTCGAAGCGCGCCAGCGGCAGGCCATCGACATACTTCACCACCGCCATCATCGCCAGGAAGCCGGCGCTGAAGTTGCTGCGCGGCAGGATCTGCGCCGGTGCCGGTTGCTGCACCGGAGCCTGGTCGCCCTTGGGGCAGGC
>JAUZQE010000084.1 GCA_030733815.1 Yanghanlia caeni
AGTTTGCCGTGGCAGGCAAGAAGTTGTATCTGTCGCCGGTTATGGACCTCTACAATGGTGAAATCGTGGCTTACGAGGTAAGCGCACGGGGAACACACATTGACGAACGGCCGCGTTAGCGGCCGTAGTCGTTTATGCGCAGGCGTCAGGGACCCAGCAGTGAGGTAGTAGTTCCTCAATCCGATTATTCGGATGCGTGGGCAAGCGCGTGAGCACATCCTTCAGATAGGCATACGGATCGTGGCCATTCATCTTGGCCGACTGGATAAGACTCATGACGGCAGCCGCACGGCGGCCAGCCCGCTGCGAGCCAGCGAACAGCCAGTTCTTGCGGCCCAGGGCGATGGGCCGGATCTGGTTTTCGATGTGGTTGTTGTCGATGGGCAGTCGGCCATCATCCAGGTAACGCGTCAGCGCCGCCCAACGCTTGAGGCTGTAATCCAGCGCCCGGGCGATGCCGGTACCGTCGGGCACCTTACTGCGGTGTGCCGTCATCCAGGCATATAAGGCCTGGGCAATGGGCCGGGCCTGCTGATCTCGCAGCCGTTGCCGTTCTTCAGGAGCCAAGTCAGCTCCCTGCACTTCGATCTCGTAGAGCTGGCCGATGGATTTCAGTGCCTGCTCAGCGATCTGGCTCTTGCCCGACTGATGCAGTTCAAAAAATTTACGCCGGGCGTGCGCCATGCAGCCGACTTCGGCCATGCCCTGCTCGAAGCAGGCTTTGTAGCCGCCGTAATCATCGCAGACGAGTTCCCCACGCCAGTCGCCGAGGAAGGCGCGGGCATACGCACCCGAACGGCCTTCGGTAAAGTCATAGACGACTGCCTTCAGATTCTGGAACGCGCCGGGGGCATAGGCCCAGAGGTAGGCACGGTGGGTTTTCTTGCTGCCGGGTTGCAAAACCTGCACCGGCGTTTCATCCACATGCACCACCGGCTCGTTCAGGATCGCCTCACGCAAGGCATCGACCAGCGGCTGCAAGCGCACCCCGCACACGCCCACCCATTCTGCGAGGGTGGAGCGTGGGATCTTTACGCCGGCGCGCGTGTAGATCTGTTCCTGACGATAGAGCGGCAGATGATCCGCGTATTTCGCCACCAGCACATGGGCCAGCAGGCCGGAAGTGGCAATGCCCTTGTCGATGACCTGAGCGGGCATGGGGGCCTGGGTCAGCGTCTCGCACTGGCGGCAGGCCCATTTGCCACGGATATGTTGCTCAACGCTGAACACGCCGGGGGTGTAATCCAACTTCTCGGTGATTTCCTCACCAATGCGCTGCATCTGGCAGCCACAGGCGCAAGTGGTGGAGTGCGGCTCGTGGTGCACCTGGATACGGGGCAGCTCCGGCGGCAGCGCCTGGCGCTTGGGCTGCGCGATCGTCTTCGGTTCCGGTTGCGGGCCACCCAGATTGATCAGTTCCTGCTCGATGGCGGCGATGTCGGCATCGACCGCGTCTTCCAACAGCAACCCCTGTTCACCCCCGAGCTGCTCGCTCTTTTTGCCGAAGCGATAGCGGCGCAGCACCGCGATCTCATGCGTAAGCTTGCGGATGTGCGTATCTTTGAAGTGAATGGTCTGTGCCTGCTGTTCGACCTTACCCATCAATTCGGCTGCCAGCGCCCGCAGGGCGTCGGCATCAAGCTGATCGAGGTTGGGTGCTGTCTTCAGAGGCATAGCCGCCATGATGCCAGACCCGTGTACAGCGCACCATTCGCACTGCCCCGGATTGCCAATCCGCAGTCAGAGGATGACGATTGAGTCGTACTCACCCAGGCGTTGCCACGGCAGACCGATGACGAGCGCACGAGCTTGTTCAGCAGTGAGCGCCATTTGTGTGTCACCGGGCCGGGGCCAGTGCACACTCCCCTGGTGCAACCGTCGTACAGCTAGCCAGATGCCGAAGCCATCGCACACCAGCACCTTCATCCGTGTGCCGCGGCGGTTGGCAAACACGTAGGCGTGGTGCGGCTGCGAGGCGCCGAAGACCTCGATCACACGGGCGAGCAACCGATCCATCCCGCTGCGCATGTCCACGGGTTCCACAGCCAGCCAGACTTGGTCAATGCGAATCACCGCAACCACTCACGCAACAGCGCGGCACATTGGGCTGCGGCGCTCACCGGCCAGGATACGAGCACTGTTGCAGTATCGCGCTTCACTTCCAGGCGAATGACGTCGTGACTCGCACCAGGCTGGCTCGCGCTCACTGATAGAGGGACGAACGGTGCAGTGGGTCGGCGCGCAACACCCAACAGGGCAGGTGCGCGCCGCGCAGGCCCATCCTCCTCATCCAAGCAGTGGTGGCCGTAGCGTTCATGCTCTTTGACCCACCGATGCAAAACGTTGGGGTTCATACCGTGCTCTACG
>JAUZQE010000085.1 GCA_030733815.1 Yanghanlia caeni
CTTCGATCTCGAAGAGGTCAATCAGAGGCTGATGGAAATCCAGTTTTAATGCAAGACGGTCTGCGTCGTACGCTTACAATCAGGCCAAGCGCCACGGCGGCGGCTACGTCGGGGTTGCGTTGCAGATACCAGCTGGCATCGAACAGAGAGGCGGAAGTCGGCATGAAGCGGTCTCCGGGCCGCGGCGCGACTGCTCAACCGATACGACTGGCCATGCGCATACGGCGGGCGTCAAAAAGGGTTGCGAGAGCAGCGTTACGCACATGATACAGATGTTGCAAAAAGCCGCAATGTTTTAGGGCTAATAATTTCCCTTTGCCGGGCGGGAATATTGGCCAATACTGGTAAAATAACCAGCTTTTCCAGCCATTCACCCATTCCCCGCATGCCGCAATCTTCCCTGCTGCGTCAGGGCCTGGCCTTTGTCGATATCGAAACCACCGGCGGGCCGGCGCAGGCGCCTTCCATTACCGAAATCGCCATCATTCAGGTGGACGACACGGGCGTGCGCGAATGGGCGAGCCTGGTGCGCCCCGAAGGCCGCATTCCCGAACACATCGAGCGGCTTACGGGCATTCGCAACGAACAGGTGGCGCATGCGCCGCGCTTTGAAGATCTGGCCGACGAGATTTTCGACCGACTGGATGGGCGCATTTTTGTGGCCCACAACGCGCGATTCGACCACGGCCATATCAAGGCGGCATTTCGTCGCATGGGGGTCAGCATCCGCCCCAGGGTGCTGTGTACGGTGAAGCTGTCGCGGCGTCTGTTTCCCCACGAACGCCGCCATAGTCTGGATCACCTGATTGCACGGCATGGCTTGCAACCCGGTGGTCGCCACCGGGCGCTGGCCGACGCGCTGGCGCTGTGGCAGTTCTGGCAGCGGGTGCACGAGCAGTTTCCGGCAGCAGTGGTCGATGAAACCGTGCGGCGGCTGATCGGTCAGCCCACGCTGCCTTCCAATCTCGACCCGGCCGATATCGAGGCCCTGCCCGATGCGCCCGGCGTGTATCTGTTCTATGGGGAAAACGGCAGCCCTCTGTATGTGGGCAAGAGCACGCGGCTGCGTACCCGCGTGCTGTCGCACTTTAGCGGTGATTACGGCAGTGAGCGCGCCTTGCGGCTCAGCCAGCAGGTGCGGCGCATCGAGCATATCCGTTGTTCCGGCGAGCTGGGGGCACTGCTTGAAGAGGCGCGGCTGATCAAGGCACTGCAGCCGGTGCATAACCGCATGCTGCGCCGCAATCGCGAGCTGTGCGCCTGGCACTTGGAAACCGACCTGCTCGGCGAACGGGTACTGCGGCTGCGGCGCGCGGCAGAGATGGCGTTTCCGCCCAGAGCAGGTGTCTATGGCGTGTTTCGCAGCCGCCGCAGTGCCACGGAAAGCCTGCGGGCGCTGTGTGCGGAACACCGCCTGTGCCCGCCGCTATTGGGGGTGGAGAAGCACACGCCGGGGCGGTGCTTCACGCATCAGCTCAAGCGTTGCGAGGGTGCCTGCCTGGGCAAGGAACCCATGCACGAGCATGCCGCGCGGCTCGAAGCCGCACTGGCAGGCTTGAAGATGGACGTGTGGCCCTACGACGGGCCTGTGGCAATTGTGGAAGGCGACAGCCTGCACGTGGTGGACAACTGGTGCCATTACGGCAGCGTGCGGCATCGTGAAGACGCCGCCGCTTTGCTGCGTGGCCGCCGGCCGGTGTTCGACCTGGATACCTACAAGATCCTGGCGCGGATGATGCCGCGGCTACCCGTGATCCACTTCAACCTTCCCAATCCATCAGAGAATCCAGAGTGTTTGCAATCGTGCCGGTAAGCTGAACCACGGTATCGGTGCCATGCATTTCGGAAACGTCGTCGAACTTGTTCGCCTGGGGATTGCCCTCGTGCGCAAACGCCGCAAAGATGCCGGCCGCGCCCATCACGTACAGAGTCGTTTCCGTGTTGTGTTCCGCACTGGTCGCAGCCGGCTCAACGCCCATTTCAATTGCTGAGACCCCCGCGCCGGCCGTCACGTTAATCTGGGCGGTGTTCTGTGCGTCAACGAGGGCCGTGTACCCTTTGGCATTGATTTGCGTTGCCAGCGCAGATGCAATGTTGCCGATCGTGTCGCCCTGGTTGGCGACGTACTCAAAGGTGTCGGGCCCGATGCTGACCATGTAAGTAGCGCCGACCTGAACCAGAACTGCTTGACATCCTCCCCCGCCTAAAGTCGGTGGATTCCTACTGCGCCCACCCCGGCATTGAGCCGGAATGAGTCGCTTCGGTGGGTTCCTGCTGCTGGCGGCATTGCTGCACCGCTCACTTCACAGGCGCAATGGG
>JAUZQE010000086.1 GCA_030733815.1 Yanghanlia caeni
CGAATGAACTCAGAAAGGAGCCAGTTATGATTGACATTAAAATGCTTTGCGAGGCTCATTGGATCATAACGGCTGAGTTCACTCAGTCTATGCATTGCTGCATAAATTAGTACAAGTTGAGAGTTTACGAGATTATTATGGCCGACGACAGATTTCTTTAGATACCACCTATTTTCTGAGGAATAGATAGGTATGATTCGCCTACGTATCTGCTTATGATAGGCGGTAAATTGATTAAGGCTAATTTCGATATCTCTGCTAGACCATCGGAAACGGCGTTTTCTGCGGATATAGTATTTTTCGGCAATTTTATTTAGTTCGAATCCGGGTTGTATAACAATCTTGGTATGGGCATTTATATATCGTCGATCAATCTCTGCCTCAAACCATGCTTCTTTTGAATTGTCGTTGCGCATGAAACAGTTCCCCTTCAGAGGGATGAACAGTTCGGTCGATCCTTGGTACGATAGGCAGTACGCTCTGTGGATGAATGGCATTTGCCAAAAAATTTCCTTCAATGTGAAAGTTTTTCCAGCATTATTTGGTTCGCCTAACAGCTTGCACAATGCGGGTAGGATACCGCTGCCTTGGAAGTCAATTAACTCGTTCGAAAGTGATGTGTGGCCTTCCTTGGAGCGGCCGCCTACGCCGTGGGATTCAGTGAAACGTTGTCCTTTCGACGAAAGAAGTGCTTTCGAAGCATTTAGGGACGGTCTTATATGGACGCCTCCCGGAGAGTCAAGCGGATTTTAACGATTTGGCATAAAGGTGAGGATGCAGTCTTATATCCGGCCTGTTGGTGCAGGGTACAAGCCTGCTGGCCCTGATGGAATCCGCTACGCCGAGGTCCTCATCTGAACATCGAGCTCAAGGCTCATCATCCCTATCGGGTTTTCCTCGCGTCGGTCCGACCTATTTTGCCATCACGTGTCTATCGCCATCACTCCTTGAAGCTGCCTTTAAAACCTAAAAAATATTGTTGATGTGAATCCTCGGCTTTTCCTACGCGGCCGCACTGAACGCGGTGGGATCATAAGGTTTCCCTTTGGCAAGCACCGCCCAGATCGTGCGTGCCAGCTTATTGGCTACCGCCGCCACTGCCACGTTGTACGGACGCCGGGCCAGCAGCGCCGCTATCCACGGCACGTTCCGGTGGCGTATCACGATGGAGCGGGCTCCGTGCATGAGCAAGGTACGCAAGTACACGTCACCCCGTTTGGACAGACCCAGTTGTCGCACATGACCGCCGGTGCCGCGCTGCCTGGGAACCAGTCCAGCCCAGGCGGCAAATTCGCGCCCCGATTTGAACGACGACGCTTCTCCCATGGTGGCTACCGCAGCAGTTGCCGTGAGCAACCCCACGCCGGGTATCTCGGCAATCTGCTGGCATTGCGGCGTCTCGCGCAACACGGCGGCGAGCCGGCGTTCAATGACATCGATCTCAACCTGCATCTGCTGCACTCGCGCCCATTGCTCGCGCAGGCTATCGAGCAACATGGCAGGCAACTGCGTATCAAGTGCTGCCAGGGTATCGGGCAGTGCCTTCAGAAGCGCGGTGTGGCCTTGAGGCAAAACGACGCCAAACTCGTAGAGCAGCCCGCGCAGGGCGTTGGTCTACATGATGCGAAACTTCATCAACTGGGCGCGCAGGCGATGCAGGGCCAATACGCTTTGCTGCACCTCAGTCTTGATGGCCACCTCATGCGCTTCGGGCTGCTGAACCGCCGTCCAGATGGCCCGGGCATCCGCCGCATCGGTCTTGTTGCGCAACACAAAGGGGCGCACGCTCTTCGGATGCAACAGGCGCACCTCATGACCTTGCTCAACCAGTTTGCGTGCCCACCAGTGAGCGCCGCCACACGCCTCGATAGCGATAAGTGCCGCTTGGCGTTGCGCAAAGAACTCCAGCACCTGGTTGCGTCGCAGTTTATGGCGCTGAACTTCACCCGTCTCTGGATTAACGGTATGCAGTTGAATGACTTGCTTGGCGATGTCCATGCCGAATACGGTATATTTCATGGTGGATCCTCCTGTCTTTTGTGGCTATTCATAGAACCACTACTTTGACACCAAGATGTCGTGACAGCGAGGATCCACCTTCAGGGTTTTCCTCTACGCTGCCATATCACCCCGTTGCCGGGGGGAGGCGTCCATACCATCTGAACAATTCCCCCGCCCAACGGTAAACTTCGTCTGTCACACCCTCTCGAGTCTGTTCATCATGAGCCAACTGAGTTTTTCTGAAGCGGAATTTGCCGGTAAGCGCAAGAAGACACGCCGTGAG
>JAUZQE010000087.1 GCA_030733815.1 Yanghanlia caeni
ATTTCGGAAAAGAAGCGGCGCTCACGGCGGGCCTGGCGCATGCCGCGGGAGCAGCGGTCGTCATAATGGATGCCGATTTGCAGGATCCACCTGAGCTCATTCCACAAATGATGCAGGAATGGAAGAAGGGCGCAGATGTCGTTTGCATGCGTCGCCGCTCCCGCAGAGGAGAATCCTGGTTCAAGCGCCGTAGTGCACACCATTTTTATCGACTGTTGAACGCGATCAGCGATGTTGATATACCGCCCGATACCGGAGACTTTCGGCTGTTAAGCCGTAAGGCGGTCAATGCGTTACAGCAGCTGAACGAACGCAACCGGTATATGAAAGGATTGTTTGCCTGGATTGGTCTTCCAACAACAATAATTGAGTACGACCGTCTGGCGCGTGTTGCGGGCGTGACGAAATGGGATTACTTAAGCCTCTTCAACCTGGCCTTCCAGGGAATTACCTCGTTTTCCGTAGCCCCACTGAGAGTTGCGATGGCCGGCGGAGCCGTTACAGCGTTCCTTGGGGTTCTGTTTACCCTGTGGATTGTGGTCAAGGCGCTGGTGCTGGGCGATCCAGTGCAAGGCTACCCATCTCTTATTGCGATGATCACGATTCTCGGCGGTGCACAGCTGTTGTCAATTGGTCTGGTTGGAGAGTATGTGGGGAAGACATATTACGAGACCAAACAACGCCCAGTTTATATCGTCCGCGATGTCATCCGCAGGGGTGGGGCAGCAAGTGAAACTACTGGTCGGGTCGACGGGGACGCAGTGCATGAGAGCTATCATGCAGCAGCGTAGTAATGCAGTGGCTTGGATCGTCTTGGTGTTGGTTCTTTCGCTGCCGCTGGTGTCCATGGAGCTTGTCCCGTTTTATGACACAAGCGAACCCCGCTATGCCGAGATGGCCAGAGTCATGGCGCAAAGCGGGGATTGGATCACTCCGTGGTTTGACGTCGATGTCCCGTTTTGGGGCAAGCCTCCGCTGTCCTTCTGGGCACAGGCGCTCTCAATGAAGGTACTGGGCGTCACTGAACTTGCTGGGCGTTTTCCGTCTTGGCTATGCCTTATCCTGACCAATATCCTATTTTTGAGGGGGCTCAAATCGGTGCGGGGCATTGGTGTCGCGCTCTGGGCTGCCATCATTTACAGCTCCTGTACCCTCGTCTACATCAGCTCTGGTGCCGTGCTTACCGACCCGTTTCTCGCACTTGGCACCACGCTCTCGTTGGTTTCCTTTGCGAGGGTGATAGGTAGCGGCGAACGCCTCGCAGTTGGATCACTCGACCAACACCCGAGCGGGTCGGGAAATCGGCGAAATGCCGACGTTCGGTGGTGGCAATATGGATTCTTCCTGGGACTGACGATCGGTCTCTTGGCGAAGGGCCCTTTGGCCGCACTCATAATCTTTGCCCCGATCACAGTGTGGTGGTGGCTTACGCGAAAGACGACGTCCCTTACCGCGCTGTTGCCATGGCGAAACGGGCTGTTGCTAACGGCTCTCTTGACTCTCCCCTGGTATATCGCGGCAGAGATCAAAACACCGGGTTTTCTTGACTACTTCATCGTAGGCGAGCACTTTCGGCGGTTCTTGGATCCGGGATGGGCCGGTGACCTCTATGGGAGTGCTCACAGGAGACCCTATGGAATGATATGGGTCTATTGGATACAGGCCTCGTTTCCTTGGGGGCTATTAGCACTGGCCGCACTGGGGGGTGCGGTTTTTAGCCCGCGCTTGCGGTCGGCGGCGCAAGCTGTCTACAGAGATCCACTATTCTTTTACTGGGTGACTGCCGCACTGTTCACCCCCGTTTTCTTTACCTTCTCTGCCAATATCCTTTGGACTTATGTGCTTCCATCGCTCGCTGGCTTTAGTATCCTGGCCGCGATGCTCGCGCAGGAAGTGACGGCTCGATATTCGATTCCCAGGGTCAAACTAATTTCAGTGGCGGCACTGGTTCCGCTCGTGGTTCTGGCTGGAAGTGCGGTGGTGTGGGCTCATCCAGACCTGCGCAATACCGAACGGGAGCTCGTGCGATATGTGGAACGCCAGCCGGAATCTTCAAGTCCCCTGTTCTATCTCTCGGAACTTCCCTTTTCGGCGCGCTTCTATTCGTCAGGACGCGCTAGAGCGATAAAAGAAACAGAGCTTCAACAAATCGCACAACAGGAAAACACCTTCTATTTGGCGATTCCTAAAACGGAGCCGGAGGCGGTGCACCTTGTTTCCGGAAAGACATTGACCCCGGTGTTCTCAAACAGGCGCTATACGTTACTGAAGG
>JAUZQE010000088.1 GCA_030733815.1 Yanghanlia caeni
TGCCCTTCCTGAGGGCGATTTTTTTGTGCCTCGCGAAAGGCACGATGCCACGCCGGTTCTGGCCGGCCTTGGCCGCGAGCCGGCCTGGTGACCGCTTGAATGACAGTCTCGGCGTTCGGAAGCTGTGGCTCTTGGCGGCATGAAACGCACAAATAACCGCTGAAATGAATATTTCAGGGACGACGAATTGATTGAGGTTGATCTGGCTGCTGGCGCTCATCGACACCCGGAATTTCTTGAACTGAATGCGTTTGGCGAGGTTCCTGTGCTTGATGACAATGGCGTCATCATCGCAGACTCGCTCGCCATTCTGGTTTACGCAGCACGCAAAATCGGGCCGTCTCACTGGCTCCCCAGCGATCCCGTGGCCGAAGCCAATGTGCAGCGATGGCTTTCGGTCGCGGCCGGCAAGATCGCCTATGGCGCTTGTGCTGCTCGGCTCATCACCGTTTTCGGCGCGCCTTTCGACCCGCAGGAAGTGATTGAACGTGCGCATGCAAGCCTGGTTGTGATGGAAAAAACTCTGGAGACGCAGCGCTGGATCGCCGGCACGGACGAACCCAGTATTGCCGACATCGCGCTTTACAGCTACGTGGAACGGGCACCTGAAGGAAACGTAGATTTGTCTGGTTATCCAAGAGTGCTTGCGTGGCTCCGGCAGGTTGAAGCTCTGCCTGGTTTCATTCCTTTTCAACGAACTCGCGCCGGCCTCGAAGGCTGAGCTGACTTTCATCATACCTGTCCATCAGGAGCCTCAACATGAACTTTGACATCTTGCATCTGGATCATATCGGTATCCGCGTTACCGATCTCGCCCAATCAGAAGCCTTTTATGCGAAGCTGGGCTTTACCCGCGACCCCGAGGAATTCGCTCCCGCCGCAAAAGCGTGCGGCTTGGTGCATCCAACCGGATTGCGAATCCATCTTATCTATAACGGCGAATCCGCCGCAGAAGGCAACGTACTTCTTGACGCGTCGATCAAACGGCCGGGCTATACACATGCGGCCTTTATTGTAGAAAGCATGGAAAAATTAGTTGCGTGGCTTGAAAAAGAGAAAATCGACATAACCGAAGGGCCAGTCATGATGGGACATGGCCGTCGTAATGTCTGTTTCGTTCGGGATCCGGATCTTAATGTGCTGGAATTCAACGAAATAATCCGTGCAAGTATTTAGCATCGTGGCAAGGTGGCTGCAAACGCCTTTTGGACATCCATCCCATCCGACGTTCGAAAGAGCGTCACCTCAATTGACAAGGATACAAAATGACCACGATGTTAGGCGCAAAATCAACCGCCGATAAGGTGCTTGCCGATATCGACCTGAAGGGTAAGCGATACCTGATTACGGGTATATCGTCGGGCATAGGCTTGGAAACTGCTCGTTCGCTAGTGTGCCATGGCGCAACGGTTCTCGGCGCTGTCAGGGATCTTGCCAAGACCGAAGCGGCTACGGCATTCATTCGTGAGTCAACATCGCAACGCGCGGGTCGTCTTGATCTGATCGAGCTTGACCTGGCATCGCTCAAGAGCGTTCGCGCGTGCGCAAGCAGGCTTCTGGGTAGTGGATGGCAACTCGATGCAGTTATCGCGAACGCTGGGGTCATGGCAACGCCATTTGGTCGTACGGCCGATGGTTTTGAAACTCAATTCGGCATCAACCATATCGGTCATTTTGCATTTATCAATGGAATTGAGCCACTGCTGGTGGATGGCGGACGCCTGGTGGTGCTTTCGTCGCAGGCTCATCGTGTCGCCGACATCGATCTGGATGATCCGAATTTCGAGCGACAGGCCTATGACCCATTTGTCGCCTACGGCCGATCGAAGACGGCTAATGCGCTTTTCGCGTTGGCGTTTGACGGGCGGCATCGCGACCGTGGCGTTCGGGCGGCTTCAGTGATGCCCGGGAACAGTCTGACGGAACTCGCCCGTCATTTTTCGCAGGAAGCGCTGCAGAGCCTGCTCGAAACGGTGCAAAAGGCGCGTGCCGAAGGCGGGCTGCCTCCTGCTGTACTGAAAGAAATACCACAAGCGGCGGCGACGTCGATCTGGGCTGCGGTCGTTGCGGATAAGGATGAGATTGGCGGGCAATACCTCGAAGATTGCGCGGTGGCGGAAATCAACGATACAGCAAATCCCTTTGCAGATGGTGTGAGGAAATATGCGCTTGACCCGGTGCGCGGCAAGCCTCGGCCTTCAGGCCGGGGAAGGATAGCGGGGACGCCGTAGGCGTCCTTTGGGCGGTCAGTGTGGCGTCTGCTGCTG
>JAUZQE010000089.1 GCA_030733815.1 Yanghanlia caeni
ACCCCCTGGCGAAGTGAGTTAAGGAGGTCTCGCGTGGAAGTCAGGCAAATTAAGAGCGATCCTGTACGCCGTGTTCATAGCGGAGTACTGGAGATGTTGGAGCCGGAGACGGTTCGAACGATCATTCGGTTGAATCAACTGGGATGGGGAACGAAGCGCATCGCCAGGGAACTGGGCATCGCACGTAATACGGTGCGGCGCTATTTGGATGCAGGCGGGCCGCTGCCTTATCGCACACCGCAACGGGCAAGCATTCTGCACGGTCATGAAGCATGGCTGCGTGAGCGGTTTCTACAGCATCGCGGCAATTGTGATGTGGTGCGTCAACAGTTGGAGAAGGAACTGGGCATTGTCATCGGGCTGCGCACGGTACAGCGTGCCTGCAAGCCCTTTCGCCAGGAGCTGGAGGCGCAACGGCGCGCCACGGTGCGTTTCGAAACGGCACCGGGCGAGCAGATGCAGATCGATTTCGGGCAATGCCGTGTGCGCATCGAAGGGGAGTCCGAACGGGTCTTCCTGTTCGTGGCAACGCTGGGCTATTCGCGCCGCAATTTCGTTTGCGCATTCCGTCACGAGCGGCAAAGTGCCTGGCTTACCGGCATTGAAGCGGCCTTTGCCCACTTCGGAGGCCGCCCGCAGACGTTGCTCATTGACAATGCTCGGGCATTGGTCGAGCGTCATGACTGGGTTCGTCGCCACGTGCATCTGAACCCCCGTTTCGAGGCGTTCTGCCGACATTGGGATGTGGCCGTTCGGGTCTGCGCACCGTTTCGAGCCCGCACCAAAGGCAAAACGGAAAATGGTGTGGGCTACGTGAAGAAGAATGCCATCGCCGGTCACGCCTTCGAGAGCTGGGCGGCGCTGGAAGCGCATCTGCGGGGCTGGATGCGGCAGGTGGCCGATGTTCGCATCCATGGCACCACTGGCGTAGCACCGCTCGAACGCTTTGCACAGGAACGTGCGCACCTGCGTCCGTTCACAGGGATCGGTTCCTTCCTGCACACGCGTGAGCTGGTACGCCGGGTCAATGCTGAAAGCTGCATCGAACTGGATACCAATGCCTATAGCGTGCCGTGGCGGCTGATTGGCGAGACGGTGACGGTCCTCGTGCAAGGCGGGACGGTCAGTGTCGAACATGCCGGCAAAGAGGTGGCGCGCCATGCGCGGCTCTCGGGCAGTCGCGGGCGCAGCATCCAGCGTCAGCATCTCTTTGGAGGCTGCCGCGAGTCATGGCAACCGTCGCGTGCATCCGAGACCGCGCCGGCAGCATTGTTGCGGCCATTGGCGGACTATGAAGCCCTGATCGGAGGAGCCTGGTGATGGTAACCGAAGAGCGACTCGATGAATTGCTTACCCGACTGCGGCTGACAGCCATCCGCGATCAACTCGACAGCCTGCTGGATGAGGCCGCCCGCGCACAGATGACGCTGCGCGAGGCATTGCTATTTTTGGCTGAACGCGAGGTTACCAGACGGGATGCTCGACGCATCCAGATGGGAATGAAGCTGGCGCGCTTCCCGTATGTGCGCACGCTCGAGGGCTTTGACTTCGAGGCGCAGCCGTCGGTCGATCCCGGCCAGATCCGTGATCTGGCTAGCGGGCGCTGGGTCGGCCACGCTCAGGCGCTGCTGCTGCTTGGCCCGCCCGGTGTGGGCAAGACCCACCTGGCGGTGGCACTGGGCCGGGAAGCCGTCGAGCGAGGCTATTCGGTGCTGTTTCTGACAGCGGCTGCGCTGATGGGGCAGCTGATGAAAGCGTACACCGATGGCCACCTGGAAGAGAAACTGATGCAGTTGAGTAAGCCCAAACTGCTGATCATTGACGAGCTGGGGTACTTGCCGCTTGAGCCGGCCGCTGCCCATCTGTTCTTCCAATTGGTGGCACGACGCTATGAACGCAGCAGCATTCTGATCACCAGCAACCGTCCGGTGGGCGAATGGGGTCAGGTATTCGGCGATGCGGTTGCCGCTACCGCCATTCTTGATCGGCTGCTACATCACAGCCAGGTCATCACGATCCGCGGCGACAGCTACCGCTTGCGCGATAAGCGGCGTAGCGGCTTGCTGCAAAAGCCGGCCGATTCCACCGTCGCCACACCAGAAGGACGTTAACCATGGGGGGTTAAATCCATCTGTCGCCAGGGGATCAAAAGATTATGTCGCTTGACAT
>JAUZQE010000009.1 GCA_030733815.1 Yanghanlia caeni
CTTGGCTCAGTGCGGTTGGAACGGTGTGATCAACCGTGTCTAGTGAATGCCCATCCCCCGATTACGGGGTAGAGCCTGCTCTTGCTCCTGAACATGAGTCAGGAACCAGATGCTGGTCACGTCGACCTCGCCCCTCCATCAACAATCCGGAATCAGCCGCGCCCGCAAAAATGGACTTGTTTGTGGACTTAAAAGTCCCGGCTGTAGGCGGATCGCAGTGGACCATGGCAGAACGTCAAAGAGAGGAAAAGTCCTTGTGTGGCAACGACTTGCAGACTCTCTTGGACTTCTGCGGAAGTCCGCAGATTGATACAGTGGAGCGGGTGATGGGAATCGAACCCACGCTTGAGGCTTGGGAAGCCGCCGTTCTACCATTGAACTACACCCGCGAACGGGGAAGAAATTATAGCGGCTGCGGCGAATCGGTACAATTACGCGCATGATGCATGACCCAAATTCGCCCAACACGAGCGGCCAATCGCCCGAGCCGCTGAACGACACGGCAACCGCCGGCATCGGAACCCCTGGCACCGCTGGCGGCCAGTGCCCCGGCGGCCCCTCCGCGTCTGGGGCCGCCGACGCCGCGCGTACCGCCATCGAGCAATCGGGCCGCGGGCATATCCGCAGCTTCGTGCATCGCCGCTCGCACATCACGCCCAGCCAGCGCGAGGCGCTCGAGCGGCTGATGCCGCTGTGGGCCATTCCGTACCAGCCGGCCCTGCTCGACTTCGCGCAGGCCTTCGGGCGCAAGGCACCCACCATACTCGAGATCGGCTTCGGCATGGGTGAGACCACCGAGAAAATTGCCCTGGCTCGCCCCGACGACAACTTTCTGGGAGTCGAGGTGTTCAACGCTGGCGTGGGTGCCATGCTCAAGCGCATCGATGAGTCGGGCCTGACCAACGTTCGCGTGATTCAGCACGACGCCGTCGAAGTGCTGAATCACATGATTGCGCCGGAATCGCTGGATGGCGTCCACATCTACTTCCCCGACCCGTGGCCCAAAAAGCGGCATCACAAGCGGCGCCTGATCCAGCCCCCGCTGGTCAGGCTGCTGGCCAGCCGCATGAAGCCGGGCGCCTACATCCACCTGGCGACCGACTGGGAAAACTACGCCGAGCAGATGCTGGAGGTGCTCTCCAGCGAGGCGCTGCTCGAGAACACGGTCGACGGCTACGCACCGCGCCCCGAGTTCCGGCCGCTCACGAAATTCGAAGCGCGTGGCCTGCGACTGGGCCACGGCGTATGGGATCTCATCTTCAAGCGCAGGGCCTGAATGTACCCGGAAATACACCCCTATTCACACGGCTACCTGGACACCGGAGATGGTCATCGCGTGTATTGGGAGCTCTGCGGCAACCCGCAAGGCAAGCCCGCCATCTTTTTGCACGGCGGGCCCGGCGGCGGCTGTTCGCCGGTGCATCGGCGGCTGTTTGACCCGGCCCGCTACAAGGTGCTGCTGTTCGATCAGCGCGGCTGCGGGCGTTCGTCGCCCCATGCCAGCCTGGAAAACAACACCACCGCGCACCTGCTTGCAGACATGGAGCGCCTGCGCAGTGAAGTGCTTGAAGCCTCGCAAATGCTGGTGTTCGGGGGATCGTGGGGGTCGACACTGGGCCTGGCCTATGCGCAGGCGTACCCGCAGCGCGTGAGCGCGCTGATTCTGCGCGGCATTTTCACGGTACGCCAGTGCGAGCTGCGCTGGTTCTACCAGGAAGGGGCGTCGTGGCTCTTTCCCGATCACTGGCAACGCTACATCGCCCCCATACCGGAAGACGAGCGCCACGACCTCATCGCCGCCTACCACCGGCGCCTGACGAGCGACGACCGGGCGGTGCAGCTCGAAGCCGCGCACGCCTGGACCCAATGGGAAAGTCACACGATCACGCTGCTGCCGAATCGCGAGCACCAGCTGTCGCATGCCGACGATGCCTCGGCACTGGCCTTTGCGCGCATCGAAAACCATTACTTCATGAATGGCGGCTTCCTGGAAGAGGGACAGCTGCTGCGCAACGCCCATGTGCTGCGCGACATTCCCGGTGTGATCGTGCAGGGCCGCTACGATGCCTGCACGCCGATGCGCACCGCCTGGGAACTGCATCAGGCCTGGCCGGAGGCCGAATTTCACGTGGTCGACGACGGCGGGCACGCTTTTGACGAGCCCGGCATCCTGGGCCACCTGCTCGCCGCAACCGACCGCTTCCGCGATTGAACGACGGCACCGCCGCAACGCCCTTGGCCCGCATCACGGGTCAGGCCACGTGGCGTGCCCCTTTGAATACGGATCAAACGATGAACATTATTCTGAACGGTGAAGAACGGCGCGTTGACGCCGGCCAGACGGTTCTGCAGCTGATTGAGCAGCTGGGCTATCAGGGCAAACGCATTGCCGTGGAACGCAACGGCGAGATTGTGCCGCGCAGCGCCCACGCCAGCACACCACTGGCCGAGGGCGACCGCCTGGAAATAGTCATCGCGGTGGGGGGTGGATGAGCGCCATGCTGGGCGCACCGGATCAGAACCCCCTGAAGCCGCCCTTGCCCAGCCCCTTCAGCCCGCCCATGGCGCGCATCATCTTCGCCATGCCGCCTTTTTTCATCTGCTTCATCATGCCGGCCATTTGCTGATACTGGTTCAGCAGCCGGTTCACTTCCTGAACCGGCACGCCGGCACCGGCGGCAATGCGACGCTTGCGTGAGGCTTTCAGCAGCTCGGGTTTGGCCCGTTCCTGCGGGGTCATGGAATTGAGGATGCCCTCGGTTCGACGCAGCTGCTTTTCCGCCTGCCCGCTCTGCAGCTGACCTGCCGCCGCGGCGAACTGTGCGGGCAGCTTTTGCAGCAGTGAACCCATGTCGCCCATTTTCTTGACCTGCTGCAGCTGATCGCGAAAGTCGTTCAGGTCGAACTTGTCGCCCGACTTGATCTTCTTGGCGAACTTTTCGGCCTCGGCAATATCGATATTGCGCTGTGCCTGCTCGACGAGCGACACGATGTCGCCCATGCCCAGCACCCGCTGGGCCATGCGCTCGGGATGGAAGGGCTCGAGGCCGTCCATCTTTTCGGAGACACCCACGAACTTGAGGGGCTTGCCCGTGACATGGCGCACCGACAGGGCCGCACCGCCGCGGGCGTCGCCGTCGAGCTTGGTCATGACCACGCCGGTGAGCGGCAGCGCGTCGGCAAAGGCTTTGGCTACGTTCACCGCGTCCTGCCCCTGCATGGCATCGACGACGAACAGCGTTTCGACGGGATTGAGCAGATCGTACAGACTGCGGATCTCGCGCATCATGGCTTCGTCGATGCCGAGGCGGCCGGCCGTATCGACGATGAGCACGTCGTAGAAGTGACGGCGTGCGTGGTCGAGCGCGCCGCGGGCAATGTCTTCAGGTGTCTGCGAGGGATCAGAGGGCAGGAAATCGACCTTGACCTGCGCAGCGACGGCCTTGAGCTGGTCGATGGCCGCCGGACGGTAGACGTCGGCACTGACCACCAGCACCTTCTTCTTGCCGGTTTTGCGACCGCCCTGCGTGTGATGACCGTCGGACAGCCATTTGGCCAGCTTGCCGGTGGTCGTGGTCTTGCCCGCGCCCTGCAGGCCGGCCATGAGAATGACGGCGGGCGGTTGAGCGGCCAGCGACAGCTCGCTGGCTTCGGCCCCCAGGTCGCCACCCATGAGCGCCGTAAGTTCCTTGTGCACGACGCCCACCAGCGCCTGGCCGGGGTTCAGGCTGCCCACGACCTCCTGCCCCAGCGCGCGTTCCTTGACGCGTGCAATGAAATCGCGCACGACCGGCAGGGCGACGTCGGCCTCGAGCAGTGCCATGCGCACTTCGCGCAGCATCTGCTGGGTATTGGACTCCGTCAGGCGGGCTTCGCCGCGCATCGTCTTCACGACGCGCGACAGGCGTTGCGTGAGGTTATCGAGCATGGTTGGTTTCGCTTAAACTAAGTGCTGGTCGCCCAGCCTAAAATCTTCCGTTTGAACCGAGGCCCAAAGGTCTATGTCTGCAGGCATTGTATTTCAGTTGGTGGCCGCACTGGCCTACGCCCTTCTGGGTGCAGCCAGTTGGCGGCAGCTCGCCCGCGGGCACGACAGCCTGCGGGTCGGCCCCGCCACGCACGGGTTTCTGGCCGCCGCCCTGGCCGCACAGGCCATCGGGCTGCATCAGTCCATGCTCGGCCACGTCGGCGGGCTGCACGTGGGCTGGGCGCTTGCGCTGTCAGCCGCCATCTGGCTGGGCATGCTGGTGTTCTGGGTCGAGAACTTCGTCATGCGGCTCGACGGCCTGCTGCTGATGCTGCTGCCGGCTGCCGCACTGGCTGCATTGCTGGGCGGCATCTTTCCCGGGGGCCGGCTCGTGCCGCACGGCGAAAGCCAATGGCTGCGCACTCACCTCATCATCGCGCTGTGCGCCTACGGCCTCATCGCCGTAGCCACGCTGCACGCGCTGTTCATGGCCTCGCTCGACCGCCAGCTGCATCAGCCGGCCGAACGCACCCGCAAGCAATCGCTCATCGGGCAGGCGCTCGATTCGCTGCCCCCCCTGCTGGTGCAGGAACAGCTGCTGTTCCGACTGGTGTGGATCGGCTTCGGCGTACTCACGCTCACCGTCATCACGGGCGCAATCGTATCGCTGCAGACGCTTGGTGTACTGTTCCCGCTCGATCACAAAACCATCTTCACCCTGCTCGCCTGGTTTACCTTCGGCGGGCTGCTGCTGGGCCGCCATATTCGTGGCTGGCGCGGGCGCACCGCCCTGCGCTGGACCCTGGTAGGCTTCGCCTTCGTGCTGCTTTCATACAGTGGCAGCCGCTTCGTGCTCGACGTACTGCTTCAAAGGGGTTGAATAGTGGGGAAGATCCTGTTCTGGTTCGTAGTGATTCTGGCCGTGCTGATCACCGCCCGCCTGCTGGCGCGCAGTGGCAGCGGCAGCCAGCAGGCGGGCCGCAGCGGCAAGGGCCGGCCGCCTGCTCCGGCCGACATGAGCGACGCCGAATCGATGGTGCGTTGCGCGCATTGCGGCATCCACATGCCCCGATCTGAAGCCTACCTCAGCGACGGCCGCACATGGTGCGGCCAGGAACATGCCCGGCTCGGCGTGCGTACCGACTGATCATGCCTCAGAACGAGCGGCCCGCTTTACGCCTCGATCGTCACGGATGGCTGCATCCGGCCCCGTTCGTCAGCCTGTACCCTTCACCCAATTTCAATGAACGCCCGCCCGGCTGCGACGCCTCGCTGCTGGTGCTGCATAACATCAGCCTGCCGCCCGGCCGGTTCGGTGGCCCCGAAGTCATCGATTTTTTTCTGAACCGGCTCGACCACGACGCACACCCGTGGTTCGAACACATACGCGGCATGCGCGTGTCCGCACATTTCTTCATTCGGCGCGATGGTGCCATCGTGCAGTTCGTGTCCACCCACCAGCGGGCATGGCACGCCGGTGTGTCGGTGTTCGAGGAACGCGAGCGCTGCAACGACTTCTCGATCGGCATCGAACTGGAAGGCACCGACACGCTGCCCTATGCCGACGCCCAGTACGGAGCGTTGCAACGCCTGCTGCCCGCCCTGCGCGCCCGCCACACCCTGCGGGCCGTCCGCGGTCACGAGCACATTGCCCCGGGGCGCAAGACCGACCCGGGCCCGTCGTTCGACTGGAAGCGCTTCGGCCGCGAGAACGGCATCCAGCGCCGCTACCTGCCTCCGGCAGCGGTATCGCCACCCAAGGGTCGCCGCAACCCGCGGTAAGAATGCGCTGCGTGCCCGGTGGCCCGGTGCCAGGCTGCCAGTGCTTGCCGTGAATCGCCCCCCCGCGGGCGGTAATAAGCATATTGCTGCGGCGGTGATTTGCTCATGCGATTCTTTTCGTTCCAACGATGAGCCTGCGTGCATAGACTTTCGGAACGTACATTCGCACGTTCACCGAAATCCCATAGGTCTTGCACATGAGTCGTCTTCCCATTCACACCGTTCAATCCGCCCCCGAAGCCGCCCGCGAACGCGTGCAGGCCGCGCTCGATGCCAACGGCTTTCTGCCCAATCTGATCGGCGTTCTGGCCAATGCGCCCGTGGCACTCGAAACTTACCAGGTGGTCGGCGCAATCAATGCGCGCAGCAGCCTGAGCCCCGTCGAACGGGAAGTGGTGCAGATCACGGCAGCAACGCTGAATGATTGCGGCTTCTGTGTTGCCGGCCACACCAAGCTGTCGATTGCCAAGCTGCGCATGCCGCAAGAGCTGGTCGAGGCACTGCGCCGGGTCGAGGCGCTCGATGACCCGAAGCTCAACGCGCTTGCGCGCTTCACCGAAGCCGTTATCCGCAACAAGGGGCAGGTGTCCGACCAGGAACTGGCCGAATTCCGCCAGGCCGGTTACGACGGCCAGCAGGCGCTCGAAGTGGTGTTGGGCGTGAGCCTCGCCACGCTGTGCAACTACGCCAACAGCCTCGCTCAGACCCCCATCAACCCCGAACTGCAGCCCTACGCCAACGCCGATCTGACGGTGTTCGCCTGAACGGCCCCAGGCACGCCATGACCCGATACACCGCCGCAACGGACGCGCCGGCATCTCTGATCGAGCGCGTCAGATCGATTGTCGATACCCAACTTGCCCCGCTGACCGGCGCCATCGACCAGGAAGGCTTCTACCCGCGTGACGTACTGCACCGCCTGGGCGAGGCAGGTGCCTTCGCCGCGGCCGTGCCGCACACGCATGGTGGCCTTGAACTGGGGCTGGCCACCCAGATCGGCGTGATCAGCGAGATCGGCCGGGAATGCGGTTCGACCGCTTTTCTGGCCTGGTGCCAGAGCACCTGCGCACACTACCTGCGTCACGCCATGAACGCGCCCGTGCGCGAGCAATATTTGGGTGCCGTAGCCCGCGGCGAACTGCTCGCGGGCACCGGCATGTCGAACACCGTGAAGCATCTGGCGGGCATCGAAAACATCCACCTCAAGGCGCGTCGCGACGCGCAGGGCTACGTGGTGTCGGGCGCCCTGCCATGGGTGTCGAACATCGGCCCCGATCACCTCGCCGTCGTTGCGGCGTCGGTCGAAGATGAAGGCTATGTGATGTTTGCCGTACCGTGCGATGCGCCCGGCGTCACCCTGCGCCCCTGCCCCGAGTTTTCGGGCATGGAAGGCACACAGACGCTCAACATCCGCATGAAGGATGTACGGATTGCACCGGACCAGGTGCTGGCGCACCCTGAACAATTCGCCGATTACATCGCCACGATCAAGCCCGGATTCGTGCTTGCACAGCTGGGCATGGGCTTCGGCATTATCGACGGATCGCTGCGCACCATACGAGAAAGCAACGTCGCCACCAGCCACGTCAACCGCTTCCTTGACGATCAGGCCGACGATCTGGCCCGCGAAGCGGCGGCGCTACGCGCCAATGCCGAGCGCCAGGCCGGGCTGGCCGAGCGCGGCGCGGCCACCCAGATCGACGTGCTGCGCCTGCGACTGGCCGCGTCGGAGCTGACCCTGCGCGCCGCCCAGTCGGCGATTCTGCATGCCGGCGCCAAGGGCTACCTGATGCGCCACCCGGCACAGCGCCGGCTGCGCGAAGCCGTGTTCGTCGCCATCGTCACTCCGGCACTCAAGCACCTGCGCAAGGAAATCCACGCGCTGGAACAGGCCGATGCACGCGCGGAGGCCGCATGAGCCGGCAATGGATGTGCGGCCCCTGCGGCATGATCTATGACGAGTCGGCGGGCATGCCCGAGCACGGCATTGCGCCGGGTACCCGTTTCGAAGACCTGCCCGACGACTGGGAATGCCCGGACTGCGGCGTGGGCAAGGCCGACTTTTATCTGCTGCCGGAATGAGGCACGCCCCATGACGCATCCCGCCATTCTGGAAGCGGATGAGATTCGCCTGGGCTACCGGCGCCCCGACGGCACGCTTCACACGGTCTTGCAGCAGTTCTCGTTACGGCTGGCACCCGGTGAAGTCATCGCCGTTCTGGGCCCCAGCGGCGTGGGCAAATCGTCGCTGCTGCGCGTGCTGGCCGGACTGCAGGACGCCCTGCACGGACGGGTTCGCCTCAGAGGCGAACCCCTGCACGGCCCCCACCCGCGTTCCAGCTTCGTGTTTCAGGATCCGAGCCTGCTGCCCTGGCTGACCCTGGAAGAGAACGTCGGCTTCGGGCTTGATTTCAAGCACCAGCCCGACATCAGCCGGGCCGAGAAGCAGGCGCGCGTGATGGCTGCGATTGCCGAGGTGGGCCTGCAGGACGCCCTGGGCCGGTATCCGTCCGAACTTTCCGGCGGCATGGCCCAGCGCGCCGCACTGGCCCGCAGCCTTGCACGGCAGCCCGAGATCCTGCTGCTCGACGAGCCGTTCAGCGCGCTGGACGAGATCACCCGCGGCGACATGCAGGCATTGCTGCAGACGATCATCGCACGCCATGGCACGGCGGCCGTGCTGGTCACACACGACATCGACGAAGCCATGATTCTGGCCGACCGCATCGTGCTGATCGGTGATTCTCCGGGGCGCCAGATTGGCGAATGGACACTCGAAAGCCTGCGTCCGCGCGACCCGCTGGGCCCCGAACTGAGCGCGCTGCGCATCGAGATCATGAAGCTGCTGCGCGCTCACCGTCGGGCGAGCGCACCCGGCGCGTCGGATGCGGCACCCGCCGAACGGCTGCCCGCGGACGCGGCGGCCTGAACCCTACCCCCTCTCCGAGGAGCCTTGCATGCATTACCACGGCGAAACAGAAGCCACCCGCCACACCCGGCGCCAGTTTCTGAAGCTTTCCGCACTGTTCACCGCGGCGGGGGCCCTGCCCCTGCTGCAGATGGCCAACGTCGCCCGGGCGGCTGAACCCGACGCCCCGCTGCGCATCGGTTACCTGCCGATCACCGATGCCACGCCCCTGTTGGTGGCCCACCACAACGGTCTGTTCGAGCAACAGGGTCTCAAGGTTGAAAAGCCGCGCCTGTTTCGCAGCTGGGCGCAGATCGTCGAGGCCTTTCTGGCCGGGCAGGTGAATGCCGTGCATCTGCTGTCGCCCATGACGGTGTGGGCCCGCTACGGCAGCAAATCGCCCGCCAAAGTGGTGGCCTGGAATCACATGTCCGGTTCCGGCCTGACCGTACAGCCGCACATCGACCGCATCACCGACCTGGGCGGCACCACGGTCGCAATTCCCTTCTGGTATTCACTGCACAACGTCGTGCTGCAGCACCTGCTGCGCAACAACGGCCTGGAACCGATCTCCGAAGGCGAACCTGGAGCCGGGCAGGTGAAGCTGGTGGTGATGGCGCCGTCGGACATGGTGCCCGCGCTCGCCAACAAGCAGATCGCCGGCTACACCGTGGCGGAACCCTTCAATGCCAACGCCGAAGTGCTCAAGGTAGGCAAGATTCTGCGCTTCACCGGCGACGTGTGGAAGGATCACGCCTGCTGCGTAGTGCTGATGCATGAGCAGGATCTGGAGCAGCGCCCCGAGTGGTCGCAGAAGGTGGTGAACGGCATCGTGCAGGCGCAGGCGTGGATACAGGACAACCGCGCGGAGACGGCGCGCATTCTGTCGCGCGATAACCCGCAAAAATACACGCCCCACACCTACGAGGCGCTCGCCAACGTGCTGGAACACGAACGTCTGGACGCCGCGCTGTACCAGCGCAGCGGGGCCATGGTGAACACGGCCTGGAATCAGAAGCGCATCGACTTCCAGCCCTATCCCTTCCCCAGCTACACGGAAGAGCTCGTCCGCAAGCTCAAGACCACGCTGGTGTCGGGCCAGAACAATTTCCTGAAGGACCTCGACCCGGCCTTCGTGGCCCGCGACCTGGTCGACGACCGCTACGTGAAGCAGGCGATTCTGGCCCATGGCGGCGCCGCCGCCTTCGGCCTGCCGGAGTCGTTCAGCCGCAAGGAAACCATCACTGCCTGAGCACCCGTCTGCCCCGCTGCCCGCCGCCGCCATGCGCCAGCATACGGGGCACCACAGAGGATCACCTTCCATGCGTTCGATACTTGCCGAACCCGCCACTCTGCGCAACCGCCCGCTTGCGCCCGCCCTCGCCTCGCTGCAGCGCCTGGGCGTCCGTGCCGGCGCACTGTACGCACTGGCCGGCCTCACGCTGCTGGTGCTGGTCTGGTCATTGTGCGCCCGGCTGCTCGAGTCGAGCGTGCCGCTGGCCGCAGCGCTGGCGCCCGGAGCCACCTTCCAGAGCCTGTATCAACTGGTGTTCTCGGGCGAGCTCAACAGCCACGCCGTAATGAGCCTGCAACGCGTGCTGACCGGACTCGTGCTGGCCCTGATGATCGGTGTTCCGGTGGGGCTGGCGGTAGGCAGCTCCCGGCTTGCGGAAAGCCTCAGCGGTGCGGCTTTTCAGTTCCTGCGCATGATCTCGCCGCTGTCATGGATGCCGATCGCCGTCATGGTGTTTGGCATCGGCGATGCGCCCATTTATTTTTTGCTGACGTTTGCGGCCGTCTGGCCGATCATGCTCAACACCGCAGCCGGCGTGCGCCAGCTCGATACCCGCTGGCTGATGCTCGCGCGCAGCCTGAGCGCCACGCGTGGCGAAGTGCTGCTGCGCATCGTGGCACCGGGCATACTGGGCCACGTATTGACGGGCGTGCGCCTGGCCATCGGTATCATATGGATCGTGCTCGTTCCCTGCGAGATGCTGGGGGTCAGCTCGGGCCTGGGTTACTACATCCTCGACACACGCGACCGCATGGCCTATTCCGAGCTCATGGCGGTGATCGTGCTGATCGGTGCCCTGGGTTTCGTGCTGGATACCGCCGCCCAACGCGCATACCGGCGCTGGGCGCGGCGCCCGGCCTGAGCGGGGCGCGGCTCAGTTCAGCGTGTGATAGCCGCCATCCACGTAAAGCGTGCTGCCCGTTATGGCACGCGCGCCGTCGCCCGACAAGAAGACGCACAAGGGGGCGACGTCGTCGATGGTGAGTGCCCGCCCCAGGGGCGAACGCTGTATGGAATCCTGCACCAGCGTGTCGAACTGGGCAATGCCCGACGCCGCACGGGTCGGAATGGGCCCGGGCGACACCGCGTTCACCCTTATGCCCCTGGGCCCCAGTTCGGCGGCGAGATACCGCACGGCCGATTCGAGCGCGGCCTTTACCGGCCCCATCAGGCCGTAGTTGGGAATCACTTCTGCGCCACCCAGATAGCTCATGGTCATGAGGCTGCCACCCGCACTCATGAGCGGTTCGGCACAACGCGCCATGCGGATGAAGGAGTGGCAGGAAATGTCCATGGCCAGCAAAAAGCCGTCGCGTGAGCTGTCGGTGACGCGCCCGTGCAGATCGTCGCGCGGCGCGAAGGCGATGGAATGCAGCAGGAAATCGAGCCGGCCCCAGCGCTGCGCGACCTCGTCAAAGAGCGCCTGCAGCTGCGCGTCGTCGCGCACGTCCAGGGGCCGCTGAATCTCGGCATCCAGCGCCCGCAGCAGCGGTTCGACGTGTGGTCGCGCCTTTTCATTCAGCCATGTGCCGCCAATCGTGGCACCCGCCTCGTGCATGGCGCGTGCACACGCCCATGCAATGCTCTGATCATTGCCGATACCAATAACCAGGCCCTTCTTGCCCTTCAACACGTCGTCAGTCCTCCGTTGCCGTGGCCGGGCCGCCACCGGCCCGTTATTACGAATTGTAAGCAGTGGCGACCCGCAAGAGGGAGCGAAAGGCAAAAGCGGAGCCGGAATTACGCGAGCAACAGACGGTTCATGCGCTTCACGAATGCTGCCGGATCATTCAGCGCGGCGCCTTCGGCCAGCATCGCCTGATCGAGCAGCAGCAGCGACCAGTCGGCAAAGGTGTCGTCGTCGGCGTCGTTCAGGCGGGCGAGCAGCGCGTGCTCGGGGTTGATCTCCAGAATGGGCTTGACCTCGGGCGCCTCCTGCCCCGCCGAACGCAGCAGGCGTTGCAAGTGCGGGCTGAGTTCATGCTCGTCGACCACGACGCAGGCCGGTGAATCCACCAGGCGTGTCGTGACGCGCACCTCCTTCACCTTGCCTTCGAGGGCCTTCTGCATGCGCTCGACGAGCGGCTTGCTGCTTTCGGCCACCTCGGCCCGATGCTTCTTTTCCTCCTCGTCGGCCAGCGCGTCGAGGTCCAGCCCGCCCTTGGCCACGGACGCAAGCGGCTTGTCTTCGAAATCACGCAGGTAGGAAAGCATCCATTCGTCGACGCGGTCGGTCAGCAGCAGCACTTCGATGCCCTTCTTGCGGAAGACTTCCAGATGCGGGCTGTTGGCCGCCGCGGCGTAGGATTCGGCCGTGACGTAATAGATTTTTTCCTGGCCTTCCTTCATGCGCCCCACGTAATCGGCAAGCGAGACGTTCTGCACGCTGCTGTCGTTGTGGGTGGAGGCAAAGCGCAGCAGCTTGGCAATGCGCTCGCGGTTCGCAAAATCTTCGCCCACGCCCTCCTTGAGCACCTGACCGAACTGTTCCCAGAACGTGGCGTAATCGTCGGGGCGGTTCTCGGCCATGTCGTCGAGCATCGAGAGCACCCGCTTGGTGCAGCCGTCGCGAATCGCCTTCACGTCACGGCTTTCCTGCAGAATCTCGCGCGAAACGTTCAACGGCAGGTCGGCCGAATCGATCACGCCTTTCACGAAGCGCAGGTACGACGGCAGCAACTGTTCGGCGTCGTCCATGATGAACACGCGCTTCACGTACAGCTTGACGCCACGACGCCCCTCGCGATCCCACAGGTCGAACGGTGCACGCCTGGGGATATACAGCAGCTGCGTGTACTCGCTGCGGCCCTCGACGCGGTTGTGCGTCCAGGCGAGTGGATCTTCGAAATCGTGGGCGATGTGCTTGTAAAACTCCTTGTACTGCTCATCGGTCACGTCGGACTTCTGGCGGGCCCACAGCGCGCTCGCCTGGTTGACGGTTTCCCATTCCTGCGTCTTGACCTGCTCGGACTTCTCGGCATCCCATTCTTCCTTGAGCATCTGAATGGGCAGGGAAATATGGTCGGAGTAGCGGCGCAGTACCTCGCGCAACTTCCAGCCATTCAGGAATTCGTCTTCAGCATCGCGCAGGTGCAAGACGATGGCGGTGCCACGGTCGGCCTTTTCCACCTGGGCCACCCGGAATTCGCCCTGGCCGTCGGACTCCCACAGCACGGCTTGCGTCTCGGGCAGCCCGGCACGGCGCGACAGCACCGACACCTTGTCGGCCACGATGAACGAGGAATAGAACCCCACCCCGAACTGACCGATCAGCTGGGCGTCCTTCTGGCGATCGCCGGTCAGCTGCGAGAAGAATTCCCTCGTGCCCGAACGCGCGATGGTGCCCAGGTTGGCAATCGCTTCATCGCGCGACATGCCGATGCCGTTGTCGGAAATGGTGATGGTGCCCTGCGCCTTGTCAAAGTCGACGCGAATGCGCAGTTCGGTATCGCCTTCGTAGAGATCCGGATTGTCGATCGCCTCGAAGCGCAGCTTGTCGCAGGCGTCGGATGCATTGGACACCAGCTCGCGCAGAAAGATCTCGCGATTGCTGTACAGCGAGTGAATCATCAAATGCAGCAGTTGCTTGACCTCTGCCTGAAAACCCAGGGTCTCGGAGGTAACGGGTGTCTCGGATTGGCTCATGTTCGGACCATGCGTAAAAGTGTTTGAAGCATTGATATTTGAGGGCTGACGTATATCGACACCCCCGCATATCGGGCGTATATTGGGGCGGCATCACCCGATTTCAACCCCGTACCCCGCCGGCCTTACACCGGGCACGGCATTGCGTCGGGGCCAACGCGGACACAAAAAGGAGGCACACAATGCAGCCAGAAGTCCTGTTCCGGGTTTTGAAAGGTGCAAGTTGGGTCGTCATCGCACTGATGCTCGCGGGCATTGCGTACGCGATGATCACTTCCATCAGATACTGGGCCGGCATCGGCGTGTAGGAGGAAGTGATGAACAAGCGTCAGACCCGCATGTTTGCCATTGTTTCGACGGCGCTGGCAAGTCTGCTGTTCCTCGTTCTCACCGTCGACAGCCACCGGCAATTTCCCACGCTGACCAACGCCGACGACATCACCGAGGAGGTGGTGCGCGGGCAGAACGTCTGGCACGCCTACAACTGCATCAACTGCCACACCATACTGGGCGAAGGCGCCTACTACGCGCCCGATCTCACCAAGATCACGCAACTGCGCGGCGCGCCCTATCTCACCGCCTTCATGAAAGACCCCTCACAGTTCTACGACGAGCAGAGGCACCGGCGCCTGATGCCCAATCTGGGCATGAGCGATCAGGAAATCAGCGACGTCATTGCATTCATGGACTGGGTGGGGCGCATCGACAACCAGGGCTGGCCGCCGCGGCCCATTCTGGTGGCGGGCAGCTCGATTCCCGGCGCCGACCTCAGTCTCACGCAACAGCAAACCGAAGGCGAGGGTACGGCAAGCGGCCTGCCGCCCGGCGCACGCCCCGTGGCTCCCGACAATGCGCCCATCGCGCAGGGCGAGGCGCTGTTCCGCACGGCGGTGCCCACCTGTCAGGCCTGCCACAGCATGGCACCCGGCGTGAATCTGGCCGGCCCGTCGCTCGCCGGCCTGCGTACCTTCTTCGAGAAGATCAAGGCATCGGGCGAATACACCGGCAAGGCCACCACGGCCGAAGAGTTCGTAAGGGAATCGATCGTCGAACCCAGCGCCTGGCTGCACCCCGGCCCCATGTATTCGGCCGGCGGCGTCTCGTTCATGCCGCCCAACTATGGCGAGGACCTGAGCGACGAACAGGTCGATCAGCTCGTTGCCTATTTGCTGTCGTACAACTGAAGGGGCCTGCCATGCGATACAAGACCCAATCCGTCGCTTATTGGTACTTTGCACTGGCCATGATTCTGTTCGGCCTGCAGCTCGTGTTCGGCCTGCTGTCGGCCGCCAAGTATCTGGGGCCCGACCCGCTGCTGAACCTGATGCCCTTCGACGTCACCAAGACGGTCCACACCAATCTGCTGATCGTGTGGGTGATTACCGGGTTCATGGGTGCCACCTACTGGATCGTCGCCGACGAATCGCGCTCGGAGCTCTACAGCGTGAAGCTCGCGTACATACAGCTGGTCATCTGGGCGATCATGGGCGTTACCGCCGTCATCGGTTACCTGTTCGGCTACGGCACCGGCAACAAGCTGCTCGAGCAGCCCCTGCCGCACAAGCTGGCGATCGTGGTGTGCATGCTGATCTTCCTCTACAACATCGGCATGACCATAAAACGATCGGGGCGCTTCACCACCACCGAGGGCGTGCTGCTGTTGGGCCTGGGCAGTTCGGCCGTACTGTACCTGCCCGCCCTGCTGCACTACGAAAACTATGTGGTGTCGATCTACTACCGGTGGTGGACGATCCACCTGTGGGTGGAAGGCGTGTGGGAAATGATCCAGGGTTCCTTCCTGGCGTACCTGCTGATCCGCCTTTCCGGGGCCGACCGCGAGGTGCTGGAAAAATGGCTGTACGTGATCGTGGGGCTGGTGTTCATCGCCGGCATTCTGGGTACGGCCCACCACTATTACTGGGTGGGCGTGCCCACCTACTGGCTGCCGCTGGGCGGCATTTTCAGCGCGCTGGAACCCGTGGCGCTCGTGGGCATGGCCATGTATGCGTACTTCTCGATCCGGCGCAGGGGCATTCGCCACCCTAACGTGCTTGCCCTGCACTGGACAGTGGGCAGCGCCCTGTTCACCCTTTTCGGGGCCGGCCTGCTGGGGCTTGCGCACACCTTTCCCGCCATCAACAAATGGACGCACGGCACCCTGATCACCGCCATGCACGGTCATGCCGCGTTCTATGGCGCCTACGCCATGATCGTGATGGCGGTCATCAGCTATGCCCTGCCCACCATGACGCGCAACCGGCGGGTGGAAGGCAGCGCGGTGGGCTACTGGGCGTTCTGGCTGCAGATGGCGGGCATGTTCGGCATGACGCTTTCCTTTGCCACGGCCGGCATCGGTCAGGTGTACCTCGAGCGCGTGCTGGGCATCGGCTACCTCGACGTGCAGCTCAAGATCCAGATCCATTTCATCATGCTGGTCATCACGGCCTCGCTCTTTGCGGTGGGGGTACTGCTCTACATCTACGACTTCTTCCGGCACGCGCCACGTCTCGAACCCGTAGACGAGAACGAGCTTTTCCCCGACGCGGCACCGCCGCGCGGCCCGAGTCAGTTCGACGCCACGCGCCCGGCCGCAGCACGCGAGGGAAGATTGCATGAGCAGACTGGCTGACCTGCGCGAACGGCATCCCGACGACGGGCCGCGCAAGCCGCCCGTCGCCGAGCCCTTCTATCTGCCCACGGGCGACGAGGTGGCGCTGTTCGAGGAATGCCACCGTAACCAGCTTGCGGTGATGCTCAAGGGCCCCACCGGCTGCGGCAAGACCCGCTTTATGGAGCACATGGCGTGGCGCCTGCAGCGCCCGCTGATCACCGTGTCGTGCCACGACGATCTGAGCGCAAGCGACCTGATCGGACGCTACCTGATTCGCCACGACAGCGTACACTGGCAAGATGGCCCGCTCACTACCGCCGTACGTCAGGGCGCAATCTGCTATCTCGACGAAATTGTGGAAGCTCGGCAGGATACGATCGTGGTGCTGCACTCGCTCACCGACCACCGGCGCACGCTCACCATCGACAAAACGGGGGAAGTGCTGGAAGCGGCACCGGGCTTTCAGATGGTGATCTCGTACAACCCCGGTTATCAGCGCATGCTGAAAGACCTCAAGCCCAGTACGCGACAACGCTTCGTGGCGCTGGATTTCGACTTCCCCGCGCCCGGGCACGAGGCAAGCATCGTGCAGCACGAAGGCGGGATCGGGCGGGCCGAAGCCGAAACGCTGGTGGCCCTGGCCGCAAAGCTGCGCGGCTTTCAGGATCGGGGGCTTGCCGAAGCGCCCAGCACCCGGCTGCTGGTGGCCACCGCAAGCCTGATGGCGCGGGGTATCGATACCCGGCGCGCATGCCAGGTGGCGCTGGTTTCACCGCTCACCGACGACGCAGGGCTGCTCGAGGCCATGAACGACCTGCTCGATCTCACGTTCGCCTGAGGGCGAGTTTGGGGCGCAGATATGGCCGAAGCCGAAGACGTCGTCAACGACGCAGCCCGCCATGCCGCAATCTATATACGCCGGCTCTGGCTCAGGCATCGGGGGCCGCGCGCCGGCCCGCGGCCACTGAGCCTTCCCGAGGTACGGCAGCGCATCGATCTGCTGATCCACGCCGTGCATGGCATCAGCCCACCCATACGCGTGGCGCAGGTGCCCGCCCGGCCCACCCTGCTCGCCCGGCTATTCCGGCGGCACGACGTACGCCAGTCGGGGCAGGCCGTACCGGCCACCGACGGGCATTCGCTGTGGCTGCCCATGGAATTGGCAGCGCCGCCCGGGCCCGACCTGGCTCCGCAAGCCACCGCCGAACTCTTTCGCACGATCGCCCTGCAGCAAAGCTGCCGCATTCTGCGGCGGAGTGCGCAGATCGCAGCCGCCGCCCCCTGCCCGCGCAGTCTGGCGCTGTATATGATGCTTGAAGCTCAGGCGAGCGACGAACGCCTGTTGCACGAGCTTCCGGGGATGGCGGCATCGGTCAACCGCCTGCGGCGCCGGGGGCTGGCACTGCGACCTGCGCCGGCCACCCTGCCTCCCGCCAGCCGCTTCATCGAAACGCTCGTGCAAAAGGTTTTGAGCACGGATGCGGGCAGGCCTGTCGATGGTCTGCCCTGGCCCCCGCCGTCGCAGCCTGACGAAAGTCTGGACATTGCCCAATGGCTATTGCGCCGGCATGCACCTGCTGCGGGCAGCCTGCCGCTGCCGCACACCCACGCGCTGTTCGCAGACGCCTGGACGGGGGAGTTGCTGCCTCCCGCACGGTTGATGGGCCCATCCACACCGTTGGAGCCCGACCCTGCATCGGAGGAACCGGCCGCAGCCGTACGCAGCGCCCGCCTGCCGCGCAGCCCGCGGCCGCATGAAGCCAACGAAGACGACGCGCCCACCGACGACGGCATGTCGGTTCTGCAGAGCTCTGACCCCCTTGAAAAAGCGGAAGACCCCTCGGGCATGCAGCGTCCCACCGACCGTGATGACGAAACCGCCGGCGAAGAATTTGCCGATGCACTCTCGGAACTTCCGGAAGCACGCCTGATACGCTCGCCCACGCCGGCCAGAGAAGTGCTGCTTTCCGACGATGCGCCGCAGCGACGCGCGCTACCCCGGGCGGATTCCATGCCCGCACAAACGACACGAATCCACTACCCCGAATGGGATTACCGCATCGAGGGCTACCATCACCCCGGCGCAACCGTGCTGGTGCTGCCCCCCGAACACGGCCCGCAAGCCTGGGTCGACAGGACACTGAACCGTTACCGAAGCATGCTCGACACGATCCGCCGCCGCTTCGAGATGCTGCGCGCCGAACGCGTCTGGCTGCGCCGCCGCCTGGACGGCGACGAGATCGATATCGACGCCTGCACGCAAGCCCGTGCCGATGCACGGGCAGGCCTTCCGCTGAACGACGCGCTGTATCGGCAGCTGCGCCGCCAGCGGCGCAATCTTGCGATCATGCTGCTGGTCGATATCAGCGGCTCCACCGATTCCTACCTGACCGATGGCCGCCGCATCATCGACGTGGAACGCGAAGCGTTGCTGCTGGTGGCAATCGCCCTGCAGCACATGGGCGAGCCCTACTCCATACAGGCATTCTCAGGTGACGGCCCCAACGGGGTCACCATCAGCTCCCTCAAGCATTTCAGCGAGCCGCACAGCGCCGACGTGGCGCTGCGCATCGCGGCGCTCGAGCCGCAGCATTACACCCGCAGCGGCGCCGCACTGCGCCACGCCACGGCCGAGCTGATGCGCCAGCCGGCGGAACACCGGCTGTTGCTGCTGTTGTCGGACGGCAAGCCGAATGATGCCGACATCTACGAGGGACGTTACGGCGTCGAAGACACGCGCCGTGCGGTGGAAGAAGCACGTGTGCAGGGCGTGCATCCCTTCTGTCTGACGATCGACCGACAGGCCGCAGCCTACCTGCCGAAGGTGTTCGGCCACGGTCAGTACGCGCTGCTGAGCCGCCCCGCAGAGTTGCCCACTGTGCTGCTGGACTGGATGAGGCGCTTGGTGGCACGCGGCTGAGCTCATGTATAATTGCCGACTTCCCGCCAGACGTTGCACCGCGCAACGCATGCTCAGCCCGAGTGGTGGAATTGGTAGACGCAGGGGACTCAAAATCCCCCGCCGCAAGGCGTGCCGGTTCGAGTCCGGCCTCGGGCACCACTCTTCTTTCCGGCTCTTCCCCTGGTCCTTCCCCATAAGACCGCCTGACTCACTCCACGAACGAGAACTCGCCGATCCTGCACACGTCGACGTTCGCTTTCACGACCTCGTCGCCATCCTCGAATTCGGCCTTGAAGTCGAACTTGCAGGCACCCGTACCATCATCGATATCAATTGTCAGCGACTTGCCGGGCATGATCACGTCGTCGCCCAGAATGTCTTCTTCCCAGTCGTTGGTCGACGTGCGCGAGGCGTAGAACGCGAAGATCGGCGTTTTGGTTTTATTGATGACCCTGACCTTGCGGTCGGCGGCCAGTGCGGCATCGGTGCCGGCCAGTGTGGTAACGACGATTGCAGACAACACAAGAAAGCGCTTGAGCATATGAAACCCCTGTGGAACTGTTGAAAAACACACGAAGGCGCGCGTTGCCTGACGCCGTCCGGCACGTGATGTGACGACGCATTCGTGTGTGTCGCGTCGTACTGTACGGTTCTGAAAAGACTCGTAACATCCCTGAAATTGGGTAATTTGCACTTTCGGCACGGGGAACCCTGTTTCCAGTGATGACAAGCGGTGGCCGGCCGCATACGATGCCGACACTGCGACACGTTACGGAAACCCCAGGTGAATTCCGCTCCCGAACTTCAGGCTGTCCTGCCGTCTCCCGTGCTGATCGTGGAAGACGAACCTCTGTTGCAGCAGCGCCTGCATGGCATTCTGTTGCAGCTGGGCTATGGGCCCGACGCACTGCTGCATGCCGCCAGCCTGCGCGAAGCGCGCGCATGCCTCGCGGCCCAACCCGTCACGCTGGCACTGGTGGATCTGATGCTTCCGGATGGCAGTGGGCTGGAGCTGATTGCGCAAATGCGGGCCGAGACACCGGAAATGGGTATTCTCGTGGTGTCGGCCTGGAGCTCCGAGGAATCCATTCTTGCCGCACTGCGGGCCGGCGCGACAGGCTATGTTCTGAAGGAGCGGGACGATATCGAGGTGTCGATGTCGATCCGCAGCGTGTTGCGAGGCGGCGCACCAATCGATCCCTTCATTGCACGCCGAATCCTGCAGCTGCTGCCTCTGGACACCGCCTCAAACCCGCAGACCCCGTCAACGCCCGTCGCAACACCACCTGTTGCTCCCTTGGGTGAAGCGCTGAGCGAACGCGAAGGCCAGATTCTCGGCCTGGTGGCCGACGGACTGACGAATCGGGAAATCGCCGAACGCCTGTTTCTCTCACGCCATACGGTGGAAAGCCACATCAAGCGCATCTATCGCAAACTGGCAGTGTCCTCTCGCACCATGGCCGTCCGTGAGGGCCGGGCGCGTGGAGTGATCGAGTGACGCGTTTGCTGGTGGCCTGGCTGGCGTTTTGCGGGGTGTGGCTGGGCTTGGGAACACAGTGCGCCTGGGCGGCGGAATCGCCGCCCTGCACCGTGCGCGTGCTGTCCGTTGCTGCGGCGCGGGCGGAAGCACCCGGCACACAACGCCCCGCCGACGGCTGGGAGCCCGTGGAGCTGCCCGATATCTGGGTGCGACGCTGGCCAGGCTACGAAGGTACGGTGTGGTACCGCATCGAATGGGAGCGCGACTGCCCGTACCATGCCGGAACAGCAGCCAGCGATCCGCTGGGGCTGAGCCTGGGCGGCATCAGCATGGCGGGCGAAGTCTACCTCAACGACAACCTGCTGTGGCGCGACGTCGCTCTGGTGGAGCCCCTTTCCCAGTCATGGAACATGCCCCGCCGATGGCTGCTTCCGGAATCGGCGCTGCGCGAGGGCGTCAATACGATCTGGATACGTGTGGTCGGGCTGGCGGCCTACACGCCCGGTCTGGGAACGCTGTTCCTGGGCCCTGCCGCACAGGCCGAGGCCGTTCATGCCGCCAACCAGTGGCGCCAGCGGAACGTACACTTCATCGCCCTGGGCCTGTCCGGTGCCATGGGGTGCATCTACCTGGTGGTCTGGTGTCTGCGGCGCTCCGAGCAGGCCTTCGGCTGGTATGCCCTGATGTCGCTGTGCTGGGTGCTGTACATGGCCACGATTCTGGCAACGGACGCCTGGCCATTCCATACCATCGAGGCGCACTCGCGTCTGAACAACATCGCATTCGTGCTGTATGTGACGGCCTTTTGCCTGTTTACGTGGCGTTTCGGGGCGCAGCACCTGCCCCGTGTGGAAAAAGCGCTATGGCTGGCAACGGGGTCGGGGGTGCTGGTGTCACTCATCGCAGCGCGTCCGGCCATGGAGCTCGTATGGGCCGGTTTCGTGGTGATTTTCCTGGCCAACAGCCTTCAGTTCCAGTGGCATGCCTGGCGCACGCGCGAACCGCAGCACCTGCTGCTTGCTTTGTGCTGGCTGGTTTTCCTGGTGGTTGGCGTGCACGACGTGGTGGTGCTGCTCAATGGTTGGGGCGCGCATAAAATGTGGGGCGCGATCACAGGCCCGATCACCGTGCTGTTCATGGCGCTGCTGCTGGGTGGGCGGCTCGCTTCCAGCATGCACCGCATCGAACACTTCAACCAGGAATTGCAGACCCACGCTGCGCAGGCGCGCGCCGAGCTGGCAGAGGTACTGGCGCGGGAACACGACCAGGCCCTGTCCCATGCCAGGCTGCGCGAACGCATGGCCATCATGCACGATCTGCATGACGGGCTGGGAGGCAGCCTGGTGCGCAGCATGGCATTGGTGGAGCAGGCCCGGCAGCCGCTATCCAATGAACGCATGCTGTCGTTGCTGAAGGTGTTGCGCGATGACCTGCGTCAGGTCATCGACTACGATTCCAGCGCCAGTACGGTGGTGCCGGAAACACCGACTCAATGGATCGCACCATTGCGCCATCGGTTCACGCGCCTGTTCGACGAGCTGGCGGTGGCAACCACCTGGCGGGTGGAGGACTACTGGCATACCCGCCCCAGTGCCTTGCAATGCCTTGGCCTGGCGCGCGTGGTCGAGGAAGCGTTGTCCAATGTCATCAAGCACAGTCGTGCACGCCATGTGCGCGTACTGTGCACACAGCCGGAACCGAACGTGCTGCGCATTCTGATCGAAGACGATGGCGTGGGTTTCGATCTGAAAGCCGTGCGCGATGCCGGGCTGGGGGTGGGCATGCGCAGCATGGCGGCGCGCGCCGAGCGATTGGGCGGCAGCCTGAACGTTTCGTCGGGCCACGGTGGAACACAAGTATGTATGGAGGTGCCGCTGGGGGTGAATTGAAACGGCCCGGCCTTGACGCCGCCGGGCCGGAATGCGCACATTTACTCGTGAGCCAGCCGAATCAGCCGCTTGCCCAGATTCTTGCCCGCGTACAGGTCGGCGATCGAGCCCGGAGCGGCCTCCAGGCCGTCGAGAATTTCTTCCCGGTAACGCAGTTCGCCTTTGCGGATCATGTCCGCCAGATGGCTCACCGCCTCGTCGTAGCGATGTTCATGATCGAACGCGAGAAAGCCGGTCATGGTAGCGCGCTTGGTGAGCAGATGCCGGTCGACACGGGGTCCATCGGGCCAGGGCTCCCAGCTGGGAATCGAGGCCGTGCCACAGATCACAATACGCGCGCGGGTGTTGATGTACCGGATCACCGTATCGCTGATGGGGCCGGACGTATTGTCGAAGTACACGTCAACGCCATTCGGGCAGGCTTCACGCAAGGCGTCTTCCAGGCCGGGTTCCCGGTAATCGATAGCGGCGTCGTAGCCGAACTCTTCAAGACACATCCGTACCTTGGTGGCCCCTCCGGCGATTCCGACGGTACGGCAGCCCTGCCTGCGCGCAAGCTGCCCCACGATCGACCCGACGGCACCGGCGGCCGTGGAAACCACCACGGTTTCGCCCGCCTGCGGCTGCCCGATCGTGCTCAACCCGAAGTAGGCCGTAAGCCCGTTCAGCCCCAATACGCCCAGCGAAAGGGATACCGGCAGATCGGTTTCCCTGATCGTGCGGCGGATCGCGCCCGCATCGGTCACCGCGTATTCCTGCCAGCCCAGCATGCCCATGACCAGCGTGCCTTCAGGATACTTTGGGTCGTTTGAACGCAGCACGCGCCCGGCGGCAAACGAGCGCATGACTTCGCCAATCTGCACCGGTTTCGAATAATTTGCCGCGGCATTGACCCAGCCTCGCATGGCCGGGTCCACCGACAGGTACAGATTCTTCACCAGGAACTGCCCCGGGCCGGGCTCGGGAACATCGGTAGACTGGATTTCGAAATGTTCTGCCTGAGGGATCCCGACCGGGCGGGACTTCAAAACGACGCGTCGGTTTTTCAACATTGATTCGATTTCTCTGTATTGATTGCAGGGTTTTCGGCGCAAGCCTGGCACACACCATACGGGAAAATACCCGCCGATGCGCACCGGCATCCAAATGTACACTGTGCGCGCTTCTGCGCCGCGGCCGGTTTCGTACTCGGCAGGGGTGCCCCAAGCGCGGCGATCACCGTCGATACAGCACGAACCCTATGAACGCTCCCACGAAGACATCCGCAGCAACCGGCGCAGCCGTTTCGCGTCTTCTTCGCGCGCTCGGCGCGGCGCTGCTTGCTGCCGGCACGCTGAGCGCCTGTGACAGTGGCCATGCCGGCAGCAGCGGGCCGGTGAAGGCGCCCCTGAGTCTGACGATTCTGCACATCAACGATCACCATTCTCATCTCGAGGAGCAGCGCCGTTCGCTGCACCTGCACGACGCTTCCGGCCAGCAGGTGGCGGTTTCGGTCACTGCGGGCGGTTTTCCCCGGGTCACGCGAGCCTTCGCCGAACTCGCAGAAGGCAGGGAGAATGTGCTCAAGCTGCACGCGGGCGACGCACTGACCGGAACGCTGTACTTCAATCGTGCGGGCGAAATCGGCGAAGCCGACGCCGCGCTGATGAACACGGTATGCTTCGATGCCTTTACGCTCGGCAACCACGAGTTCGACAAGGGCGATACGCAGCTCGCCCAATGGCTCGAACTGCTGCATTCCCAGGAATGCAGAACGCCCGTACTCAGCGCCAATGTGCAGTTCGGCGCCAGCTCTGCACTGCATCCCAGCCGGGCTCCCGTTCGGGTCGAGCCCTCCACCGTGGTGGAGCGCGGCGGTCAGAGGATCGGCATCGTGGGGCTGACCATTGCCGAAAAAACAAAGGTGTCGTCCAGCCCTGACCCCGACACCACGTTCGAAAATGAACTCACGGCCGCCCAACGGGCCATCGACACGCTGCGTGGTCAGGGCATCGACAAGATCGTGCTGCAGAGCCATATCGGCTACGCAAACGACCGACAGCTCGCCGCCGCATTGTCGGGGGTGGACGTCATCATCGGCGGCGACTCACACTCGCTGCTTGGCCCGGAAAGCCTGGCGCGTTACGGCGTGGGCAACCCGGCCGGCCCCTATGCCGAGACACTCGTCAATCGCAATGGCGACACGGTATGCATCGCCCAGGCGTGGGAATACGCTCAGGTCGTGGGCGAACTGGAAGTCAGCTTCGATGCCGAAGGCCGGGTCACCGCCTGCGCCGGCACGCCTCATGTGCTCATTGCCGACGATTTCCTTCTGAACGACGAGCCGGTGTCGGAAGCCGACGCCGCGGCATTCAGGGCCGACATTGCGCGTAGCGGGGTTCTGCGCATCACGCAAGCCGATCGCCATGCCGCCGAAATCATGCGGCCCTATCGGGAAAGCGTTCAGGGGTACAAGGAAACGGTGGTGGCCCGTGCACCGATCGAACTGTGCTCACGCCGGGTGCCGGGTGGACCGGGCACGCCCGATTACGGGCGATCGAGCCCCGAATGCAATGCACGCGGAAACGTGAACGTACACGGCGGCGATATTCAGCAGCTCGTGGCCCACGCCTACGTGGAAGTCGCCAACGTGCACTACGGTGGCGCCGACATCTCGCTACAAAGCGCGGGCGGCGTACGCATTCCCCTGGAAGGCGAGATCACGGCCGCCAACGTGCTCGAGGTACTTCCGTTCGACGGCCAACTCTGGCGACTGCTCGTGACCGGCGCAGAAGTTCGCGCCATGGTGGAAGAAGGCCTGGATGCCGTACTGGCTCCGGGCGGTACGTCGGGGCCCTACCCTTACACGGGCGGGCTGCGCTGGGATGTCGACGTGCACCAGCCCCGGGGTGCGCGGGCAAGCAACTTCGAAGTGTATGACCGCGCGTCGAATTCATGGCTGCCACTGGACGACGGCCGGGAATACCGGCTGTTTACGCTCACATTCAATGCCACCGGCGGCGACGGGTACGCCACACTGGCGAATGTTCCACCCGAGCGGCGCCTGGACGTGGGGGTGCAGGATGCCGACGTCTTCCTCACCTACATAGAAAGTCAGCCCAGGGGACCCGACGGCTTGCCCATTCTGCTGCCGCTCGACCCGTCGTTCTACAGCACCCAGTCGTTCAAGTATTAGCCTGGAGGGTGGGGCATCGCACGTGATATCATCGCGCGATGCCGCCGTTCCTGCCGCGCCGTACCGGCGCACACGCCCCACCGATCAAGATTCAGGGCATCAAGACCCGGCTGGTTCCGTGGATCGCCGAATCCATACACTGGCAGGGCGACGGCCGCTGGGTCGAGCCGTTCATGGGTTCGTGCGCCGTGGCACTGAACATTGCACCGGCCCGTGCGCTATTGGCCGACTCCAACCCGCACATCGTGCGGTTCTACCAGCAGCTGCAAAACGGCGCAATCGACGCACGCATCGTCAGGCAGTTTCTGGAAGAAGAAGGGGCGGCGTTGCTGCGCAAGGGCGAAACGCACTATTACGACGTGCGCGACCGCTTCAACGCACGGGGCGACCCGCTCGATCTGCTGTTTCTGAACCGTGCGTGCTTCAACGGCATGATGCGGTTCAACGGCAAGGGGCACTTCAATGTGCCGTTCTGCCGCAAGCCCGAGCGCTTCCGTCCTGCGCTCATTACCCGCATCTGCAATCAGATCGCCTGGGCGGCTTCGATCATTCGCGAGAATGATTGGGTATTCAAGTGGCAGCCCTGGCCAGACACCCTGGCGGCCGTCGCCCCGGGCGATTTCGTGTACCTGGATCCGCCCTATGTCGGGCGCCATGCCGGCTACCACAGCCAGTGGGAAGCTGAACAGGCCGATCGCCTCGCCCATGCCGTCAAAGGGCTGCCGACCCGCTTCGCGTACTCGATGTGGAAGGCGAACCGCTACCGCTCAAACGCACACCTGCCCAAGCATTTCGCCGGCTATCGCATCGAAACCACGGCACACTTCTACCATTTGGGCGCAAGCGAACGGCTTCGCAACGGCATGCAAGAGGCGCTTGTCATCGGCCCGGCCGCGGGCCGGGCAGCCTGTGGCCCGACACCTCAGGCGCCTGTTGCGTCGAGCCTTCCATCGCAGGCCTCGGCCAGCAGCTGGTTCAGCCGGCCGTCTTCGTGCTGAATTTGCCGGTAGAAATGCCGGGCCCGCTGCGACAACCGGGCATACCCCCAGCGCGCCCGCCTCAGGGTTTCGGCATAACCCTCGCGCGCATGGTAGAGGGGAAGGTTGTGGTCGAAATACGAAAGGCTGTCGGCGTCCCTGAGCAGATCGCTGTCGGGGTCGCCGCCTGTTTCATGCCGCCTGATCAGGTTGCGCACGGCGGCACGCACGCCGGCGGCGACGCCGGCCGCCGCAAGAATGCCGTCTGCAATGTCGGCACCCTCATCTGCGTGGGCCTGCTTGAAGGTGTCGTAGTCGCCAAACTGATGCCGTTGCAGGCGATCGGGCCGTGCCCGCTCGATATCGTGGGCCAACGCGGCAAGACGCAGCGCGTCGCCCGCGGCGGGGTGCATGCGCAACAGCCACAGCAGTGTGTTTTCAGCATGCCCGGGGTCTTCGGGAACCGGCGACGCCGCGAGTACCTGCCGAATACGCTGCGCAGCCCGATTGACGGCGGCGTTGCTGCTGATCGCCGCCGTAGCGCGGTGGCCGGTGCCCCGATCTTTCGCGACGGGTTCCGGCATCAGGCCACCCCGCCCCGTGAAGCCGAGCGTGCCGCGTCGCGCATACGCACAATGCGATGCACCACCGCCACGTTCATGATGACGGCAATCACCGCCAGCGTGACAGCCGGCAAGTTGAGCAGCGCACCCACCATGATGATGAGCGAACGCGTGTCACGCCCCATGCGCCAGCGCGACGGCGGCAAGCTGCGATCGGCCTTGTGCGCACTGTAGCTGGCCACGAAACTGCCGCATAGCGCCGCAATGCCCAGCCACATGTAAGTCGTACTGGCATGCCACTGCATGGCATACCAGGTCAGTGCGGCCAGCACGAAGCCATCGGCATAGCGGTCGAGCAGCGCGTCGAACCAGCCTCCGTATTCGGAAGGCGCCAGACGCACGCGTGCGAGCTCGCCATCGCTGCCGTCGACGATCGATGCCAGCTGCACCAGCAGCCCGCCCAAGGCAAGCGCCCAGTAATGGCCCAGCGCAATGAGCAGTGCCGCCACGCACGATATGCCGAAAGCCACCAGCGACACTTGGTTCGGCGTCATTCCCGCTGCGATGAACCGCTGTGTGAACCAGCGCGATATGGGCCGGTTCAACCGTCGTGCGATATGCCCGTCGCTTGACTTGCCGGCGGCCCATTGCAGCAGGCCGCGCTCGGCGGCCGCGTGTGTGGCGGGCGTGTCGACGTCCTGCCAATAGTGGCCGTCGATATGATGCGTCATCAGGAGGCCCTCGTCGGCCAATGCCTGCATGACGTCACTGATGCGGCTCTTGCCCTGCCCGATCACGGTGCGCATTCTGTCGAACACCGCCGGCGTACACAGGAACGCGCCGGTGTCGAACGCCTGGTGAGGCTCCAGGCCCTTGCCGATCCGCCGGATGCGCCGCCCCTCGAGCTGCACGCGCGTGACGTCCTCCAGGTCGATGTCATCGCGCCGGATGCGACCGTCGACGGCCAGCACGACACCCTTGTCGGGCACGTCACTGCGACTCAGCGAATCGATCAGCTCGGGAACGTAGACATGATCGGCCATGAGCAGCAGAAAGCGCCCATTGATGTAAGGTGCGGCCGCCAGCAGCGAAGCACCGTTTTCCTGATCGTGCCAGCGCTGGTTGTGCACGAGGCGTATGCCTTTCGTGGCGACCGATTCGCGCCGTGCCCATTCATCGAACCATTGCCCGATCGTCTCGTGGGAGTAACCCGTGACGATCACGATCTCGTCTATGCCGCAACGCTGGAGCGTCCGGATCGAACGCTCCAGCAGGGGCATACCGAGCAGGGGCATCAGTGGCTTGACGGGCGCCAGGGTGCGCAAACGTGCACCCTGCCCGGCAGCCAGTATCACAGCCTGCCTGGTTTCCCCCATGAATCAGGCCGCCTTCGTCTGACGCGACGACTGCGCAATGAACTTCTCGACCTCGGTGTACGCCTGGTCGTCGGTCATCTGGCGCGGCGGGTGCTTGCAGAAGTACGCCGATGCAGCGTCGAGCACACCCCCCTTGCCGTTGAGCAGGGCCAGTTTCGCGCAGCGGATCATGTCGATGGCCACCCCGGCTGAGTTGGGCGAATCTTCGACCGACAGACGCAGCTCCAGGTTCATGGGCACATCACCAAAGAGCTTGCCTTCCATGCGCAGGAAGCAGACCTTGTTGTCCTTCTGCCAGGGCACGTAATCGGACGGGCCGACGTGAATGTCCTGTTCCTCGAGGCGTTTCGCGGCAACGGCCTGCACGGCTTCGGTCTTGGACTCGCGCTTCGAGGCAAGACGGCTCTGGTTGAGCATGTTCAGGAAGTCGGTGTTGCCGCCCGTGTTCAGCTGATAGGTCCGCTCGAGCTTGACCCCGCGGCGGGCAAACAGGTCGGTCAGCACGCGGTGCGTGATCGTCGCGCCCAGCTGCGCCTTGATGTCGTCACCCACCAGCGGAATGCCCTTGCGGGCGAAGCGATCGGCCCATTCGGGGTCGCTGGCGATGAATACAGGGATGCAGTTCACGAATGCCACCCCGGCCTTGAGCGCGCACTCCGCGTAAAAGCGCGTCGCCTCTTCGGAACCCACGGGCAGATAGTTCATCAGAATCTCGGTTCCGCTGTCCTTGAGGATCTTCACGACCGCATCCATGTCGGCTTCGCGCGCATCGGCCTTCACGAAGCTGCGCTGCGCGGGATGGTCGGCCATGTGTTCCGAGTAGCCGTCGAGAATCGCACCCATGCTGACCTTCACACCGCTGGCAGGCAGGTCGGGCTGGAACACCGTCGTGCAGTTCGGCTCGGCGAAGATTGCCTCGTGAACGTCTCGGCCCACTTTGCGGGAATCGATGTCGAAAGCGGCCACCACCTTGATATCGCTGGGCCCGTAGCCACCGACCTTCCAGTGCATGAGGCCGATTGCATCTTCAGGCTTCTTGTCGCGGTAATAGTGGATTCCCTGGATCAGGGAGCTGGCGCAGTTGCCGACACCAACAATGGCAATCCTGATTGGATTCACATCCATGCTTATATCCTCCAATAAACGCCTCATCAGCGCGCAACGGCACGACCGCAGCCACAGGGGGCCGCAACGCGGGCGCAAAAAAAGGGCGCGAGCGCAATCGAAGTGATGCGCGCCTGACGAAAGCAGATAAAGATCGGTACGTGTAAGCGGCGTACCGACACCAGCACGATCAGCGGTGTGATCGCCCGGCGAGTGGCCGTAACGCCGCAAAATGGACAAGGCGGCGAACGGGGTGAAGAGCTCGTTCTGTTGTTTTTGAGCTAATTTACTCTAGATGATGGTTTACGGACTGTCAAGTTTGAGGTACGCCCACGCCGGCTACACCGCAGCATCCACCATTTCGCGGCCTTCCAGATATTCGCGCACTGAAATCGCCCTGCGCTTCTTGCCGGCGAAATCGCAAGTGGTGTCGTATTCCATATGCTTGCAGCCACTGAGCAGCGGGCACTGCTGGAACAATTCGCTTACCCAATCGACGAACACGCGAACCTTGGGCGACAGGTGGCGATTGTGCAGATACACCACCGAAATCGGCAATGGCGGGGGGGTCCATTGTGACAGGACTTCCTTGAGCTCGCCCGATTCGATGTAGGGCGCCACCATGTAACGCGGCGCCTGAATCATGCCGAAACCCTTGAGCCCGCACTTGACGTAAGCCTCACCGTCGTTGACCGACACCATGCCCTTGACCTGGACATCGCGCTGCCGGCCGTCAACCATGAACGACCAGTCGACGATGCGCCCGGTGCGGTCGGACAAATAATGAACGGCCCGATGCCCCTCGAGGTCATCGATGGTCAGCGGCTCGCCATGTCGCTCCAGGTAGGAAGGCGCCGCACACGTAATGCTTTCGAAGGTACCGATACGGCGGGCCACCAGGCTGGAATCCTGCAATTCGCCCACGCGGATCGCGCAGTCGACCGCTTCGCGCACCATATCGACGGCACGATCGCTCATGCCGATTGCCAGCTCGATATCCGGATAACGGGCGTGAAAGTCGCACAGTGCCGGCACAAGGCGCAGCAGCTGGTACAGAACCGGGTGGCGCAGGCCCTGCCCCGCCTTCCCGAGGAAGTACAGCGCCTGGGCGTGACCACGACGAAGTCTTCGCCCAACCTGACGATGGTGGTGCACCTGATCTCGCCCGATCAGCGCTACGACACCACCTACCTGCGCAACTACGCGGTGCTGAATGTGAAGGACCGGCTCGCGCGCATCGAAGGGGTCGGTGAAGTGCAGATCTGGGGGGCCGGCGATTACGCCATGCGCGTATGGCTGGACCCCGGAAAGATGGCTGAACGCGAGCTCACCGCAGCCGAAGCCGCCTTCTTCCCTCGGCTGATGCTGACCGGCACCTTCGGGTACGAATCGGCGGACCTGGGCAATCTGCTGCAGTGGTCCAGCCGCACGTTTCTGCTCGGCCCGCTGGTCGGCACGGCACTGTCATTGCCGATCTTCGACGGAGGGCGTCGCGATGCCGAAGTCGAACGCGCCAGAGCCCGGTACGAAGAGGACGTGGCGCAATACCGCCAGACCGTGTTGCAGGCGTTCAGGGAAGTGGAGGACGGCCTCGCGAGTCTGCGAATACTCGATGAACAGACCGAAGTGCAGGATGCCGCAGTGGCACAGGCGGAGCGGGCGGCCGAGCTGTCGAATGTTCAGTACCGCGAAGGCTCGATCAGCTACCTGGACGTGCTGGATGCCGATCGCGAGGTGTTGCTGCAGCGGCGCATCTCGGTGCAGCTCGACGGTGAACGCGCTCGGGCCGCCGTGGCACTGGTACGCGCGCTAGGCGGTGGATGGAGCGCGCATTATGATGACGCTTTCGCAAACTCGAGCCCGGCGCACTCACGCGCATCGCTCACCCGAAGCTAACCCGCAATGCACGCACAGAATTCGAAGAAAATTGCCGTAGTCGGCACAGGCATCATCGGCGCCAGTTGGGCCGCCTACTTTCTGGCCCGGGGCTACACCGTGGCGGCCACCGACCCCGCCCCCGGCGCGCAACAGCGCCTGCGCAGTCTGGTCGACGCATGCTGGCCCACGCTGGAACGCATGGGCTTGCATGAAAGCGCCTCCATCGACCGGCTGGAATTTCACGACAACGTCGCAGCCACGGTGGCCGAAGCATTTTTCATACAGGAAAGCGGCCCTGAACGGCTCGAGCTCAAGCGCGAACTCATGCGCGAACTCGATGCCGCAGCGCCGGCCGAAACCCTCATCGCCACCAGCTCATCGGGCATTCCCATCAGCCAGGTTCAAGACGTGGCCCGTCACCCTGAACGCATGCTCATCGGGCACCCTTTCAACCCGCCGCATCTGATCCCGCTGGTCGAAGTGGTGGGGGGTGAGGCGACATCGCTGCAGGCCATCGATCAGGCCATGCAGTTTTATGCCGGCATCGGCAAGAAGCCCATACACATCCGCCGCGAAGTGAAAGGGCATGTGGCAAACCGCCTGCAGGCCGCTCTGTGGCGCGAGGCGATCTACCTGGTACAGGAAGGCGTGGCGTCGGTCAGCGATATCGACGCGGCCATCGCGCACGGCCCGGGCCTGCGCTGGGCACTGCTCGGCCCGTTCCTGAACATGCATCTTTCAGGCGGGGCCGGGGGCATGGATCACTTCCTGGAACACCTTGGGCCGCCCATTGAAGACTGGTGGGCGGATCTCGGCACGGTCACGCTCACCCCGGAGCTGAACCAGACCCTGGTGCAGCAGGTGAACGAAGCCATCGGCGCGGGCGACATGGCGCGCATCGTTGCCCAGCGCGACGCTGTGCTGCTTGAGCTGCTGCGGCTGAAAGCGGCACACGATCGGCTGCCCTGAACGCCCCCTCACCAGTAATTCCTCCGGTACGTTTCAGCACCCATCGCCGCAATCTGTTGTTCCACCAGTACGTGAAACGGCGCAAGCAGGGCATCGAACGTGCCCTGCGGCTCAAGCTGTTGCAAGGCGCGGGCAATGGCTTCGACCGTTGACACGGCGCCCGGATCGGGCGCCTTGCGTATTCGGTAAGCAGAAGGGGTACCCTGCGCAAGCGTGAGGCGCGGCAGGGCTTCGAGCACCGGGTTCGCCCGGACGATGCCGCGCGCCTTGCGCCACGTGGCATCGGGCACGACCAGCAGGTCGACGCCCGTTCCCGGAGCCGGCGTGCCGCATGAGCCTGCAGTGGCAGGAAACAGCAGCACGGCTTGCTCAGCCGCGGCCACGATCCCGTCAAGCTGCGGGAAAGTTTCTCCGACGAGCAACTCGGCATTCTGCAGGCCGAGCGCGGCAAGACGGGCCGTATTCATGGCATGCCGGGCCTCGTCGGGATGCTGCAATATGAGCACGCGCGTGCGATTCGGCAGGGAAGGAATATGGGCGCAAAGGCAGTGCGTCAACGGGCGTTGGCAGCGGGCACAGCGTGCGCGCCGCGGCGCCGTGCCCGGAGCCGCAGGGTCGTTTTCTGCCGCCGTACTAATTGGGGCGCTGCTGCGCCTGCTGCTTTTCATGCGCCTGGGCTTCGAGAATCAGGGCTTCGAGCTTGGGCGAGGTCTTCAGGGCCAGAACGGGTTTGGAAGGCTCTTCACCGCCCGGTTCCAGATGAAGCTCAATGCTTTCGCCTTCAAAAGCTTCCGGGTTGGCCTGAATCTGCACGTACTGCTTGAGCAGCCGGTCGACGGCCTTCTGCGCTTCGTGCAGCCGGATCGCAATCGATGACTGCTCATGCAGCTTGAACTGCTGCTCGATGGTACGCGCGAGATCCCAGCTGAAAAATACGAGCGCGTTGCGCCCGAAGCACTCGGGATGCAGGAAACCCCAGGATTCGTCAGGTGTGGTTGTCAAGGTTATGCCGCCATAAAAGGGGTGAAGGATCAGGGCTGGGTGAGCATGAGGTAAACGAGCGCCACCGACATGACGCCAAAGTACACCACCACCCCGGCAAGCAGACTCTGGGAGATCTGTTTGCTGCGGCGTCGCCAGCCGGATGCGGCCGTGCGCCGGTGCGGGCCCCATGCCCATACACCGGCCGCCGTCAGGATGCTCAGCAGGATGATCCAGACTTTCATGCGCCGATTGTAGCCGGGGGGAGGTGCCGCTAGCGCGCGCCCACCACCACCGGCTCGAGATTCAGCAGGTCGCCGATCTTTTCGGCCGCCGCCGCAGCCTCTTCACGCGTGGCATATCCCGTCGCCCTGATGTTGCGATGTGGAGAGCCGGCGGCAGGGCTTTTCGCTGCACGCGCGCCGTGCGGAAGCACGGCTCAGCGAGCTGGACACCTATTCGGCCTGACCCTGGCGCACGCGCTCGTAGCGCCGGCGCTTGGCTTCATACATGGCCGCATCGGCACGGGCAACCAGCGTGGCCGGGTCGGAACCGTCATCAGGAAACACGGCTGCCCCCACGCTTGCGGAAATGCGCGCGGTAATGTCGTCAATCTCGAAAGGCCGGCTCAGTGTCCTGACCAGCTTTTCAGCCACACAGCGTGCATCATCCGGCGAAGTCAGCGTTCGAGCACCACACCGAATTCATCGCCGCTGAACCGGGCCACCAGGTCCTCGGCCCGGACACTGCGCCGCAGCCGCCCCGCCACCTGCTGCAACAGCACGTCGCCGATGGCGTGGCCGTGGGCATCGTTCACGAGCTTGAAGCCGTCGAGATCGAGGTACAGCACGGCCGCCATGCGCCCGTGGCGCCGCGCGGCCGCCAGTACCTGCGCAAGGCGGTCGTGAAACAGATTGCGATTGGGCAATCGCGTGAGCGAATCGTGCATGGCATCGTGCAACAGGCGCGCCTCGAGTTCCTTGCGCGCCGTGATGTCCTGTGTCACGGCAACCAGAAAGTCGGGGTTGCCGGCGCCGTCGCGCACCACCCCCAATGCCTCGCACACCCACAGCCGGGAGCCATCGCGGCGCCGGTACGCCTTTTCGATTTCCGACGAAAAGTCTGTTGAAGGTACGGCGAGGCGCTGCTTGATGAACTCACACACCGATTGGCGGTTTTCGGGTTCGCTGAGATCGAGGATCGACATATTGCGCAAGGTCGCCTCGTCGTAGCCCAGCATGGCGCAGAATTTCTCATTCGCGCCCAGAATGTGACCATCGGGCGCAATGTGCGCAATACCCGTGGCAGCCTGATGGAACGTGGCCCGGTACAGTGCCTCGCTGGTCTGCAGCGCGGCGTTGGCCTGACGCTGCCGGGTGGCAAGCAGCACGAACAGCAACGCAAACGCAATCAGGCCCAACGACCCGGCCACAGCAAGGGTCAGGTAAACCGCCCTGCGCTGCATGACAGGGGCGATCTCGTCGGCGTAGGCCGTACCGACGGCAACGAGCAGGGGATATCCGGCCACGCTGCGATAACTGACAATGCGTGATACACCATCGACCGCAGCCCCATCGTCGACGAAGCTGCCCGCCGGCCGGGTCTGGTGTTGCGCGTACCAGCTCAGTGCCTGCGCAGAATGGCCATGGGTGGTGTCCCGCCCGACCTTGCGGGCCCGCACGACGCCGTCGTCGCCGGTGAGCTCGAGCAGGCCTTGGGTTCCGAGGTCGGCGCTGCTGTAGAAATCGGTGAACGCGGCAGGCTCCACCGACAGCACCACGACGCCCCCAAAACTGCCGTCGGGCCGCGTGATGCGCAGTGACATCGGCACCCGCGTCTGCCCGGACACCCGGCCCGTTACCGGGGCGTTCACATAAAGCGTGTCGTGCTCATTGTCGATCTGCGCCGTAAAGAACGCCCGGTCGGCGTAATTGACGTCGAGTACACCAAGACTGCTGTCGACCACCGCGCCGGTTTCGTCGACGATGCTGACCACCGTGAACAGGCTTTCACGAATCACGCCACTTTCAACCCAGTCTTCCAGCCGAATGGCGCGCCGGTGCACCAGATACTGCTCGCGCACGAAGGCGGCCACCTGTTCGGCTGCCCGCAGCGTACGCACGACCTGCTGCTCAAAGGCAATGGCAAGATTCGAGTTCGGCTGCATGGCCGCTTCGATGGCCTGCTCGCGTTCGAATGCCGTGCGTTGCAGAGTGCTGAGCCAGATGAGTACGACCAGCAGCGCGCAGGCAACCGCGACGATGATGTTCAACCGCTTCCCGACCCGATGCTGCCAAGGCGCCATCGCCCCGTTCTCCCCCGATCTAAAGTAAGAAAGGCTACAGGAAATTGCGTAACGACGGCATCGTACGTAACCATGAGCAACAATTCACACCGTAACCGCAACGCGGTATGCTCTACCGACGTCACAACAGCCTTGGAATCCGCTCCAATATGTCTACGGCCCGCCCTGCATCGGCATCCGCCACCCCCGCCGAACTTTCCGCAGCCTACCGTCTCGCCGCCGCACGCGAAGCCGAACGCGTCAGCCGTGGCGCTCGCGTCATAGGTCGCAAAATCGGCTACACCAATGCCCGCATGTGGAGCACCCAAGGCGTCAGCGCACCGATGTGGGGAGCCATGTTTGACGACAGTGTCATCGAAGTGGGAAGCGCACCCGCGCGGCACGGCCTTGCGGCGTATCACGGGCCGCGCATCGAGCCCGAGATTGCCGTGCATTTCAGCGCCACACCCGTTCCCGGTTCCGACGCCCGCGCCCTGCTCGAATGTATCGACTGGGTGGCGCATGCCTACGAGATCGTGCTCAGCCCCGCCGACGGCCAGCCCGTTACGGCGCCGCGCGCCATTGCCAGTGGTGGCATGCATGGTGCCCTGCTGCTGGGGGAACGCTGCCCGGTGTCAGCGCTGGGCGACGACCCCGTGTCCACCCTGGCCGACCTGCAGGCCGAGTTGTATTGCGACGGCGTGTTAATCGATAACGGCAGCGGCAGCAATGTACTGGGCAACCCGTTGCACGCAGTGCTGCACCTTATGGAAGGGGTACAACGCGAAGGTCAGACACCGGTTCGGGCCGGTGATCTGATCACCACGGGGTCAATGACCTCGCCGCACCCCATTGCACCGGGCCAGCGCTGGACAACGCGCCTGCACGGCGCACCTCTGGCACCGCTCGACGTCACGTTCGAATGAGCGCACAAGTCGGCCCGCGGCAACCGCCGGCCGATCGAACAGGTACCGCGCGTCAGTGCGCCCCCGGGCACGCAAACGTGGCCCGGATAGCGCAACGATAACGGGCAGACAGCCGTGGCCGTGATCAGGCGACAACCGTAGCGTTGATCTGATCGAGCGCCCGCGCAAGGCGCTCGACGGTAGCGTCGACGTCGGCCCATTTGTCGAGACCGAACAGGCCCAGGCGGAAGGTCTTGAAGTCGGCCGGCTCACCGCATTGCAGCGGCACACCCGCGGCGGCCTGTACACCCGCCTCGGCAAACTTGCGCCCCGACTGGATGCCGTCGTCGGTGGTGTAGCTGACCACCACACCCGGCGCTTCGAAGCCCGCAGCCGCCACGCTGGGAAAGCCGCGCTCGCGCAGCAGCGCACGCACACGCTGCCCCAGTTCGAGCTGGGCCGCCCGCAACGTATCGAAACCGCGCGCCTGGGCTTCGGCCATGGCATCGCGCAGGGCCACCAGCGCATCGGTGGGCATGGTGGCGTGGTAAGCGAAACCACCTGCCTCGTAGGCTTCCATGATTTGCAGCCACTTGCGCAGGTCGCACGCAAAGCTGGTGCTGGTGGTGTGCTCAATGCGTTCACGGGCATGCTGGCCAAGCATCACCAGCGCGCCACAGGCCGGTGCCGACCAGCCTTTCTGAGGCGCGCTGATCAGCACATCGGCGCCGACGGCCTGCATGTCGACCCACATGGCACCCGAGGCAATGCTGTCGAGGACGAACAGCCCGCCTTCCGCATGGATGGCGTCGGCCACCGCTCGCAGGTAGTCATCGGGCAACATGATGCCAGAGGCCGTTTCGACGTGGGCCGCGAACACGACGCCGGGCTTCTGTTCGCGAATCGTGGCCACCACCTGCTCGAGAGGGGGCGGCGCAAAGGGTGCCTGACTGCCTTCAGCCACCTGGGCCGCACACAGCACGGTGGTTTGCGCCGGAATGGCACCCATGTCGAAGATCTGGCTCCAGCGGTAGCTGAACCAGCCGTTGCGTATGACGAGACAGTGCTGGCCCGTGGCGAACTGGCGCGCAACGGCTTCCATGCCGAACGAGCCGCTGCCCGGCACGACAATGGCCGAATGGGCCTTGTACACATGCTTGAGAGTACGGCTGATGTCGTTCATCGCCCCCTGGAACAGGCGCGACATGTGATTGACGGCACGGTCGGTGTACACGACCGAATATTCCAGCAGACCATCGGGGTCGACGTTGGGAAGCAGACCGGGCATGGCGTTCTCCGTGGAAGGGCATGAATTTCCATTATTGAACGCGCCGCCCGATTCGGCAACCGGCCATTCAGCGATCGTTCATCCGATTCAGGAAAGCCGTTTCAGGCCACCCGGTTGACGGGCTCCTTCCCTCCGAAAAAGGCGTCGATCCCTTCGCACAGAAGCCGCCCCATCGCCACCCGCGTCGCTTCGGTGGCACTGCCGATATGCGGCAACCCGAAGACATTCGGCAGCGTGCGATATGCGGGGTGAATGTCGGGCTCGCCGGCGAACACGTCGAGGCCCGCCGCGGCCACCTTCCCGGTTTCGAGCGCGGCCACCAGCGCCGCGTCGTCGATGATGTCGCCCCGTGCGATATTGCAGACGATGGCATTGGCGGGCAGACGTGCAATGATCTCGGCATTGACGAGCCCGCGCGTGCCGGCGTTCGACGGGCACGCCACGCACAGGAAGTCGCTGTGCGCCGCCAGCTGCGCCAGGCTGTCGTGGTACGTGGCGCCGGCTTCCAGCTCGGGCGCGAGGCGGCTGCGGTTGTGGTAGTGGATTTCCATATCGAAGCCGCGTGCCCGCTTGGCAATGGCCCGCCCGATACGCCCCATGCCCAGGATGCCGAGTCGCCGGCCCCATACGTCGACCCCCAGCAACTGCCGCGGCGTCCAGCCGCGCCATTCGCCCGTACGCACCAGGGCGCTGCTCTCGATCACGCGCCGGGCCGCCCCCAGCATGAGCAGCATCGCCACATCGGCGCACGATTCGCTGAGCACGTCAGGCGTGGCCAATACGGCAATGCCACGGGCCTTGAGCGCCTCGATGGCAAGGTGCTCCATGCCGATGGAATACGTGCACACCACCCGCACGGAATCGGGCAACTGCGCCACGATACGTTCGTCGAGCCGGTCGGTGGCCGTGAGCACCAGTACGTCGTGACCCTGCACACCCTGCAGCAGCTCATCGGAGGTCAGTGTGCGGCCCTTGTCGTTGGCCGTGGTGGGAAAGCGGTCGAAGAAAACGCGCTGCACGATGTCGGGCAGATCGCACGCCAGGAATACGCGCGGACCACTGGAATTATTCTGCATCTCACTCATGACGGTACCCTGTTGCAACAGGGCCTAATCGTACCCCGTCCGGCCGGTTCATGACGGTGCCCGAGGTGTATGCTTGCACGCATGCTGCACGCCGGCCTTCTTGCACTCATCGCCATTTCGGTACTGGTCACGTCGTTCATCTCCGGCGTGTTCGGCATGGCCGGGGGCATGATCCTCATGGGCGTGCTGGTTGCCATGATGCCGGTTTCGGCCGCCATGGTGCTGCACGGCACGGCCCAGCTCACCTCGAATGGGTGGCGCGCCGTACTGTGGCGCGGCCACATACACTTCGACATAGTGGGCCGCTTCCTGCTCGGGCTGCTGCTTGCAGGGGTCGTCTTTTACTTCATCGGGTTCATTCCCGATCGCGCGCTGGTGCTCATCGCTCTGGGCCTCACGCCCTTTCTTGCATTGGCGATTCCGCGCCGCCACGTGCCCCAGGTCACCGACCGCGGTGGCGCGCAGCTGTGCGGGGTGCTGAACACGTCCATGCAATTCGTGGCCGGCGTCTCGGGGCCGCTGCTCGACGTTTTCTTCATTCGCACCGAAATGGACCGGCGCGCCGTCGTTGCCACCAAGGCCGCCTGCCAGGCCTGCGCGCATTTGGCCAAGCTCGTCTACTTCGGCCAGGCGCTCAGTGGCGAGCACCCGGTTCCGGCCGGCGTGATGACCCTCACCGTGGTCGCTGCAATGGCCGGCACGAGCCTCAGCAAGTTCATTCTGGAGCGCTTGAGCGACCAGCAGTTCCGGCGCTGGACGCAGACCCTGGTGATGGTGATCGGTGCGGTGTACCTGGGCCAGGGAACGTACTTGCTCATCACGCAGTAATCGAAATGTCCCGAACCCACTTCCCCAAGCCGCAATGCGCATCTCTCGCCATCCGAGCGCACCGAACATATCATCGATTTCGCGCGCTACGTCACCACGGTTACCCCCTTTTTCGTCCAGCGAACCGTATCAAGCGCGAACCGCGTCAAGACTTCGAGGAGGTCATACCATTCCTTTGGACATACGGAACGCAAAACAGCGCAGGCCGAACTTGTTTCCAAAAAGTCCCAGCGGGCTCGTACCGCTGGCGGAACAACGGTTTCATCGTCATACGTATAGGTTTCATACATGGCTAATATCGCCGAACATTTTGTCACATTCAATGTTAGGCTCCTGCATCGGCGGGAAGCAAGCGTCATGATATCGGCGCACCATTAGTCGCGCAGCGGCGGTGCCGTGAACAGACCGCCGGGGGCACGCCGGAACCAGTCCAGCGCCTCGCTCGTGTCAATTCCGTAGGGTTTCAGGCGTGAAGCAAGCCTGGCGGCATTGGCCTGCAAGACCCCGGGCGCGGGCAGCTCGCCCTTTGCCGCAACGATGACCCGGTTGCCTTCGATGCCCGCACGCAGATTGTAGAAATCACCGAACACGGTGGCATACGTGGCCGATTCCCGTTCATTCAGGTGGCTGCGGGTGAACGAATTGGCGACCACCAGGCCCTCGTCGGAAAGAATGCTGCGCAGCTCCTGCAGGAACTCCACCGTGAGCAGGTGGGCGGGTATATAGTCTGCGTCGAAGGCATCGAGCAGGATCATGTCGTACTGCAGCCCGCTATCGCGCACCCGTTGCACGTAAGCACGGCCATCTTCCACGAAAACACGCTGCCGCGGCCCCGTTTCGTAGCCAAACCAGGTTTGCGCCACCTTCACGACCGCGGGGTCGATCTCCACGCTGTCGATCGTGGCATCGGGCAGCAGCGCGTGAAACGCCGTGGGCAGAGTGCCGCCACCCAACCCGATGATCAGCACCCTGGCCGGGTCAGGGCGGGCCAGCAGCGCGCTCGTCATCATCCGGGTGTACTCGAACACCATGAAGGGCGGGTCATCCAGACGCATGCATGTCTGCCGGCCCTCGCCTTTCATTTCAACGAAGTTGATACAGCGTTCGCCGTACTGCTCGAACACCACGACAGGCGCATATTCGGAGGGTTCGACATGCAGCAGCCGCGGGCGCGCACTGCCGTCGTCGGCCTCCGGGCCCGGAACCGGGGCAAGCGAAAGCGTGGCCAGTACGGCGGCGAGCGCGGCGGCCGCCAGAAACGCCGGTCGAGCGGGCGTGCGGAACTTCGGTTTCATTGCTATCCTGTGCCCCGCCCCGCGTGGGCCGGCGGGCGTGGGCGTATGAGATTCACAGTGTTTCATACCTGCCGCGCAGTGTCGATCAGGGCGCAGCGCATGCCGCCCGACGCGCGTGCATGTGTCCGCTCGTACTACCATTACGCCTTGGCGCCAGCACACGTACAGGAGAACAACGCATGTCGAGCCAGATTCTGGCAGGAATACGGGTGATTGAACTGGGGCAGCTCATTGCCGGCCCCTTTGCCGCAAAGACGCTCGCTGATTTCGGCGCCGACGTCATCAAGATCGAGCCGCCGGGTCTGGGCGATCCGCTGCGCAAATGGCGCCTGCTGCACGAGGGCACGTCGGTCTGGTGGGAAGCGCAATCGCGCAGCAAAAAGTCCGTATGCGTCGACCTGCGTCAGCAGGAAGGCCAGGACATCGTGCGCGAACTGGCCCGCGATGCCGACGTGCTGATCGAAAATTTCCGGCCCGGAACCATGGAAAAATGGGGGTTGTCGTGGGAGACGCTCCACGAACTGAACCCGCGGCTGATCATGCTGCGCATCTCGGGCTACGGGCAGACCGGGCCGCGCGCGAGCGAACCGGGATTCGCCGCCATTGGCGAAGCGTTTGCGGGCATCCGCTACCTGAACGGCGAGCCGGGCCGGGCCCCGGTGCGCGCGGGCCTGTCGCTGGGCGATACGATCGCCGGCCTGCACGGCGCGCTGGGCGTGCTGCTGGCGCTGTACCAGCGCGATGCACGGGGCGGCACAGGGCAGATGATCGACGCGGCCCTGTACGAAAGCCTGTTCAACCTTACCGAGAGCCTGCTGCCCGAGTACTCCGCGTTTGGCGTCGTGCGCGAGCCCGCCGGCGCAGCGCTACCGGGCATCGCACCATCGAACGCCTACCGCTGCCGCGACGGCAGCTACGTGCTGATTGCGGGCAACGGCGACACCATTTTCCAGCGCCTGATGCACTGCATCGGCCGCCCGGATCTGGCGAACGACCCGGAACTCGCGCATAACGACGGGCGGGTGGCACGCGTTCAGGAAATCGACGCGGCAATCGAAGCCTGGACCATGGAGCAATCCGACATCGATTCCATGCTCGAACAGCTCAAGGCCGCCCGCGTACCCTCGGGCCGCATCTATTCGGTTCGCGAGATCGCAGACGACCCGCATTACCGCGCACGCGACGCCATCACCCGACTGCAGGCGGCCAGCGGCATCGAGGTCGAGATGCCGGCCATCTTTCCCAAACTGTCCGGGAACCCGGGCGCCATCGCGCATCGTGCGCCCACCCTCGGCGAACACACCGACGCGGTGCTGCAGGAAGCGGGTTTCGACGCCGCCACCATTGCCGACCTGCGCCGCCGTGGCATTCTGGCCTGACACCGCCTACAAGCGACCGCACGCGAGCCCGGAACGCGCGCACCGAACACGCCACTGCGCAAGCACGCTGCAGGAGCGTACGCCTGGAACGGAACAGCGCTTGCTGCACCGCACGCATCGGGCGAGCGCCGGCCGGCTCACGGCAGGCGCGACGCCATCACCTTCGGAGCGTGAAATGCCTATTGCCACTCAAACCCGTACGTGCACGGTTACCACAATGCAGCACCTGCTTGCCGTCGTCTTCCTTCTGGCGGCGCTTTTTACCCTGCCCCAGGCAAACGCTGCCACCGTGGGAGGCGAAACCGACAAGCCCATGGTGGAGTACCTGCTCGACGCGCTGGCCGAGGACGATTACCAGCGCTTCATCAGCCGCGGCACCCCCGCATTCGCGGGCATAGGCGAAGACGATTTCAGGCAGGTGAGTGCCACCGTTGCGCCGCGCCTTCAACAGGGGTATACCATCAAGCATCTCGGCAACCTGCGCCAGCAGGGCCGCGATATTTCGGTATGGAAGATCAGCTTCGCCGACGACGGTGACGACCTTCTGGCTACCCTGAACGTTACGGAGGGCCGCGTGGGCGGCTTCTTCCTTCGATAAGACACGCTGCTCAGATGCTCACCGACCACCCTGACGACCTGCGGGCGCTCGAAGCCGCCGTGGCGCTGCTGGAAGCGCCCTCGCTGACCATCCGGCTGGCCAACATGGTGGGCACCCCCGTGGAATGGGCGCTCGACCGCCTTCCGGGCAGCAGTGCACAGAAGATTCAGAAAGCCATTCATGCGGCGCTGAAAAAGGCCGTTTCGGGGGCGCTGCTCACCATGGACGAGAAGACCGCCGGCGGCGCGCGACCACGGACGCACACCGCCATGGTGGCGGCCTCGGGGGCCATGGGCGGCTTTTTCGGGCTGACGGGCACGCTGGTGGAACTGCCGGTCACCACCACGCTCATCATGCGTTCGGTGGCCGATATCGCCCGCGCGGAAGGCTTTGCGCTGTCAGACCCGATCGTGCAGGCGGAATGCGTCCAGGTGTTTGCCCTGGGCGGGCGCTCGCCGGATGATGACGCCGCCGACTCGGCGTATTACGCCACGCGCGTGGGGCTATCGGAAATCGCCAAGGAAACCGGCAAGGCCCTGGTCGAGGCGGCCACGGGGCATGCCACCCGGCACGCCGCCCAGGGGCTGTTCCAGGGCATGCAGCTCACCCCGAGCCAGACGGCGTCGTGGCTTGCGCAAATCATCGAAACCGTGGCGCAACGCTTCGGAGTCAAGGTCACGGAAAAATTCGCGCTGCAGGCCGCGCCGGTGCTGGGCGCGGTGAGCGGCGCCGCAATCAACGCCATGTTCATTTCGCACTATCAGAACATGGCGCGCGGCCATTTCACCGTGAGACGGCTGGAACGGGCGTATGGCGAACGCGAAGTACGGGATGCGTACGCCACGATACAGGCGCGCTTGAACTGAGCCCATGCAGGGCCGCCCTGGCGTATGCCGCAACAAAGTGCGTTAACCTGTGGTCTTGAAGAACCCCAATCAGGAGCAACCCATGGCAAGAGCCTCTGCACGTCATATCCTCGTCGACTCCGAAGCCAAGTGCAACGAGCTGAAGCAGGCCATCGAAAACGGTGCCGACTTCGCACAGGTCGCGAAAGAACATTCCAGCTGCCCCTCGAGCCGCGACGGCGGCGCACTCGGCAATTTCGGCCGCGGCGAGATGGTGCGCGAATTCGACGAAGTCGTATTCAGCGCACCCATCGGCGTGGTGCAGGGGCCGGTGCGCACGCAGTTCGGCTACCACCTCGTCGAGGTCACGGAGCGCACCGACTGAGTGCCGCCACAGCGTCTTGCTACACTGGTCGTACGGGCCCGCGGGCCCGTACGTTCGTTCAGTGAAGGAGGACGTGAACATTGATGTGGAACTGCCTCATCATTGAGGACGACCGCGAGAACGCCCATTACATTGCTGAGGGATTCCGCGAACTGGGCCACTGGCCGGTAATCTGCCACGATGGCGTCGAAGGCCTGGAACGTGCGTCGTCCGAAACGTGGGACCTGATCATTCTTGATCGCATGCTGCCCAATCAGGTCGACGGGCTGTCGATCCTGACGCGCCTTCGGGCGGTGGGCATCAAGACCCCCGTCATCGTGCTGAGTGCGCTCACCGCGCTCGATGAACGGGTGAAGGGGCTCAAGCTGGGCGGCGACGACTACCTTACCAAGCCCTTTGCCCTCATAGAACTGCTTACCCGCGCCGAAGCCCTGGTGCGCCGCTCGCGAAGCAGCCGCACCGAACGCGTGCTGGAGTACGCCGATCTGCGCTACGACCTGACGATCCCCCGCATTACCCGAGGCGGAAAGGTGCTGGCCCTGCAACCGCGCGAATGCCGTCTGCTCGCCTACATGATGACCCACCCGGAGCAGGCGCTCACACGCGCGATGCTGCTGGGCGCGGTATGGGGCTACCAGTTCAACCCGCAAACCAACGTCATCGACGCCACGGTCAGCCGCCTGCGGCAGAAGATCGACGGCGGTCACCCCAACCCGCTCATCCACACGGTGCGCGGCGTCGGGTACCGGTTCTCGACCCACCCCGACGGCCGCCCGGCGACGTCGCGCGACGAAGTCCTGCATGCCGGTTAGCGGTCTTCTGAAGGGCTGGCAGCGGCTGTGGGGGTCGGTGGCCTTCCGCCTGACGCTGAACTACAGCCTTCTGGCCGCCGGCACCACCGCTTTTCTCCTCATCTTCGCCTACGGGAAGATCGTGGACCTGTTGCAGGTGCAGTACGCGCGTCAGGTCACGCAGGCGGCACACCGGCTCATGGTGCAGCACGAGCTGTACGGCCTCGCAGGCCTGCAGGCGGAAATCGAGCAGCTGCTGGGCGACCAGACCGACATCGACGTGGAAATGTATTTGCTTTCGGGGCCCGGCGGTACGCCCGTTGCGGGCAATCTCGAGCTGCTGCCGGTGACCGACGACGCCACGCCCTACCCCGCGATCGACCTGCTGCGTGAAGCGCACGAAGTGCCGCTGCTGCTGAACGTGCTGCGCAACGGTACGGCCGTCACGGGTCTGCTCACCCTGCGCGATCTGCCGGGCGGCAGCGTTCTGGTGGTCGGGCGCGACATTGCCGACATGCGCGAGATCCAGTCGCTGATCGGCAACGCGGTGATTGCCACGACCCTGGTGGGCGTGTTTCTGGTACTGGTGGGCACCACCATCTTTCGTCGCGAATTGCGACACCGCGTGGAGGCCATTCGCGATACGGCATTGCGCGTCGGCACCGGTGAACTGACGCGGCGCGTTCCCGATGCGCGCGAGGTGGACGAATTCGTGCAGCTGCGCTACGACATCAATCACATGCTCGATCGCATCGAGATCCTGATGACCGGGGTGCGCAACGTGTCGGACGCCATTGCCCACAATCTGCGCACACCGCTGGCACGGGCGCTCGGGCAGCTGGATGCGGCCAGGCGTGCCGATCACGACGCCGAGACGCGCCGGGCGGCACTGGACGCCGCCTCGGCCGAATTGCATGACCTGATCACCGTATCCGAAAAGTTGCTGCTCATCGCCGAAGCGGAATCGGGTGTGCGCCGCCAGAGCTTTTCGCGCGTCTCGCTGCGCACGCTGGTGGAAGACATTGTCGAGCTTTACGAGCCCGTCGCCACCGAAAGCGGCATCCGCCTGCAGTACCGGGCCGACGACGTCAGCATCGATGCCGACGCCGACCTGCTGGCAAGCGCACTGACCAACCTCATCGACAACGCATTCAAGTACGCCGGGCCCGGCGCCCGCATCGTGCTGCGCGTGAAGCGTGACGGCGATACCGCCCGCCTCGTCATTCGCGACGACGGGCCGGGTGTGCCCGACGACCACCTCGAGAAGCTGGGCACCCGGTTTCACCGCGTGACCCCGGACGTGCCGGGCTACGGTCTGGGCCTGGCTTCCGTCAGGGCCGTGGTCTCGCTGCATGGCGGGCACATCACGTTCAGCAACGCGCGGCCGGGGCTGCGCGTAGAGATCACCCTGCCACGCTGAATTGCCTGCACCGCCGAACATTACCGAACGGTAATGTTTTCGTAATGAAATGCGCGGTCACGGCCGACGCGCCTCTCATACCATGCCTGATGCATCAATTGGAGGCATCGCATGAGTATTCAAATCAAGAACAGGCAGGACTTCTGGTCCGGCATCATGTTCGTGGTGATCGGGGCAGCCTTCGCTCTGGGTGCCACGAAATACTCGATGGGAACGGCGGCCCGCATGGGCCCCGGCTATTTCCCGTTCTGGCTGGGCGTCTGTCTGGCCGCACTGGGCGCACTCGTCGCCTTGAACGCAACAAGCGCCAAGGCCGAGGAAACACAGGTCGAGCGCTTCGACTTCCCCATCATGTTCATCCTGCTTGGCAGCGTGGTGCTGTGCGGGCTGCTGCTGAACTATCTGGGGGTGTACATCAGCGTCTTCCTGCTCGTATTCCTCAGCAGCTTTGCCAGCCACGTTTTCAGCTGGAAAGTTGCACTCATCAACGGGCTGTTTCTCGTGCTCTTCGTCTGGGGCGCCTTCATCAAGGGACTGGGCCTCGTCTTCCCGCTGTGGCCCAGCTTCATGAACTGAGGGCATCTGAAAAATGGAACTGTTCGAAAATCTGCTGCTGGGTTTCTCGGTTGCGCTGACGCTCGAGAACCTGGCGTATTGCCTGCTGGGCTGTCTGCTCGGCACACTGATCGGCGTGCTGCCGGGCATCGGCCCCGTGCCGACCATCGCCATGCTGCTGCCCATCACCTACGTGCTGCCGCCCACGGCGGGGCTGATCATGCTGGCCGGCATCTACTACGGTGCCGCGTACGGGGGCTCGACCACCGCCATTCTGGTGGCGCTGCCCGGCGAGACCTCGGCCGTGGTCACTGTGATCGACGGCCACCAGATGGCCCGCAACGGGCGCGCCGGCGCGGCGCTGGCCATCGCCGCCCTGGGGTCGTTCTTCGCCGGCTGTGTCACCACCTTCCTGATTGCCGGATTTGCGCCGCCCCTGGCGGAACTGGCCTTCAAGTTCGGCCCGGCCGAGTACTTCTCGCTCATGGTGCTGGGTCTCATCGGTGCCGTGGTGCTTGCCTCCGGCTCGCTGCCCAAGGCGATCTGCATGATCTTCCTGGGTCTTCTGCTGGGCATGATCGGCACCGACGTGAACTCGGGTGTGGCCCGCTACGACTTCGGCATTCCCGAGCTGCAGGACGGCATCGACTTTGCCGTGGTGGCCATGGGCGTGTTCGGCTTCGCCGAAATCATGACCAACCTTGAATTGCGCGACCAGCGTGTCGATCTGACCGACAAGGTCGGCAAGCTGTACCCGAACAAGCAGGAATTCAGCGAAGCCTGGCCTGCCGTGGTGCGCGGTACCGCGATCGGTTCGGCACTGGGCATTCTGCCGGGCGGCGGCGCGGTGCTGTCGTCGTTTGCCTCATACACCCTCGAGAAAAAGATCTCGAAGGAACCCGAGCGCTTCGGCAAGGGGCATCCTGCAGGCGTGGCGGGGCCCGAATCGGCCAACAACTCCGGCTCGCAGGCGTCATTCATTCCGCTGCTCACCCTGGGCATTCCCGGCAACGCGGTCACGGCGCTGATGATCGGTGCCATGACCATTCACAACATTCAGCCCGGCCCGCAGGTCATGTCGAGCCACCCGGAACTGTTCTGGGGGCTGATCGTGTCAATGTGGATCGGCAACCTGATGCTGGTGGTGCTGAACCTGCCGCTGATCGGCCTGTGGGTCAAGCTGCTGACCGTGCCCTACCGCATCCTGTACCCGGCGATTCTGGTGTTCTGCACCATCGGGGTGTATTCGTTGAACTACAACGTGTTCGACATCTGGATGACGGCCGCCTTCGGGCTGGTGGGCTACCTGTGGGTGAAGCTCAAATGCGAAGGAGCACCACTGCTGCTGGGGCTGGTGCTCGGGCCCATGATGGAGGAAAACTTCCGCCGTGCCCTGCTGCTGGCACGGGGCGACTTCTCGACCTTCGTCACGCGCCCGCTGTCGCTTTCCCTGCTGATCCTGGCGGCCATTCTGGTCGTGCTGGTGGCACTGCCCTCGGTCAAGCAGAAGCGCGAGGAAGCCTTCGTCGAAGACTCCTGATCCGCACCCCCCACATCGGCTGGCGGGCCCGCGAACAGGCCCGCCTCTGCCGGGCACTGTGTTCACGAAAGCCGCCTGCGGGCGGCTTTCCGCTTTCCGCGCCACCGGTCATGCTGCATTCATTGAGGTATAAAGTCAGACTGTAGAAGAACCGTGCGCCACACGGCCGCCGATACACCAGCCCCAGCGAGACATGTCAGCCAAGAAATCCGAGTCCAACGTCAAGACCGCCCTGCGCGTCATCGAAATCATCGAGATTTTTGCGCGCGAAGGAAAGCCCCTTTCACTTACGGAACTGGCTCGTGAGCTCGAAGCCCCCGTATCCAGCTGCCTTGGTCTGATCCGCACGCTGACCAGCCAGGGGTATCTGTACGAGACCGGTCGCCGCCAGGGCTATTACCCCACCGGACGGCTGCTGGCCATGGCGCAACGCATCGCCCGATCCGACCCCATACTCGAGAAGGTGGGCCCGACCCTGACCGCGCTGCGTGACGCCGTGGCCGAAACCGTGGTGCTGGGCAAGCTTGCTCCGTCAGGCGAAGTCGTCTATCTCGAGGTCATGCCTTCGCCCCACCCCATCAGCTACGTCGCCGACCCCGGCGCACAGCGCCATGTGCACAGCAACTCGCTGGGCAAGGCGCTGCTATCGCTCATGAGCAGCGAGGAACGGCGCAAACTGCTCAAGGGGCGCACACTCGAACGCTTCAACGAGCGGACGCTGGTAACGCTGGAGGCGCTGGAAGAGGAAATTGCCCGCTCACGCGAGCGCGGCTGGTTCCAGAATCTGGGCGAATCGATGATGGACGTCGGCGCGATCGCCTGGCCGCTGAGCATTGGCGGCGGTGAATACGCCGTCTCGATCGCCGGGCCGCTGTACCGCATTGAACCGAATCTCGAACCGCTCGCCCAGCAATTGCGCGTGGCGTGCCGGGTGATGGAACAGCGCCAATAGGCTGCACGCAGGCACACGAAGGTACGAAGGCCCGCGCATTGGCGGGCCTTCGGCACTATGGGAAACCGTGCGTGGCAATCAGTACGACTTGGGCAGACCCAGCACCTTCTCGGCGATGAAGCACATGATGAGCTGCGGGCTCACCGGTGCCAGTCGCGGGATGAAGCTTTCGCGCAGATAGCGCTCGACGTGGTATTCACGTGCATACCCCATTCCACCCAGCGTTTGAACCGCGGTCTGGCAGGCATTGAACGCCGCTTCCGCCGCCAGGTACTTGGCGCTGTTGGCATACGGGCCGCACGGTTCGCCCGCGTCGTAAAGTGCCGCCGCCTTCTGCACCATCAGATCGGCGGCCTCCAGCTGCATCCAGGCCTGCGCGAGCGGATGCTGAATGCCCTGGTTCTGGCCGATGGGCCGCCCGAACACCACACGGTCTCGCGCGTATTCCGTGGCCTTGGCAATGGCCGCATGCCCCAGGCCCACCGCTTCCGATGCTATGAGGATGCGTTCGGGATTCAGGCCGTGCAGTATGTATTCGAAGCCCCGGCCTTCTTCACCGATGCGGTCTTCCACGGGAATCTCGAGCCCGTCGATAAACAGCATGTTGGAATCGACCGCCTTGCGGCCCATCTTGTCGATTTCGCGCACCTCGACCCGGCTGCGGTCCAGATCGGTATAGAACAGCGACAGGCCCTGCGTGGGTTTGCTGACCTCGGAGAGCGGCGTCGTGCGAGCGAGCAGCAACATTCTGTCGGCCACCTGCGCGGTGGAGATCCATATCTTGCGACCATGTACGACATAGCGGTCGCCCTTGAGCTCTGCACGGGTGGTGAGCTTGGTGGTGTCGAGCCCCGCGTCGGGTTCGGTCACGGCGAAGCATGCCTTCTGGTCTCCGGCGATCAGCGGCGGCAGCGCACGCTGGCGCTGCTCGTCGTTGCCGAACACCACCACGGGGTTCAAGCCGAAGATGTTCATGTGAACCGCCGACGCACCGGTGAAGCCCGCACCGGAACGCGAAATCGTGTGCATCATCAGCGCCGCTTCAGTCATGCCGAGCCCGGCGCCACCATATTCCTCGGGCATGGCGATGCCCAGCCACCCGGCCTGCGCCAGATCGCGATGAAAGTCGTGCGGAAAGGCACCGTCTTTATCGCGCGCGAGCCAGTAATCGTCATCATAGCGGGCGCACAGGTCTTCGACGCCGGCCACCAGCGCCTTATGTTCTTCAGAACGGATGAAACTCATGTGATGTCCTTCGTGGGCTGTGTGCGTGGCCCCGCCTCTGCGAACCACGCGTTGATTTCCTCTTCGGAATAGCCGGCCTCGGCCAGCACCTCGGCCGTGTGCTCGCCCAGGCGCGGTGCATGACGCCGGATGCCGGCGGGCGTGCGCGAATAGCTTCCGACCGGGCCGGGTGAGCGGATCTCGCCCTCGCTGGGGTGGTTCAGGCGGCGCACCATGTCTACGGCCTGAATATGCGGATCGTTGATCAGGTCTTCCACACTGTAAAGCGGTGCCGCCGGGATATCGGCCGCGCCCAGCTGTTCGAGCCATTCGGCGGTGGTGCGCGTTGCGATCACGTCGGACACCAGCCTGTAGGCGGCGTCGATGTTCTGTGCCCGCGCGGTATGCGAGGCAAACCGCGGGTCGCGCTTCAATTCGGGCCGGCCGATGAGGTCGAAGAAGCGGCTCCAGTGCTTGTCGTTGTAGATGAGCACGCTGATGTGGCCGTCGGACGTGGCGTACGGACGCCGGTGCGACACCAGCAGACGCGCGTAACCCGTAGCGCCGGCAGGCGGCTCGAACGTGTGGCCGCCCAGATGATCGCCCAGTACCAGCTGCGCCATGGCCTCGAACATGGGCACCTCGATCGCCTGGCCCTTGCCCGATTCGCGCGCTTCGATGACGCCGGCAAGCATCGCGATGGCCACGTGCATGCCCACGGCCCGGTCGGCCAGCGTAAGCGGCGCGTAACGGGGAATGTCGCCCGAATTGCGCTGGTACAGCGACGGCAGGCCCGTCATGCCCTGGATCAGGTCGTCGTAGGCGGGGCGCCCGGCATACGGCCCCGCATTGCCAAAACCGTACGCCCCCACGTACACGATGCGCGGGTTCACCGCGGCGACGCTTTCGTAGTCGAGACCCAGCCGGGACATGGCCTGAGGCCGCGTGTTGTAGAGCAGCACGTCGACCTTGGCGGCCAGGCGCAGGCAGGCTTCGCGACCCGCCTGGGTCTTGAGATCGAGCACCACCGAACGCTTGTTGCGATTCAGGTGCAGGTACAGGGCACCCATGCCGGCATTGCGCATGGGCCCCACTGCACGCATGTTGTCGCCCCCGGGCGGCTCCACCTTGATGACGTCGGCGCCCAGGTCACCCAGAATCTGCGTGGCATACGGCCCCATCACGACCGCACTCAGGTCGAGAATGCGTACGCCTGCGAGCGGGCCGCCCGGCCGGGTTGCAGCGTGCTCAGGCATGTCGGGCTTCCTGTTTTATTGCGGTTGAAGGTTGGCTTCGCGGATCCACTTGCCCCACAGTTCGTACTGCTCGGCCACGAATTCCGCGAACTCTTCGGGCGTGCCGCTGAATGCGTCGAAACCCAGCTCGGCCAGACGCGCCCGGGTTTCCGGGTTATTGACGACCTTGTTGATCGCGGTGTTCAGCGTCTTGACGATTTCCGGATCCATGCCCGCCGGGCCAAAGTAGCCGTTCCACGAAGTGATGTCGAAATCGGCCACACCGGCTTCCTGCATGGACGGCAGGTCGGGCAGCAGCGCACTGCGCTCGGCCGTGGACACCGCCATGGCATGCAGGCGGCCCGAGTTGACGAACGGGGTGCCCGAAGTCAGATCGGTGAACATGAAATCGACTTCACCCGCCACCAGGTCGGTGAGCGCCTGTGGCGTACCCTTGTAAGGCACGTGCAGCATCTCGGTCTGCGTGGCCACGGCCAGGCGCCCGCCGGCCACGATGCCGGTGCTGTTGCCCGTGGCGTAAGTCACGTCGCCCGGATTGGCACGCGCGTACTCGATCAGCTCTTTAACGGTCTTGTAGGGGCGATCGGGGTTGGTGACCAGGATGAAGGGCAGGTTGCCGCCACGCGCAATGGGCGTGAAGTCTTTCACCGGGTCGTAGCTCACGTTCTTCATCAGCCAGGGCGCGGCCGAGTGCGACGTATTGGTGGTAACGAACAGCGTGTAGCCGTCGGGCTTTGCACGGGCCACGTAATTGGCAGCAATGGTGGCGTTGGCGCCCGGCTTGTTCTCGACGACGATCGGCTGGCCCAGTTCCTTGCTGAGCTCTTCGGCGAAGATGCGGCCCACCGAGTCGGTGCCGGAACCGGCCGGGAACGGCACGACCAGCGTGATCGGCTTTTCAGGGTACGCGGCGTGCGCAGCGCCCGGGGCAGCGGTGAAGGCGGCAACGCCCGCCACAACGGCGAAGCTGATGCCTGCAATGGTGGATCGAGTGTTCTTGAACAGGTTCATCTTTGTCTCCTTTTCTTTCCCGGTTCAGCGAATGACGCGGTCGGGGTTTTCTTCGTACGGCGGTGAATAGATGACCAGCAGACGCGCAGGCGTGTCGCTGGTGACGGTAAAGATGTGCTTCTTGTCGGCAGGAAAGAAACAGCAGTCACCGGCTTCCATGACGCCGCGCTCACCTTCCAGCTCGACCTCGGCGGTGCCTTCCAGCAGGTAGACCACCTGCTCGATGCCGGGGTGCGCATGCGGCAGGGCACCCTTGCCCTTCTCGATGGTGCCGGTCAGCACTTCAAGGTGACGCGAGCCCACGGTTTCGGGCGAGATGAGGCGCCGGTTGACGGTGCCGCTGTGGTTGGCGGGCGAATAGCCGGGAACTTCTGATTCCCTGACGATCCAGGCGGGTCTGGACATGAACGCTCCTAAACGAATTTCATGATAGTGAAAATAAGTTTACCAGCATGAATATTAATCTCCAACCACGATCCCCGGGTAATGCCTTCCACACATCGAACGGCAAGTCTGCGCGCCGGCTCAGCGCATCCCTCAGGGATATCCCGATATAATCCTTCCTTCGGCTGGCGCACGCCGGCCGTCCCGTCCTGCCCGCCGCACACCGGCGTCCCTGACTTCCTTTTGTGCCTCGCACGTTTGAATCAATGAAGAAACTCACTGGCATTCTCCTCGCCTCCGCCGCTGTCCTGCTGACCGCCTGCGGCCCGAGCAACGACACCTCTTCGACCGAAACCGCCGCCTCGGCACAGCCGCGCAAGGTCGTGGTCGGCCTCGACGACAACTTCCCGCCGATGGGCTTTCGCGACGAAAAGAACGAACTGGTCGGCTTCGATATCGACCTGGCGCGCGAAGCTACCAAGCGTCTGGGCATGGAAGTCGAGTTCAAGGCCATCGACTGGAGCGCCAAGGAAGCCGAGCTCAACGGCAAGCGCGTCGACGTCCTCTGGAACGGCCTGACCATCACCGAAGAGCGCAAGAAGAACATCAATTTCACCAAGCCCTACATGGCGAACCACCAGATCATCGTGGTGGCAGCCAACTCGCCGATCCAGGCAAAGGCCGACCTGTCGGGCAAGGTCGTGGGCGCCCAGGAAGGCAGCAGCGCCGTCGACGCCATCAAGAAGGAAGCCGAGGTATTCGAGAGCTTCAAGGAACTCAAGACCTTTGGCGACAACGTGACCGCCCTGCTCGACCTGTCCGCAGGCCGCCTCGATGCAGTGGTGCTCGACGAAGTGGTGGGCCGTTACCTGGCCGAGAAGCGTGAAGGCGAATACCGCGTTCTTGACGACAACTTCGGTACCGAAGACTATGGCGTGGGTGTACGTCTCGACGACGACGAACTGCGCGCACAGCTCGACAAAACGCTCGACGAAATGAAGCAGGACGGCAGCGCGGCGCGCATCGCCACCAAGTGGTTCGGCGCCGACATCACCAAGTAAGCCCTGCCGGCATCCGGGCAACCCAGGCCTCATGGACTACGTTCTTTCATTGATCGGGCCGATGGCAGACGGAGCGAAAGTCACGCTTTCGCTCTTCTTCATCACCCTCGTGCTGTCCGTTCCCCTGGGGCTGGTGCTTGCCCTGGCGCGCATATCCCGATGGCGCGCCCTCAGCACGGCCGTAAACGGCTACATCTGGCTGATGCGCGGCACGCCGCTCATGCTGCAGCTGCTGTTCGTGTACTTTGCGCTGCCGTTCGTGCCGGTCATCGGTGTGCGGCTACCCGACTTCCCCGCGGCCGTCGTGGCCTTTGCGCTGAACTACGCTGCGTATTTTGCCGAAATCTTTCGCGCAGGCATCCAGTCTGTCGACCGTGGCCAGTATGAAGGCAGCAAGGTGCTGGGCCTGACCTACCTGCAGACCCTGCGCCGCATCGTGCTGCCACAGATGGTGCGCCGGGTGCTGCCACCCATGAGCAACGAAACCATCACGCTGGTGAAGGACACCTCGCTCATCTACGTGCTGGCCCTGAACGATATCCTGCGCACGGCCCGGGGCATCGTGCAGCGCGACTTCACCACCACCCCGTTTCTCGTTGCGGCCGTGTTTTACCTGCTCATGACGCTGGTGCTGACCTGGTTCTTCCAGCGTATGGAAAGACGCTATGCCCGATTCGATGAATAGCGCCCCTCGCCCCGACACCACCGATCGCGACGCACGCGAGATCATGATCGAGGCCACCGGCATCACCAAGGCCTTCAATGGCGTGCAGGTGCTGCGCGGTGTGTCGCTCACCCTGCGCAAGGGCGAGGTCGTCGCCGTCATTGGCCCGTCCGGGTCGGGCAAAAGCACGTTTCTGCGCTGCCTGAACCACCTCGAAATCATCGACGGCGGCAGCATCGTCGTCGAGGGCGAAGCGCTCGCCACCGCCCAGGCCGAAGGCCCCAGCCGCTACGCTTCCGATGCCGACGTACGACGCATCTGCCGCAAGATGGGCATGGTGTTCCAGTCGTTCAACCTCTTTCCGCACATGACCGTGCTGGAAAACGTGATCGAGGCGCCCATCACCGTGAAGCGCCTGCCGCGTGCGACGGCAATCGCCAAGGCCGATGCCCTGCTCGACAAGGTGGGGCTGCTGGCCAAGCGCGACAACTATCCGGGCCGGCTCTCCGGCGGCCAGAAGCAGCGCGTGGCCATCGCCCGGGCGCTCGCCATGGAGCCGGACATCATGCTGTTCGACGAGCCGACCTCCGCACTCGACCCGGAATTGACCGTCGAGGTGCTGCGCACCATGCGCCAGCTTGCCGAGGAACACATGACCATGCTGGTGGTCACGCACGAAATGGGCTTCGCCCGTGAAGTTGCCCACCGCGTCATCTTCATGGATGACGGCCGCGTCGTCGAATCGGCCGACTCCGCACGCTTTTTCAGCGCACCGCAGCACGAACGCACCCGCACCTTTCTGGGCCAGATGCTCTGAACGGGCTGCGCGCCCTCCCCGGGCTGCGTCACACCTGTCCCCGACCGAAGGCATCTCGGGCATACTGATCGCTTGCCCCACAGGTCAATCGATCATCGGTGTACAGCATGCCCGACCCGACACCCGCAGACTTCACCCCGCGCCGGGTGAACGACACCGAGAGCAAGCGCAAACGCCTGCGCGTCGCACGCCGCCGTGCGACCGGGCTGCTCGTGCTGTTTGGCGTCGTCTATGTGCTGGCCACGCACTTTGGCGCCGTGCATGGTTCGCTGGCCTGGGTCGCCGCATTCTCCGAAGCCGCCCTGGTGGGCGCGCTCGCCGACTGGTATGCCGTGGTGGCACTGTTTCGCCATCCCCTTGGCATACGGCGCTTGCCGCACACGGCCATCATTCCCCGCAACAAAGACCGCATCGCCGACAACCTCGGCGAGTTCATTCAGGGCGAGTTTTTCTCGCGCGATCGCATCGTCACCGTCATCGATGCGATCGATCCGGCGCGCCGCGCGGCCGCATGGCTGCGCACCCCGGCCAATGCAGAAAAGGTGGCATCCTGGCTGCGTAACGGCGTGCGCAACGCCGGTGGGCTGCTGAATGAAGACGAGGTGCGCGGCTACCTGCAGCGTGCCGTCTCGCGCCATATTCTGGCCACCGACCTGGCCGCGCTGGCCGGCCGCATACTGGCCAGCCTGACGCGCAGCGGCCGTCATCACGAAGTGCTGAACCTGCTGTTGCGCTACACGGCCGGGCAGCTGCGTCGGCCCGAGCTGCAGCAGACGCTCAACAGCCTGTTTGCCGAAAAGCTGCCGCTGTACTTCCCGCGCCTCAAACATTGGGCGGGCACCAAGGGCGGCGAGTTCACCGCGCGCACGCTGGCGGAACTGCTGGAAGAAGTGGAGCAGACGCCGGATCACGCGCTACGGGCCCATTTCGAAGCCTGGCTGCAGGAATTCACGCATGCGCTGCAGCATGACCCCGACTACCGCTGGCGTCTCGAAACGCTCTCGCGCAAGGTGGCGCAACACCCGGCGCTGCACCGCTATGTCGATGAAGTATGGACGGAATGGCGCGCGGCGGCTACGCGCGATCTGCATGCGCCCGACTCACGCTTTGAGGCGTTTCTCGCACGTCAGGTCTTGCGCTTTGGCGAGGTGCTCGACAACGACGACGCCATGCGCGCATGGGTGAACGCCCGGGCCAGGCGCTACGCCCCGCAACTGGTCGAGCGTCACCGTGCCCGGCTGGGCCGCTTCATCGCCGACAAGATGAAGGAATGGAACGAAAGCGAATTGGTCGACAAGCTGGAACTCAATATCGGCGCCGACCTGCAATACATCCGCATCAATGGCGCGCTGGTGGGTGGCGCGGTGGGGCTCGTCATCCACGCCGCATCACGCTATCTCTGATCTGCAGCAATCTTCTAACTCATTGATTCAAATCAATTTAAGGGCTCTTGAAATCGGGATGCTGACTCTTAATTAATTCATGTAGAGGCAACGATTCATGGTGAATCCGCGCCTCAGACATGCAAGGAGCTGATTATGAATCAACTGAGTACCCGCCGAGACCCGTTTGCCGATCTGCTGCGCGGCTTCTTTGTGCGCCCGGTCGATTTCGATTTCAACGGCACGCTGCAGTCGCCCGAAATGCGCGTCGACGTGAAGGAAGCTGACGGCCATTTTGAAGTGCTGGCCGAGCTGCCCGGTATCGACAAGCAGGATATTCACGTGAACATCGACGGCCAGACGGTATCGATCAGTGCCGAACGCAAACAGGAAAAGGAAGAGAAGGACGGCGAACGCGTCCTGCGCACCGAACGCTACTACGGCAAGGTGTCGCGCAGCTTCCAGCTGGGGCACGAAATCGATGAGGCCAACGCCAAGGCCAAATTCACCGACGGCGTGCTGGAACTGATTCTGCCCAAGAAGGCGGCCAGCCCGACCCGCCGCCTCACCATTGAATAGGCACGACTAATCCTGGCGCGCGTACTGCCTGCGACGCTCGCGGTGATGCCGCGCCAGGGTTCGCTTGGTGGCACAGTTACAAAAGCCACCATTACAAGCCGCCGCCACCCTGACGCAGGGCGGCAACTTCATCCTCCACCTCGTCGAAGATCGCCTGAACTTCGGGTTCGGGCTCGCCGCCGGCCAGACTCACCACATAAATCGCCAGCGCGCCGAATACGAACCCCGGCACAATCTCATACAGGTCGAACCAGCCGAACTGCTTCCAGATCAGCACTGTTGCCGCACCCACGATCATGCCCGCCAGTGCCCCGTTCAGCGTCATGCGCTTCCAGGTCAGGGAAAGAATGACCACGGGCCCGAATGCCGCACCAAAGCCCGCCCACGCGTAGCTCACCATGCCCAGCACCCTGCTCTCGGGGTCAGATGCCAGCAACACCGCGATAATGGCAATGGCAAACACCATCGCACGCCCGAACCACACCAGCTCGCGCTGGCTCGCCTCCTTGCGCAGGAAGGTCTTGTAAATATCTTGCGTGAGCGAACTGGAACACACCAGCAGCTGGGCCGACAGCGTGCTCATGATGGCCGCCAGCACCGCCGCCAGCAGCATGCCCGCGATCCACGGCCAGAACAGAATCAGCGCCAGCTCGATAAACACCCGCTCTGAGTTCGCATTGACGCCCGCAGCCTGATCGGGGTGTGCCTCGAAGTAGGCAATGCCGAAAAACCCCACTGCCACAGCGCCGGCCAGACACAGAATCATCCAGGTCATGCCGATGCGCCGTGCGCCGGGAATCGCACGCACGGATTCCGCTGCCATGAAACGCACCAGAATGTGCGGCTGCCCGAAATAGCCCAGTCCCCAGGCCAGCAGCGAAATGATGGCAATGGCGTTCAGGTTGCCGAACCAGTCGAGATTGGCGGGATCGACCGCCGCCACGGCATCCAGACTGGGGCCCGGCCCGCCCAGGGAAAGGATGACCATGATGGGGGCGAGCACCAGCGCCACGAACATGAGTGAGGCCTGAATCGTGTCGGTCCAGCTCACCGCCAGAAAGCCGCCAATGAACACATAAGCCATCGTGCAGAAGGCTCCCACCCACATGGCCCAGACATACGGCAGCCCGAACATGCTCTCGAACAGGCGGGCGCCCGCCACCACGCCGGAGGCGGCGTACAGCGTGAAGAAAATCAGAATCACCACGGCCGACACCACCCGCAGCACATTGCGCCGGTCGTTGAAGCGGTTGGAAAAAAAATCCGGCAGCGTGAGCGCGTCACCGGATTTTTCGGTGTACATGCGCAGCCGGGCAGCGACGAACCGCCAGTTCAAGTATGCGCCAATGATCAGCCCGATGGCGATCCACGATTCGGAAAGGCCGGCCAGATACACCGCACCGGGCAGGCCCATGAGCAGCCAGCCGCTCATGTCCGAGGCTCCGGCGGCAAGCGCCGTAACGAAGCTGCCCAGCCTGCGACCGCCCAGAATGTAATCGGACAGGTCGTTGGTGGAACGATAGCCGAGCCATCCGATCAGCAGCATCGCCGCAATGTAGATGCCGAACATGATGACGATGGGTGTGCCTACGATCTGCATGGGACGCCTCCACGAGATGTTTGAGCCTTGAATGAGCTAGGATACTCCGCCCGCTACGCAGGCGCGTTAAAGTTGCAACGTGTCACATCGGTGGCGCCTCGTCGGCGCCGCGCTGCAAACTGGAGAATGACCACAAATGAGTGAACGCAAAATCGCCCTGGTGACCGGGGCCGGCTCGGGTATCGGCAGGGCGGTTGCCCTGGCCCTCATGAAGGACGGATGGGATCTTGCCCTGGCCGGTCGCCGCGTCGACGCCCTGGAAGCCACAGCTCAGGCCGGAAAGCAATTTGGAGGCCGCTGCCTCGTGCAGTCGACCGACGTGAGCGATCCGGATAGCGTGGATCACCTGTTCGAACGCATCGGCAACGAGTTCGGCCGCCTTGATCTGCTGTTCAACAATGCCGGAATCTTCACCAAACCTGCCAGCATCGAAGACATTCCATACGAGCACTGGCAGGCCGCGCTCAACGTCAATATCACCGGTTACTTCCTGTGCACGCAGCGGGCGTTCCGCCTGATGAAGTCACAGCAGCCGCGTGGTGGGCGCATCATCAACAACGGCTCGATATCGGCCCATGCGCCACGCCCCCAGGCCACCTGCTACACCACCACCAAACACGCGGTAACCGGGCTCACCAAAGCCACGTCACTCGACGGCCGGGCCTACGACATTGCCTGCGGCCAGATCGATATCGGCAATGCCGCCAGCGACATGACCGACGTCATGCGCAGGGGTGTGATGCAGGCCGACGGCAGCATCCGGCCCGAACCGCTCATGGACGTGGAGGACGTGGGCCGTGCGGTGGTCTACATGGCAAGCCTGCCGCTGGAATCAAACGTACAGTTCATGACCGTGATGGCGACCAACATGCCGTTCATTGGCCGCGGCTGAAATCGAACCACAATTTTCGGGTTAACCCCATGATTTGTCGGGTTAACCCTGAAAATATTTGCTTCTTCCTGCTAAACTTCCGAGTTTGGCGGCGCCCCTGGGCGCCGCTTCCGTGTTTACAGAAGGAGCTTCCGAATGGCCAGTACATTGGCAATCGTCGTCTCCCTGATTCTGCTGATGTATCTGGCATATCGGGGCATCACCGTCCTGCTGCTCGCGCCGCTCATGGCGGCGCTGGCAGTGCTGCTTTCGGGTGAAATCGGCATCTTCCTGCCGATCTACACCGACACCTTCATGAAGGCCCTGGGCGGCTACGTCATGCAGTTCCTGCCCATCTTCCTGCTGGGCGCGCTGTTCGGCCAGCTGATGGCCGACTCGGGCGCCGCCCATTCGATCTCGCAGTGGATCGTGAACAAGCTGGGTGAACGGCACGCCATCATCACGGTGGTGCTTGCCTGCGGCATCCTCACCTATGGCGGCGTTTCGCTGTTCGTGGTGGCCTTTGCCATTTACCCGATCGCGCGCGACCTCTTTCAGGCCGCCGACATTCCCAAGCGCCTGATACCGGCCACCATTGCGCTGGGTTCGTTCACCTTCACCATGACCGCGCTGCCCGGCACACCCGCCATCCAGAACGCCATTCCCATTCCGTACTACGGCACCAACGTCTTCGCGGCCCCGGGTCTGGGGATCATCGCCGGCGCAATCATGCTGGGTCTGGGGCTGTGGTGGCTGCAAAGCCGCGCGAGCCGCGCGCGCCTTGCGGGAGAGGGCTACGGCCAGCACGTGGAAGCGGACGACGACACACCGGCCAACGGTGCCGCCACCCCCAACAGCGCGCTGTCACACATGCCGCTGCTGCTTGCGATACTGCCGCTGGTGCTGGTGGTGGGCGTCAACGCCCTGTTCACCTACGTGGTGTTCCCGGGCATGGACATGAGCTTCATCACCGAACGCTTCCCGCACCTCGAGCCCTCGCGCATTGCCGGCCTGTGGGCGCTGATCATTGCGCTGGCCGTGGCCTGCTGCGTGCTCGTCGTGTCGCGCCTGGGCCGCTGGACCAACCTGCGCGCCACCGTCAACAAGGGCGTGTTCGGCTTCATGCTGCCGCTGTTCAACACGGCATCGGAAGTGGGGTACGGTGCAGTCATCGCCGGGCTCGCCGGCTTTGCCATCATTCGTGACGCCGTGCTCAACGTCACCCCGCACAACCCGTTGATTTCCGAAGCCATCGCCATGAACGTGCTGGCCGGCATCACCGGGTCGTCGTCAGGCGGCCTGAGCATCGCGCTGCAGACGCTGGGCGCCGATTACCTGCGCATGGCCCAGGAAGTCGGCATCAGCCCCGAATTGCTGCACCGCGTCGCCGTTCTGGCCGCCGGTGGCTTTGACACGCTGCCCCATTGCGGCGCGATCATCACGCTGCTGTCGATCTGCAAGCTCACGCACCGCCAGTCGTACCTGAACATTGCGGCCGTGACCATGGGGGGGCCGTTCATCGCGCTCGTTTCCGTCATCACGCTGGGCACCCTGTTCGGCAGTTTCTGATTACCTTTCCCCGCGTGCCGGCCGCCTGTTCACGGGCCGGTCCGGCACCGGCGGCAACTCCTCGTCCCCTTCCCTCCGACCGCTGGAAACCCGCATGGGCGCTGCATTGCAGCAATTTGCGGGCGCCTCAGTGATTGCCCTAATTCGCCCCAATAACCCTACATGGGATGCTGTTTTTCGGAGCAGAATCGCTATACTGATCCGAAAGCTTGAAGTTTCAAAGGGTCTTCAACCTAACACTCAATCAGCGCATCACACGTCATGAACACCACGAAGCACTAGAGAAGGCTGCAGCCTTGCATCGAGGGACAAGCCATGCAGCCCGACCAAGGAGGTTCGCATGCAGTTGTTGGCTACACGACAGGAATCACAACTTATCACGCACCCCAACCTCGACCTGCGCAAGTATGCAGGCCTATGGTACGAATATGCGCGGCTGCCCAACGGTTACCAGGTCGATTGCACCGGCGAGGTCACGGTCGATTATGACCTGCAGGAAGACGGTACGCTCGAAGCCCGCTTCAGCTGCGCCAATTCCCAATGCGAAATTCTCAACGCCGTGGCTGAAATGCGCCCCTCCCGGCGCTTCGACCCTCAGGATCCGGCCAAGCTCGAGATCCGTTTCAGTTCAGACTGGCTCTCGGCGCCTTCCTCGGTATGGCGCGACCACTGGATTCTGTACGTTGACCCCGACTACCAGCATGCGATGATCGGCACTCCCGACCGACGCTGCCTATGGATGCTCGGGCGCAGCCGCATACCCGACCGCATGGCCCTGCAGCAGATGCTGCGTTATGCCGCGCAACTGGGTTTCCGTGTGAACCGCGTGCTTCGCACCGGCGAGACCGGCTAGAGGCACGCTCGGGCACGGCCCTGCTCAGGCCGTGCCCAGCATCGGGCGGGCGCCCACAAAATCGAACAGGAAGGTCTTGAAATCTTCCGCTGCGGGCGACAACGAACGCCCCTGTCGGGTGAATACGTAGAAGCTGCGAAAGACCTCCGGGTCGCGTAACGGGCGCATTTCGAGCCGGTACAGCTGCACCAGCGACGCCGCGTAGCTGATGCAGACCGTAATGCCCAGGCCCGCATTCACCATGGCAAGCGCCGTGGACATGAAGGCGACCTCGTGCGTGGGCGAAAAATTCAGCCCGCGGTTCGCGGCGCGCAGATCGAGCGCCAGCCGCTCGGTGAACTGGCCCTGCAACGTGGTGAGCGGGTAGCGCAAGACATCACGCCACGAAATCGCTTCAAGCTCGCCCAACGGATGCCCCGTGGGAAACACCACCATGAACGGGCCACGAAAAAGCGTCGTGGCCGCAATGTCGGAATTCGGTTCGCGCTCGGGCCCGATGCCGAAATCGACTTCACCCGAGAACACGCGTGACATGACGCTTTCCACCGCGCAATCGACCACCTTCACGCGTATCGCCGGGCGTGCCACAGCATAGGCGGCCACGATCTCGGGCAGCAGCGTGGAGGCCATGAGCTGGGGCGCCGCCACACGCGCCACCCCGGTCTTGAGGGCCTGGCGCTGCTCGACCTCCTCCATGACCCGGTCGAGGTCATTCAGAATCTTCTCGACCAGCGGATACAAATCGCGTCCGACATCCGAAAGCCGGGTGCGCCGTGTGCTGCGGTCGATCACGCGCAGGCCCAGGGCACTTTCGAACTCCTTGATGAGGCCGCTGAGCGCCGACTGGGTGATGAACAGGCTCTCGGCCGCCAGCGTGAAGCTGCCGGTACGCGCTACCGCGACGAACGCCCGGAGCTGACGCAGCGTCACTGTCATCTGTTAACCCGATAAGTTGATTAAAAAATACTGTTTGAATGATAAATGCCCTTGAAGTCTAATGCATTCATGATCCTATGAACCAGGAGGACCGGCATGAAGATCAAAAAAATTCACCATGTGGCGTATCGCTGCAAGGACGCCAAGGAGACCGTCGAGTGGTACCAGAAGTACCTCAATATGGATTTCATTCTGGCGATCGCCGAAAACGAAGTTCCGTCCACCAAAGAACCCGACCCGTACATGCACATCTTTCTGGATGCGGGCGGCGGCAATATTCTGGCGTTTTTCGAACTGCCCACCAAGCCGGAAATGGGCCGCGACCCCAACACACCGGCCTGGACCCAGCACCTGGCGCTGGAGGTCGACTCGATGGAAGACCTGCTCAACACCAAAGCCAGGCTTGAGGCCGACGGCTACAAGGTCATTGGCCCCACCGATCACACCATCTTCAAGTCGATCTACTTCTTCGACCCCTCGGGGCACCGCCTGGAGCTGGCGTACAACACGGGTACGCCAGACATGCACAAGAAGCTCGATGAAGTGAAATGGGACATGCTGAACGAATGGGCCGAAACCAAACGCGCACCCCAGCACGCCCGCTGGATGCACGACGGCAGCTTCAGCGAGGCCTGAACCCCCTGGCGGTACCGCAGCACTTCCCCCCCAATGCTGCGGTTCGGGGCGCCGCCATGCCGGCGCCCTTCTTCATTTAGGGCGGCACCCCGCATGCGTCAGCGCCGCACACCCTCAGGCGTCGAGCGTGAAACCCACCTTTACGGTGACCTGCCAGTATGCCACCTTGCCCTCGCGCACGTGGCCGCGCGTTTCCACCACCTCGAACCAGCTGATATTGCGCACGGTTTCGCTGGCCCGCTCGATTGCCGTGCTCACGGCGTCTTCGATACTGGTGGTCGATGAGCCGGTCAGTTCGATGCTCTTGTATACGTGGTTGCTCATGATGCGCTCCTTGTAAGGATGGTGGTCAGCCGTTGATGCACGTTTCTGAGTGCCGTCGGCACCCCGTCGCCCAGTGTGTCGAACAGCCCGCCATGCAGGGCCAGCTCGCGTTGCCAGGCATCGGTGTCGGTGCGCGTGATGCGCTCGAAGTCGGCCTGAGGAAAGTCGAGGCCCTGCCAGTTGATATCGCCGTGCCGCGGCACGATGCCAAACAGGCGCTCCGCGCCCGGCGCACGGCCTTCGCGGCGCCGGAAGATCCACTCGAGCACGCGCATGTTCTCGCCAAAACCGGGCCAGATGAAGCGGCCTGCGTCATCGGTCTGAAACCAGTTCACGCAGTAGATCGACGGCAGGCTCGCCCCCGAACCTTCCATGCGTTCGCCCAGGGCAAGCCAGTGCGCAAAGTAGCGGCTCATGTCGTAGCCGCAAAATGGCAGCATGGCGAAGGGGTCGCGCCGCACCACGCCCTGCTGGCCCGCAGCCGCTGCGGTGGTTTCGGAACCCATCGTCGCCGCCATGTACACGCCTTCCACCCAGCTGCGCGCCTCGGTCACGAGCGGCACGGTATCGGAGCGTCGCCCCCCGAAAATGAAGGCATCGATGGCGACGCCCGACGGATTGTCCCATTCGGGGTCAATGACAGGGTTCTGGTCGGCGGCGACGGTAAAGCGCGCGTTGGGATGTGCCGCCTTGCGCCCGCATCCGGACGTCCAGTCGCGGCCCTGCCAGTCGAGGCAGTGCGCCGGCTCGGGGCCCATGCCCTCCCACCACACATCGCCGTCATCAGTGAGTGCGACATTGGTGAAGATGACGTTCTCGCGCAGCGCCGCCATGCAGTTCACATTGGTTTTCTCGCTGGTGCCGGGAGCCACGCCGAAGTACCCGGCTTCGGGGTTGATCGCGTAAAGCCGCCCATCGCGCCCGGGCTTGATCCAGGCAATGTCGTCACCAATGGTGGTGACTTTCCATCCGTGCAACGCGGCCAGCGGCTTGCCTACCGAATGCACGCACGGCACGAAGAAGCCGTCTTCACCCAGCACCTCGTATACGGCCCGCCCCATGCGGGTCATCAGCCGCATGTTCACCACCACATAGGGCGAGTCGGTGAGTTCGACACCGATTTGCGCAATGGGCGAGCCCAGTGGCCCCATTGAAAATGGCACGACATAAAGGGTGCGCCCGCGCATGCAGCCCTTGAACAGACTCTCGAGCGTCTGGCGCATTTCGGCCGGCGCCACCCAGTTGTTGGTCGGCCCGGCGTCTTCCTTGCGCTCGCTGCAGATGAAGGTGCGGTCTTCGACCCGGGCGACGTCGTCGGGGTCGGACCATGCCAACCAGGAATTGGGGCGTTTGGCGGGATTCAGGCGCCGCAATGTACCGGCCGCCTCGAGCCGGGTACACAGATTCGCGGACTCCTCGGCCGAACCGTCGCACCAATGGATGGAATCGGGCTGGGTGAGCGCCGCAATCCTGGCAACCCAGCGTTTGAGACCTTCGTGTTTGACCCAGGGTGGTGCAGCTGCCCCCGGAACGACCGCAGCATGACTGTTGAACTCCGCGTTCTGCGCGCCCATCGTGTCCATCGCCCCCTCTCTCCCCATGGAAAAATATCAGTGTGATCAAAATCACATGTATCCACCACGGTAGATACACCAAGCCGAGCTTGCGGCCGGCAAGCACTATGCCGTCGGCAGCAGCAGCGAACGGCCTGGCCTGCCGCTTGCCCGATACGCGCAACGCCGCCACGGCGCGGCACGAACATGGGAACGGCAATGAACGAAATCGAAAACGTCGCACAGTACATGCGCGACCACAAGCTGCTGCTGGTCACGGCCGAATCCTGCACCTCGGGGCTGATCGCGGCCACACTGGCCGACATACCCGGAGCGGGCGCGCTGCTCGATTGCGCCTTCGTCACGTATTCGGTGCAGGCCAAGCAACGGTGCCTGGGCGTCAGCGAGGTGACGATCCACCGCTACAACCTCACCAGCGAGGAAGTGGCCCGCGAGATGGTCATGGGCGCGCTCAAGCGCAGCCGGGCCAATGTGGCGATTGCCAACACCGGGGTGGTCGACGACACGGATGACGAGATTCCGGCGGGCACGCAGTGTTTTGCGTGGGCGTTTCGCTCGACCAGCGTGCAGGAGGGGGTGGCGCTGCATTCGGCCACGCGCCGATTCGCCGGAGACCGGGTGGAGATTCGCCGCCAGAGCGCGGAATTCGCCCTGCAGCAAATACCTGTGCTACATGCCCAGCACAACTAGTCCACGGCGCAAAGCGCTTGAACGACGGCACATGACGCGCGATCGTCGCCCGTGCCACCGTGCGGTTGCACCCGGTTGTGCCGCGGGTTGCAAAAAGACCATATATTTTAAACGGTAAACACTGTCCGATCCGAAAAAACCGACCATTTGCAGATACAATCTGTATCATTCGCAGCGATGCGGATACAGATTTGATTCGGATCAAACCCCTATGCGGCTGCGTGTGTTGAGATAGGCCGTAGATAACCTTTTCCGTAATGGGGGAATCACTATGTATAAACGCATTACCGCCGCGGTGCTTTCCGCATTCGCCATGGGCTCTTCTGCCATGGCTGCCGACATCAACGTCGACGAGCTGCGCAGCCTGGCGAACAATCTCTTCAAGCCTATCCCCACCGCCGACGTCGTGGTCAAGGAAAAGGGCCTGACACAGGAACAGATTGATCTTGGCCGCTGGCTGTGGTTCGAACCGCGCCTGTCCAAGAGCCACATCATCACCTGTAATACCTGCCACAGCGTGGGTACCGGTGGCGCCGACAACATCCCCACATCGGTGGGTCACGGCTGGCAGCACGGCCCGCGCAACTCGCCCACGGTATTGAACGCGGTGTTCAACGTCGCCCAGTTCTGGGACGGCCGCGCTGCCGACCTGGCCGAACAGGCCAAGGGCCCCGTGCAGGCCAGCGTCGAAATGAACGCCACACCGCAGCTGGTGGAAGAAACCCTGCGCAGCATCCCCGAATACGTCGAGAAGTTCGCGGCCGCGTTCCCCAACGATAAGAACCCGGTCTCGTTCGACAACATGGCCAAGGCGCTGGAAGCGTTCGAAACCACGCTGGTCACGCCCAATTCGCGCATGGACCAGTTCCTGGCCGGCAAGGACACGCTGAACGACCAGGAACTCGGCGGCCTCAAGCTGTTCATCGACAAGGGCTGCATCGCCTGCCACTCGGGCATCAACTTCGGTGGTCAGAACTACTACCCGTTCGGTCTGGTGAAGCGCCCGGGTGCCGACGTGCTGCCTGAGGGCGACCGCGGTCGCTTCGACGTCACGAAAACGGCATCCGACGAGTACGTCTTCCGTGCCGCTCCGCTGCGCAACATCGCGCTCACCGCACCGTACTTCCACAGCGGCGAAGTCTGGAGCCTGGAAGAAGCCGTTGCGCTCATGGGCACCAGCCAGCTGGGCACCGAGCTGAACGACACCGAAGTGAAGGCCATCACCGCCTTCCTGCACACGCTCACCGGCGAACAGCCCACGGTCGAATACCCGACGCTGCCGGCCAGCACGAAGGACACGCCGCGTCCGTCGCGCATGTAAGCCTGTGAACCGGGGGCCGATCACTACCGGCCCCGCACGGCAGAACGCCCCCGTAATGGGGGCGTTTTCATTTTTACGGCACGGCGTGCCCGACCTGCCACTTACTGAAAGAAGGGAAACACGGGCAGCGCGCGTTTGTGTGCCGTGCGCCGGTAGGTGGCGAAGATCACCTCGTAAGCGGTGTCGGACACCACCTTGCCTTCCAGGAAATCGTCGATGTCGTCGTAGCTGACGCCCAGGGCGACTTCATCGGGCTTGAGCGGCTCAAGCGATTCGAGGTCGGCGGTAGGCACCTTGTGAACCTGCTCGGGCGGCGCACCCATGGCCTCGGCCAGCGCCCGCACGCGGCGCTTGTTCAGGCCCGTAAGTGGCGTGATATCGGCTGCACCGTCGCCATACTTGGTGAAGAAACCCATGAGCGCCTCGGCGGCATGGTCGGTGCCGACCACCAGGCCGTTGCGTGCACCGGCCACGGCGAACTGAGCAATCATGCGCTGACGCGCCTTGATATTGCCCAGCACGAAATCCTGCTGCCGCTCGTCACGAAACTGCAAACCGGCGGCCAGCGTGTTTTCAAGGATGGAATCACTGGCAGGCTTGATGTCGACCACGAGGGTTTCATCGGGCTGGATCACGGTAAGGCTCAGTTGCGCGTCGGGCTCATCATGCTGCGTACCATAGGGCAGGCGCATGGCAATAAAGCTGGCTTCGTAGCCGCGCGCCCGGCAGCGTTCGACGGCGCGCTGCGACAGGCAGCCGCCCACCAGCGAATCGACGCCGCCGCTGATGCCCAGCACCAGGGTGCGCATGCCCGTGGACTGCAGGTAATTGGCGAGGAAGTCGCTGCGCCGCTCGATCTCGAGCTGGGCGTCGAAGGTGGGGCTCACACAGAGCTCCGCAATGATATCGCGCTGCTGCGCGCGCTGTTCGGGTGTTGCCACAGATTGTTCCTTGTTCAGTATCGGTCGAGCACCGCCCCGGTGCTGGCCGTAGAGACATTGAAGGCGAATTTGGCCTGCACGCCGCGCGTGTACCGGGGTGGCGGCGCCGACCAGGCCGCGCGCCGGCGCGTCAGCTCGTCGTCAGGCACATGCAATTCCAGGGCCTGGCGGTGGGCGTCGATGGTGATGCGGTCGCCGTCGTGCACCAGGGCGATCGCCCCGCCGTCGGCCGCTTCCGGCGTAACGTGCCCCACGACCATGCCCCAGGTGCCGCCCGAGAACCGGCCGTCGGTGATGAGCCCCACCGAGTCGCCCAGCCCCGCGCCGATCAGCGCGCTGGTGGGAGCCAGCATTTCGGGCATGCCGGGGCCGCCGCGCGGGCCCAGGTAACGCAGCACCATGATATCGCCGGCCACGATGCGGCCATCGAGTATGGCCGCAAGCGCCGACTGCTCATCGTCGAAGACCCGGGCGGGCCCCGACATGACGGGGTTTTTGAGACCCGTGATCTTGGCCACCGCGCCCTCGGGGGCCAGATTGCCCTTCAGAATGGCAAGATGGCCTTCGGCGTACAGGGCCCGATCGAGCGGGCGGATCACGTCCTGCCCTTCGGGCGGGGTCGAGGGTACATCGCGCAGAATCTCGGCCACTGTGCGCCCCGTTATGGTCATGCATTCACCGTGCAGCAGCCCGGCATCGAGCAGCAGCTTCATGACCTGGGGCACGCCGCCCGCACGATGAAAGTCGACCGTGAGATAGTGCCCGCTGGGCTTGAGGTCGCAGAAGACCGGCACCTTGCGGCGCACGCGCTCGAAGTCGTCGATGCTCCATTCGACGTCGGCGGCGTGGGCAATGGCCAGAAGATGCAGCACGGCATTGGTCGACCCGCCCACGGCCATGACTACCGCCACCGCGTTTTCGATGGATTCGCGCGTGATGATGTCGCGCGGCTTGAGGTCGCGTTCGATGGCCTGCAGCAGCACCCGCGCCGATTCGGCGGCCGACTCGACCTTTTCATCGTGAATGTTGGCCATGCTCGATGAATACGGCAGGCTCATGCCCATGGCTTCGAACGCAGCACTCATGGTGTTGGCGGAATACATGCCGCCGCAGGAACCCGGCCCGGGAATCGCCGCGCGTTCGATATCCTTGAGACCGGTGTCGCTCAGCCGCCCCGCCGCGTGCTCGCCCACCGCCTCGAACACGCTGACGATGTTCAGGTCGCGCCCGCCCAGGCGGCCCGGCATGATGGTGCCGCCGTAGACATAGATGGCCGGCACGTTGGCCCGCAGAATGCCCATCATGCCGCCAGGCATGTTCTTGTCGCAGCCGCCGATCACCAGCACGCCGTCCATCCACTGGCCCTGCACGCAGGTTTCAACGCAGTCGGCGATGACCTCGCGCGAAACGAGCGAGTACTTCATGCCTTCGGTGCCCATCGACATGCCGTCGGATATGGTGGGCGTGCCGAACACCTGAGGATTGCCACCGGCCTGCGTGATCGCCTGAACCGCGGCATCGGCCAGCTTCTGCAGGCCACTGTTGCAGGGTGTGATGGTACTGTGACCGTTGGCAATGCCCACCATGGGCTTGGCGAAATCGGCATCGGTATAACCCAGCCCGTAATACATCGAACGGTTGGGTGCCCGCTCGGGCCCTTCTACGATATTTGCCGAACGCCGGCGTCGTGCTGCGGTCATGGCGGTCTCCGAAAGAACACATTGCCTTTGTGTATGTTAAGGCACATCAAGCAATTTGCGTTCACAATTCCCTGATCGCAACCTGCGTACCCATAACGGTTCCATCATGTCGTATCCCGCCCTGCTCACCCTGCATCTGTTTGCCGCAATCATGTTCGTCGGCACCGTCTTCTTCGAGGTCATCATGCTCGAAGGCGTGCGCCACCACGTTCCCAAAGAAATCATGCGCACCATGGAAGGCGCCATCGGCAAGCGCGCACGCGCCATCATGCCCTGGGTGCTGGTCGCGCTCTTCGGCGCGGGATTCGGTCTGTCGTGGTTTCATCGCGGCGCCCTCGCCACGCCGTTCGATTCCGGCTTCGGCCTGCTGCTCACCGTCAAGATCCTGCTCGCCCTCAGCGTCTTCGGCCACTTCGTCACGGCCATGGCGCTGCACCGGCTCGGCCGCCTGCGCTCGCGCGCCTCGCAGCGCATCCACATCAGCGTGTTCGTTCACGTCGTGCTCATCGTGCTGCTGGCCAAACTCATGTTTTACGTTGGCTAGGCCAAAGGTCAAAATGTCATAATGGCCTCAACCTACGTTGAAAGGAGGCATCATGGCAGACCTGAATCCCGTAGTTCTGATCACCGGTGCGAGCCGGGGTATCGGCGCCGCCGCCGCCACGCTTGCCGCGCGCGACGGCTTCGATGTCGCCATCAGCTATGTCAAGAACGAGGCGGCCGCCCAGCAGGTGGCCGAAGCCGTGCGCCGCCGCGGGCGCCGGGCCACCATCGTGCAGGGCGACGTCGGCGACATCACGCAGATCCCGCGTCTGTTCGCTCATGCCGAAGAACAGCTCGGGCCGATCACCGCCCTGGTGTGCAACAGCGGCATCACCGGCCCAATCGGCCCCTTCTCCAGAACCACCAGCGAAACCATCGAACAGGTCTTCCGCGTAAACGTGTTCGGCACCATGGAATGCTGCCGTCACGCCGTCGAACACTTCCGGCGCAACGGCATTCCCGGCGTCATCGTCAACATCTCGTCGGTGGCGGCGCGCACGGGCAGCCCCAACGAATACATTCATTACGCGGCCAGCAAGGCCGCCGTCGAAACCTTCACGCTGGGTCTGGCACGCGAAGTGGCCGCCGACGGCATACGGGTGTGTGCCGTGGCGCCCGGCTCCACATTTACCGACATCCACGCCACCGCAGGCGAACCCGACCGCCCGCAGCGCGTGGCGCCACGCATTCCCATGGGGCGCCTCGCGCAACCCGAAGAAATCGCCGAAACCATTACCTGGCTGCTGTCTCCGGCGGCCTCGTACCTCACCGGCACGGTCGTGCACTGCGCAGGGGGGCTGTAACCCGCGCCCGCGCCCGGCAACCGACCGGGCTCCCCGCAGCGCAGCAGCAACGCCGCCACACCGCGCGGGCCAACGAAAAACGCGCCCGAGGCGCCACGGCTTGTACGTGGCACTTCGGGCGCGTTACGTTCAGCGTCGTTGGCGATCAGGCCATTTCGCTGTCGGCCGGCTGGCGACGGGCAACACGCGCCGGGCCACGCAGCTGCGAAAGGTCGCGTACGGCGCCACGGTCGGCCGAAGTGGCCAGGGCGGCATAAGCTCGCAACGCCTGCGACACCATGCGCTCGCGGTTCTCGGGCTGCCACGCCTTGTCGCCGCGCGCCTCCATTTCCTCGCGGCGGGCGGCCAGTTCTTCATCGCTCACGGCCAGGTGAATGCGACGGTTCGGGATATCGATTTCGATGGTGTCGCCGTCGCGCACCAGACCGATGGTGCCGCCTTCGGCCGCCTCGGGCGACGCATGGCCGATGACCAGCCCTGACGAGCCGCCGGAGAAGCGCCCGTCGGTGAAGAGCGCCGACGATGCCCCCAGCCCCTTCGACTTCAGATACGAGGTGGGGTAGAGCATTTCCTGCATGCCCGGGCCACCCTTGGGGCCCTCGTAGCGGATCACGACCACGTCGCCCGCCTTCACCACGTCGCCCAGAATGCCCTCAACGGCGGCTTCCTGGCTTTCGAACACCCGCGCACGCCCGGTGAAGGTGAGGATGCTTTCATCGACACCTGCGGTTTTCACGATGCAGCCGTTTTCCGCCAGGTTGCCGTACAGCACGGCCAGACCGCCATCCTGCGAATAGGCATGTGCACGCGAACGGATGCAGCCGTTTTCGCGATCGGTGTCGAGTTCGGCGTAGTAGGTGTTCTGGCTGAAGGCTTCCTTGCTGCGCACGTTGCCCGGCGCCACCTTGTAGAACTGCTGCACCTCGGGCGAGACGTTCGGACTCATGATGTCCCAGGTTTCCAGCGCCTTGCCCAGGGTGCCGCAGGCGATGTTGCCCACCTCGAGATGCAGCAGGTTCTCGCGGGCCAGCTCGCCCAGAATGCCCATGATGCCGCCGGCACGGTGCACGTCTTCGATGTGGTATTTGTCGGTGGCCGGAGCGAGCTTCGACAGGCAGGGCACGCGGCGCGACAGCCGGTCGATGTCGGACATGGTGAAGTCGACTTCGGCTTCCTGCGCAGCGGCCAGCAGGTGCAGCACCGTGTTGGTGGAGCCGCCCATGGCGATGTCGAGCGTCATGGCGTTTTCGAAGGCCTTGAAGTTGGCGATGCTGCGCGGCAGAACCGATGCGTCGTCGTGCTCGTAATAGCGGCGGCACAGCTCGACGATCTTGCGGCCGGCTTCTTCGAACAGCGCCTTGCGCCGGGCGTGCGTGGCCACGATGGTGCCGTTGCCCGGCAGTGCGAGGCCCAGCGCTTCGGTCAGGCAGTTCATCGAGTTGGCCGTGAACATGCCCGAACAGGAACCACAGGTGGGGCAGGCGCTGCGTTCGGCCTCGGCCGCCTCGGCGTCGCTGACATTGGGGTCGGCGGCCTTGATCATGGCATCGATCAGGTCGAGTTTCTGCACGACCAGGCGGGTATTCGGGTCAAGCACCTTGCCCGCTTCCATGGGCCCGCCCGAGACGAACACCACGGGAATGTTCAGGCGCATGGCGGCCATCAGCATGCCCGGGGTGATCTTGTCGCAATTCGAGATGCACACCATGGCGTCGGCGCAGTGCGCGTTCACCATGTATTCCACCGAGTCGGCAATGAGTTCGCGCGACGGCAGCGAGTACAGCATGCCGCCGTGGCCCATGGCGATGCCGTCGTCGACGGCGATCGTGTTGAATTCCTTGGCGACACCGCCGGCCGCCTCGATCTCGCGCGCAACGAGTTGGCCCAGGTCTTTCAGGTGAACATGGCCCGGCACGAACTGCGTGAACGAGTTCACCACGGCAATGATGGGCTTCTCGAAATCATCGTCGTTCATGCCCGTTGCGCGCCACAGCGCGCGGGCCCCGGCCATGTTGCGGCCATGCGTGGAAGTACGTGATCGATATTGCGGCATTGTTCTCTCTGCTAAGGCGATTGTGAGTCGGGCGCACCACGAAAACAGGTCGATTCGCCCGTACATTGACGGACTTCCGTGGTGACATGAAACACACAATGATAATCTTCATCGACCAACATGTGGTTTAAGGATGCTCGAACGATCCATGTTCGCATCATTCAGAGCATCTTCAACGTCGGTCAGAATGCGCAAACAAAGTCCGTACAAAACTTCCACGGGGCTGTTTGACGCATCGGCACGACGTCAGGAATAAAGAGAGGAGTATTCGTGAACGCAATGCAGCAGCAACCGGCCCCTTCCCCCCATAGCGCCCTCAGGCAGGACATTCGCCTGCTGGGCCGCACACTGGGCGAGGTCATCCGCGAAAGCGACGGGAAGGCCATTTACGAAACCATCGAAAAGCTGCGACGGGCGGCCGTCAGTTTCCGGCGCGAAGGCGATGGTTCGCAGGGCGCGGTGCTCGAACGGGCCATACGACGGCTCGACAACGAACAGGTGAACCTGGTGGCACGGGCCTTCAGCTATTTTCTGCACCTGTCGAACATCGCCGAAGACCGCGAACAGAACCGGCGCAAGCGCGAGCACGAATTGAACGGCGCCACGCCCATGCGCGGCAGCCTGCGCGACGCGCTCGCATTTCTTGATTCGCGCGGCGTGCGCCGCCGCCGGGTACTGCGCGCGCTGGCCGACATGAGCATCGTGCCCGTGCTTACGGCGCACCCCACCGAAGTGCAGCGCAAGAGCACGCTCGATCTGCATCGCGAAATCGCACGCCAGCTGCTGCACAACGACGACACACTCACTCCCGACGAGCGCGAACTGGGCCTGCAGCGCCTGAGCGGGCTGATTGCCACCCTGTGGCAGACCCGCATGCTGCGCCAGCAGAAGCTCACCGTGCTCGACGAAATCGACAATGCCCTGGGCTATTACGAACACACCTTCCTCAAGGCCATTCCACGCCTGTACCAGGATCTGGCCAATCAGCTCGAGCCCGGCAGCAAGGGCCCGCAACTCAGCCGCCCCGCCCTGCTGCCGCCCTTTCTGAAAACCGGCAGCTGGATCGGCGGCGACCGCGACGGCAACCCCAACGTCGACGCCGGCACGCTCGAAGAAGCCCTGCTGCGCCAGGCTACCCATGCCTTTCGCCATTACCTTGACGAGGTCAAGGCGCTGGGCACCGAACTGTCGATGTCGTACACGCTCATCGACGCCAGCCCCGCGCTGCTGGAACTGGCCACCGAAAGCCGCGATACGTCGCTGCACCGCATCGACGAACCGTACCGGCGCGCCTGCATCCACATCTACGCACGCCTGGCCGCCACGGCAAAGGCCATCGTGGGCCGGCCGCTCGCCACCCGCCCCACCTACGAGGCCGACCCCTACGTCGATCCGGTCGACTTCGAGGCCGATCTGCGCGTGATCGCCGATTCGCTCGACGAAAACCACGGCGCCGTAATCGCCAGCCTGCGCCTGAGCGCGCTGCAGCAGGCCGTGCGCGTATTCGGCTTTCACCTGGCCACGGTCGACCTGCGCCAGAGCTCCGACGTGCACGAGCGGGTACTGGCCGAACTGTTCACGGTCGCCGGCGTGAAGGTCAACGGCCGCCCCGTCGAATATCTGAAACTCAACGAGGAAGAACGCGTCGCCCTGCTGCGCGAAGAACTTTCGCAGGCCCGCCCGCTGTATTCGCCCTGGCTCACGTATTCCGAGGAAACCACCAAGGAACTCGCCGTGCTGCAGATGGCGGCGCGCTGCCGCGCCCGCTTCGGCCCGCGCGCCATCGAACAGAGCATCATTTCACACACCGAAACGCTCAGCGACCTGCTCGAGCTGCTGGTGCTGCAGCAGGAAACCGGTCTGTTGCGCCCCGACGCCCCGCGCCAGCCGGCGCGTGCGAGCTCATCGGGCCGTGCACCCAGTGCCGCGCAGCGCAGCGCCGAACGCGAAGCCCGGCTGGCAGCCGGCCTGATGGTGGTGCCGCTGTTCGAAACCATTCCCGACCTCGAACGGGCACCCGAGATCATGGCCGCCTGGCTCGACCTGCCCGAGGTGCGCCGGCGTGTGCGCCACGCTCAGAATGGCATTCAGGAAGTCATGCTCGGCTATTCCGACAGCAACAAAGACGGCGGCTATCTCACCTCGAACTGGTCGCTGTACTGCGCCGAACGCGAGCTGGTGAAGGTGTTCGAGAAGCGCCGCGTGCGGCTGCGGCTGTTCCACGGCCGGGGCGGCTCGGTGGCGCGTGGCGGCGGCCCCAGCTTCGAGGCGATCGTGGCACAGCCGCCGGGTACCGTGAACGGCCAGATTCGCCTCACCGAGCAGGGCGAGGTGATCCAGGGCAAGTACAAAGACGCCGGGGTCGGGCGCTGGCACCTCGAGAACATCGTCGCGGCCACGCTGGAGGCCAGCCTGACGCCGCCGGCCGAAGCCGCGCGCATCGAAAACGAGCGCATGCGCAAGTATTTTTCGGCGATGAGCTGGATGTCGGAACAGGCGCAGACGGCCTATCGCGACCTCGTGTACGGCACCAGGGGCTTCACCGACTACTTCTTTGCCGCCACCCCCATCCGCGAGATCGCCGGCCTGAACATCGGCTCGCGCCCGGCCGCACGCCGCTCGACCCAGCGCATCGAAGACCTGCGCGCCATTCCCTGGGGCTTTTCCTGGGCGCAATGCCGCCTGATGCTCACCGGCTGGTACGGCGTGGGCACGGCGCTGGAACGCTATGTGGAAGAAGGCTGCGAAGGCGCACCCGATACGCCCGAAGCCCGGCTTGCCCAGTTGCAGGAAATGGTGCGCGAATGGCCCTTCTTCCGCACGCTGGTGTCGAATATGGAACAGGTGCTGGCCAAGACCGACCTCACCATCGGCCGCCGCTATGCCGGCCTGGTGTCCAACCGGCGCCTGCGAGAACACGTTTTCTCACGCATCGAGGACGAATTTCAGCGTACGCTGTCGATGTTCCGCCGGGTGTGCGGGCACGACCTGCTGGCGAATGACCCACAGCTGGCGGCCGCACTGCTCGAACGCTTCGCCTACATCGACCCGCTCAACCATCTGCAGGTCGAACTGCTGCGGCGCCACCGCAAGGGCGTGGCGGGCGACACCACCGGCAACGATGCCGAAAGCCGCAGCCAGCGCGCCATCCACATGACCATCAACGGCATTGCCGCCGGCCTGCGCAACTCGGGATAGCAATGAAAGCACCAGACCCGCTCGACCCCGCAAACGACCTCACCACAATCAAGGTCGTTGGCCTCAGCTCGCTGCGCGACACGCTCACGCATCGTTCGCATTCACGCGACTTTGCGTTCGCGCGCAGCGACTACCTGCGCAGCCGTGTCATGGTGGTATGCGCGGTGTTCCTCGCGCTGCTGCCATTCTGGACACTGCTCGACTGGGCCATGCTTCCACAGGCCAGCCTTCCCTATACGATGTGGGGACGGGTTGTCATGGCGGGGCTGCTGGTACTGGTGTTCCTGCTGGCGCGCTACAGCAAGGCGCGCCTGCAATGGGCCCGCCTGTCGGCCGGCCTGGTGCTGGCCACACCGGCTGCGTTCTATGCCCTGGTGCTGTACACGCTGCCTCCCGGCGAGACCTCGCTGATCGGCTACAGCTTCATCCCGTACATGCTCGTCACCATGCTGGCCATTTTTCCGTTCACGCTGCTCGAATCGGCCGTGCTGGGGCTCGTGCTTATCGGGCTTGAAGCCTACGCGCTGCACGTCAGCGGCGTGCTCATGTCGGCCACCGGCCTGCAGGCCGTGTGGCTGCTGGCGGCGCTGCTGGTCATCGCAATCACCGCCAATTACTTTCAGCTGGGCCTCATGCTGCGGCTCTACCGCGAAGCCACCCATGATCCGCTCACGGGCCTGCTGAACCGCGGCGCGCTCATGCGGGCGGTCGAACAGCTCATGCTGCAGGAACCCGCGCCGCCGCTTGCGCTGCTGATGATGGATCTCGACCACTTCAAGCGCCTGAACGACGGTCACGGCCACGCCTTTGGCGACGACGTGCTGCGCGACTTTGCGGGCCTGCTGCGCCGCAGGCTGGGGCGTGGCGACCTGGCGGCCCGATATGGCGGAGAAGAATTCGTGGCGGTACTCACCGGCCTCGACAAAGAAGCGGCGATGGCCGTGGCCGAAGACATCCGCCGGCAAACCGAAGAGTCCGAACTCGTTGATTACGAAGGCCAGCCGGTCCGCTATACGGTCAGTATCGGGGTCGCCACGGTGCAGCCGGGCGAAGCCTTTCACAATGCCGTGGTCAGAGCCGACAACCGCCTCTACGAAGCAAAGAAAACGTCCCGCAACTGTGTCGTCGGCGTATAGAGACCGGCATCGATGTTACTATTGTTAACACCAAGAGTCAGAACGACACACCGTTGTTTTGATTCAACCATGCGCCCCGGGGCGCAACACCTCGGGGCGTGCTTACACAGCTACGCGGAGGTCAACCATGTCTCTTCCCGCCACCATGAAAGCCATTGTCTACGGCGGCCCCGGCAAACGCAGTTTCAACGACGTACCCGTTCCCCGGATTCAGAAAACCACCGATGCGATCGTGCGCATCACCCGCACCACCATCTGCGGCACCGACCTGCACATCCTCAAGGGCGACGTACCCGCCGTGCAGCCCGGGCGCATTCTGGGCCATGAAGGCGTCGGCATCATCGAGGAAGTGGGCGAAGGCGTCAGCAACTTCAAGAAGGGCGACCGGGTGCTGATCTCGTGCGTCACGTCCTGCGGCAAGTGCGAATACTGCAAGAAGCAGGTGTACGCGCACTGCGAAGACGGCGGCTGGATCCTCGGCCACCTGATCGACGGCACCCAGGCCGAATACGTGCGCATTCCCCATGCCGACAACAGCCTGTACCACGTGCCCGAAGGTGCCGATGAAGAAGCGCTGGTCATGCTCAGCGACATTCTGCCCACCGGCCACGAAATCGGCGTCCTGTATGGCGCCGTCAAGCCCGGTGATACCGTGGCGATCGTTGGGGCCGGCCCCGTGGGCATGGGCGTGCTGCTCACCGCCCAGTTCTATTCCCCGGCCAACCTCGTCGTCATCGACGTCGACGACGCCCGCCTCGAAATGGCCCGCAAATTCGGCGCGACACACACCATCAACAGCACTCGCCAGGATCCGGTCAAGGAACTGATGGCCATGACCAAGGACGGCGTGGACGTGGCGGTGGAATGCGTGGGCATTCCTGCAACCTTCGACGTATGCCAGAAGGTGCTGCGCCCGGGTGGTCACCTGGCCAACGTCGGCGTGCATGGCAGCAGTGTCGATCTCGAACTGCAGAACCTGTGGATCCGCAACGTCACCATCACCACCGGCCTGGTCAACACCAACACCACGCCCATGCTGCTGAAAACGGTGGAATCGGGCAAGCTGCGCCCCGAACAGCTGATCACGCACCGCTATGCCTTCAGCGAGTTCCCCCAGGCATACGAAGTCTTCAGCAATGCGGCCGACTCCAAGGCCATGAAGGTGATCATCACCAACGAATGACCGCTGCCCGGCGGCGGTTTCCGCCGCCATTCGCCGCGTGCAGTATCATTGACGGATTGCCCGCCTTCGCAGCGGGCAATCCGTTTTTTTGCCACCCCATTGTGTTTCATGCCTGCACGACCCACCTCCGCCGGTTCATCTGGCACGCTGTCCGTTACCGCGCTGACCGCGCCCGTCGCCATGGGCTATATCCCCCTTGGCATGGTGTTCGGCTTCCTGTTCGTACAGGCCGGGGGCGACTGGTTCATGGCGGTACTCACCAGCCTGGTGGTCTACGCCGGTGCCGCACAGTACATGATGGTGCCGATGGTGGCGGCCGGCATGCCGGTGGGCACCATCGCGCTGGCCACGCTGCTTGTGAACCTGCGCCACATTTTCTACGGCCTTTCCCTGCTCGACACCTTCCCGCGCTCGCCGCTGCTGCGCTGGTACACCGCCTTTGCCCTCACCGACGAGACGTACTCGGTGCTGACCACGCTGCCACGCGATACACCGCCGCGCCGTCTGGCGCTGCTGGCCCTGCTGAACCAGTGCTGGTGGCTGCTGGGCACCCTGCTGGGGGCGGTCATCGGTACGCAGGCGCGCATACCGCTCGAGGGCCTCGACTTCGTTTTATGCGCGCTGTTCGCCGTGCTGACGGTTGAACAGTGGCGGGCCCGCAGCAGCCCGCTGCCGCTCTGGACGGCGGTCGTCGCCTACGCCGTGGGCTCGGTGGTGATACCGGCGCATGCGCTCGTGGTGGCGATCCTGCTCAGCATCATCGTTGGCGCGGCGTCATACCGCAAGGGCAGGCTCTGAAATGAACTACGCATACCTTCTCGCCGTCATCTTCGCCATGGGGGCCGTAACCTTTGCCCTGCGCGCCCTGCCGTTCCTCAGCGCACACTGGCTACGCCGCTCGCCGGTCGTGCAGCACCTGGGCCGTTTTCTGCCGCTGGCGATCATGGCGCTGCTGCTGGTGCATTCGGCCAGCGGGGCCGCCCGCGAACACGCAACCGGCCCGTGGCCCGAACTGCTTGCGATCACGCTGACGTGTCTGCTGCAATGGCGCAGTCGCAATCCCCTGCTGAGTATCGTGATCGGCACGGCCGTATACGTGCTGCTGCGCAACTGGCGCTGAGCGCGTGCGGCGATTGCGCAGCCAGCCCGGGGCCCGGCTGTGGGACAGCCACGGCGGCCCCGGCATCACGCCGCCCGCGGCAGCGGCGGAGGCGGAACCGGCGCTCCCCCCATCCGCAGTAGCGGGTCTTGCCGGAAATAGTGCACGAGCAGCGCATACCAGTCGGGGCAGGCACCTGCCAGCGTCGCCGGATTCACGAAGAACGCCTCTGCGCTCACCGCAAAGAACTCGGCGGGATCGGTTGCCGCATACGGGTCGAGCGGCAGCGTCTTGTACCAGGGGTCGGCGTCGTCTGACTCGGGGTCGACGTGCGGCGGAATGGCTGCCTCGACACGCTCGAGCGCATCGCAGAAGTCGTCGTACGTGGCATCGAGCACCCGCCGCCACATGCGCGGCGTGAGCTGCGGCGCGTGGCGACCGAGCCAGGGCATGCCGTCGGCATCGCCGTGGTACAGGTCGAGCTTGTGGGCGAATTCGTGTATGACGACATTCACCTCGGGGTTGACTTCGGGGCCGCAGTCTTCCCACGAGAGGATCACCGGCCCGCCTTCCCAGGCTTCGCCCGCGGCTTCCTGCACGTATTCGTGCACCACACCGCTTTCGTCGACCTCGGTACGCGGAATGAGAAAGCCCCCCGGGTAGACGATGATTTCGGTCCAGCCCTCGTACAGCGCCGGCTCGAGATTCAGTATGGGCAGCGCCGCCTGAATCGCGATCGACAGCCGCATCGCGTCGGTGACCTCAAGGCCGTGCGCACCACTGAACCCCTTACTGGCCAGCAGCCAGGCCACGCGCTCTCGCAGGGCTTGTTCTTCCTGTGCACCCAGGCCGGCCAGAAAACGGTGCTGCGCAACCGCGGCAGCCCATTGCTGCGAGTCGATCGCCGCCAGCTCGCGCTCGACGCGCGAGCGGCGTGCGCCCTTGCCCAACAACCATCGAAACATTGCTACTTCAACCCCGGGTGCCCGTTCATGAGTGAATCAGATGGGGCAGGCAACGGATGCCAGTGCCGCCAGCGGCCCGGCCTCGCGTATGGCTTCGATCTGCTGCTGATCACGCACGTACAGAACGCCGCCGAAGGACAGCGCGTTCAGTGACACGTCGGCGAAGTGTTCGCGGCTGCGAGGCACCACAAGCATCCAGCCCTCTTCGACCAGCATATTGGAAGGTGGCAGATTGCCCTGCTCGTCGGGGCTCAGCTGCAGCGTTTCCAGCGCCCGCTGATAACCCTGCAGCATGCTGCGCGCAGAAACTTCTTCATCGACCCCCTTGCCGGCCTGCACGCGCACGAAGCAGTGGCGCAACGGAAGCTGCAGGTGGATGAACACGGTGTGCTCACGCACGTCGGGGTCGAGCACCGGCCGGAACATGCGCAGGCTCGCATTGCCCGGCGCAGAAGGCAGCCATTGCACATGCTTGTGGCGCTGACTGGCCCCGGCAGGTGCCCCGCCATTGTGAAAGCCGAGCCCCCCGGAGGCGGAAAGCAGATGCGCCAGCGCACGGAAATCTTCGAGTTCCAGGGGTGTGGTCTGTTCGGCGAATTCCGTGCGCGCAAGCACCAGGTGACGCTCGCACACGGGATACTTGTTCAGGATGGCGACATGCTGATCCCCCACCGGGCCGACCGTGAGCGCGGGGTCGGGTGGCAAGAAGGGGTTGAAGTTGGGGTCTCGGGGGCCGCCCGGCAATTCCTGTTTTTTGGCAAGCGCCTTGACGTGACGCACGATGAACGCGAGTCCGCCGCTTTCAAGGGTGACCTCCTCGGCTTCAACAGGCAGCAACGCGCCGGCCGAAATCGCTTCGGCACTGCGTGCATCGACCGCCTGCATGAACGGTGTCGTCATGGGTTGTCCTCCTGAATTCGAATGCCTTGGGTAAGAACATGAACCTACTGTACCGATCTTGGCCGCGCCGGGAAAGAGCCCGGCCACCGCCGCAGGCACCGTTTTTGCTGAGGGTTTTTCACCCTTGCAAATGGAGAAATCAAATGAAAAAGCATCTTTTGTTGCCGCTCATTCTGGCGATGGCCGCCTTTACGGCAGGCTGCAACACCATGCATGGCATGGGCGAGGATATTGAGCGCGGCGGCGAAAAAATCCAGCAAGAGGCCCGCTGATCCGGCGGTGGTCTGCCATAGCAGTGCGGCAATACGCCCACTGCGCACGCCTGCCAAGCGGGCGCGCGTGGTGGGCCGTTTGCCTTCAGCCATGAAAATTCCGGCCTTCTAGCTTAGCGCCCAGATGGCCCCCCCCACCACCACGACGGCCACCGTCGCCCAGCCGATGCGATCAACGTAACGACGCAGCAAGGCTTCCATACGCTCTCCGCCCCAGGCGAGCAGCGCCGCCACCAGAAAAAAGCGTATGCCCCGCCCGATGAGCGACCCCATCATGAAGGGCAGCAAGCTCATTGACAGGGCGCCTGCAGCGATGGTGAAGACCTTGTAGGGAATGGGCGAAAAACCCGCCACGAAAATCGCCCAGAACCCGTACTGGCCAAACCACTGCACGGCAGTTGAATAGGCCGGCCAATATGCGGTTTCTTTCAGCCACGGCATGACTGCGTCGATGGCGAAGTAGCCAATGAGATAGCCGAAGAAACCGCCAATGACCGAGGCCAGTGTGGTCAGCAGTGCAAACCACCATGCCCGACGCGGATTCGCCAGACACATGGGTGCCAGCATGACGTCGGGCGGCACGGGAAAGAAGACCGATTCGAAAAAGCTCAGCGTGGCCAGATACCACGGCGCCTTCGGGTGGCGGGCCCAATGCATGGCGCGGGCATACAACGGCGAAAAGATTTTCATGGTGTTGAAAAAATTGCTGCAATGCAGCGCAACGGCGCGAACCGTTCATCCCCTCGTGCTATAACGCCCTGTTGGCGGACTGCGGCAGGTCGCCGCTCAGGAGAAACAAGTGAGTGTACACGCAGAAACCCGACGCATCAGCGTTCCCGAACTGACAGCTTACAAAGGGCAAAAAAAGATTGCGGCCCTCACCGCATACAGCGCCCCGATTGCACGGCTGCTTGACCCACACCTGGACATGATTCTGGTGGGTGACTCCACCGCAATGGTGGGCTACGGCATGCCCGATACGCTTGCAATCACCCCGGCCATGATGACGGCGCACGCCAAGGCAGTGGTCGATTCCACGCGTCGGGTGTGCGTGGTGGTCGATATGCCTTTCGGAAGCTATCAGGAATCGCCGGAGCGCGCCTTCCGGCAGGCGGCCGGGATGATGGCCGGCAGCGGGGTGCAGGCCGTAAAAATCGAAGGTACGGCAACCCTGGCACCGACCACCCGCTTCATGGTCGAACGCGGCATTCCGGTGCTGGCCCACGTGGGCCTGATGCCCCAGTACATGAACGTGATGGGCGGCTTCAAGGCGCAGGGCTTCAACGAAGAGGTGGCGGAACGCATCGTGCAGGATGCCATCGCACACCAGGACGCCGGCGCTTTCGCCGTGGTGCTGGAAGGCATTACCGAGGCGCTGGGCCGGCGCATTACGGAAACGCTGAGCATCCCCACGATCGGAATCGGCGCCTCACCGGCCTGCGACGGGCAAATTCTGGTGACGGAAGATATCCTGGGCCTGAGCGGCCCGCGCATTCCGAAGTTCGCCAAGCAGTACGCCGACATCGGCGCAGCGATCAGCAACGCGGTGGCGCAATACGCGAGCGAGGTACGGGAAGGCAGCTTCCCGGGCCTGGAACACTGCTTCGGCGTGAAGAAGGGCTGAAATACTGCACGATCATTTGCGCCGCTCGGCAATGCGCACGATGACGTAGGCGATCAGGGCAAACAGAAACACCACAAGATACATCCAGGCCATGCTCTGCAGGCACTCGATGACGGTGCGATAAATCTCGAGCGTCCAGCGCTCGGCGGTGAGCTCAAGGGGAACGGCCTCGCCCTCGGGCAACCGTTCGGGCTGTATGTAGCGCTCGAGCGAATAAATGCGCACGCCGCCCGATATGCCGACGACAAGGGCGGCAAAGGTGATGTACCGGTGCCAGGCCATGCTGATGCTGTCGTCGATGATGCGGTTCAGAATGCCGCGCACGGGGCGGCTGAAGGCCTTGACGACGCAGAGCGAAACGACCAGTGCCACGGCGAAAGTGGCCAGGAGCAGCGAAAAGAACATGGATGAGGCTCCGGCGGGAGAAACAGCAAACTTTACAGCAGGTCGGTCACTACGTCTTCACTATTGGGCTCCACACCCCGCTGCCATGAGGCCGCGCCGGAAGGGTGAGCCCGACCCCCCCACCCGGCGCTGCCCTCTAGAACTCCACCTAAACCCGCCAATACCGCAAAAACCGCCCCTTGTACGGCCCCCCAGGCTCCCCGGCCTGCGTAACCACCCGCTCCTCTTCCACCAACTGGAACCCATACCCTGCCATACACCGATTGAACGCCGGCCGATGCCCGCGATCCGGATCCATGATCCACACTTCCGCCTCCTCGGCCGCATGATCATCGATGAAATCCGCCAGCAGCATCGGCGCATCGCGGTCGTAAAGCAGATCGCTGCCCACGATCAGATCGTATCGGGCCGAAAGCAGCTCCGCCCCCGTATCGCCGATGCAGGGCTCGAACTCCAGCCCCCATTGCCCGTGCCGGTACTTCACCGGCGACACATCGTTCAGCCGGGCATTCGCCTCGAGGAACACCCGCGACAACGGATGCCGGTCGCTTGCCGTAATGCGCGCCCCGCGCCGACGGCCGGTAAGCGTCGGCAGCGCCAGCCCGCAGCCGATTTCCAGAATGCGCTCATCGGGGCATACCGGCCGCTGCGCCAGACGCCCCGCCATATGGATGCTTGAAGGCCACAGCAGCCCGAACAACGGCCAGGATGCGGAACAGATGCCGAGGCGCTCAGCGGCCCCGTTGGGGTCACAATACTGCTGACGGTCACGCAACGAACGGATCAGAAGCTCTTCACCGCCAGGAATCGTCACGCGTTGCATACGTGTTTCACAACCCAGGCTGTCGATAATAGGCACTACGCAAAAACCCTTAAAAAACAATAACTTCCCGAGTATGACCCATATTTCGGGGAAAGGCCAATCAGCGCCCTGCAACCCGGCAGCGTCGCCCCTCGATACGCTGTGCTGCCTCATGCCCCCGACTTTCCCTCCATACGCTGTGCTTCGCCACACGCCCCGCCGTTCTCCCGCCATTCACGAGCAATTACCGCAACACTTATAACCAACAGGCATATGCAAACAGAAAATATGTCGTCGCCCAACACTAAACAGATTGTTAATGTCTCAACTTTTAAAGTTGACACAGGCATTCCGCATGAACAGGCAGAACCACAAACCGCTCTCCAACTGGCTTTCGGGCATACGGCGCCTTGCTGTCGGCGCCAGCCTTGCTCTTGCAGGTACCGCAGCACTGGCCGCCTCGTGGCCCGAGCGCCCCGTCACCATCGTGATGGGCTTTCCCGCCGGTTCGGGCGTTGACGTCATCGCCCGCGGCATCCAGGGGCCGCTCGAGAAGGAGTTCGGCGTGCCCGTCATCATCGACTACCGCTCCGGTGCAGGCGGCAACCTGGCCTCGTCGCACGTCGCGCGCGCCAACCCGGACGGTTACACCCTGCTCCTGGGCACCGCGGCCACGCATGGCATCAACCCGGCCGTTTACAAGGAACTGCCCTTCGACGTCGAAGAAGACTTCACCCCCATCGCACCGCTCGTCGACGTCTCGAACGTGCTCACCATCAACCCCAACGTCATCGACGTCAACACGGTTGAAGAATTCATTGCCGAAGTAAAGGCCAACCCCGACAAGTACTATTTCGCGTCCACCGGCGTGGGCACCGGTACCCAGCTTGCGTTCGAGGAATTCAACGCGCGCGCCGGCCTCAAGATGGTTCATGTTCCCTACAAGGGTGGCCCCGAGGCACTGCAGTCGGTCGTCAAGGGCGAAACCTGCTGCATCTTCAACCAGGTACAGACCGTACTCGGCCAGTACAAGGCCGGCACCGTGCGGCTGCTGGGCGTGTCCACCGCCAAGCGCGTCGATGTCGTGAAGGACATTCCCACCATTTCCGAAAAGGCCATTCCGGGCTTCGACAGCTATATCTGGTTCGGCCTGTTCGGACCGAAGGGCATGGATCCCGAACTCACCCGGCGCATCAACGACGCCGTGACCAAGGCCCTGAAGGAGCCGGCCGTGGCCGAACGCTTCGTTTCCACCGGCAACACCATTCGCCTGAGCACGCCTGAAGAGTTCAAGCAGATCGTGCACGAGAACCGCAAAAAATGGGCGGAAGTCGTCAAGGCCGCCGGACTCACACCACAGTAACGCTTCGCCCTTGCTTGGCCGCCTGAGGTTGCCAAGCTAGAATGTCCGGCGTGTATGCAGACCCATTCCCATAACGCATAACAAGGCACGCTGCAGTGCGGCGTGCACGGGCTGCACGGTGGAAGACAAGGCTGGACATGATTCGATTCAGGCCACAATGGCCCTTGCGCTGCGCCGGCAAACCCGGCGCACCACGCACCCGGCGGTTCGGCACCGCCCTGCTGTTTCTGGCGAGCTGCATGCCCTGGGCCGTGCAGGCCCATACTTCAGAAGAAGTCGTACCCGGCACCATGGCCGCGCGGGTCGCGGCCTGCACCCATTGCCACGGTGCTGACGGGCAGGCCGGCCCTGACGGCTTCTACCCGCGCATCGCCGGCAAACCGGCGGGCTATCTGTACGCACAGCTGCTCCACTTTCGCGACGGTACCCGCAACTATGAGCCCATGCGCTACCTGCTGCAGGGCCTCGGCAACCAATACCTGTTCGACATCGCGCAATACTTTGCCGACCTGCGGCTGCCCCATGCGCCGCCGGCGCGCACCACCGCGCCCCAGGCACTGCTCGAACAGGGCCGCAGCCTTGCCATCAACGGCGACACCGCGCGCGGCGTACCGGCCTGTGCCGCCTGCCACGGCAACGCCTTCACCGGCATGCAACCGCACATTCCCGGGCTGCTGGGCCTTTCGCGTGATTACCTGGCCGCCCAGCTGGGCGCCTGGCGCACGGGCCTGCGCAAGGCCACCGCGCCCGACTGCATGGCGAAAGTCGTCGAGCAGCTCACGCCCCACGATATAGCGGCGGTCAGTGCCTGGCTCGCCGCCCAGCCGGTGCCCGAACCCTATGTGGCCGCACCCGCCAATTCATTCTCATTGCCCATCGAATGCGGCGTCACGCCGCTTCCGGGCACCAGGCAGCCATGAAGCATCCGTTCCGTTTTCGCAGTCTGAGTCGCGCAATGCGGCGGGCCGTACCGATCGCCTGCGCGACGCTCGCCGCCGTGGTGTCCGCCACGTCTGCCGCAGCGCCCGATTCACCCCGGGCCGATGACCAGATCGAGACCGGCCGCTACCTAGCCATCGCCGCGAACTGCGCAGGCTGCCACACAGCCAGGCCGAATGCGCCCTATGCCGGCGGCACCGCCCTGCCCACCGGTTTCGGCACCTTCTATGGCCCCAACATCACGCCCTCCAGGGAACACGGCATCGGCACCTGGAGCGCCGACGATTTCTGGCAGGCCATGCATCTGGGCAAGGCGCCCGACGGCTCGCCGTTATACCCCGCCTTCCCTTACCCGCAGTACACGGCCATGTCGCGTGCCGACAGTGACGCCCTCTATGCCTACCTCATGTCATTGCCGGCCATCGATACCCCCAGCCGGCCACACGAGCTGCGCTTTCCGTACGACCAGCGCTGGCTGCTGAGCGCCTGGCGCGCGCTGTATTTCAAGCCGGGGCAGGCCACGCCCGTGACGACCGACGATGCCGACGTGCAGCGCGGCCACTACCTGGTCGAGGTGGCGGGCCACTGCACCGCGTGTCATACGCCGCGCAACCGCTGGGGCGCAACCGACCTCGCCCGCAGCCTGCAGGGGGCCGTCATGCCCGATTCGAAATGGTATGCCACGCCCCTTTCCGGCGACGCGGCGGGGCTGGCAGACTGGTCGGAAGACGACATCGTGCAAGTGCTGCGCACCGGCTTCTCGCGACACGGCACGGCTGCCGGCCCGATGGGGGAGGTGGTATCGCACAGCACCCAGTATCTGCACGACACCGACCTGCGCGCCATGGCGCGCTACCTCAAGACGCTTCCTGCCGCCACGCCCGCGAAACCGCCTCGTGCCGCACCCGACGACGCCGCCATGGTTACCGGCGCGCGGCTGTACGAACAGCATTGCGCGAGCTGCCATGGCGCCGAAGGGGAAGGCGCACCGCCCCACTGGCCGGCGCTCGCCGGCAATGCCTCGGTGAAGGCTCCGCTTGCCAACAACGTCGTGCTGTCGATTCTGAAAGGCGGGTACTCGCCCACCACCGCGCACACGCCCCAGCCGCACGGCATGCCGCCTTTTCACGCACTGAGCGACAGCGACGTGGCGGCACTGGCAACCTTCGTGCGCAACAGCTGGGGCAACGCGGCCGGGCCGGTCAACCCGCACCAGGTCACCCCCCTGCGCTAGGTTATTCAGAGCCTGCCTGGCTCAGGCCCACGCGTGCGGCCCGCACGATGCTGTCGGCATCGACCATGAAGAAGCGGCGCAAAGCGGCGCGCGTATCGCTGCGACCGAAGCCGTCCGTACCCAGGGTCAGATAACGCCGCCCGGCAGGAATGAAGGCACGCACGCTCTCGGGCACGGCCTTCACGTAATCTGTGGCCGCAATGACGGGGCCCGACGAGCGCGCCAGCTGCGTCGTAATGAACGGCACATGCGCCTCGGCACCTTCGAGCTCGGCGCGCTCGGCTGCCTGACCGTCGCGCGCAAGCTCGCTCCAGCTCGTCACACTGAATACTTCCGCGCGAATGCCCTCTTCGGCGAGCTGGCGGGCGGCCTTCACCACTTCGGTAAGAATGGCGCCCGACCCCAGCAGGGTCACTTCGGGCGCGCCTGCGGCCGGCACGGCAACGCCCTCCTTCCAGCCCTCGTACTTCCAGCAGCCGCGCAGAATGTCGGCGTGCGCCTCCTCAGGAATCGCGGGCTGCGCGTAGTTTTCGTTCATCAGGGTGATGTAATAGAACACGTTCTGCTGCTCGACCAACATCTGGCGCATGCCGGCGTCGACGATCACCGCCATTTCCCCGGCGAAGGCCGGGTCGTAGGCCTTGCAGTTGGGAATCGTCGCCGCCACGACATGGCTGCTGCCATCCTGATGCTGCAAGCCTTCGCCGCTGAGCGTCGTGCGCCCCGAGGTGGCGCCCAGCAGGAACCCGCGCGGCAGCTGATCGGCCGCCGCCCAGATCGCATCGCCCACGCGCTGGAAACCGAACATCGAGTAATAAATGTAAAAGGGCAGCATGGCCAGGCCGTGCACGCTGTAGCTGGTGGCTGCAGCTGTCCAGCTGGCAATGGCGCCCGCCTCGCTGATGCCCTCTTCCAGAATCTGGCCGTCGACCGCCTCGCGGTACGCCAGCACCGAATCGATGTCTTCCGGTGCATAACGCTGACCCTGGCTGGAATAGATGCCCACCTGCTTGAACAGATTGGCCATGCCGAAGGTGCGGGCCTCATCGGCCACGATCGGCACGATGCGCGGGCCGAGCGCCGTGTCCTTGAGCAAATTGCCCAGCATGCGCACGAACGCCATGGTCGTGCTCATTTCGCGCGCCGCCGGCTGCAGCGCAAACTTCGCGTAACCGGCAAGCGGCGGCACCGGCACCACGCCGCAGGCTGTTTCGCGCCGGGGCATGCTGCCGCCCAGCGCGGCACGCCGCTCGCGCAGGTACTGCATGGCCGGGCTGTCCGGCCCGGGCTTGTAGAACGCGAGCTCGGTGGCCTGCTCATCGGTGAGCGGCAGCTTGAAGCGATCACGGAACTCCAGCAGATCGGTGTCGTCGAGCTTCTTCTGCGAATGGGTGGCCATGCGCCCCTGGCCCGCCTTGCCCAGGCCATAGCCCTTCTTGGTATGGGCCAGAATCACCGTGGGCCGGCCGCGATGCGTGGCCGCGGCGTGGTAAGCAGCGTAGATCTTCACCAGATCGTGCCCGCCGCGCTTGAGCATGTCGATCTGCTCGTCGGTCCAGCCCTCGATCAGCCGGGCCAGCTGGGCGTTCTGGCCGAAGAAATTCTCGCGGTTGAAGCGCCCGTCCTTGGCGGCAAAGGTCTGCATCTGGCCGTCGACCGTACCGCCCAGGGCACGAATCAGCGCGCCGCTGCGATCCGACGCGAACAGGCCGTCCCAGTCGCTGCCCCACAGCAGCTTGATCACGTTCCAGCCCGCGCCCACGAACAGGCTTTCCAGTTCGTCGACGATGCGCCCGTTGCCACGCACCGGCCCGTCGAGCCGCTGCAGGTTGCAGTTCACCACCCAGACCAGATTGTCGAGGTGTTCGCGCGCGGCCAGCGTCAAGGCGCTCATGGATTCGGGTTCGTCCATTTCACCGTCGCCGAACACCCCCCACACCTTGCGAGCGCTGCAATCGAGCAGGCCGCGGTGCGTCAGGTAGCGCATGAAGCGGGCGTGGTAAATGGAACTGATGGGGCCGATGCCCATCGACCCGGTGGGAAACTGCCAGAAATCGGGCATGAGACACGGGTGCGGGTAGCTGCTGAGGCCGCGCGCACCGGCCGCCGGGGCCTGCAGCTCGCGACGGTAGTACAGCAGGTCGTTTTCGCTCAGGCGGCCTTCAAGAAAGGCCCGTGCGTACACCCCGGGCGCGCTGTGCGGCTGGAAGAACACCAGGTCGCCACCATGCGTATCGCTGCGCGCATGAAAGAAGTGGTTGAAGCCCACCTCGAACAGGTCGGCCGCACTCGCATAACTGGAAATATGACCGCCCAGCTCGCCATACGCCTTGTCGGCCCGCACCACCATGGCCAGCGCGTTCCAGCGCATCAGCGAGGCTAGGTGTTCCTCGATCTCGAGATCGCCGGGAAAGCGCGGCTGCTCGTGCACGGCCACCGTATTGACGTAGGGTGTGCACAGCTGCGGGCGCCAGGCGATGTGCATCTGCTGCGCCAGACTCGCGAGTTCATCGAGCATTTGCCGTGCACGCTGCGGGCCGTGGGCCTGCACCAGCGCCTGGAACGCCTCGCGCCATTCGGCCGTTTCCTCGGGGTCTGGATCCTGCATCATGGCAAGCAATTGCGGATCGTCAAACAAGGTGATGGCGTTCATGGCGGGTCTCCTGCAGAATCTTTGAATCTGAACTTCTTTCCGAGCATGATACGCGGGCGACCACGAAATTTGATTCTTAAATTTGCAGCACAAGCGCCACGTGGCAGCATAAAATGCTGCCCAATTCAACGATAAAAGCAGAACGTCAATCACCCCGGCCTAAAGGCCGAGGCTTGTGGAGCTAGCGCTTCGCAAGTCTGAGATTGACCAGACCGAGTGCCGCAAGGCGCTACGTTGTCAGTAAGTCAGAAGACCCACCCTGGAATGCTTCCTCAGTTTCAGGCTCTGGAAATCACCGCAGCAGACAAGCCCCGGGTCGGTACGAAACGGGCGGTGATCGAAAGCCTTGTGCTTTCAACTGGCTGAATCTTCGCTTCGCTTCGAATGCGACGCAAGATCTGTGAATGTCTCATTCGCAGCAACATGGTCGAGGGGAGACAAACCGCAAGGTTTGCGTCACAAGGCCCGTAAGGGCTGGCAGCCGGAAAGACGGCATCGTTTTAAGGAGACCGCATGTCGGTGTTTGTGTTGGATCGCAGTGGCTTGCCACTGATGCCGTGTAGTGAAAAGCGTGCCCGCAAGCTGCTGGCCGCCGGACGCGCACGCGTGCATCGGCTGGTGCCCTTTGTGATCCGGCTGATGGATCGCCACGCGGACTCTTGCGCCTTTCAACCCTTGCGCATCAAGCTCGACCCAGGCAGCAAAGCCACCGGGCTGGCATTGGTTCGTGATACCGAAACCGTTGAATCCGGTACCGGAGAGATCCAACGTGGCGCCGCAGTACTGAGCCTCCTGGATCTGGTGCACCGTGGCCGGCAGATCAGCGAGGCGCTCACCGCCCGCCGCAGCATGCGTCGACGCCGGCGTGGCAATCTGCGCTACCGCGCACCGCGCTTTTTGAATCGCACCCGCAAAGCAGGGTGGCTCGCGCCATCCTTGCAGCACCGGGTAGATACCACCCTGGCGTGGGTGACGCGCATTCGCCGCTGGGCGCCGGTGACGGCCATCAGCTCGGAGCTGGTGCGCTTTGACATGCAGGCGCTAGAGAACCCCGAGATCTCGGGGATCGAATACCAGCAGGGGACGCTGGCTGGCTATGAGGTTCGCGAGTACCTGCTGGAGAAGTGGGGTCGCAAGTGTGCCTACTGCGACGCCTCTGGTGTGCCGTTGCAGATCGAGCACTTGCACGCCCGGGCGCGTGGCGGCTCGAACCGGATCTCCAACCTGGCGCTGGCCTGCGGGCTGTGTAACCGCAAGAAGGCAGCGCTACCGCTTGAGGTGTTCCTGTCCAAGGACTCTAAGCGCCTGGCTCGGATTCAAGCGCAAGCCAAGCGACCCTTGAAGGACGCCGCCGCGGTCAACGCCACACGCTGGGCGCTGACCAATGCATTGAAGGCGACTGGGCTGCCGGTGGAACTCGCATCCGGCGGGCGTACGAAGTACAACCGCAGCCAGCTTGGCGTGCCAAAGACCCATGCTCTTGATGCTGCCTGCGTCGGGAGTGTGGACGCCATCAAAGCCTGGCGCAAACCCACCTT
>JAUZQE010000090.1 GCA_030733815.1 Yanghanlia caeni
CTCACGGCGTGTCTTCTTGCGCTTACCGGCAAATTCCGCTTCAGAAAAACTCAGTTGGCTCATGATGAACAGACTCGTGAGGGTGTGACAGAGGAAGTTTACCGTTGGGCGGGGGAATTGTTCAGACCGTCCTTTATCCTCAAGGTATAATGCCGCTATGCACAACAGTCTTTCCTCATCCGTCCGAGATGTCGCCCCTGCGTGGGCGGGATTGTCTGTGCCTTTTTCTCAAGCAAACATCGCCCGCCAAGCAGGTCATGCCATTCACAAGGCAGCTCGGCAACGACTGAGTCCGCCCTAAGTCGGTAGTTCCGTTTGCGTTCCAGCACCAAGCGCTGCTGGTTCGACCTTCGTCTTCCCCAATATTTCCGACTTATGTCGGCTCTGCTGCACGCTTGCGGCAGAGCGACGCTTTTTCTTGTGTCCATGCTAACTAAATCCCTGCACCAGGACTGGTTTTCCAATGTCCGTGGCGACCTGCTCGCCGGTATCGTCGTCGCGCTCGCGCTGATCCCTGAAGCCATTGCGTTTTCCATCATCGCCGGCGTAGATCCCAAAGTGGGTCTGTATGCCTCCTTCTGTATTGCAGTTGTCATCGCTTTTGCTGGCGGCCGCCCGGGCATGATCTCGGCTGCCACCGGTGCCATGGCGCTCCTGATGGTCACCCTGGTCAAGGAGCACGGCCTGCAGTATCTCTTGGCTGCAACCCTTTTGACTGGCGTGTTCCAGATTCTGGCCGGTGTACTTAAGCTGGGCGGCCTGATGCGTTTCGTATCGCGCTCGGTCGTCACCGGTTTCGTCAATGCGCTGGCCATCCTTATCTTCATGGCCCAGCTTCCCGAGCTGACCAATGTCACCTGGGTGGTGTATGCCATGACCGCCGCAGGCCTGGGCATCATCTACCTTTTCCCCTACCTCACGAAATCTGTTCCCTCTCCTCTCGTCTGCATCGTGTTGCTCACCGCAGTCGCAATGATGCTGGACCTGGATATCCGTACGGTGGGAGATATGGGTGAGCTGCCAGACAGCCTGCCGGTTTTCCTGCTGCCGCAGGTGCCGTTGAACTGGGAAACGCTAGCCATCATCTTCCCGTACTCGCTGACCCTGGCAATCGTCGGTTTGCTCGAGTCCATGATGACCGCCACCATCGTGGACGACCTGACTGACACGCCGAGCGACAAGAACCGGGAATGCGCCGGCCAAGGCGTCGCTAACATTGCCTCCGGTCTGCTGGGCGGCATGGCGGGATGCGCCATGATCGGCCAGTCGGTCATCAACGTTAAATCCGGCGGTCGCGGCAGGCTTTCCACGCTGGCGGCCGGCGTAATTCTGCTGATTATGGTGGTGTTCCTTGGGCCGTGGGTAAAACAAATCCCCATGGCTGCACTGGTGGCCGTGATGATCATGGTGTCCATCGGCACCTTCAGCTGGGAATCTATCCGTAATCTGCGCGCTCACCCCAAGAGCTCCAGCATCGTCATGGTGGCAACCGTCATCGTGGTCGTTGCCACGCATGATCTGGCCAAGGGTGTTTTCGTGGGCGTCCTGCTTAGCGCCCTCTTCTTCGCCACCAAGGTCAGCCGACTGTTTCAGGTCAAGTCCGAGCTCGTGGACGAGGGCAAATGTCGCAACTACGTGGTGTCTGGTCAGGTTTTCTTTGCCTCTGCAGACAGGTTCGTATCGGCGTTCGATTTCAAGGAAGCCGTCGATCGCATCACGATCGATGTGAGCCGCGCGCATTTCTGGGACATCACCGCAATCAATGCGCTGGACAAGATTGTTTTGAAGTTCCGGAGGGACGCCACCACCGTTGACATCATCGGCATGAACGAGGCCAGCGCAACTCTGGTCGACCGATATGCCGTTCATGACAAAGCCGGCGCTGACCACGACCTGACCGCACACTAAGGAGAATGAAATGACCGCCTCCCCTCCAGTATTCGAGAGGAAGTGATGCGTCAGAGCGTGGGGATGAGCAGGAAGG
>JAUZQE010000091.1 GCA_030733815.1 Yanghanlia caeni
CGGATTATTCAGCGTAGCGATGGCTACGGCTACGCAAGGATAGCAACCTCGAAAGGAGATGCGGGAGCAGGGCACGTAAAACGTGCCGCGCTATCCCTCCCCGGCCGAAAGGCCGAGGTTTCCCGCGCAATCGGATGAAACCTCAACCACCACTGCAACGGATACCCCAGCAGCTCAAGCCTGAACCTGCCCTGGTGAGCAATGTACGGCCTGGTGCTCGCCAGGCCGTCTGTCCATCATACTGGGAGCCAAGGTTATAAGGTTTGTGTCGATTCCTGGCCCTCCGGCCCCATAAACGACTTTTTTCGCCTTTCTAGCGACTCGCGCGCCCCCTGAAACGCGTCACTGAGCCCAGTAAACAGCTCAAAACAAATTAAGCGGCACAAACCTTATAACCTTGGCCAGCTTTTGCTCTCGAAAAGCGCCTCCCCTTGAAGCAATCGGCACAATTCTTCTAACCATAGGTCGCTTCTTGCCTCTTAAAAGGGGTGAATCAACTTGTTAGCGCCAGTTCAACCAGGGATTGAGACGCGAGAACACATATTTTGGCACCAGATCTGTGTGTCCAGGTGACACACTCGCCTCTCGCTTGAGCAATTGCCCTTAAAAATAGTCGTTATGCGTCCGCCCACGTAGCCAAGGTTATAAGATTTGTGCTGCTATCTCGCTCAATATGTGTCACCTGGACACACAGAGGACACCGAGAATCAGGATTGTCGGGATATACCAGGGGCAAGGTTAGAGAATTTGTGCCAGATCACACGATGAATCGATTATTGTGTAGCTGGGACACACATGCAAGCCGTGATTGCAAGGGATTTTCCCAAATACTCTCTTTTTTGCTCGACCAAGGTTATAAGATTTGTGCTGAGAACTTCGCTCCGCCGCTAAGATGTGTCACCTGGACACACCCACGCCCCGCCCAAGGTTATAAGATTTGTGCCGATGGACGCAGATAATGCCTCGCCGCCTCTAATGATGGCAGTACGGCCATGGTTAAGGTTAGAAGAATTGTGCGGGCTAGCACCTTCTAAGGCGCGTACCGTGACCCGATCACGCTCCGGCGGGGCTACACCTCTGAACGGTGGTGGGCCAAGGTTATAGGATTTGTGTCGATTGAGGTTTAGCAAAGCATAGACTTCGTGGACCTGAGAACACTAGCGCTGTAGGTGCCGGTGAGCACGATACGATGAACCACCACAAAGACGCCAAATACGGCCCACCAGCGTCTAAGGTTATAAGAATTGTGCCGCTAGAAGGCTTTTGTATCGTCGATCCAGGCCTGAGCCCGGTTAATAACGCCACGTTAAAGCTCAATCCAGCTGAGCTGGCAGCCTATGGTTAGAAGATTTGTGTCGACTCCATCAACAAGGCTACAAAATCAACATGAGCAGCCCCCATTCCACATGGAAGGGTGGTCTATCAGGCACAAATCTTATAACCTTGACCCCTTTCTTCGCGAACCTCCCTCTGGGTGAGGGTTAAAACGGTCAAAATCAACTCAGGCGGCACAAATTCTATAACCATAGTGACGTCGTACAAAGACAACATCCACGAAAATTCCTCATTTGTTCGCAGAGGTACAGGGCAAGGTTAGTAGATTTGTGTCGATCGAGCAGTCGTTTGGCTGTGAAAAGTCATTTGTCCACAGGAAAAGGCAGGTCGAAACGACTCAGACGCCGTTGTTGCGTGGTAATCCCCCCATTTTTAACGGTGCTCAGAAGTAGCAACGCTATGCAGCCATGGCCAGCCGCTGTTTTGGGGTGAATCCGCCCAATGCCATATTTGGACGTTCGTGATTGTAGGACCACATCCATTCGGTTGCCGCTTGCTGGACATCCTCGAGGGTATCCCAGTGGTATTGGGACAGCCATTCATAGCGAACCGTGCGGTTAAATCGCTCCACGTACGCGTTCTGCTGTGGCTTACCGGGTTGGATATATTCAAGC
>JAUZQE010000092.1 GCA_030733815.1 Yanghanlia caeni
ATCGGCAACTTGCAGCGCAGACTGTGGAACCTGTTTTACTTTAACCAAACAGCCTCCGCGATCCCCGGTGTGATTCAGTGACTATACGTCCGTCCTCGTCCTGCAGTTCGAACTCCAGAGGCGGCATAGCACCCGAAATTTCAGAAGTCTGCCAAACGTAATCCTTACAACCTGACAAAGCGAGAACGGTCAGCAATATAAGATGCCACTTCCTCATCGCTCATCTTCCTTAATGCGTTTAATGTTCGATCTCTGCAATATTCCGGACATGCGTCCCCCTGCTTACCTATAACGACCTCGAGCCAACACTAGCGACATAATCACGCTGTGCAGGACCCAGCTTGCCTTTCTTCTCCGTCGCCCAACCTCGCCGAGACGATAAACCCACTAGCAATCCTAACCCGCAGAACAGGAGGATCGGAACGTTACCCAAAATCACATAAGGGGTGGCACCCGTAAAGCCCTGGGCGTCGCCCTCTAAAATGAGCCGTTCAAAAGGCTGTGCTTGCCTCACCACGGTTCCACGCGGATCTATGATTGCAGTAGCCCCCGTGTTCGTGGATCTCAACATATAGCGTCCAACTTCGAGCGCTCGTGTTTGCGATATTTGTAAATGCTGCGGTGCCGCTAACGAATCACCAAACCAAGCAAGATTACTCAGATTCACGAGTACTGTGGCAGAAGGCAACGCTTGCCTGATTTCTTCACCGAACACATCCTCAAAACAAATATTAATCGCAACCATTTCTCCAGCCACTGGAATAGGTTCCTGTAAGGCGGGTCCTCGCGACATGTTATTAAGTGGAATCCGAAGAGTATCGACTACCCAACTGACGAGTCTGAAGGAAGGAACGTACTCACCAAATGGAACAAGATGCTGCTTCCTATATATTCGTTCCTGCGACACCCCCATGCTGATTGCGCTATTATAGTAAATGTCCCCTTCACCGCTTGGCTGTCTCTCCAGGATCCCAGTAATAAGGTCAGAATCACGGGCACGAATGTGTTCCATCAGCGCATCTACGTAGCTATTGGGAATCTCATCGATAAACAGAGGGATTGCGGTTTCAGGAAGCACAATTAGTTTGGCACTGCTTTGACGTACCAGCGACAAGTACAGGTCAAGCGTGGGCTTCAAGGATGCCTCTTTCCACTTTGTATCTTGAGGCACATTCCCCTGCAGCAAGGCTACCGAAAACTTGAGACCTGATGGGGATGTCCATGAAACTTGCTTTAATAGGACTCCGACACCGATGATAGCCACGAGAATTATAGCGGCTCGATATCTTCGAACATTCGATGAAGAACAACAATGAAACAACAGGCCCGAGCTCACGGCGACCGCCAACGATACCCCATAGACGCCAAAAATAGGGGCGTACCCGGATAAGGGGCTATCCACGATTTGTGAGTAGCCAACTGAAAGCCAGGGAAATCCAGTAAAGAAAGTGCCACGAGCCAACTCAGTGGCAGTCCAAAATGCAGGAACGGTCAACATCAAATACGCCAACGTATCGCGACGAACTAGCCAGCAGCAGAAGGCGAATAATGTTGGGAAGACGGCGAGATAAACGCAAAATAATACAGTAGAAAGGAATGCCATTGTTGCCGACATCCCGCCGTACGTATTCAGGCTAATATAAACCCAGCTTACCCCGGCACCAAACATACCGATGCCAAAACAAAATCCGATATAAGCGGCTCTTTGAGCGGACGCTTGTTTTACAGTGATTCCGATGAGGCATGCAAGGGCAACCACTGGTATGGGAAACCATCCAAATGGAGCGTACCCTAGAATCGTGCTCATGCCGATAAGGGTTGCCAATAAGCCCGCGCTGGCAGGTTGAATCGCCCCGGGTTTTGAGGAGGCTCCAACTTTTGAGAAAATGGAGCCATGAGCAAGAACAACAAATTTTCGCCT
>JAUZQE010000093.1 GCA_030733815.1 Yanghanlia caeni
GCGTTTGGCTGAATCCAGAGAAGGAAACGACCGTTATCCATGTGCATAGTGAACTAGAAGCAGCATGACTCATGTTCCAACTACATTGACAGACGCCGGAAGCCGTTGGGCCTTGCCTATACAGGGACCCAACAACTTCTTTGATGGCGAGAGGAGCAAGGTGGCAACAACAAAAAAGCCTTCGAACACTGCTTCGAAGGCTTTTTGATTAAGCGGCGCCATAAGAGGCGCCACAGCGCGATAATTTAGCATTGCCAAGGGGTGGGCAGGGGGGCACTCAAAAACCCCTTAAAACGCCTCTAATCTCGTCGTTAGGTTCTAGAAGTAAGCAATTTGTGCGGATGGTTGTACTGTAGCTTATCAATTGATAAAATGCAATACATCAAATGATAATACCCTAGGAGTTGTCATGGAAGTGATTGATCGTGTGGCACCTGCGCCACCCATTCGTAGCTCGGGATGCGACTTTTGGAAATCTGCCCAAGCCTTGAGTGATATGAGCGAGTCCGATCGAATCAAAGGAATTAAGGCGGGGTTTTCTGTTGAGGTGGCAGAGGCCGCGAAACGGGCTTTTCAGATGACAAGCCAAGACCTCGGAGAGCTGCTAAATGTATCAGTCGCCACGTATGAACGTCGGCGCCGCGATGCAAAGCCGTTGGATCCAGCTGCCTCCGAAAGACTTGATCGCATTGCAACGGTAGCACTCCTTGCAAAAGAAGTGTTTGAGTCCGAGCAAGCTGCTGCGCAATGGATGTCGTCACCCAATGTGGCATTGGGCGGAAATAGCCCCGTCATGCACTGCGAGACGGCGATAGGGGCTCAGCAAGTGCGACGCATCCTGCATGCGCTAGAGTGGGGCGGTGTAGCCTGATGTTTGCGTGGAGAATCGCTAAAGCCAAACGCGCGCGTGATCTTAGCGGAGTCGGTGCTGCGCTCGATGGAGGTCGTTGGAACGATGTGGATGTCCCCGCCGTGTATATGGGGCTTTCGCCGGCCATATGCTGCCTTGAAACGTTCGTGCATACCTCCCAGTACCCATCGCTGCCTCTCAAGATCACGCGGTTCAAACTCCCTGAAGATGCGTCTCTGTATCTAGAGCCCGACACTTCGGAGCTGCCCCCAGGATGGTCGGCCATTCCTGCTGATCGACCCAGCATGGCGTTTGGCTCGAAATGGCTTTTGGCTCAGTCTCATCTGGGCTTGATAGTCCCCTCAGCTGTACTGCCGCTTGAGCGTAATATTGTGCTCAACCCTAAACACCCAGGGATCGCTGACGTGGTCGTGGATGAAGTTTTCGACTTCATGTACGACGAGCGAATGTTCGAGCGCCGAGGGTAAGTGTCTCCCAGGCTCGAGCGGGCGACCCGCGATCATCACGACACGCGGCGACCGCTATGCCAAAGGAGCTCTTCTGCTGGACGAGACAACAAACATGATCTCTGTTGCCCGCCGCTGCCCAGGAGTTCTAAACCGCCCGTGTGGCGGATAACGAGGACGCCCACCGCGACGCCTTGCGCTGGCTTTTCTAAACCGCCTGCGTGGCGGATAACCTCCAGCTTCGCATTGGTATCGAACCCGCCGTTTTCTAAACCGCCGTGTGGCGGATAACGCCAGAATCCATCAGACTGGTCCTCGACCTTCTTTCTAAGCCGCCTGCGCGGCGGACAACTTAGTTAGTGTAGGCAAATTGCCCTGAAATCTGGATGAATTTGCTTTTTTCCTGGACAACTGTCGATCGCCACTGAGTTTGCAACCAAACAAAGATATAAATCAATGGGTTATGCGACGAATAGCAGTTCACTTTG
>JAUZQE010000094.1 GCA_030733815.1 Yanghanlia caeni
AGTTTGAACCTGAGGTCGAATTTCCTCATATGCCCTCCAAGGTAGTGTCCAACTCTTGGGGGTCAGTTCAAACCCGGTGTGATTCATTCTTGAGCGCCGCCGCCGCGTCTACGAAGCGGCAAAACAATCCATGCCTGAACGTTGGAAAGGCCGCCACACGCGGGATTGGAACCCAGTTGGCGAGGTGTGGTTAAACCCGCCGAAAGAACATGTCGCAGCACCTAAAGAATTGAGTCACGCGGCATGAAGAAAACGGACATTATTGTTGACAAACACCGACCGGAATGCCAAGCTTGTGCCGAAAAGGGGATAATGCTTCATCAGCCATCAAGGCTCGCCTTTTGGGTAAGGGACTGTAAGTGGATATGGAGAAAGAGATTTCTGAGGTCAATTACTATGATCAGGCCAAGGAAATTGCCCTGAAACAGGGATGGGTAACCGTGAGTCTTATTCAACGAAGGCTCCGGCTAAGCTATGGATATACTTTGTCACTGGTGCAAGGACTTCAGCACAGAGGTATCGTCGGCCCAGCAGACGAAACAGGAAGATGTAGGCTGATCACCGGTCCAGAAACAGCGGGCCAGGATATGAAAACCCTCGATCTCTCTAGGCAAGAAGTGACAGACACCCTCGACGACTTCTACTTAGCTAATCATGACCGGCTTATCACGGTTCGTGAGAACTTTGGAGATACTCACTTGGAGGGGCCGCTGCTCATGGATCTAGATTCCTATTGGCAACAACCAGTGAAACTCATGATCGTGGGACAAGAGACCAACGGCTGGAATTGCGACTACGATGATCTTCAGTCACTGAAGAAGACCTACCGCGAATTCAACATGGGGGAGCAATACTACAGTTCTCCTTTTTGGAACATCACTCGGAAGATTGAAGCCATCATTGGGATTCCTGCGTTTTCGTGTGCATGGACGAACCTGAATCGATTTGATTATGAAGGAGGTTCTGTCCCCGACAATGCTGTTCCGAAGCTCTCTGAGTTAGACTACTTTGTTCGCGATGAAGTCCGTATAGCTTCGCCGGATGTCTGTCTGTTTTACACCAACCGAAAGAATGATTCACGCTTGGCAGCGGTATTTAGTGATCTAGAATTCCAGGAAGTGGAAGGCCTCCCCTACAACCACTTCTGCCGATTGGTGCATCCAAGTTTGCCGCACCATACATATCGGACGCCTCATCCGAGAACTATCCGGATGCGCGGTTGGGAGAGCTCATTCCTATCTGTGATGGAACGCCTGCTCCCTAAAAGCAATATAAAGCGAGAGACCTGATTGTTTTTCATCATTCCGTTAAGGCACCTCTGAACAAATCCTCGTGCCTCGTGCATCTGTGGTTTGGAGCCGGCTTCGGCGTTGCAAATGCTCGTGAAGCCGGCTTGATATCAGTAGCGGTAATACGATCATAGATTGAAGCGCCCCCCCTCTGTCACAATAGATGTCCGCTCGGTTGATTTGGAAATTTGAGGGAGCGGACGGAGTGAAGAAGTGCCCAGCTATAGCGCAGAATTCAAAGAACAGACAGTCAGGAAATTGATGCCGCCGCACAATCGGACGGTGGCCAGCCTGAGTCGGGAGATTGGGGTCTCAGAGGCGACCCTGTACAACTGGAAGAAGCGGTTTCGTGCCAAAGGATATGTCGTGCCCAACAAGTCCACGATAGCCGATCAGTGGGATGCCAAGGCCAAGCTGGCGGCGGTCATTCACA
>JAUZQE010000095.1 GCA_030733815.1 Yanghanlia caeni
GAAGGTGCTGGCAATGCCCACCTTCACGCCAAACTCGTAAGGCCGGCGCGCCTTGCCCTTGCTGATGCAGTCCACCTCCGGGGCGAGCCAGGCGTACAGCTTGGGCTGTCCGTCGGGTGGGCGATGGCCTTCTCCTGCACCGTGCTGTCCACGATGACTCGACTGAGCTCCTGCGGCTTGATGAGCTTGAGCTCGACGGCCACATTGATGGTCTGGGCCAGCAACTCTTCCACCCCGTCCTCGCCCAGCAGCTTGCGAAACTTCACCAGCGTGGTGGCGTCACACGGCGGGCGGTGTTCAAAGTACGCCTGACCTGCGAAGAACTGCCATGTTGGCGTCTCGCCCCAGCGCTCAACCACACCCTCGTCCGACTCGTTGAAGGCGTGCTTCAGATACAGCAGTGAAATCATCACCCGCAACGGCACCCGGGGGCGCCCGGCATTGCTGCGCAACGCCTGGCGCTGCACCTTCTCGCCAAACAAATCCAGGTCCGGCATGGCCACGCCATCGTGCGCCTTGCGCACGAACCGGTGCGCGACCGCCGCCTCAATCTCCTGCCACGGCATGCGCGAGGCTAGCACCGCCAACGGATGACGCAGGTCAATCATCTGGTCGATACGGGCACGGAAGAAGTCATCGGTGGCGGGACAGGCGAACATGACGGTAAAACTCGCAGAAAGCAACCTCTATTGGACAACAAACCGGGAGTTCCGGGTATCGGAAATCGCCCCAATCATCAGTGTTTATGCGGGTTGCGGGGATTATTCAGGGACGACCACTTAGGCTTGTCCTCAAGCCCGCAGCGGAAGCGCCGCGCCTATAGCAACGAACATTCCTCCACATATTTGATTGAAGCGTCGTCCGACCCGTGCCAGCCAAGGACGAATTCGGTTCGCTGCGCTCGCGAGCGCGAATTCCGCGAGCGTTTCTGTTCCGACGAAAGTAAGGGCGACGACGGCGAACTGTGGCATCAGGCTGCGCTGCGGATCAATGAATTGTGGAAGAAAGGCACTGAAGAACAGTAAAACCTTGGGATTTGTCGTCGCTGCGAATAAGCCTTGTCGAAAAAGCGTTCCGCCCTTGGTGTCAGTGGACATGACATTGGCCACGTTGGTAACAGGAGGCGAGCGCCATACCTGAATACCGAGCCAGACCAGATAAAGGCCACCTAGCCACTTAAGCAAAGTGAACCAAATCACCGATGACTTGATCAACGCCCCAATGCCAAACATACAAAGCGCGATGATGACAATAAAACCTACCGCTCCGCCGAGGATGGTGAATGAGGTCTTGCGGCATCCGTGCATGGCGCCATGAGTCAGTGCAAGCAGACCGTTAGGCCCCGGCGATAGTGACAAGCCTATCGATGTGACAAGGAGAATCAACCAAGTTTCAAATTGCATGAATAGACCATTTCTTTCCGGGACGATAAATGAGCCGCCGCGTAAAAGCCCGCGGACGATAGCAATATGGACGGAGTTTACGATCTAAGCAAGCTGAATCACCCCGGAAATCGCGGAGGCTGTTTGGTTAAAGTAAAACAGGTTCCGCAGCGGGTGCTGCAAGTTGACGATAGTACCTTTCTTCGGCCTCTGCCGGCGGGATGTCGCCGATCGATTCCAGCAAGCGTTGATGGTTGAACCAGGATACCCATTCCAG
>JAUZQE010000096.1 GCA_030733815.1 Yanghanlia caeni
CGCCAGTACATCGAACAGCAGCAGACGCCACACTGACCGCCCAAAGGACGCCTACGGCGTCCCCGCTATCCTTCCCCGGCTTGAAGGCCGAGGCTTGCCGCGCACCGGGTCAAGGTGTTGGTGAATGTTGGTTTCCGGGGGCGTTTTTCGGGGCGGATTTCGGCGTATCATGGTGGATGGTGTTCGGGCGTTATGGGCTGCCTGTTTGAGCTCTTTAACCCGGACTTTTCATCAGCAAAGTGATTCGAACGTTTTCCGGCCGATTTAGCTGAAGCCGTTCGCAGCGAAGGCAAGACGACGGCGCGGATGTCATTTTATTGATGCAACAGGCGCAATTACCCCAACCCCCGTTGCTTTATAGCGTGCCGGGGACAGCACTTTTTCAGCGCTACGGGGCCATGGCGTGTGCCGCGTGGGCGAACACGTGGCGCAAGGGATGATGTGAGGCCAACAGGATTCGAACGCGCCGGGTATTGCGCACGATGGCCGCCCCGATCTTGAGCAGTCGCACACGGATGGTGGCGGCACTGGCCCGTTCCAGTTCTGTGCCGCGCAGGGCCAATTCACGCAGGCGTTGCATCAGGGTGTAGGCCAGCGCGGCCAGCAGCAGCCGGAACTGGTTTGCCGCAAATCGGTGGCAACTGGTGCGGGTGCCGAACAGGTCGAGCTGCGCTTCCTTGATGCGGTTCTCGGCTTCACCCCGGGCACAATACAGCTGATCGTACAGCTGTACCGCATCGGCCTCAGAACTGGCAATGTTGGTGACGACGAAGCGCGGGTTCACGCCCTGGGCACCGTATTCCAGGCGGGTGAGTACGCGTCGCGCTCGGTTCCAGGACGCGGCCGCATAACTGAATTCACTGACCAGGCGCTGCTTGGACCCGGTGCGTCGGTAGTCACGCTCGAGTACCTGCTCGGCCAGTTTCACACGCGCCTGAAGGCGCGTGTTGCGGGCCAGGCCGATGATGTGCTGCACGTTGGCCCGCTCGCACCAGCGCAGCAGACGCTGACGACAGAATCCGGAGTCGCCCCGGATGATGATCTTCACATCCGGCCAGGTCTGACGCAGCCGTGTGACCAGCAGCCGCAGCACGGCCGCTGCATGCCGGGCACCGTCGATGCGGCTTGGGCGCAGCAGGCAGGCCAGCATCGATTGGCCGCAGAACACGTACAGCGGCAGGTAGCAGTGGTGATCGTAATAGGCGTGGAACTGCTTGAGTTCCTGTTCGCCATGTAACGGGATATCCGAGGCATCGACATCCAGAATCAGCTCTTCGGGTGGACTGGCAAAGCTGGCAATGAAATGCTCAACCAGCACCTGGTGCAGCGCCCAGGCATCGGCGCGGCTGGCACCGGTCTCGAGCCGACTGAGGGTGGGCGAACT
>JAUZQE010000097.1 GCA_030733815.1 Yanghanlia caeni
TGAATCGAACCGGGAATCGCGGAGGCTGTTTGGTTAAAGTAAAACAGGTTCCGCAGCCGGTGCTGCAAGTTGCCGATAGTATCGCTCTTCGGCTTCGGCCGGCGGGATGTCACCGATCGAGCCCAGCAAGCGCTGGTGGTTAAACCAAGATACCCATTCAAGCGTTGCCAGTTCCACCGCCGCCTTGGTCTTCCAGGGTGCTCGGCGGTGAATCACTTCAGTTTTGTACAAACCGTTGATTGTCTCGGCCAGAGCGTTGTCGTAGGCGCTATCCGTGCTCCCGACCGACGGGTTGATTCCGGCTTCGCTCAGCCGGTCGGAATAGCGGATGGATACGTATTGGGACCCCCTATCCGAATGATGGATGAGCCCGTCGGACTGCGCTGGCCTACGGTCATAGATGGCCTGCTCTAACGCATCCAGAACAAAGTCTGTCGTCATGCTGCTGGAGACCCTCCAGCCGACGATCCGTTTGGCGTAGGCGTCGATGATGAAGGCGACATACAACCATCCCTGCCACGTCGAGCAGTAGGTGAAGTCCGCTACCCACAAGCGATTCGGGCGCTCCACCTCGAAGTGGCGCTTGACCAGATCTCTCGGGCAGGCGGCGGCACTGTCTGGCACCGTGGTACGCACACGTTTGCCGCGTCTAACACCCTCAATACCAAGCCGACGCATCAGGCGCTCAACCGTGCAGCGAGCCACCGTCACGCCTTGCCGACTCAGCTGCTTCCAGACCTTACGAGCCCCATAGACCCGGAAGTTCTGCTCCCATACACGTTGGATATCCACCATGAGTTGTTCATCCCTCTTGGCCCGCAGGCTTCGTAGTTCCGGATTCCGGCATCGGGCGGCATGTCGCCGGTAGGCTGACGGGGCGACCTGCAATACCTTGCAGATCGGCTCGACCCCATACAGGTCCCGATGTTGGTCAATGTAGGCGTTTACTTCTTCAGTTCGCGGTCGAGCGCCGCCTGCGCGAAAAAAGCGCTGGCCGACTTCAGGATTTCATTGGCGCGGCGTAGCTCCTTGATCTCACGTTCAAGCGCCTTGATGCGCTCTTGCTCTGCCTGGGGCACGCCGGCTCGAGTACCTGCTTCGACTTCTTGAAGCTGCACCCACTTCAACAGGGTGTGGCCCGAGCAGCCGATCTTGGGCGCAATGGACTGCACCGCCGCCCACTGCGAGGGGTACTCATCACGATGCTCCCGCACTAACCGCACGGCACGCTCACGGACTTCAGGGGAAAACTTGTTGTTCTTGCTCATGGCTGCATTCTCTCAAGAAATGCAGCCTCCTCAAAACCCGGTTCGATTCA
>JAUZQE010000098.1 GCA_030733815.1 Yanghanlia caeni
CACACCAGAAGGACGTTAACCATGGGGGGTTAAATCCATCTGTCGCCAGGGGATCAAAAGATTATGTCGCTTGACATTTGACGGGGTTCAAATCGGTGCGGGGCATTGGCGTCGCGCTCTGGGCCGCCATCATTTACAGCACCTGTACCCTCGTCTACATCAGCTCTGGTGCCGTGCTTACCGACCCGTTTCTCGCACTTGGCACCACGCTCTCGTTAGTTTCCTTTGCGAGGGTGATAGGTAGTGGCGACCGCCTTTTAGTCGGGTCACTCGACCAACAACCGGACAGGTCTTTAAATCTCCGAAATGCCGACATTCGATGGTGGCAATATGGATTCTTCTTGGGACTGACGATCGGTCTCTTGGCGAAGGGTCCTTTGGCTGCACTCATAATCTTTGCCCCGATCATAGTGTGGTGGTGGCGTACGCGAAGGACGACGTCCCTTACCGCGCTGTTGCCATGGCGAAACGGGGTGTTGCTAACGGCTCTCCTGACTCTCCCTTGGTATGTCGCGGCAGAGATCAAAACACCGGGTTTTCTCGACTACTTCATCGTAGGCGAGCACTTTCGGCGGTTCTTGGATCCGGGATGGGCCGGTGACCTCTATGGGAGTGCTCACAGGAGACCCTATGGAATGATATGGGTCTATTGGATACAGGCCTCGTTTCCTTGGGGGCTATTAGCACTGGCCGCACTGGGGGGTGCGGTTTTTAGCCCGCGCTTGCGGTCGGCGGCGCAAGCTGTCTACAGAGATCCACTATTCTTTTACTGGGTGACTGCCGCACTGTTCACCCCCGTTTTCTTTACCTTCTCTGCCAACATTCTTTGGACTTATGTGCTTCCATCGCTCGCTGGCTTTAGTATCCTGGCCGCGATGCTCGCGCAGGAAGTGAGAGCTCGATATTCGATACCCCGGGTCAAACTGTTTACAGCGGTGGCACTGGTTCCCCTGGTGGTTCTGGCAGGAAGTGTGGTGGTGTGGATTAATCCAGATCTGCGCAATACCGAACGGGAGCTCGTGCGATACGTAATGCGTCAGCCGGGTCCTTCGAGCCCTCTGTTCTATCTGTCGGAGCTGCCCTTTTCGGCCCGGTTCTATTCATCAGGACGTGCTAGGGCGATAAAAGAAGCAGAGCTTCAACAAATCGCGCAACAGGACAAAACCTTCTATTTGGCAGTTCCTAAAACGGGGCCGGAGGCGGTGCACCTTGTTTCCGGAAAGACATTGACCCCGGTGTTCTCAAACAGGCGCTATACGTTACTGAAGG
>JAUZQE010000099.1 GCA_030733815.1 Yanghanlia caeni
ATTTCGGAAAAGAAGCGGCGCTCACGGCGGGCCTGGCGCATGCCGCGGGAGCAGCGGTCGTCATAATGGATGCCGATCTGCAAGATCCGCCCGAGCTCATTCCGCAGATGATGCAGGAATGGAAGAAGGGCGCAGACGTCGTTTGCATGCGTCGCCGGTCTCGCAGAGGCGAATCCTGGTTCAAGCGCCGTAGTGCGCACCATTTTTACCGACTTCTTAACGCCATCAGTGATGTCGAGATACCGCCCGATACCGGAGACTTTCGGCTGTTAAGCCGCAAGGCGGTCTATGCTTTGCAGCAGCTGAATGAACGCAACCGGTATATGAAAGGACTGTTTGCCTGGATTGGTCTTCCAACAGCGATCATCGAGTACGACCGTCTGCCGCGTGTTGCGGGCGTGACGAAATGGGATTACTTGAGCCTGTTCAACCTGGCATTCCAGGGAATTACTTCTTTTTCTGTCGCCCCGCTGAGAGTTGCGACGGCCGGTGGAGTGATTACAGCGTTTCTAGGCCTTCTGTTTGCGCTGTGGATTGTGGCCAAAGCGCTGGTGTTGGGGGATCCAGTGCAAGGCTACCCCTCGCTTATTGCGATGATCACGATCCTCGGCGGTGTACAGCTGTTGTCAATCGGGCTGGTTGGGGAGTATGTCGGGAAAACATATTCCGAGACCAAACAACGTCCAGTTTATATCGTCCGCGATGTCATGCGTCATGGCAGGGCGGCGGGTGAGAATGCCGGTCGGGTCGACGGGATAGCGGAGCAAGAGAGCTATCATGCAGCAGCGTAGTAACGCAGTAGCTTGGCTAACGCTGGTGATAGTCCTTTCGCTGCCGCTAGTGTCCATGGAGCTTGTCCCGTTTTATGACACTAGCGAACCTCGCTATGCGGAGATTGCCAGAGTCATGGCGCAAAGCGAGGATTGGATCACTCCGTGGTTTGACGTCGATGTCCCGTTTTGGGGCAAGCCTCCGCTGTCCTTCTGGGCACAGGCCCTCTCAATGAAGGTACTGGGCGTCACTGAATTTGCTGGGCGTTTTCCGTCGTGGCTATGCCTCATCCTGACCAATATCCTATTTTTGACTGCTAGGCGACATCCTAAACTAACCCCCTGACGACACGAGGAATTGACCCCCTGGCGAAGTGAGTTAAGGAGGTCTCGCGTGGAAGTCAGGCAAATTAAGAGCGATCCTGTACGCCGTGTTCA